>NZ_JBOBEW010000001.1:0-925254 GCF_050589245.1 Endoryza foliicola | reverse complement strand
CTAGAGTTGTTTAGGCGCAATCAGCTCTCACTCTTTTTCACTTTATTCATCAAAACTAATTGGTATTCACTGTCTCGTAAAATCACCTATATTTTACCTCTTTGCAAACATAGGAGTGCGCAAAGGAGTCGCAAAGCATTGTTGTTTTTCCTCGTTTCCCGCAGCAGCTTCGCCTGTCCCGTATCGTTCCTCACGGGATAGACTTGACTGCTTTTGCTTCGCAAAACCAGCCTCCTTCCGGCTGTTTCATTATTAATTATTACTTATTAATTATTAATTATTAATTACCCCCGGCTGCTCCATTATTAATTATTAATTTTTAATTATTAATTACACTTTCACATACCACTTCTTCTTATCCATCCAATACGCCAAGCTCCACATGAATGCCAGAAATACGAGTGCATAAAGGAAGGACCCGATTTTTAGGTTGGAACTAACGGGCTTGCATACATGCTCGTAGAACCAAGGCAGGGCGCTGGTATAGAGCTTTTTTCCGGCTTCGTCTGTTCCCGTTTCCCAACGGAATAGCGCAATTACTCTGGGCAAAAATCCGCTGAGTACAAATATGAAAAGTGGATTCTTCCCAAACACATCAAAGAATTTAACCCACCAACCGGATGCTTTTTTGAATTCCATTAAGTATAGCAAAACTGATAGTATCACTGTTGCAAGACCGCTCGTGTACAACACATATGAACTGGTCCAAATTTTCTTATTGATCGGGAATCCGAAATCCCAAGCATAACCCGATGCCACCAATAACACTCCGGCCATGAGCAGCTTCGCTAACATTTCATAGCTTCTTCCACTACTTTGTATATAATGCCCTACGAAATATCCAAACAACACCTGGGCAATTGGAGTGAACCCGCTCATCAGTCCTTCCGGATCAAAAGGCAGTCCTTCACCTTTGTACAAATGCGCTACTCCAAGAATATTCTTGTCGATTGCTGTTCCAAACCAACCATTTAAACTATACGGATCGGCACTGTTGCCTAGAATACAAACCAGCCAATACCCTAATAAAATAACAACTGTTAAATAAGCGCTGCCACGAATTTTCAGGAAATAGGCAGCCATCGCTGCAAAGCCATAAGCCAAGGCTATTCTTTGTAATACCCCCATGATACGAATACCGCTTTCGGGATTCTTAGGGTCTACCCAATATTTAAAAACTAGATTTTCTCCATCCCATTTGATAAATGGACTCCAATTCAGAAAGAGTCCAATGGCAAAAATGATGATCACTCTCTTCCATACTTTTTTCATCACCGCTGCAGTTCCGGCTTGCTCTAATTTCGGCATTACAAAGCTCATAGCATTGCCTACTGCAAAAAGAAAGAAGGGGAATACCAAATCGGTAGGTGTGCAACCATGCCAAGGTGCATGTGCCAGCGGTTCAAACAATTGCCCCCAATTTCCGGGGTTGTTCACGAGTATCATGAGTGCTACGGTAGCACCGCGGAAAATATCGAGGGATGGAAAGCGATTCATAGTTGGGTGTTGGGCTTTAGGTGTTGTAAGGTAATGAAAAAAGGGGGTTCACCGCAGAGAGCGCGAAGCCCGCGAAGTGTTACTCTACCTTTTATTCTGGCTGTTCAATTTTTAATTTTTTTTTTTCACCGCAGCGGCGCAGCGATCGCAGCGGCAACGCAGCGCTACCCCCTGTTCCTCCCCTTGTTCTTTCTCTGTATCTCCTCGTTTCCCGCCAACTCCACCCTCCCCTCCTTCCACTTCACCAACTTCACCCCGGATGCGGTAATTTCTAAACAGGTGATATCACCGTCGTCAAAACAACAACAACCACTGTTGTAGTAAGTGGGTTTTTCGGGGCGACGCGGTTGGTAGTCTTTAGGGAATTGATTTCGAATACGGTGCAATTCTGATAGAATATGGTTACGTTCTTCTTCTGTTGTAACTTTTTCTAAGCGAATGATCAATTGATCGAAGTGGGTAAGCGATTGAAAAATGGGTTGGTGCGTATGACCCGCTACTAAATTCATTCCCACTTGCTGTTGTGCCGACCATCGGTACATGATTTCATTGTGTAAGGAAATATTGTCGAGCGAATCAGAGAGTGAATTAATAGAGATTTTCAGCAGTCGTTGAATGGGCGACCAAATGTTCGCTACAACCCATTTGCTAAATGGGTTTCCGTCGGAACGAATATCACCCTGATGCCCATGCGCAATAAAATATTGTTGATCGGGAAATTGAAGTAAAAGTGCTTCATAAAACCAAAGCTTCCCTCCCATCAATTCGTCCAAAGTTTGCCTTGTTGCATTTTTTACAGCGTACTCTTCATCATGATTTCCGAACAAGCGATAATACCTGCCTGCAGCATAAAATTTCTTTTCTGCGAGTAGAGATTCATGATGAACCGAGAGAACTTTTTTCAGATTGCTTTCCCAAAGTTCTTCTGCGTCGCCATTGTTTATAAGTGTGAAACCGTTTTGATAGTAGTAATCGAGCGCTTTGAGATAGGCAGGTGCGGCCGGAAGAAAATCGTCGGCTCGGTCGCCGCCACCTTTGTGCTGATCGGAAACGATCACCCATTTGCTTTCGGGATCGCAAGGAATGGCCAGGCCTCTTATCGACTCGGAGTTGCAAGTATCTTTCAATAATTCATCGAGCGCCTTATGAACTTTGGATTCATCGGGAGAAGAAGACCATTTATTGATCAAACCGACCAACCATCTCTTAAAACTTGCTGCCATTTAAATTCGGTACTTTTTTCTCTCAGTTAAACTAAGCAGGAAGAATAGAAACCCTATTATGGAGAACAACAATACTATTAAAATGATGGAGAATTTTACCAAAGCCATATCGTAGGTTAAGTGCACCATGGTAGTATAGGCTTGCTTTTTAATAGTAATTAGCATTCCGATGTTTTCAACGATATCACAAATACCGGCGATAATGGAAAGAACAGCGAAGAAGTTACCTGCTTTGCGGAGAACATAATGCTTTGAGAGTTCTCCGAAAAATCGGGCGGCGCTGTAAAGCATAATGGTATAGCAAATAAGAAAGAGAAAATCGATGTAAATGCCGTTTACAAAGTGCTGTTGGTATTCGGGCGTCCAAATTTTGGTGAGTTCTGCCGCTCTTTCGGGAGTTTTGGCCATTTCAAAATCCACGATCTCTCGACCCGAAATTCCATTCGTAATCTTCCTCATTAAGAAGTAAACGATAACAGTGGCAAAAAACGACCAACCAAGTGATTTTCGAATAGCAGGATTCATGTAGTGAACCGTTTGGAGTAGGAAGGTAAGAATAATTGAGAATTAAGAGTTAGGAATTAAGAATTAAGAATTGAACAGCCGAAGTACAGGAACGAGGATAAGAGGAGACGAGGAACGAGGAAATACAGAGAAAGAACAGGGAGAAGAACAGGGGGTAATACAGGAACGAGGATGAGAGGAGACGAAGAACGAGGAAATACAGGGAAAGAACAGGGAGATGAGCAGGGGTTAGCGCTGCGTTATCGCTGCGATCTCTGCGCCGCTGCGGTTTAACTTGAACAGTCAAAATGATTGAATATCGGAGGCTAATCTGTGAGAATCTGTTGTAATCTGCGGTATCTGTGGTGAAAATTAGGAGGAAATATAGATAGACTGCCAGCGCTGCGTTACCGTTGCGATCGCTGCGCCGCCGCGGTAAAGAGCAATTTATTTTCAAGTCTTTTAAGTTAATTGTATTCCACTTGAATTACACTTTATAGCCCAGAGATTCCTTACCTTTATTTCCAACCAAACAGTCAAATATGAGAATCGCCATCACGTTCTGCTTCATGCTCTTATCCTTGTTTTCATTTGCACAATCTACTACGGTATCCGGTAAAGTACTGGACTCCAAAACAGGCAAAGGAATTACCGGCGCCTCTGTTCAAGTAGTGAGCACTAAAAAAGGAGTTAGTACGGCTTCCGATGGAAGCTTTACCGTGACGGCTGCTGCCAATGATGAATTACAAATTAGTGCCGTAGGGTATAAAACCACCACCTTTGCCGTTGCGGGTAGAACCACGCTGGAAATCAGTCTAGACGCCACTGCACAAGAACTCGGTGAAGTAGTGTTAGTAGGTACGCGCCGTGCCGGACGCGTAAAAATTGAAACTCCGGTACCCGTTGACCTCGTTAACATTGGTCAAATTTCTGCTACTACAGCCCGTACCGACATTACTTCTATTCTCAACTACGCCGCCCCCTCTTTCAACTATAACAAACAAAGTGGTAGTGACGGTGCCGATCATATTGATCTGGCTACGCTTCGCGGATTGGGCCCCGATCAAACCCTTGTTCTGGTAAACGGTAAACGCCGCCACCAAACCGCTTTTGTAGCCGTATTTGGAACGCGCGGTAGAGGTAACTCAGGCACCGATTTGAGCGCCCTACCAATGGGAGCTATTGACCGTGTTGAAATTCTTAGAGACGGTGCTTCTTCTCAATACGGGTCGGATGCTATTGCAGGGGTAATTAACCTCGTTCTTAAGAAAACGACCGGAGAATTTACCGGCTCAATTAGCACAAGTGGCTATTATGACAAGAAGTACAATACCTATTTCAAAAGAGATTACAATCAATACATTTACGAAGGCGCTATTGACGGTAAAAATGTAAATTTTAATGGCAACTACGGATTTAAAGTGGGTCAACAAGGTGGCTTCATCAACTTAACTGCCAATTTTATCAGCCAAGGAAAAACATTCCGTCAGGCTTTGGATACCAACGCCAATAGCAGTGAATTCATGTACACCAATATTTACCGTCGCGCTCATGGCGATGGAAGTGTTACCAGCGGTGGATTGTTTTACAATATGGAATTGCCGATTTTAGGCACAAAAGCCACTTTCTATTCTTTCGGCGGTTACAATGGAAAGAAAAGCGATGCTTTCGCTTTCACAAGAAACTGGAGCGCTCGACCCGATCGCTTTCCAACTAATGCAAATGGAACTTTGATTTATGTGCCTTCTATCATGAAAGTAACTGCTGATGCTGATACATTCTATAATCCTCATATTCAAACCAATATTGGAGACCTTTCCATTTCAGGAGGCATTAAAGGACAAACAAGCGGAGGCTGGGACTGGGATTTAAGCAATAGTTATGGTAGAAATAAGTTTCATTTCTACGGTGATAAAACCTTCAATGCTTCCAAAGGCGCTAGTCAAACTCATTTCGATGACGGCGGCTTTAGCTTCTCACAGAACACGGTTAACTTAAATATGAACAAAGAGCTTTCCAAAAAATTCAATCTTGCCTTTGGAGCTGAATTCAGAGCTGAACAATATAAATTGTTTGCCGGTGAAGAAGCGTCGTATAAGAATTATGATCCAACCGGAGATAAAGCAACCGGTTCTCAAGGTTTCCCTGGCTATCAACCATCAGATGTAGTAACTGCGAATAGAACCGTTGTTGGATTTTATGCTGATGGCGAATGGGATGTTACCAAGAAATTGTTCCTTGAATCTGCTTTGCGCTTTGAGCACTACAGTGATTTCGGTTCAACCTTAAATGCAAAACTGGCGGGCAAAATAAAAGCAGCTGACAATTTCAATATCAGAGGTAGCGTAAGTACCGGTTTCCGTGCACCTTCTTTGCAACAGATCAATTTTAGTTCAACGTTCACTACAGTACAAGGTGGTAATATTGCGGAAGTTAAGATTGCTCCAAACTACAGCCCTATCACAAAAGCAGCGGGTATACCAAACTTGAAGCAAGAGAAATCAGTGAATGCCAGCTTAGGTTTCACTTGGAAACCTTCAAAGAATTGGAATGTAACCATTGATGGATATTGGGTGAAAATAAAAGACAGAGTAGTATTGAGTGGTCAATTCAGTGTTGACGACAATACCCTTGACGCAGGATTAATTTCAGCCATGCAAGGGTTGAATGTGAGTCTTGCACAATTCTTCGCTAATGCCGTGAACACCAACAACCGTGGCGTTGACATCGTAATTGATTACAACAAAAAACTTTCCGGTGGCAGAAGTTTCAAGGGATTGTTTACAGCAAACTTCCAGAAGATGACCATCGACCAGGTGAATGTACCTGCAAAATTGAATGATACAGAAGATCATCGCAAAACTTTCTTCAGTGACCGAGAAGAGAAGTTTGTATTAGCGAGTGCGCCTAATAGTAAGTTTGCTTTCAACTTTGAATACGGAATTCACAAGTTTACTATTGGAACACGGTTCACCTATTTCGGGAAAGTGGTGTTGTTGGGTTATGGAGAAGATGGATTGGGAATCAATCCTCAAGTACCTTCTGATGCTGACCCTGCTAAATATGTTCCTGATCAGTACAATTACAACGGCAAGTTGGTGAGTGATTTGTATTTCAATTATGCAATTAGTAAGAAAGTAAATATAGGTTGGGGTGCTGATAACATTTTCAACGTGCATCCTGACTTGGGGATCAATCCTCTTGCTCGCGGATGGGCGTTCAACAACGAAACCGGTGGCCCTTGGGATGCTGTGCAAATGGGGGGTAATGGGATTAGAGGGTTTGTGAGATTGGGTTTTAAGTTCTAAGTTTATAGTAATTGAGTTTTTTAGTAAAACCCGCTTCGAAATTAATCGAAAGCGGGTTTCTATTTTTTTTAGTTTACGCTACCGCAAAGACACAACGAACGCAACGGTACGCAAAGACTCTACTATCAAGCTGCCACGTTGCGAACCTTTGCGTTCTTCAAAACGTTGCGGTAGCGTAAAAAAAAGAACCCTGGAGTTCCAAGAATATTTAGGGTTGTCAGCAACAACACACAACCAAAATACAATTTATTGTATTTCTATTTTTGCTTCATGGAAAAAGAAAATGAACTTTCAAAGTTAATTCTAGATGCAGCATTTGAAGCGCATAAATTATATGGTCCTGGTCTATTAGAAAGTATCTATACCGAAGCCTTGTATATACTGCTCTTACAAAAAGGATTAAAAGTATCCAAAGAGCAAGCACTGCCCGTATACCTCGGAGAGATAAAATTAGGAGTAGGTTATCGAATGGACTTAGTTGTAGAAGATTCAGTTATTGTTGAAGTGAAGTCAGTTGAAGCAATACATGAAATTCATGTAGCCCAAGTACTTACCTATTTAAAAGTAAGCAATATAAAACTCGGCCTCATCATCAACTTCAACTCCATTCTTTTGAAAGATGGTATACGGAGAGTTACGAACAGGCTTTACCCGATCAGCAATTGATAAAATGCTAAATCCAACCACCGATTGAATTTAAACCCTACCTCTTTGATCACTCCCACCTCTCTAAATCCGAATTGCTCGTGCAATTTAATACTCACCGCATTCGACGCATCAATACCCGCCATGATGCAGTGATACCCTTGCAATTTTGCTGCATTGATGATCTCAGGCATGAGAATTTTGCCAAGCCCTTTCCCGCGATGATCTTTATGAATGTAAATAGAATGCTCTACGGTTGGCTTGTAGGCCGCGCGTTCGCGGAAGGTTCCATAAGATCCAAAGCCGAGTAGTTGATCGTTTTCATCCACCAGGCCAATGACGGGGTAATTACCGGCATCTTTTGTTTTGAACCAAGCGTTCATGTTTTCGAGTGTGCGTGGTTCGTAGTCGTAGAGGGCTGTGGAGTTGAGTATGGCATCGTTGAATATTTCAAGTATCTGCGGGGCGTATGCGGGGGTGAGGTTTTTTAGTTGCATGCGAAGGTTGATTGACGATTATTTTCAAATTTAAATAAATTTCCTATTCACCGCAGAGTGCGCAAAGAACGCAGAGATGTCGCAGAGCCCTACCTGAAACTAGCAATTGGAAATACAATTAGTATGCTACAACTTATTTGTCAAGTACAATTCACCTACTAATTAGCTTTACGGAATGAAAACAGAAAACGAACTCTCGCAAATTATTCTTGATACCGCTTTCGAACTACACAATCAAATAGGACCCGGCCTCTTGGAAAGCGTGTATCAGGAAGGCATGTACCATAAACTTTTAGAAAAGGGAATCTATGTTGAGAAGGAAAAGGGCATTTCCGTTTATATTGATAATAAAAAAATTGACAAAGGGTTTAGACTAGACCTTTTGGTTGAAAACAAAGTTGTTGTAGAAATCAAATCTATAGAAGCCATTGCACCCATTCATCAAGCACAAGTCATTACCTATTTAAAATTGGGTGGTTACAAACTAGGATTACTTCTCAATTTCAACACTAAATTTTTCAAAAATGGAATCAGAAGGCTCGTAAATGGCTTATAACCTCGTTGCGACATCTTTGCGTTCTTCGCGCTCGTTGCGGTGAGATACGCCTTTCACCTCCTCCACCAAATCAAAAACCCCGTTACCGGCAACGAAGCAATCATCAAACTAAACAAAAAAGCCGCCATCTTTCCCGCAAAACCTCCGATAGCTCCTACATGAATATCATAATTCATTCGCAAAACCTTATCTGCCGCCGTTGCATCATTGTATTCTCCCCAAATATGCGTCACCGGAAGTTCCTTTAAACTGTATTGATTAAAATACCTGTAATTACTTTTCCAATAAGTTCCTTCCAACTCATTCGTAACTACTACAATACTCGAACTATCTGTCTCCACCGGATGCAATTCAATAGATTTGAATGCATGCCTTCGCTCCCATTCTTTTATAAATAATAAATCCAATGGATCTTGAAAAGCTTTTGAACTGTCTTTTATTGACACCGGCTCATGATACAACATCGACTTCTCTCCTCCCATTGCTTTGTGAAATCCATTTGCAAAACCTGGCAGCACCCATACTAAACCTGTGATAATAAATATCAATGCCACCCAAGAAGCATAAAAGCCAATCACAGCATGTAAGTCCCATGTTTTTCTTTTAACACTGGTAGACGATCTCCATTGAAAACTCAATCGCTGTTTTGCATTCTTTCGTTGCTTTGGCCACCATAACACAATTCCCGAAATCACCATAACTAAAAAAACCAATGTTGCGATCAAAACCACCGGAGCACCAATGTTTCTTGGCAACCACAAATACATGTGGCCATCTAAGATGATTCTGAAAAAACTAGTAGCCACATTTTCAACGCCCAATACTTCTCCTGAATAGGGATTTAGGTAGACAATGTAATAGTAATCATTCCCTTTCTCGGCACTGTAAAACAAGGCTTCCACAGATCTACTTGCTGTGCTATACTGAATGGAATGCACCTTTTTTCCTGGTAGTTCATTTTCAGCAATTGGTAACAAATCTGAGGGGAGTTTCACCGGTGTTTGCTGCACTGCCGTAAAACGATAGTCCTTCATCGCATCTTGAATCTCCTCTTGAAAAGTGTAGATGGCACCTGTAATGGCGATTATAAACACCAGTAGCCCGGACAGAAGTCCGAGCCAGAGGTGTATTTGTCTAACTACTGTTTTTACCATCATTAGAATTTATAAGTGAACCCTAATGAAGCAGTTCTCAACGCTTGAGGAGTAACGGTACTCCATCCGCGGTAATATTTTTGATTGGTAAGATTGTCTACTTTCACACTAATGGTATAGTTAGCGCCATTGTAAGAAAGAACCGAATTAAGAACGGTGTATTCAGGTAATGCGAATTGTCCAATATTGCTTCGGTTCAAAGTATAGTGCTTACTCGCATGATTTGCACCGAAACCAACACTTAACCCACGCAATACTCCTTTGCCTACTTTATAGTTAGCCCAGAAGTTAAAGAGATCAGTAGGACCTGCTTCTTCCGGACGCATGTTCAAGTATCCACCATCGGTAGCGTCTTTAGTAACTTTTGAATCGTTGTGGCTAAACCCTGTTACAATACTCAATCCTTCAATTGGATTTGTTGTAACGCTGAATTCAACTCCTTTGCTTTCAACTTCACCACCTTGAATGGTATTGTTTGGGTTAGTAGGATCGGTCATGGTTTTATTGGTAACCAAAATAGAATAGTAGCTAGCGGTAATAGCAATTCGGTCTTTGTACAAACTTGCTTTGGTTCCTACTTCCCACTGATTCGCATGTTCAGGATCGAAAATTTTAATAGTAGGGTTTTGTCCGTTTACATCTGAAACCGTTGCAGGGGCTAAGTTCGTGAAGCCGTTCATGTAGTTGGCGAAGAAAGACCATTTGTCTTTAACCGGTTGATAAATTAAGCCCAGCTTAGGTGATAGCGTAGTTTGCGATTTGATTTCTCCGGCTGCATACAACGGCAAGCCCTTGAAATTGTCAATACGCAAGCTAGTCATAGCACTCAGCTTATCTGTAAGATGCCACAAATTGGAAACATAAGCCGCAGCAATTTTTGTAACGGCTCTTGACTTTCCTTCACTACTGTTTACAACGAGGTTGTCTACTTTTTGACTGGTTAAGATACCACCGTCTGTTCCGTTAACAAGTGATACCACTCCGTTTGCCACCCATCCGGTGCTATTGTTTTCAATATTGGATTGAAGGTAATCGAAGCCAATAAACAAATCACTCTCAACTGATCCAAGTTCCCATTTACCGATGAAGTTTTGCTGAAGATCAGTAGTATAGGTTGCACCATTTCTCTTTGAAATATAACGAGTGAATTGATCACCATTGGAAGCGTCCCACAAATAGTGGTAGTAGCCGTCTGTCTTAGTATTGCTACTAGAAACAACAGTCTGTGAAGTCCAATATTTTGAAAGTTGGTAGTTGGCTTGCGCTTGAATCGCAAATCCGGGATTTTTAATAGAGAGGCTATTAGTAGTAAAAGCCTTCTTATAGTTCTTTTCGAAAACATCAATTGAACTAAAAGACAATGGATTGTAACGGTTCAAGAAGATCATTGGCGCATTGGCAGACTCTCCATTTCTAAATTCTGTATTGATCAAGAACGTCAATTTTTTGTTCGCATTGATCTTGAAAGAAGGCGCAACATATATTGACTTCCGGAATCCCGCATCTTGAAAGGTATTCTCATAATGATAAGCAGCATTCACGCGAGCCCATACATTTTGGGAGATTGGAGCATTGATATCTGCGGTAAAGCGATTCATATTATTGGTTCCTGTCATAAAACCAATTTCGCCTCCAAATCCTTCATAGGCTTTTTTAGTAACGATGTTGATCAATCCACCATAGGATGCAACAGCGCCGCCATAAAGCGTTCCACTGGGGCCTTTGATCACTTCAATGGTTTCAATATTAATGGGATCAATGGTTCCATTCACGATATTGGGCATACCGTTTAATAATGTGGGTTGAAGTGCAAACCCACGCATAGAATAATACTCGGCACCGTCGCCACCTCTACCGGTACTTTCCCATAGGCGACTGATACCAGTTGCGTTGTTCAATGCTGTTTGCAGATTGGTGATCTGTTGGTCTTTCAATATAAATTTCGAAATAGAATTGTACACCTGCGGATTATCCAAATCGCGCAAAGGCATTTTAGCTACTGTGTTACTAGTGTCGATTTTATAAATATTCTTTTTTCCATATACTACTACTTCATTCAAAACTTTCTTCTTCGTAGAATCCTGTGCAGTGGCGGATCCCGTAATAAATAACAACGCTACTAATAATTTTCTCATCAATTAATTTTTTACATTTTCAATTCGTGCACAAAACTAACAGTGAGAGCAAAGCGAGTTATTACGCAATGAGTAAATGGATTTATGGAATCGGGAAAACAAAGACGAATTAATAATTAAGAAGTAATAATTAAGAATGGAACAGCCGAGGTAATTAATAATTAATAAGTAATAATTAATAATGAAACAGCAGAGTACAGGAACGAGGATAAGAGGAGACGAGGAGCGAGGAAATACAGAACCACGGAGGCTCAGTGGCACGGGGATTCGCTGCGAATCCGCCGCGATCGCTGCGCCGCTGCGGTAAAGCTACTCCGAATATCAGAAGATAATCTTTGCAAATCTGTACTAATTCTTGCTATCTGTGGTCAATATAGAACTTTAGAAGGACAAACTCTTTGCGCTCCTTTTTAAACTTCTTCCCCTTTGCGAATTCCAAGCAGCGAAGCTGCACAAAACTTAATAACTAATAACTCAATAACTCAGAACTTTATTTAAAGGTATTCTATGGTCATAAAAATCCAAAGCTTAGGGCCCAACGAGTAATTCAAGACACCGAAACCACTTTCCTTTTCATGAATATGGCTACAATGGCCGCAGTAACAATACCCACTACTGCAGAAAAAATAGTAGACTCCAGCATAAAATTATCCAAATTGAAATACGCTTCAGCTTCTGCCAATTTCATTTTACCACTAGAAACATTGTAATCGATCATATTCGAGAAAAACTCAGGTGAAAGATAATTATGAATCAAGTATTGAGAAAGGGGTGTTAGAATTGCCACAAAAAGCGTCATAACTACACCCGATCTTAACCCTTGCAAATAGGTCATTGGCCCACCATAATAATCCTCTCGCTTGTTTCTCATTTCAAGAACATACAAAAGAATTGAAGGAATGGCTACAAAAAAAGTTACCGTATTGTGTTGGGCAATTCTGGTGGAATAAAATCCAAGAAATTTTTCAGCAAGCACCCAAGCTAACATCATTAGCGTGAAGTAAATGGCCCATTTGAATTCAAGAGCAATTGATCTCATGGAAGTTGAGTTTTGATGTGGTATCTAACGTAATATACAAAATCTTAATACATCACCCAAACGTCGTTATCATAGCGAAACTCAGGGTGATTGGGTGTTCCACCATATTTGCCACCCGTCATAATAATTTGATTCTTAAATACAGTGGCAGCAATTCCTCCTCGTGGCAGCCAAGGAGCCTCTTGTTCTTCCCAATGAATACCATCACTGCTATTCAATACGTTGCTGGTGAATTGGCCGTTTCTATTGCATCCAAGCAACCATATCTTCTGATTATAAACCAAAGCTGTATAGCCAAAAATTGTTTGGCCTGGCACAATGGCATCCGATACTTTTGTCCAATTGATTGCATCTGTAGAACGCCAAACATCATTGTTCAGCAAATAGAGGGTGTCTCGAAGATTAACAATTTGAGAGCCGGTTCTTTTACCCAGCGCCGTACTGGCCTTTTCTTTGAACCAATTTCTTCCATCGTTAGATGACCATATTTCTGAACTTACTTCTTGTTCTTCCCCACCAATAATCCAAAACTTGTTATTGAACACAAATGGATGATAAAAGAACAATCGTGGTAAATTGCTAGCAGATTCTTTCCAAGAACGAAGATTGGACGTAATAAACAATTTGGGTTGAAATGTATACCGTTCAATGTTTCCTTCAAAATAACCAAAACCGAAAACCGTGTCGTTTTTAACTACGTAATCAAGGAAGGCTTGATTATTAACAGCATCAGACAGACCCGAAGTGCTCCAATTAACGGCATCCAAGGAATACCAAACAGTATCGGGATGAAAGCACCAGAGCGTGTCTCTGATTGCAAAAAGCTGATAATTGTAAGTTTTCTTCCAAGGAGCAGAATCAAGTAGTTTAATCCATTGGTAAGAGCTTGTAGTTGTAATTGTGTTTTTCTGTGTAGCCTCGTCAGCATTGCGCTTTATCAATACAAATGCAAAAGGAATACAAGCGAGCATTCCTATCCACCAAATAGGAGATAATCTTTTTTGCTTCATTGATTGTAGGATAAGTTAATATTACAACAAAGCGACTTTTGACTGCTACCTGAATATACAAAATTTTTAAACAGCAGACGTGATTACATCAGCGATGCCTTATGTTTTGTTCTTAAACTGGCTTCTTTGAATTGAATCGCGTCTTCCCGCACTTTGCTCATTAGGTATTTTTGAATGGACCGATAGTCGGCCTCCGGATACACAGTAAGTACGATGAAATTAGGAGCCACATAGGGGTTTACGTCACATTCATAGGCGGCAAGGGCGAGTTCAATCCCTTTCTTCTGTTCGATACTGTTTACGAGAATTTGAATGGTACTGAACTCAGAGGCATGAATCAATTCCTCGTAATAGTTCTTGCCGTTTTCTTCTCGACAACGTACGATGTCTTCGGCAGACAAATTGGGGGCAAATACTGGGGCATTCACGAGTTTGAAATATGCTCCTTCCTTTCTTGCTTCTACGGTTTCAATAAAATAGTCTTCTATCCCTTCTCCAAAACGATAGAACACAACCACTTCGGTATATCCTGGTTCAAACATTTCGTAAAGGTATTAGATTCTATTGGCCCGTAAAATAGAGTACAACAGCAACCTGAGTGCTATAATAAAAAATAGATGTACTTTACTAACCAAATAGCACATCAATTTAACTTGAGCCATTCTCGCAACCTTGCTTCTTGCAAACGATGATGATGCAAATGCAAATACATAAAAAGCATCCATTGATCTGCTGCGAAAAATCCCAAATCGAAATGTTGCTTTTTACCCCCTTTGTTGTTGTGATGCAAATCGTGAAATATTGTGTTTACTTTTTCTTTCAGCGAACTTAATTTTTCTCTAATGTACTCAATGCTCTCAGGCTGTTGAGTGAGTTTATTAGTAGGAGGGCCTTCAATGCGAACTGCGGGTAGCGCCCCCATCTCAAAGAAACCTTGACCTTTCAAAGTGAGTTGCTCGTGTTTATTTGTATCGGATTGGATGCATTCTCTGGTGTTCTTGAAAAAATATACTGTAGCCTCCAACAGGTGCTGATACATCTGGCCTACCGACCATTCCGATGCAGATGGCTTTAATTCAAATTGTTCTGGAGTATAATCGTTGAGTTGATCGATCCAATAGTCCATTTCTGCATTGAAGTCGTTGGTTATAGGTTCAACCATGGCAATGTTTTTGTTAAATTAAGAAAACTAGGGGAATTTGGTGTTGGGTTCTTAGATTTCGATATTCGGAGTAGCTTCACCGCAACGACCGCTAAGTGCGCAAAGAATTCGCAAAGTATTGTTTTATAGCCTCGGTTCAAGTTGCAATTCATTCCCACATTCACAAACTCCCAAATTCACCAATTACCACCCCGGCTGTTCCATTCTTAATTCTTACTTCTTAATTATTAATTATAATTACCACGGCGGCGCAGCGTCCTTCGGCCTTCTCAGGACAGGCCCGCAGCGACTTCGCAGCGCAGGCTGTCTCTCTGCATTTCCTCTATCTTCGTCTCCTCTCATCCTCGTTCCTCTATTACCCCCTGTTCCTATGCCTGTTCTTTCTTTGTATTTCCTCGCTCTTCGTCTCCTCTTATCCTCGTTCCTGTACTCCGTTGTTCATTTTTAATTATTAATTGTTAATTATTAATTACCCCTCATTGCTCTCACAATCCGCTCCGTTCTTCTATCTGCGCGTGCATTTTGAAGAGAGATAACAGCCCATACTGCTGCAGGTATCCATCCAATAAGGGTTATTTGAAGAATGAGGCATAGAATTCCGGTGAGAATTCTGCCTCTCAGTATGAAAGATAAAAAGGGGAAAAAGATGGCTATAAGTGTCATGGTATTTAATCTTCAATTTGTTCTACAATTACTTTTGTACTGTCTTTACTCATCCAAATCGTTCTCCAAACAGCTCCCGGCTCCAATTCGTAATAGTATTTCCATGCTGAATCACCTATGGAGGACGGTGAAAAAGAATCGTTTGCAGTGAATGGATCCGGTGTTTTTAGAAACGAACTTGTATATGGGTATTGTTTCAAAATTGATTTCATTTCGGCACTGCATGCAGTAAACTTTATCGCAGCTCTTGTATCTACACGAGGAATCACCGGAATTTCTGAAGCTATAATACTAACACAAGGACCGGGTGCTTGTCCAAAAATGTTTTTATACATCGTAGGCGCATCTGTTTTCAGCGAATATTCTGAGCCGGTGAATAAAGACTTGATAATGGTAAACCCTGTGATGATTGCTATTATCACAAATGCAATAAAACTGATGATACTTGCATATATCACTGATTTCTTCTTCTTCTTAATACCTACCAAAAAAAGAATAAGAAAAAGGAATAAGAAGCCAACTGCAAGGATTATATAGATTGCCGTAGTGCTCATAATTTATTATTTACACCAATTTAAGCTGATTCTATTAATGTAGACTTACAACTTTCTTGATTTTCCATTTCTCGCCTTCTTGCTTCCAAATGATCACAAAACGAGCAGGGTGGGGCTTTGCATCTGGTTCTTGATTGTTTCTGAAATAATGAAAGCCAAATTCAATAGCTCCATAGTCTTTGATAGGGTATACTTCTATTGAGCCGGGCACCAAATGACGTGTTACTTTCCCACAAACATTGTTCTTGGTACCTTCCACTACGTCCTTTTTAGAGTTGGAGAAACCTCCTTTGTCGTGATAGAACTCAACATCTTCGGCATAAAAATCGGCATATGCATCAAGCATTAAGGAGCAATTATTATAGGTATTAAAGAAGATACTATCGAGGGCTACTACTTTATTGTACAAAGCCTGATCATCGGGAATATATTTACCCGGCATAAGCTCGTGATTTTGAATTTTCGAAGTACAGGCAGCAAAACTGATGGCTACCATTGCAAGTGTAGCAAACTGTTGAATAGAAAAACGATTCATGAATTAAAGTTTATTAATATAAACCGATACCACAAGCTAGGCGGGGTTGTAAAGAGAAACAAATTCTGTAGGCTCTTTGAAGTTGGTTGGAAGGCGGAAGATACGAATGTTTTGAGAATAACTCTAATACGCTTAAAACAAATATTTACTAAATCAATGATTAGCTATAAACCCGACTTTTGAACCTTTTCATGGTATTGCAAATACATTGGTAAAGCTGCTGAGCCATACCATGGTGTTACTTCCACTTCAAAAATTCCGGACTTTATTGTAGGATCTGATTCAAGTAGTTGCTGTAGTTCTTCTTGCGACTTCACATTGAATATAAACAAACCGCGGTAGGCCCTGTCGTTTTTACCAAAAGGACCTGCAACCACCAACTTACCCATCTTTGCAAGTCGGCCAATATTATCCATATGACCTTTGAATAAACTATCACGGAGTTTGCCTTCTTTAACAACTGTCTTTCCCGTTTTTAGAATTACAAAGTAATACGTTTTCATACCGTATTCATCGGCACCGAGGGAATCTGCAAGCTTCTGATTATAGGAAGTTGATTGAGCTTTCGTAGCAAGCGTTGCAAACAGGAAAATACATAGAAATGTAGACTTACTCATGGCTGAACTATTTCGTATTGAAATATACTGAATTTTCAGCATTGATGAAAAGATGAATTCCGATGAATATGTTTAAGTTTCATTCCGTTCGGAAAATCAGACAGTGGAGTTTTTCTGAAATCTTTGCTAGATAAGCTTTAGTAATTTTTTTACCACAGATACCACAAATTACAACAGATTGCCACAGATTAGAACCCGATATTCAAAGCAACTTTACCGAAGCGGCGCAGCGGTCGCAGCGATAACGCAGCGCAACCCCCTGTTCTTCTTCCTCTTCTTTCTCTATATTTCCTCTATCCTCGTCTCCTCTCATCCTCGTTCCTGTTTCTCCGCTGTTCCATTATTAATTATCAATTGTTAATTATTAATTCCCCTCACCAATCATGCTTCGCAATCAACACACAAACATATGTTTTATAGGTACTGCCGGTTTCGCTTCTTACATACCCTATTCCGATATCTTTCAAACTGCCGTTCCATTCGTTCAATCCAAGCAAATGACTGCGATGGCCCAAACCAGGTGTTTGAGCATCTATAAGTAATGTTTTGATGGCATCAACACCATTGTAGTCTCCTGCAACCAAGGATTCAAAATAATTCATACTTTTCTTCGACAACCAATCCGCATTCAATTTATATCCTGCTTTGTTGATGTAATAATTCATTCCAAATCCATCAGGATCTACATGCGCAAAATAATTTCGCTTGGCCATATCCATCGCTTTGGCTGTAGCCACCTGAGCTAAGGTGTCATTCCATATCAGCTTTATACCGGAAACTTTGATATTCTTAGCATACCCCAACTCTTTGTAATAATTGACTGGGGTACTCCTTACCTCTAATAGATATTCATAGCCTTGTTTGGCCTGAACTGGGTCTGAAACTATATCGGAAGGCCTTTTGCCAGACACCAAAGTAATTGAACACAAAACAAAAATTAAAAATCTCATAACCATCTCAATTTATTCAGAACATCTATTATTTACAAGCCTCTTAGTCAATTTAACATTTTCATGATTGAAAAGTTAGTATATGTCCATAAAGACTATTGAATTCGATAAAAAGTACTAGTATTACCAAAACCGTCGTGACGAAGAAAATGCTTGAACTGCTTTTTCTCCAAATGGTAAATTTTATGATGATCAGGTCCTGTATCGGAGCTTGGTTCCTGCAAAGAATCCAAATGTTGAGTATTGGCGACCGTGCTCATTTCTATGCTGTTCCTTTTAGCATTCAATTGAAACAATTCCCATCCGGCATTTTCATCTTTTCTATTAACAAAATAATAGCCCTTATAGCGTTTCAATACATGATCTTGATCGAACAGAAAAAGTGTATCCATAAATTCATCTCGAATTATGATTGAATCACCCATTCGCTGATAGTAATAAGACTGTCGATTGAGCGTATCTTCAACTGTATTTCCTTTTATAATCAAGTTCTTGTCCAAACTGTCGATATTAAAACGAATGAGGTTGTGATACTTTCGAACTATTGAGAAATCGTTTATTAATAAGAAGTAAGTGCTATCGGAAGAAGCATAACTCCCTTTAAGTTGAAAGGGAATGCTTGATAAAATTGGTTCTCCATCGGGTTGAGGTTGATCGAAACGCGCTGGGCTATCGCAAGAAAAGAATGTAAAACAAACAATGGCACTTGTAACCAAAATCAATTTTTTCATAACGGCATTTTAGCATTCATTCCTTGGATGCAAGACTTGTAACCTATGACAGTTCCCAAAATTCTGTTAAGCAAGAATATATGTAAAGAGGTGCTGATGCGAGGGGGAACAGCCGAAACGCAGAGGAATTGTGGTTGGAGGTCGGAGAGTGTTTTATTGCTTTAAGTTTAGTAGAGGCTGATATTCGAAGAGTCTGTACCTAAGAGCGCAAAGGCCGCTTCGCGGGGAATGTAGAACCACGGAGACACGGTGGCACGGAGTAGTTGCTTCTCCTTCCTCTTTTTCTACTTGTTTTTTTACCGCAACGGCGCAGCGATCGCAGCGATAACGCAGCGCAACCCCCTGTTCTTCTTCCTCTTCTTTCTCTGTATTTCCTCGTTCCTCGCCTCCTCTCATCCTCGCTCCTCCATCCCCCCTGTTCTTCTCCCTGTTCTTTCCCTGTATTTCCTCGTTCCTCGCCTCCTCTCATCCTCGCTCCTCCATCCCCCCTGTTCTTCTTCCTCTTCTTTCTCTGTATTTCCTCGTTCCTCGCCTCCTCTCATCCTCGCTCCTCCATCCCCCCTGTTCTTCTCCCTGTTCTTTCCCTGTATTTCCTCGTTCCTCGCCTCCTCTCATCCTCGCTCCTCCATCCCCCCTGTTCTTCCCCCTCTTCTTTCTCTGTATTTCCTCTATCCTCGTCTCCTCTCATCCTCGTTCCTGCTTCGCCGCTGTTTCATTAGTAATTATTACTTATTAATTATCTCGGCTGTTTCATTATTAATTATTACTTATTAATTATCTCCCTCCTATTTCAAATAAACCACCTTCTCAGCTTCCTCTGCTTCGTCATTTGAATAACGGATTCTAATTTTTCCTTTGCCCAATTTTGTTACCAAGCCTTTGAAGTTCTTCCATTCTTCCGGTAATTCGCCGGGTTTATAAGTATGTGTTGTATCGAATTGTTTGGCCTCTGTGCCAAAAGGCCCATAGGTGTTGGCTGATTCCGGCAAATCGGGTAGTTGCCAATCCCAAATAGAGAAAGAATAGATTTCTCTCCAACGCCCTTTCTTAAAACTTAGGATATGCCAGGTGTTGAGGTTTGACCAGTCGGCCCAGTTCACAACATAACTCAATTCATCTGCTCCATCACCGTCTAAATCTCCTTCGTTTTTAAGCAGGCTCAATCCAAACAATTGGGGGTTGGAAGAAATAACAACCGTATCTAAGTGCTTGTTAGTAGATAGCAAGAAGGAATAAGGCTTTCTCGACTCGGTAATAGCAACCAATGAATCGTAATCGTCTAAGTCAAAAAATTTATTGATTTCCTTATTAGTAAGTAGGCTAGTGTAATGTTCGGTTAGCAGTTCTTTCTTTCCATCGCCATCAAAATCGCCTTCCACTTCAAAACGATAACCCCAGATGGGCCGAACTGAGGTTTCAGCGCTGTGGGAGGCGGGTGTCTCCACATGCTTGGTTTGCGATACTAGAGAATCAGTTTGATTCGTTTGTTTTACCGGTGTTTCCTTTTCTCTGCAAGCAACTAGCAATAGGCAACTTAAGAATAAATACAATGCTTTCATATAACCATTCTAATATAAAATAGAGATGCGAAACCGTGAAATTTTACATAGACCGAAAGGGAGAAATTTATTAATGTAAAGTTGTTTTGCTTAAGGTTGAAAAGGTTGTTACTGCTTTATGTTTTTAGAAGTTTGAATTTCGAAGAGTCATCTACTTTAGGAAGCAGAGCCGCTACGCGGGGAATGTAGAACCACGGAGACACGGTGGCACGGAGTAGTTGCTTCTCCTTCCTCTTTTTTTACTTGTTTTTTAACCGCAGCGGCCGCAGCGATAACGCAGCGAATCCCCGTGCCTCTGAGCCTACTTGGTTTTGTAGTTTATCCCTCCCCCTGTTCTTTCCCGGTATTTCCTCGTTCCTNTTTACTTGTTTTTTAACCGCAGCGGCCGCAGCGATAACGCAGCGAATCCCCGTGCCTCTGAGCCTACTTGGTTTTGTAGTTTATCCCTCCCCCTGTTCTTTCCCGGTATTTCCTCGTTCCTCGCCTCCTCTCATCCTCGCTCCTCCATCCCCCCTGTTCTTCCCCCTCTTCTTTCTCTGTATTTCCTCCCTCCTCTATTCCGGCTGTTCCATTATTAATTATTAATTGTTAATTATTAATTACTTCCCTCCTACTCAATTTGTAGTACTCCTCTCTTCCTGCCCGAAAAACGGTTAACTTAGTATTCTCAACCCCCTGTATGCACAATTGTTTCTGCACCTTACTGCTTTTCCTTTGGGGACTGTCTGCTACTGCGCAAACTAAAAAAATTGATAGTCTGCGAAACCTAGTGTATTCAAGCACCTCAAAAAATGCGAAACTTGAGCAGCTGCTGGCATTAACAGAGGAATACCAAAGCATGCACAGAGATAGCCTTGAAAGCTACACCAACGAAATCAGCCAACTAGCAAGTAAATCAACAGATACACGGATCAAAACAAGGGCAGCTCTGGCCTTATCATATACGTATACACAATGGGGATGGTCTGATAGTGCACGACTTACCGTAGAGCCTGAAATCGCAAAATACCCTCCCTCCGACCCCGCTGCACGCGATCTGTATTTCAAATTACAAAGAGTGAAGGCCATGAGTTATGGCGTTAAATCTAACTACGAAAAAGCCTTGGAAGTACTTTTCGAAATGCTTCCTATAGCGGAAAAATACCAAGACAGTATATACATTGCGCTTACGTCGAATACCATTGGATCAGTGTATATGGCAATGGGTAAAATGCCCGAAGCAGTGCAGTGGATTGTAAAAGGAATGGAAGCAAGTCCAACAAATTCGAACAATTTACTACCCCGTGCCTCAAGCTTTGTAAATTATGGCATCGCTTTAATGATCACCGACAAAACAGATTCAGCCGTTTACTTCACACAGAAGGGACTAGTCCTTGGACGACAAATTGAAAACTTAAACATTGTTGCCACTGCATTGAGAACGCTAAGCTCCATCTACACCAATCAAAAAGACTATGAAAAAGCTGAAAAAGCATTGCTGGAAATGATTCAGGTTAGAAGTAAGATATCAGCTACCAGCATTTTGATTGATGATAATATTAGAATTGTAGAATTCTATGCACAGTCGGGACAACTGAAAAAAGCCATTGAACTGTGTAAGAAGTTTTTACAAAAAGGAAGTCTGGTTTCAAATGAGTTCTCTGGAGGGTCTACATTCCTAAACGATCCCAAAAACAGGGTTGAATTTTTGAAACTACTGGCCGGTTATTACAAAGAAGACCACCAATTAGAATCTTATGCGGCTACCTTGGAAGAATTAAATGCAGCAAAAGACTCGCTATACGAAGCAAACTCAGCGGAAGCCATAGCGCAGGCACAAACGCAATACGAGGTGCAGAAAAAGGAAAATACCATTCTAAAACAAAAAAATGACATTCAACAAAAGGACATCCTCTTCTATGAATCCATTGCATTTCTTGTTTTGATCGTAGCGGTTGGACTGATCCTGTTTTCTCGCTTTCGTACCAAACAAAAAATCCGCCAAACCGCAATTAGGGAAGAAGAAAAAACTAAAGCAGCTTTGGCCGTTCAAAAAGCAGAAGAACAAGAGCGCAAACGAATTGCGGCCGACCTTCATGATAATTTAGGAGCTTATGCGGCATCAATGGCGGCACAAATCGACAGCATTCATTTAAACGAAGTGGATCCCGGCATTAAAAAAACCGTACAGGGATTGCACTCTAATTCTCAAGCCATCATTTCACAGTTAAACGATACTATTTGGGTGTTAAACAAAGAAGCACTTTCTTTAACTGCCATTAGTGATCGAATTAAAAGCTATATCAATAAAATAATAGACGGTTACCCGGCTATGGATGTAGATGTGGTAGAAGAAATTGAAACCAATATCCTTCTAAGCTCTTCTCAAGCATTTAACCTATATCGTTTGATTCAAGAAGGGATTAATAATGGATTGAAACATAGTAAAGGAACAAACTTGACAATTACCATCAAGAGTGATTCAAATAACTGGAGTGCAACTGTATCCGATAACGGAGTAGGATTTAATAAGTCTGCTATGCTCCATAAAGGAAACGGACTTCACAACATGAAAAGAAGAGCGGAAGAATCGAATTGGGAGATTGATTGGAAAGAAAATCCGAACGGAGGATGCAGTGTGTATGTTTCAGGTACTTCAAATTGATTATAGTACAGGTTGAAAGACCTACCTAATTTTACAATAATGGCATTCAGAATCGCTTTTACAGAAGACAATCAGGTAAACAGAACCACTTTTCAGCAAAAATTGAAAAGCCTACCCGATTTTGATCTGATCTTTAGTGCCGTAAACGGGCACGACTGTTTGGAGCAACTAAAGGGTCTCCCTGTTCAAAAGCTTCCCGAAGTCATATTCATGGATATTGAAATGCCACAGTTAGACGGCATTGAAACCATAAAGATTGCCAAACCTTTGTATCCGGAAGTACATTTCATTGTATTAACGGTATTCGACGATGATGATAAAATTTTCGAAGCCATTAGATCCGGTGCCTCAGGATATCTGCTAAAACACGAACCGGCAAGCACTCTTCAAGAATCGGTAGTAAACGTACTTCAATACGGTGGAGCACCAATGAGTCCGGCTATTGCAAGAAAAGTGCTCTCCATTATGAGTCAGTCCAACCGGGCCAATTCGAATGATAGCGAAAAGCAAAATACCGTCCCCTCTATAATCACAACCCGCGAGGAAGAAATTCTACAGCATATGGTTCAGGGAAAAGATGCGAAACGAATTGCTGCTACTTTGAATATCAGTGTTCTTACCGTTCGCAAACACATTGCAAATATCTACGACAAGCTGCACGTTCAATCTAGAGCCGAGATCATAACGATGGCTCATAAGAACAATTGGTTTTAAAAATTAAGAATTAAGAGGTAAGAATTAAGAATTAGAAGACTTTAATTGCTTTTTCTATCAGAAGCGCATCAATTGCTTTTCACCACGCAAATAGTAAATCATTATTGGGCCCAAGTAACAAAAGCCCAAAGCCTAATTATCCAAAGCCTACCCACCTAATGCCCAACTAATACATTTTAAGTATTTCCTACACTATAGCTATCAGTTAGTTTTACACGAAACAAATTGATATGAGACCTACAACAACAAAACTTCTCAAATGCTTATTTAGCTTATCACTACTCGCTATTTCGTGCAGTAAAAGCAGCGATAGCGGGCAGGGTGATACTACGCCAAAAGCTCCATTTTGGAAAGGATTTGTAAACACACAAATTTGGGAGCACGGCGCTATTTTAGGCACGAACGGTCAGATTCGTTATTATTTTAGTGATACAGGCGGATCAATGAGCGATACTGCCAATGCAAATGTTCAGAAATACAATGGCACCTATACTACACCTGCCGGAACCGATAGCATTTACATCAACTGTGGCAATAGCAGTGTGGTGTTCTCACTGAGAGGAAAGTACAATAGTGCCAAAACAAGTATTTCAGGAATATGGAAAATGAGTGTATTCGGCATTACCAATACCTTACCATTCTCTTTGGTTTACTTACAGTAGAATCGACACATTTGAAAAGCGGCGCTGTAATCTATTTCTTAATCGGGGGGATTGAGTAAAGAAACAGGCCGCTTTCATCTTTTAAAGAAAGCGGCCTGCTAATTAAATATGATAAAGGCTATACGTTTGGAATACCCCGGCGAACCATTAGGTAGGCCTTTTTATCTTTAGAAGCTTCTTTAACATAGGCAGCATAGTACGACTTGGTCATCAAATCAACCTGATGTGTATACGTTTTCCCTTTAGCTGCGGCACCATGAAGCTTGCTAATAAAAACCTGATCAAAATCACCGGCGGTATATTTATTCAATTCACTGTTAGTTACCTTTTTTCCATCGATCCAAACTCCATATACATTTGCCTTTTTAAACGACTCAAATTGTGCTTCGCTGGGCGATTGTTTTCCAAGAGGCTTGGGTGCTTTTACAAAGAGTACGCGTTGTTTCATTTGTTGTTCAGGGCTCATTTTAACGAAAATAGCCTCTAGTTTTGCTCGTTCTTCTTCAGTGAAAGCGGTTACTAATTCATGATCGGCCCCCTTGGTTCTTTTCGTTGCCGCGTCTATAATTGCTTGATACTCGTTCAAGACTTCTTGACTCACTCCTTCTTTTGTAGAACCGATTGATTGCTTAACAAATGGATCTGTAATTTTTTGCTGTGCAGATGCGATAAATGGTGCACTGAATGCAATTAAAGTAAACAATAATGACAGGTGCTTTTTCATGGCTTTATAATTTGGATACTTAAATTAACGAACTACAGAGAATTTATTTTCCTATCTGTACAATTTGATAAAACTTTAGCATTTCACCTTACCCATTCGCCCTGAATTTAGCAAGAAGCTTTTTATAGACCAGAACATGCAGAATTAAACTAACACCCCCAATTACCAATGCGAAGGCTGTAGGAAGAATGGCACCGAAAGTTACGGTCATTCCAAGCACGAATCCTAGTATGTATTCTCCGTGATAAAGTGGAAAGAAAACGGCCAATGCAATCAGCAGATACAGCACATTCTCGAGGAACAAATCCACTTTATACGTAAAACAAACGGATAATATTATTCCAAAAGCCGCTGCAAGAAGAAACTTGTAAACAGCTGTTCTTGAGACTCTGGATCTTTGGCTTTCAGCCACAGCAAGGAGATGCTTTTCAATTCTTCCTATACAAATAAAACTCAGTACTGCCATTACGGGGAGTCCCCACCAATTGGAAATACCGGGCATATCCTTTCTTTGCAAAATATGATGAACATAAACACCTCCTCCCATCCACTCCCTAAGCAGTGCAAGTGCCACAACAAGAAGACAACCAACAATAAATAAGTACTTGTATTTCATGTGCTATTATTTGGTGAATTGTTTCAATTTGTTGACTGCATATTGATAGTTCTCATCGTCGAAGCACACTAGGATAATTTGCTCGGGTAAGGCTTGCTCATTAATGAAATGAACGATGGAGCTGATCGCTATTGCTGCGGCGCTTTCTTTGGGATAACCATAGATTCCCGTACTGATATTGGGAAATGCAATGGAATGACACTGATGTTCTTTCGCGAGTGTGAGAGCATTCAAATAACAGTTGGCCAATTTCTCAGCTTCGCCTTTTCCCCCACCATTCCAAACCGGACCTACGGTATGAATAACATATTTTGCAGAAAGCTTCCCTGCCCCTGTAATAACAGCTTCACCGGTTTTGCAGGAACCTTGCCTAGCAATAATTCTCCTACAGTCTTCCAAAATAGCAGGCCCTCCGGCACGATGAATAGCGCCGTCTACTCCGCCTCCACCAAGCAAGGAGCTGTTCGCAGCATTAACGATCGCATCTACTTGAGTTTTTGTGATATCTCCTTTTACAACGGCTATGCGGTTCAATATCATTGTAGAAAGTTACGACAAAAGACTGTGCGCTGTCTTAATTAACCCCTAGCGAGCGACCAATTAAAATAAAAAAGGTCGTTCATGAGTCAACATGAACGACCAACCGACAAACCAAATATAAAACTAAACGCCGGGCCAGGCTACTTTAATACTGGCCACTTTCGTTTCAATAACTGCACCGGTTTCAGCATTAACAGCTTTTAGAACTACACGATAGATGCCGAATGCTACTCCTAAAAAGGTTGTTTGACCACTCAAAGGAAGATTGGAACTTGACATTACCAACTCACCTGTTGTATTGTTATAAACCTCAAGAGTACCGCTGAGCGTTTGAGTGTTATCACAGGCTTTTATTCCATAAGCCACTTTGATACTCCAAATTGTTGGAATGGCTTCTCTTTTACCTTGTTTCAAATCGAGCTGATAGATGTTTGTACAAGGCGGAGGAGGCGTGGGAGCAACTTCTTTGTTTACGGAAGGTTGATTGTCATTTACCGGAGTGAGTGTTGAACCGGTTTTACTGCAAGAACTAAATCCTAAGGCAATGATTGCCAAAGCTAACAATTTTTTCATTTTGCTGTTGGTGTTATAAGTGTGGAATTGGATCACAAGTCACTGAAATCCATCCGGATGAAAATCAGAACCTTAACCATTTACACTACTTAGTAAACACCGAAATAGACGTTGTAACATTAAACAGCCAAAAAATGAGAGTCAATAAAGTTAGCGTATGAAAATAGATATCAAAGAGTAGTAATCAGCTTTTTAAGAACAACAATCTGCCCCAAATGATAATGATTGTGTTCTATTACTCCTTGAATGTTTCTATAAACTGTGCCGTATCTCTCGTTGATATTTTCCCAAAGTTGGGCCTCTGAAAGATTTTCAACCAGTGCTGCAAAGGATTCAGCATCCTGCCAAGTTTTAGAAAGCATGGCCTGCCATGTATCTTCGGTTTCTATTGCAGGTACTTTAAAACTGTCTTCATGCTTTCCGGTTAAAGGATTCCCAGCAACCCTATTAGATACGGCATTCAAATAATAGTTCATATGAAAAACCAACAAAGCAATGGTATTGCAATCTTTTACAGCCGTAGTCGCGGCTTTATAATCTACATCTTTCAAATGTTCTTGCATATTGGCCCATGTCCAATTGGTTCCAAAATGAATTTCACGAATATGTCGGGCAAGTTCTTTAGAAAGTAACATAAGATGAAGTTTTTCCTGAGTGTAGTAGATTGAAACTAAAGTTACATAATTAGCTTGTCAGAATTTGCAGCTCTCCTATAGCTCTGGATTTTTTTAACCACAGATTCTGCAGATTTAAGAGATTCTCACAGATTGAAAACTGAGAATAATGAAAGCAAAATTGAGTTGTGGAAATTAATCTATGTAATTGTATTTAATAATCTGGCTATCTGTGGTTAAATAAAAGAATGTGTCTGCCGCGTTATCACTTTGTGTAACTTCTCTTTCTTCTATCACCTTTGCGAATTCCAAGCAGCGAAGCTGCGCAAAAACTCGGACCTTAATGTAAATACCTTGTTCTATCTTCCGGACCGGCACTCGGCTTCCCCTCTCTCTCAAAAGTATAAAACATCGCGGCCATCCAAATAAGGTGCGAGGCGAGCCATGTCCAATAGCCAATACCAATCGAGGTAATTGTTTGAGACCCGCCACCTTCATTGGCTACAACAGAGTCGAATAGTAAAAATGAAAAACTCAACAAAAATGAAGCAATGGAACTGAATAGGGCTAGTTTCTGATTCTTGCGAGCTATATAAATACTGAATGCTAAAAGTGGATTCGCAAACCAGCTAATGGCTGCGCCGGAACCCATTGCAAAACCCATCCAGCCAAAAATAAATACCAAAAAGCCGATTGAACCTTCTTTCCCTGTATAGTAACAAGTTTGAGACAAAGAAAAAGCGAAAACGACACCGGATGCCAGCGCAAATTTTTTTCTGACGGCCCATTTGTTTTCGCTCATAATAAAGTCTTACAACTTAGAATAGATTACATCTTTTTATACAGCTCATATACATCTTGCTCATTGTTAGCATAGGTACGCGTAATGGTGATATGATTTGCACGAGAATAAACAGAGTAGTTACCACTTAGAATGTAAGTATGATCGAAATCGGATGTCCAAATACAGTCATTGGTAAAGCGCACACTATCAATTCCTACAGAACTGAAAACGCCTCTGCAAAGTGCGGGGTATTTGGTTGAATCACTGAGTCCCGACCAAGCGCCTTCATTGAAACTAACGCTCACTTTCACTTCTTTTCCTGTTCCACTTTTGATGCGTTGATACGTTCCGTAATAGACACCGTTGGCGATAGTATCGGCAGCTTCAATTTTCTTGCTGCAAGAAGAATAGACGAGAGAGGTAAGTACGATTGCCGCTAATAATTTATACATATGAATACTTTAAAGTTTGATCGCGGTCTTCAATCGATATGGATCTAAGTATTCAACAGGATATTAGAGAAATGTTCTTTTGAGGGTTTCTTTTAATTGCGGTAACCATTAGTAATGAACGAGTTCCGCAGTAGCTGTTGCAAAAGTAATATCTGAATTTGATAAATCATAGCGCGCAAGGGCGTAATTTCTAATAGCAGGGGTTAAACATTGGGGATAACACGCTAATTATCAATTAGATGGTACACGAGTTCAATTCAACAACTACCTGCTTTACTTGATTAGTGTTGTTTCACTAGAAAAAATCCAATCTCACCGCAAACAACATCTTTTTGCGTGAGCCAAAGGGTGTCGTTCTTATATCCGAAACGATAAACTCCCTCACAATAGGTAAAACGATTTTCTTCAGAAGGATGAGTAACATCGAAGTTTTTCAATAGCACCTGATTGGCGTCTAAAACAATATAACGTCCCTTCCTAAATGTAACAGAACTAGTCGGGTCCATTTCAGCGATCCAATTATTATTTGCAAATTGCATTTCTAGTTGCTGAACGCCTTGAAAATACCCACCGGAGACTTGTCCGGAGTAACGACCTTCTGGAACAAAGTTCTGTTTCTCATCTTTCGAACAAGAAACAAAAAAAGCCACAAAACAGATAATTAGAAACTGTTTCATGGCTTTAAAACGTTTTGTCAAATCCTGAAATTGCCCTTGAATACAGTTGGGCTGCTAGTAATTTTTTTCCAATCTGTATTCGTCTTGAAAATCAGGCCCTAGGTTGCGTTCTATCACTAAAGAATCTTTTATAAACCGAAATCTAAAACGACCCTGAAGTAAGTGCTTATTCTCAAGACCTGTAGGCCATTTTGATTCGTTTGTGAACACAATTGAGTCTTCGCCATGAAATAGATACCGTCCCTGACCCATTTTTGGGAAATCGCCGGAATCCGGATTTCCGGTCCAAGTATTATCATATAACCCAATTGTTACATATGTGGTAGAACGTTGCCCATTCTCCATTTTTTGATAGTAGCCCTTATAAGTTCCTTGTTTTAATTTGCGAGTGACCGTTTTTTCGCAAGAACTGTTTAAAAAAAAGAGAAAAATTGCAAGCAAGGTAAAATTATTCATGGGTGTCAATCATTTGAATTTGAAAACTAATTCCGCTGAAATCAGCGGTGGACGAGGCTTTCAACAACAAAATTAACGAGAAGTTCTATTGCTTATTTGCAACACTTAGCGAATCAGGAAGTTTTAATCGTAACTTAATTTTTGCGAGAAGAAACCGGAATAACCAACTTTAGCGCAGACCAAACTTCAGAAACAGCGCAAACTTTAATATCTACTAGGCCAATACTTAACGCGAGTTTTCGAATTTCATCTTCAGTAATATCTGTTTTTACACCGCTCGATTTCTTTGGCCATGAAACCCAGATCATTCCGTTCTGTGTAATTCTTTCTTTTAGCGAGGGAAGCTTTTTATAAAGAGAGGAGAGAGTGGTTTCAAAATAATGAATAAGATTCAGGTCTTTACCTTTTTGAAAAAATCCAACCGTATCGGGATGTCCTTCAATCCAATCAAAATAATGTTCAGGAGTATTCACCACCAATACCCTAAACTCGGATTGATAGCCCAACTTCTTGAACAAAGGAGTGGAAGAATATCCTGCCATAACTTCTATTTACGATAGTATACAATTGCTCTAATAATGAGTACAACTCCACTTACAATAAGCCCCCAAAGTACCAAGTAACCTCCACTCCAGGTAGAGAAATACGAAAGCAAGGTGCACGCAATTCCGGCTCCCATTACAAAAACACCCGCTATCAGCGTTCTCCAAAACTGCTTCCGATCCCATTTTTCATTCTGAATGTTTTGGATCAACTGCTGCCTATAATAGGGCTCTAAATTATAGGAGGAAAGCTTTTGTTCAATTTCTTCATTGGTCAAACCGTCTTCAATGCCCTTTCGCACGATGTGGTGGAGTTCTTCTATTTTCCTGTTGACAGTATCCATGTTTTTAGATTCAATTGTTGAATCAATACAAAATAAAATGAAGATATTTAAATTTACTCGAATTGGGAGAGTGAGAAAACGAGAAGAATTCTAAGATAGAGTTGGCTGCTTTTTAAACCACAGATTCCTCAGATTTGTAAATACAATTAACACAGATTAAAGTATGAAACTAAAAAAGTTCGCTTGTTCTGTAAGCATTAATTTGGCATCTGTGGTCAAAAGAGGAAGTTTGCTATAGCCACTCTTTGTGTACCTTCTTTTACTTCAAAAACCTTTGCGAATCACAAGCAGCGAAGCTGCGAAGAACTTAATAACTCAAAACTTAAAACTTTATCTGAAGGAACAGGCCACCGACAAACCAAACGAAAAAGGTCGGTATGCTTTTGTATCCGATCTTAATTCGTATTTCTCTTCACTGTAAGAAGAGATAGCAGTTTGGAAAAAAGGGATAATTGAAAAATTGACTTTATTGGTAGATGGAAATTCAAACACTAATTGAGTTCTACTACTAAATGCTAATTTCCTGTAGATGGCAGCCGCATTAATTGGTAACTCAGAAACCAAGGCTTGCGATATTAAGAAAGAACCCTCACGGTGTTTCAATACCGTCCATTCTGCACCTACAAATACCGACAAGTAAGAAGCAATAGCTTTTTTCTTGAAAGATTGTAATGGGTCGTAAGAAATGTCAAAACCGGATACTTCCGTTCCTTTACGATTAAATCCAAGTCCAAGAAATGGTGCCACTGCGCTTTGTTTAGAAGGGAATTTCACAGAGGTCATGATATCCGGTAAGATCAATGCCTTTTGACCGGTAATGGTAACGGTAGCCGCCTCATTTGAATAAAAGGGCTCGCTGTACAAACTCGTCTGTTGAACACCAAGCGCTATCCGAAATTCCGGCTTAACAGATTGAGCAGCAACTGTTAAGAATGGAAGTAGAAAAAAGGCAAAAGCAGTAATGTGTTTCATGGCAGTTCTTTGTCTATTATTTAGACAATACTTGATCCTGATTTGCTGCTCATTCCATCTTATCTACTATTGCAATTTTCTTTTGTATCTGCCATCGATGTCCAAACGGATCTTGAAATTCTCCTTGGCGATAACCGTAATCGTAGTCAGTACTTGGAGAAATTAAGGTGGCTCCTGCCAGAACCGCTTGCGCTATTACAGCGGGAACATCTTCTACGAACAACCCTATAATTACAGAAGTTGAATTTGTATGAAGCGGACTATGAAAAGCATCACTCATTATTTCGTGAACATGAAAAATACCTTCTCCCAGTTCAAACTCGGCTACATGAACAGAGCCATCATCATTACAAAACCTGAATATCTCTTTCGCATTTAACCCTTTCTCATAAAAACTAATATCGGTGGTACCCTTAGGTATTTTTAACTGCGGAGCAAAAAAGGCATGCATTACTATTATTTTTTAAAGATGAACTGAGCGATTGTCTCTGCTAGCTTTGGGTTGATAGGAAGTTTGAAATCGCCATATGTTTTTAGGTTGGCGGCTCGGTCGCCCACAACATCTCTAAAAATATGGTTCATATTTTCTATCAGTACCAATTGAGAAGACGGATTGGCTTCATGCAATCGGTTTGCATCAGCAACAGTTACTTGTATATCGTTAGTACCTTGAATTATTAAAATAGGAACTTTTAACTGCTTGATCAATTCTTGAGGTTCGTATTTAAACCAAGAAATCATATAAGGTTGAACACTTGGTCTGAAAAGCGAATACAAGAATGGCTTTACACTGTCTACCGTTTTACCGGCTTTCAAACTATCCAAAATAGCATACGAGGGATCTTTCACCATTGGTGGTTGAGCCGCTAATTGTTCTTTGAGTGTTTTATCTGCCGATTGACCAACACCAGCAACAGAAATGTATTTATCGGCTTTGGGAGCTGCAATCATTCCAATCAAAGAACCTTCGCTGTGTCCTACAATTGTAATGGAATTAAATTCGGAATGGGTTTTCAAGAGTCGTATCCAATCAATGGCGTCTTGAACATAGTCTTCAAAGCGCAGGTCTTGTTCCTTTTTTCCTGCTGCAAAACTAGCCGCCACTCCTCGCTTATCGTATCGAACACTTGCGATTCCTTTCTCGGCTAACTGATGCGCAAGCATTTTGGTTCCCTCCGATTTCATCATGCCGCTATTGCCATCTCTGTCAGTAGGCCCGCTTCCTGCAATGAATAAAATCACGGGGCCTTTTTTAAATTCCTTTGGAACCGTTAGCGTTCCTTTGATGACTCCGGTTGCGGTAGGTAACTCAATATCAGACTCATGGAATAAACTATCCTGCGCAAAAATGCAGTTACAATAAAGTAAACAAATGAGTACGATCCAGTTTTTCATATAGCATTATTCAAATTAAGTTTTGCGCAGCTTCGCTGCTTATAATTCGCAAAGGTGAAGAAGGGATAGAAGTAGCACAAAGAGAGGCCGTAGCAAACTTCTTCTTTTGACCACAGATAACACGAATTAAAACAGATTCCCACAGATTAGAACCCGAATGTTAATCAACCTAACTGCGATCAGGATGTACAGGATAATTTCTTAAACTCCACATTCCCCCTATTTTCCCCCTTCTACTTTCTCCGCACTCTTCCTCGTTCCTCGCTTCCTCTAATCCTCGCTCCTGTATTACCCCCTGTTCCTCCCCCTGTTCTTTCTTGATCTCACCGGCTGTTCAATTATTAATTATTAATTTCTTTTAACCGCAGCGGCGCAGCGCTCGCAGCGGAAACGCAGCGCTGGCAGGCTCTCAGTATTTCCTCCTTCTTCGTTTCCTCTAATCCTCGCTCCCGTGCTCCGGCTGTTCCATTATTAATTATTACTTATTAATTATTAATTAACCCAACGCCTTCGCATAATACTCCATCTCAGCCATGGTTCCGATTGAAATTCTCGTCCACTTTCCATTTTGTTCAAAAATTTCGCGGCCCATGATCTTGTTTTGCTCCAAAACTTTATAATAATCTTTCTTATAACCTTCAAGAGAGAAATACAAGAAGTTGGTGTAAGAAGGAATGACTTTCAAGCCCATTGCGGTCAAAGAATTGTAAGTAAATGTTCTCGCCTTTTCATTCAATGCTACATAGTCTTTTACAAATGTTGGATCAGTTAGCGCCGCTAATCCTGCCGCTACTGTTGCTATACTATTGTTGCCGTTTGGCCACGACTGTACACCAGACAGAGCTTTGATCGTGTCTTTATGTGCAATGGCATATCCTAAACGAGCACCTGCCATACCGTATACCTTCGAGAAGGTTTTAGCAACGATGATGTTTTTATTGCTATTGATCCAACCCACAAAAGATTTTTCATTGGTGAATTCGATATAAGCTTCATCGATCAATACCATAGCAGTCTTGGAGGCTTCCGTGATGAACGCTTCTAAATCGGCTCTTGTATTGAGCGTTCCAGTTGGATTATTGGGATTGCACAAATACACCAATTTGGTATCCGGTGTCATGGCTTTCAACATTGCGGGAAGATCCAATTTTTTATCAGCAGTCAGTGGAACCTTGATGCGTTTTAATCCAAGGCGCTCGGCGGTTTCTGTCCAGAATCCAAAAGTTGGATCGCCCAATACCAATGAACCTTTACTAAGTGCTGCATAACGACCCGTTACGTCCAATATCTCGGTAGAGCCCGCGCCCAAGAGAACATTCTCTGCTGCTACACTTTGCGCTTCGGCTATTTTTTCGACTAAAGTTTTTGCTTGAGGCAAATTATAACGATTGGAAACAACAGCATTTTTGATCAATGCTTCACGTGCTTTTGGACCGGGACCAAAAGGATTCTCATTGGCATTCAAACGAACGGGAAAATTGAGAAGGGAGTCGTCGAGTATTCGATGTTTTTCAAATGGGGCAGCAACCGATTCCAATTGAGTGAGGCCAATACCGGCAATGCCCAGACCAAGTTGTTTGAGCCATGAACGTCTGTTCGATTCCATAATAGCTAGATTTTAGTGTTGAAAGAATAGAATGGAAAGCACTCGCAGAAAGGGAAGTTAAGAAAATTCGGAACAGTAGGGAAATTTAAAATAAGCGGGTGTTTGTTCACCGCAAAGTTCGCAGAGAGCGCTAAGGAGTCGCGAAGTGATTTTCATTTTCTCTAATTTTTTCACCGCAGCGAATCCCCGTGCCTCTACACCTTCGTGGTTCTGTCTTTCTTCCCCCTTCTTTCTCTGTATTTCCTCGCTCCACGTTTCCTCTTATCCTCGTTCCTGTACTCCGCTGTTCATTATTAATTATTACTTCTTAATTATTAATTTCTTTTCACCGCAGCGGCGCAGCGAACGCAACGGTAACGCAGCGAATCCCCGTGCCTCCGAGCCTCCGTGGTTCTGTATTCCGGCTGTTCCATTATTAATTATTAATTCTTAATTATTAATTATCCCCCCTGTTCCTCCTCCTGTTCTTTCTTTTCCTTCCTCCCTCTTTTATTCTCAATGGAACTTTTAGCCTCACGAAAAAGAAGTAAGATTCAAACATACCATGCAATTGTTTCGTAACATTGGGTTATGAAACAATTGCGTATTATTTGCATCCAACATGTTTCGTTTGAAGGCCCTGGTACTATAGCGTTGTGGGCACAAATAAATGGCCATTCTTTCCAAACCATGCTGGCTAGCACCATTAAGGAATGGCCATCATTACATTCATTCGATTGGCTGATAGTGATGGGTGGACCCATGGCCGTATACGAAGAAGAACAACTTCCTTGGATGAAAGCTGAAAAAGCATTCATTCGTGCAGCAATTGACGCAGAAAAAATACTACTAGGAATTTGCTTGGGCTCTCAACTGATTGCTTCGGCGCTAGGAGCGAAGGTATACCCTCATCATACCAAAGAAATTGGCTGGTTTTCCGTAAATATCAATAGTGAAGAAATCAACAATCCTTTCGCTCATTTTACATATCAAGTTCCTTTTTTCCATTGGCATGGCGACACCTTCGACTTGCCAACCAACGCCAAACTGCTGGCAAGTACAGAACAATGCAAACATCAAGCTTTCTCTATGGGAAGCTCTATTCTCGGCATTCAATTTCATCCGGAGGTAGACTCGGCTTTAGTTGCAGCCATGGTAGCACACGGTTTGGATGAATTAAAAGAAGATAAGTTTGTGCAATCATCGCATCAGATATTGGCATTTGCTGATTCGTATGCTACGATACGCCAAGAGTTTTTTATTTTACTTGACGAATTTTCGAAACAGTAAAACGAACAAGATTAACAACGTTATTTGATAGCATTTCGATTGCAAATGATTGATTTACAAATTCATTGAAATTTAGCTTTGTAAAATACAATCATCGTTATTTCGATATAGAATAAACATCAAAAACATAAATTATCTTTACAGCATAGATGAAGTCTAAAATTATCATATCATCAGCTGATAAAAAAGCAACTGAAATGCTGAAAACGCTCAAGGAGCGTAAATCTCTCATGCAGAAGCATTTTGCACAGCCAGAAAATAAACTAACTACACTTAGAGTCAAGTTCAATAAAAAATCTAGTATGTAATTTATAGTTAGTTGAAACATTACCCGTTCGACTTTAAACAAGAAGCGAACATTATTGTTGCAACATTCACTACAGTAACAAACACTCAGTACAGGGTTTACTTCTACCCTTGCCAAGAATATTTTACAAACATCAATACAGATTCAAATCTGTACCGGTCTTGCTATTTTTTCGGTTTTACTAAACTCTCTCCTAATGAGAGGAAAATAGAACCAATTGATCTAAAAGTCAGAAACACCATACTGAGCATAATACATCAATTTTTTAGTATACGCGGCCAAGATCATTACTTGCTCTTTTTCTGTGGTAATGACGATAATAAGAACCTCAAAAGAGCAAAATGCTTTGATCTCTGGTATAGAAGATCAGATTTTTACAATTTGTTTGTTAAGTTAGACGAAGAGATTGTATATTATGATGAACAAGTGAATACTAAAAATTATGAGGACCTGAGCCTAATTCTTCCAATAAACAACCCGCAAAATGAACGGATACAAGAAGAATTTCTAACCTTCAAATCACAACTTTTCCAAAATAAATAAGTTACATTTCATACATGAATCTAGAACACGTTGCGATATGGACCTCCAATTTAGAACGGTTAAAAGAATACTATTCAACCTATTTTGGTGCTGTTCCTAATGAAAAATACCGCAATGAAACAAAACAATTCGAGAGTTATTTTCTAAGCTTTGATTCGGGTGCACGTCTTGAAATCATGTACAGACCGGATATTCCGCCTAACTTAAACGATACAGCATCATTGCAACATTTAGGAATCATTCACTTGGCCTTTTGTATAGGAACAAAGGATCAAGTGAATGCGAAAGCTATCGAGCTAAAAGCGGCAGGCTTTCCTATATTAGATGGACCAAGAACCACAGGCGATGGCTATTATGAGTTCGTTACCTTGGATCCCGACGGCAATAGAATTGAAGTAACGGCTGAGTAAAATCACACACCTTTTATCACAAGATCAATCGCAGTATCAATCATATTTCTTAGCTTGGGGTACACAAAGCAAGCAATATGAAAAAACAGTCTTCACGTCGCCAGTTCCTTGGAACAGGCGCATTACTTCTCGGCGGTACCGTATTGGGAGCCAATAAGCTCTTTGCGGGCCCCACTATTATTACCGATTTAAAGTCGAAAGCCTCCTTGATCAATGGAGTTCAAATTGGACTGATCACTTATTCATTTCGTGATCTCCCCGATCAAAGCGCCGAAGCTATGTTAAGTTATATCAAAGAAACGGGCATTACCGCTATTGAATTAATGGGCGATCCTGCAGAATCTTTTGCGGGAGCACCAAAGAATCCGGTCGATTTTAAAGCGGCTTTCCCATTACTGGTAAAAAGATACCGTAAAGAAGAAATGAACGACGACGAGAAAAAGCAACTCGCTGAAATTGATGCGAAAATGAAAGAGCACAAAGCTGCTATGAATCAATGGCGCTTAACCGCTCCCATGAATAAATTCAGCGAAATGAAAAAAATGTACGAAGCTGCCGGAGTAAAAATCTACGCTTTCAAACCGGATGTGTTTGGAATGGATGCTACCGACGCAGAAATTGAATACGGAATGAAGGCTGCTAAATTATTAGGTGCTTCTCATGTTACACTCGAACATCCTTCGAATGATGCACATACCCTTCGCTTGGGAAAATTGGGTGAAAAAATTGGAATGAAAGTGGGTTACCATGGTCACGAACAAGAAACACCTACACTTTGGGATACTGCTATCAATCAGTCGAAATCAAACGGATTGAACCTCGACTTCGGGCATTATATTGCTGCCGGAAATAAAAACCCGCTGGATATTTTACGTGCCAAACATGATCATATTTACAGTATGCACACGAAAGACCGTCAAACACCCGAACATGGAAAAGGCAATTTAGTTTGGGGAAGCGGCGACACACCAATTGTGGAAGCATTGCAACTCATCAGAGATCAGAAATACAAATTTCCCGCAACCATTGAATTGGAATACCAAGTACCGCAAGGTTCAACTCCAATTGCGGAAGTGAAGAAGTGTTTGGAATATTGTAAGAAAGCGCTGGCATAGGAAGGAGGAGCGAGGATAGAAGAAAGAGGAATTGATACCGCGATCCTCCATCTTCCATCCTCCCTCTTCCCTCTTTATTTAAAATGGACAACTACGCCCTCTTTATCATCCTCGCCATGATCGCTGAGATCATCGGAACGGTATCCGGCTTCGGATCGTCGATTCTCTTCGTGCCCATTGCATCCTTGTTTTTTGACTTTAAAACCGTATTGGGTATTACCGCTGTGTTTCATGTGTTCAGTAACTTATCGAAGATCTTTTTGTTCAAGAAAGGCATTGATAAAAATATTGCCCTGAAACTAGGAATACCGGCAGTGATCTTTGTGATCATTGGAGCCTACCTCACTACTATAATTCCTACAAAAGAAATTGAAATCATCATGAATATTACACTGATCGCACTATCAGTGTACCTTCTAATAAATACCCAAAAACAAATAAAACGCTCGAATGCCAACTTGTATTGGAGCGGCGTGGGATCGGGATTGCTAGCAGGACTAATAGGAACCGGAGGCGCCATAAGAGGACTGACTTTAGCGGCATTTGGACTCCCCAAAGATATTTTTATCGCCACTTCTGCTTTAATAGACTTGGGCGTAGATGCGAGCAGAGCGGTAGTATACGTTTCAAATGGATATTTTTCTAAACAATACATTGTATTGATACCGGCATTGATTGGAGTGAGCTTGGTAGGGAGTTATCTAGGGAAACTGATCTTGCAACAAACCTCCGAAAAACTCTTTCGATATATCGTGTTGGCACTGATTATCATTACAACCATTGTGCAAGTAAGTACATATTTCTATAAGAACTAAACATGATTGGTTTTTAGGTTTTTAGATGAGTTTGATGTAATCAATGAGAAGAAAGTTTCGCTCGAAACAGTTCTGCTATTAAACTAATGATGTGGCTACAATCATTGCACTTTTTAAAGTACCATTCGTCCATCGCTGCCGAAAACGATGTTCGAAGCCATTTCGAGCATGCTTCGAAAGGCCACAGGCCTGGAGAAGGGTGCGAGAAATCTGGGTTCTTTAACCCCAAACCCGTCATCCCGATCGAGCGAGGCTGCGAAGCAGTCGCAGCGAGAGAGGGACCTCAAAACGGGTTGTTAGAGAAGAGGCGCCTTTGAAAATATTTTTTTCACTAAACTCATTTGTGAGTTTTTGAGTTATTAAGTTTTGGGGCTTCGCACAAGACACAGGTTTGAATTGGTGTTTTTGCATTGTTGCGTGAACATTAGATCCACGCGACTCTAGTGCGATAACTCAAGAACTTTAAAAACTCAACAACTCAATTACTTAAAACTTAATAGCATGAGGCGCGAATGCTTCGAAATCGGATTATTTCTATAAAACACGCTTTGAGGTTCCTCTCTCCTTCGTTTGCTTTGCAAACTCAGTCGTTCGGAATGACGCCGTATTTTTTATTAAACATTCGATATTTTTCGTGGCCCCCACATCGGCCCTTCGATAATCCCTTCGGGATACTCAGGGACCTCGTGGGACCCACTCAAAATATCGGTTGGAGGATACGCTTGGCTAAAAGATGATACTGTTATGTAGTGCTATCGCTCATTAACTAGTTTGCTATAAAATGCTTAAGGCCCTTCATTTCAATACCACAATTCCCAATCTCCAATTCTTCCCACTAAACCTCGTTATTATATTCTAACACTTGCAACACATACCCTTTCTTCGGTATACTATTAATTTTCACCTTAGGATCTAGTTCCAGCTTTTTCCTCAATCGGGAAATGAATACGTCAAGACTGCGTCCAACAATCACACCTTCATCTTCCCATATTTCTTTTTGGAGTCGATTGCGATCTACCAATTCATTCAAATGCCGAGCAAGAATACTCAATACCCTGGCTTCTTTTTCAGTCAGTTCTATACTACTTTCATTGATTCGCAACTGTGCCTTGTCTATTTCAAAAATATAATTACCGATAGCAATTTCGGTTCCAATGGCTTCGGCAGGTGTACCATTATTTTCCGGTTGATCGTTGTTTGAAGAAGTGCTTTGTTCGTTCACTTCTAGCTCGTTATAAATGGGGGCTGTAGTACTAGCACTCTCTTTGATCTGCTCTGAAGACGGTATTTTGACCTCCTGTTCTTGCTTCGAAGCGCTCGCAGTTTTTCGTACTAATAACCAAATGCCAAGGGCCCCTACCAATACGACTAAAAAAGGCACCCATTGAGTCTTTTTTTCTTCAAATTGAAGTGTAATGAGGTATTTTCTTGAAGGTTGTTCGCGACCCGTACAAGGGATGATATCGTTTTGCTTGTTTTCGAAAATGGCATACCCAAACACTACTTTTTGGGAAGCTTCTTCTACTACATTCACAACATAGTTGCCCGGTAAATGATTCTCCCGAATTACTTGATCAATGGTTTTCACCAATGAATCGGGGGTAAATGAGAAACTGGTTTGAAAAGGAATTTCAAATTTGCCGTCCTCGAGTTTGCTGACACTGAGAATTCTTGTGGTACTGTCACCGGCACTACGAAGCACTTTGTGCGCAATTTGGCGCATTATAATCAAGTCTTTTGCTTCGTCAAATTCCGATCCCTTACCCTCCTTGGATGCAAAGCCCAAAAGAGCTAACAAAATTACGATGGTGCTGATGACAAGGGGCCTTTTCCAATTCATGCTTAAAATTACGCCCAACAATTTGTAAAGTGCTGATGTAAAGAAGAATTTACACCGTTTTACAGGGGAATTTACACAGCTTTTACCCTTACTGATGGATCCCTAACGTATTTTCGAAATCTAAATGAATGTCATGAAACACTTTATTGCTCTTTTGATGATAGGTCTTACTTGTGCTTGCAATGGCCAAGACAGTTCAAAAACAAGCTCAACTGCCATGGATAAGGATCTACCCGCAGTAGCATTTTCACAAGTACATGTACCATCAAAATCGGCGCTTTGGTTCGATAATATTCTCGATCAGAAGTGGAAAAAACCAACCGACCCAAGGCAAGTGAGCAAATACATTCGAACCATTTTTCAGGACAAAACCGGATCTTTTTGGCTAGGAACCAATAGCGATGGGGTGGTAAAAATGAGAGGCAATGAATTTGAATACTTCTCTTTAGAAAGAGGACTCAGTGGTTCTACTGTTCGAGCCATTTGGGAAGACAGTAACCAGGCCATGTGGTTTGCCACCAACAATGGAATCACGAAGTACATTAAGCATAGTTACACTCGCTTCAGTGCCAACTTGGGACCCGCCTACGATGAAATATGGAGTATGAAGGTTGACCGCAAGGGAATCTTCTGGCTAGGTACAGCCGGTGGTGTTTTGAAATTTGACGGAACGAAATTCACCAAATTCGAATTACCATTAGCAAAATCGACCGTTCAACCACTTGTCAGCAGGAATTTGGTTTGGTCTATTATGGAAGATCAGGATGGAGCTATCTGGTTTGGAACCGACGGATCGGGGGCTTACAAGTATGATGGGAACACGATTCAACATATTGGAAAAGAAGAAGGGCTGGCCTCTGATAGGGTAACCAATATTGTTCAAGATCGCAAGGGAGCAATTTGGTTCGCTTCGGAAGATGCAGGTGTCACAAACTATAGCCATGGAAAGTACACTCGTATTGGTGTGGAACAGGGGCTTTGTCATTCTTCAATTTGGAGCATCTATGAAGACCGAACCGGTAACCTGTGGTTTACTAGTTTAGGTGGTGGCGTTAGTAAATACAATGGAACCAGCTTCACGAATTACAAAGAAACCAAAGGAGTTACCAAAAACCATGTGCAGTCGATTTTAGAAGATGCCAATGGAAACATCTGGTTGGGCTTTTCAGGAGGCTTGTTTCGATTAGACAATGGGGTAATTGTAAATATTCGAAGAATGGAAGGTTGCTAAGCAAAGCTGTTGATGAATAACGATCATGAATAAATTCCCTTGCGATTATGACCAAGAGGGCAGCAATAGATCATTCATTCACGCAACTTTCCCTGAGAAATACTGCAGGAATATCAAAACGATTCCTAAAACCACCGACCACTTGATTCTTAGGTTGTTATAGGTATAGAATGCGTGAAACCAAAACAGCAGATACACGGAAAAGATTCCCGCGCAGAGTAATTGATACTTGGCATATACTTGCGGCGTGGAATAGTACCAAGGATTATCGGCTATTTGACCCCAAGGATAAGCAGTAATGCCACCATCGATACCCACATGAAACCACTCTCGGTAAAAACCGACGGTGAGTACCCCACAAAACAAGGCTAGAAAAATAGAGATGATTCGAATTGCAACCAAGTAAGAGAAATTTGTTCCTACAAGGTAGTCAATTATACAAAACTGCTGCCCGGAACGATAAAAATATCATAGCCGGTTCCATTGATAGACTTCGTGATCAAAACAGAAAGTTGTTTCATTCCTTCAGGTGCAGTTTCTTTAGAAATAAAAACGGCGGATTGTAGCTCATCAGCTTCTTTCTCTCTGCTGGTGATTTCACAGTAGTCGCCAAAATGCTCTACCAAAGCTTTATAAAATTCTTGTGCTTCTGCGGCAGTTTCTACACTCATCTGCCAGTTCAAACCAATGATCTTTTCCTTTTTATTAAAAGACGCAACAGACAATTCAATTTTACCTGCCGTGGCTTTGATCGTTGAAATGGGATCTTCTTTCATTTTGAACTCATAGGTAACCGAAGTAGCTTCCGGATCATTCATCGCTACCGTAGCCTCCAAACTTCTTTTTACCACCGGTTGTTCATACCAAAGCAGGGGATGCTTTTTGAAGTCGCCAACAAAAGTTGGAGAGGCGTAATTCATTTGAATACCAAAAAAGAGTTGATTTAGAGCGTCTTGATAGCTCTTGGGTTTCGAAGTGAAAGAAGAAAAGATCACAATACTCAAAAGCAGCAGGATTCGATTCATTTGATAGGATTGATTTTAAGTGTAGCACAAAAATAAGGTTCTGCGAAGAGAACACAAAGTGTTACAAATATTTGATCACCATGTACACCGCTACCATTGCCAAAAAAACGGCGTAAATCTTTTTAAAAGTTTTCACTTCTAACTTAATGGCAAATTTGGATCCGAAGAACACTCCTACTACAATTCCCGCTGCCATTAGCGCTGCATAGGTCAAATTTAAGTGCCCATCATTCGCATATACTATTACACTCGGTAAACCTACAGGTAATTGAAGTGCGGCCAAAGAAGTGGCAGTGGCTGATTTGGGTTCGTATTGGAAAAACTTAATTAGAACCGGCACTATCACCAGTCCTCCGCCCTTTCCAAACATACCTGCAATAATACCCGCTGCTAATCCAAGCAAAATGAATTGAAATACATTGAACTGCTTCCTTTCTTTAGTTTCAATGGTGGCTGGCGTTTCTTGTTTCTTTTTAAAATAAGAGGGAAGGTCTAAATAACTTACAGCTACATACAATAAAAAAAGCGCATAGAATTTTGCTAACAAATGAACCTCCACATGAAGCGCCAATTCGGCCCCTAAATAAGAACCACCAAATAATCCAATTGAAATAAGCAGTGATTCTTTGATATTGATCAACCCGGCTTTGTAATAATTGATTACCCCTAGAATACCCACCGGCAATAACATCGCTGCTAGAGAAGTGGCATTGGCAGTTAACAAATCCATGCCCAGCAATGCAACCAGCGTTGGTACAATCACAATACCTCCACCTATGCCAAACAATCCTGACATAATCCCCGCCACAATACCCACAATGGCCATTCCAATAAGTAGCATATAGAGTTGATTTGAAACCACAAAGATACAATATGAGCAAGAGGAACCACGCAAATCAGTAGTTAACTTTTCACTTCAACTTAAAGGAACGTATAATGAATATAAGCATTGGCAAAGAAAGGAGTCCAAGAATAAGTGGTAACAATAAATAACTGATATTGATATCAATTTTTTGAACAATCAAAATCGTACCCAATACCAAACTAAAAAGAATGATCATTACTGCCGCCAATAACCAACGCATCATAAGTATGGCATTGGCATATTGCTTTGCTGCATTTTCTTCTGTTATGGGTACTGTATAATTGAATTTGTGCGGGTAACGAACAAGCAAGCTTATAATGATAAAAATAAAGCTGCCAAGCAAGGGTAAAATCAACATATTGTTCTTCGATCCCTGTCTATCAACTTCTCCTTTGAAATTAAAATGGACTGGAATGGTATCGGGTAAGCTGTACCATGCATAGAGGGTTGCTCCCCATAGCAATGCAAAGAATGCGTAAGAAATGAGTTGTAGTATTCGATCAAAATTCGAGGAAGAGTGTTTAATGATGGGTCTATTTTGCATGGTTGAGAGTATTCTCCTTTAGATCAAGTGCTGAGTTTTTAGTTATTGAGTTTTGTACAGCTTCGCTGCTTGGCACTTCACCGCAGAGACCGCCAAGGCCGCTAAGGTTTCGCAAAGATTTTCTTCTTCTTAGTTTTTACCACAGATACCACCAGTTAAAACAGATTCACAGATTAGAGCTGAAATTATATCAGTCTCGTAATTAATTGTTCTTTTACCGCAGCGGCGCAGCGATCGCAGCGTTTTCGCAGCGCTGGCAGTCTCTCCGCCTTTCCTCCCTTCCTCTATCTTCCATCTTCCCTCCTCCCTCCTATACTCCCCCTCTTCTTTTTTGTATTTCCTCTTCCTTTTCTCACCCCCTCACTTCCAAAACTCCCACCACTTCTTACTTTTAGGTGGATTCTTAGGATCGGGCATTGCCAAACCCCTCGATTCATATTCTTTCATCAGAGCCGTCATTTTTGTTAAGGCTTCCACACTAGTTGCAGCGCCCGGAATCTTCAGTAAGGCAAAGAACTCGTCATTCAAATCTTGTTCGGTAAACCTATTGTAATCGGGAACCAATACAGGATCTTCTTTGACCGCAGTTGTTTCCCCCGCAATTTGATTTCCGTTGTAGAAGAATCGCACACTTACTCTATTCTTTGCAGTTGCCTCGGCCATCAATTGTGCCATTTCATTTTCCTCAATTTGCTTCGCCACACTCAAGCACTTGTCCATCAAAGCTGGACTCAATGGTTTAGCAGACTCCATTCGGTAATCAATATAGCCACCAAACTCCTTTTTCGCCATGATACCCAATAAAATCTGATTGTATGTAGCATTCACCACTTCTAAAATTTCTTCAGGTGAAGATGCATTGCATTTAATGCTATAGTTGTGCTCGCTCGATTCACTTATCAAAAAATTACCCCCGGTGCTATTTTCAGATCCTTCTCCAACCTTCTCTCCACCCATTCCTAAAATATCTCCATCTTGAATCATGAACACATTCGGACTAATAGCTGGCGATTGCGGATTCTCATAATATTGCTTTATCACATTAGGAAACTTAAAGCGTAGCGATGAATTGGCATCGGTTACAATCATCAGTCCTTTAAAGGGTATACCTACCATTGCAGTATGGAATCCTAAATTAGAAACCACTTCCCTCATGAAATCCATGTCCAATATTTTTTCAGCAGCGTATTCATGACCCGATACAAATGCTAGTTTCACTCCTTCATATTCCTGATGCTCCACATTTACAGCCACTTCTTTCAAATTCAATAGTGCTTCATCCCAGGCTTTTGGAAAGCCTGCATCGTATTCCTCCTTGCTATTAGCCGATTGGTATTCCACTCCTTCTCCAAAATCATATCCAACGGCTACAACAGGAGCTTCAGGGTCATCCATAATAGATCTCTTATAGAAAAATTCCACGTCTTTTCTGTAACCCGAAGGCTTTAAATTTGGCATCAATTTTTTTGACATGTTGGTGCTGGTTTAACGGTTATTTTTTGATCGCAGTAAATCAATGATAGACTTCAAGAAACCCATGTTTTTGGTCTTCATTGTGACAATATAAACAGGACCTTTGGAAAAATTTTTAAATCGTTCAATTCTGAAGAAACTAGGATGCGCTTTCAATTTATTGAGCTCAATTTCATTAAAATCTTCTTGCTGAAAAAACATCAAAGAGAACTTACCAAAACGAAACTTTTGATCTTTCTTTTCATCCATCGTTTTTAACAACATTGCTAAATTCTCTTCAGAACTGAGCATTTCAAAATCTTCGCTTTTGGAGGTCTGGGAAACGACTGATACAACTGGTGCAGGAACGGGTGCTGCCTCTTTCGCTTTAAACTGATAGCAATATGCTTTTGCAGCAGGATCAATTGACCAAAAAGAAGCACCAAGAACTACTTCTATTTGCTTCCATATCTTATCAGCGCTATCTGAAGTATTCAGTTCAACCTCCAATGGTGTTCCCTCAGCACTCAACTCCTCACCATTCACTTCCATAAATCTTCTTAAAACCTTTGAGCCTTCCGCATATTCAAAATTAAAGGCCATTGAAGTTTCAGACAAAGCAAAAGTGAAGCATTGTTGATCGGGTATAGAATAGCCTTCGATACAACGGTCCATACTAAGAAAGATCAGTGTTCCCCGTTCAGTAAAATAAACATCGCAAAGCACATCGTCTTTCCAATTAGAAGATGCTTCTTCAAAATAAATCTCTTTTTCAAAAACCACATTGAAGCCGAGTGCCTCCCACAGTTGTTCTTCTCTTCCTTGAAAATTACCATTAATTGCTATTCCTGATACATTGAATCCCATAGTTTGTTTCAGTTTAAAGACTAATTGAGTCAAGAAAACTACCAGCTCGAAAATTCTTCATCACGTTCCCTTCTTAGTCTTTCTGTTAAATCAATTTTTGCACCTTTTAATAAATATACTGAAATCTCCTTCTCTCGAGCATTCAGGTTGATGCGCTTAGCAGCTAAATAAACCGTATCGAACAAAGGACGTTCCTCCTTTCTATCTTTGTCTTCATCCCCACCATGGCGCACCAAAATAACATCGGTATACTTTTTTGAAAGATCAAGCCATGAAATATAATCTGCATCAAAGGAAGAAGCAATTAATTGTGGATTTTTCTTGTAATAATTGATGGCGGAAGCTTGACCGTAGTCTTGGCACAACACCAGCAAGCCCTCTTTGTTTGGAAAAGCTGTGTAAACACTGTCAACCACCAAGGCCATCTCCTTCCAACCCAACATATCGGCAAAATCTTGTGGCATGCTATGATCCTTTCCGTCTTCCCAACGAAGCAGGCCATATCTCTTGTAAGTTTCTTGATGCTGAAGAATATAGTCGGGGCCGAAATTCGGGAAGGCAATGAAATACATTCTTGCAAAAACCAACAGCGGCAATGCCATCATCACGTACGTCAGCACTTTCTTCCAGCCCATCGTCCAGTTCTCTGTAATATAAACCGCGCCAAATGCAATGAAAATGGGATACAGGCCAATGGAATAATAATTCTTTGCTTTTAGATAAGTGAAAAGAGACAGCGTAAAAACAAATGTCCAAAACAAAAATCGAAAGGGTTTAAATGCATCGTAACGCCAAAAGGCCAGCAAACTAAATAAGATCACAAAAACAGCACCTGTAAAAAATAACAATTGATCTTTTAGAAAATCAAGTCTGTTTACATTCACCAGCTGTTGCTCTTTCAGCAATTTCATGTGATGCCAAAAAGGAAAATGGTGTTGGTATTGCCAAAACAAATTTGGAAGTACCAGTACAAAAGCCACAAGCACTGCCAAATAGAATTCTTTTCTGACGAATATACTTCTAAGAGGAGTGAGTAATACCGCCGGAATCATTGCTATCAAGAGAAAAGCAATATTGTATTTATTGAGAAAACCGATCGCGAATACTATTGCTGCGAAGTAAAGCCATTTGCTTTGATTGGATTGTACATAAGAAACTCCTGTGTATAGAAATGCTGTCCAACATAAAACATCCAAAGAATTGGGCTGATATAAGGTATTTAAGCGAAGTAAAACCGAAAAGCAAACTCCAAGTGAAGCCAGAACCAGTGCAAACATTGAGCCACCGAGTTTTTCAACAGTTTTCCAAACCAATACCATGGTTAAAGCACCAAACAAGGCGGGAAAAAACTTCACCCAAAAAACTCCATTGCCCAGCCATTTAATAAGGGTAGAGATCCATGAAGTAACGGGAGGAACGGAAATGAAACCCCAATCTAAGTGATTGGCTTGGTCCAAATGCAAATACTCGTCACGCTGCAAATCGTATGCGGAACTCAGCAAAATATATTGGAGAAAGAATTTCAGCAATACAAAGCCAAGAAGGATTAGGTTTCTATTTTTCATGGTTGTAACAAGATACAAAATAGATCTTTTCGTACATTTAATTGAGCACACATTCAACTCTTTTATCATGCAAACCCGTCGCAGTTTTCTTCAACAATCGGCTCTTTTGAGCATGGGGACTCTTGTATCCCCGAGTGAATTATTTGAATCGAAGCCCTACTATTTTGACTTGCATTCACATCCGGGTGCATTTTTCTATAAGGGTAGTGGCGAATATGGTGGCGACGAAGGTGTACACAAAACCTTTCTTGAAATGAATGCGGCCGGGGTTTCAGGCGTGTTTGTGAGTTTGGTAGGCGATATGTCCCTGCTTCAAAAAACTGCCACCGGCATCAAACCCGTAAAAGCTTATGCAAAAGGAGAAGGGAAAGCGGAATATCAAAAACAAATGGGAATCATTAAATCGCTGCTCGCTAAAGAACCTGTTCAATTGGCAACTAAAAAAACATCGATTAACAGCAAATCGTCTCAGGTGGCCGTTTACCTTTCTTGCGAAGGCGGCGATGTATTAGAAGGAAGTACTGATTTGTTAGATCAAATGTATAATGACGGTATTCGTTCATTGCAACCTATGCACTACGCTCCGAATCCGCTCGGTGATGTTCAAACAGAAGCCCCTCAATTCAACGGGCTTTCTGCAGTAGGAAAAGAAGTGATCAAAAAATGTAATCGTTTGGGGATTCTAATTGACATGGCTCACGCCAGTTTCGATACGGTAAAAGATACAGCAGCCATTACCACAGCTCCTTTGATCTTATCACACAGCATTCTTCAATTAGCCGAAGAACGCCCTATTGGCAAACGAGCCATCAGTATTGAGCATGCTAAACTCATTGCATCAACGGGTGGTGTGGTAGGCGCTTGGCCCTCGGGCTTCAATACAAGCTTCGAAGATTATGTAACCAATATTAAACGTCTTATTGACGCCATCGGAATTGATCATGTTGGAATTGGAACAGATATGGACAGCAATTTCAAACCCGTACTCAACTCCTATTTGCAATACCCCACCCTTGCAGCCGCATTGGAGAACAAAGGATTTACTAAAGAAGAAGTGAGAAAAGTGATGGGAGAGAATGCGAAGCGAATAGTGAGTAATTAATAATTAATAAGTAATAATTAATAATGGGACAGCTCGAAATTAAAGAGACCCCTTCAATTCACATCCAACCGTTAACCAATCTAATGTCCTCTTATCAATGCTCTTGTCTCTACGTGGGAATTGGCATATCGCCAGATGTTGTATATTCGTTCAGTATGTATAATACAAATTGCCTGCATATCAACCTGAGCTCACCAAAACCCACCAACACTAATTCTTACCCGTATCAACCTCCATCACCTTCGCTGTCAAACCTCTCACCGGTCTTAGTAATTCCAATCCCACCCCAAAACCCAGAAACTCTCTATCCAATTCTCGATTCGGTATTACATGTATACTAAAATAGGACCACCCACTTTTTTGATACAGCAATTGCTGCGTTTTATGTATGGGCTTGGTGATAATATAAGGTGAATTGTTATAATCGGCCCGAAACTGAATTTCAATTGGCTTCTCATCTCGGCCACGTGTAACTCCTACAATTGGATCGAAATAGGTTTTGGGATCAAACCATTGATCTTTGTAATACACCGCAGATTTGCATACCCGAAATCCTTTGATACGATCTAGGGCCAAAGCCATGATATTCTTGCTTTTATTATGACACCCAAATAAAAACCATCTGTTTCTGTATTCCTTTAATAGATACGGATGAAGCCAAATCACACTTTTGCCACGAGCTTTAAAACTTTGATATTCGATGGCTAGCACTTCCTTGTTTACGATATGCTTGTACAAAGGTTCTAGCCAATTCAATCCCGTCAGCAATTCATTCTTCTCAAAATCAATCACCGGATCAACCTTGTTCTGTTCACTATAGATCTTGTCCTCAAGTCGTTGCACCATTTCCGACACTTCCCTAAAATGATGAAAACCCTTGAACTGCTGCAATAGCTGCGACACTTCTTGCAGTATTTCTAAGTCTTGACCACTCAATGGACTGTTCGCAATACTGAAATCGGGGTCTTCATATGTATAGTATTTCTTATCCTTAACCACAATGGGAGCATTGTATCCGAGCGCAGCCCCTCTCATCGCTTGCAAATCTAACCGAATGGTTCTCAAGCTAATAGCCTTACCATACACACCCGCTTCGTCGAGCGCTTGATCGCAAGCCTCCATCAAATCTTCTATGGTCCATTTCCTTCTCCGGTTCTGCAAACAGCGATCAATGGTACGGTAACGAATGAGCGCATTTCGGTTAATGGGCATCTTTTTTTCAGAAAATTAAAAAATAATTTTTACTGTGCAAAAAGATTGCACAGTGGCATTTCAATTTTACATCATGAACGAAACGAATACCAAAAATGATTATAAAAAGCTTGCTGAAAGGCAAGAGTCGTTACAAAAGGAGTGGTTCTGTTCCACCACTGTGCTACAAAAATGCTTTGTTGTATTCAGTAAATGTAGCGACACCAAGTGCGGGTTCGAATCCCGCTTGACGGTTCGTAGTCAATAACTCAACGGCAGAGTACCACTAGGATGTGTAAAAGAGCGTGTTCTCTATAAACAACACAAAGAGCGGTTCCCTCTTTAAAAAGAACAAACCATTGCCCTTACTAACATCCTTCTTGATATTCAAAAACGATGTTCCTGGGCAAACACTTGAACCGGAAAACGATTCTGCTAAAGTGAAAAGCATTCAAAAAAGCTAGGGCTTCAAGTACGATCCTTTTCACCTAAAATGAAATCCAATCCAGTTCCGTGACTTGAACTTGAGTAAGCGCAGTGGTTCTTTTCAATTTTTAGATAACAAGATAAAACTAGACTTATGTTACAGTATTTAAAAGTAAATGAATATCAAATTGCCCTTGTTTTTAAAGGCGAAGTGTATAAGAATATATTGGAAACAGGCAACTACTGGTTGTGGAATAAACATGCCATTACGTTCACTAAAAAAGGAAAGTTCATTCCACCCATTGAGATGCAATACTTATTAGTTGATGAAAAATTAAAAGCACAACTGCATGTTATTGAAGTGGCAGATCAGGAGATTGTTATCGTATTTGAGGACGGTCGTTTCAAAGAAGTATTAACCGCCGGAAACCACTTGTATTGGAAAAGCTTTGTAAACTATAGTTTCCAGCGCTACTCTATAAAGGAATTAGAAGTAGGCACTTCCGTTGATCGTGGTTTGTTGAACAAACCGGAGTTAAGTGAATACATCCGAATGGTAGAAGTGAACAACTACGAACAATGCGTATTGATGGTGAATGGAGTAGTGGAACGAATAATTCCGGCGGGAACCTACTATTTCTGGAAAAACGAACAACGTATCCAATTAGCACGTGCTGATATGCGTATACAACAACTAGAGTTGAACGGTCAAGAGATCTTAAGCTCCGATAAAGCCGGATTACGAATCAATGCTTGGGCGCAATACAAAATTGTAGATGTTTTGAAAGCAGTAATTGATACGAAAGAGACGGAACGCCAATTTCACATTGCACTGCAATTGGTATTGCGTGAATATGTTGCCGGTTTCTCCTTCGATCAATTGTTGGAAAAGAAAGAAAGCATAGCCGCATTTGTTATGGAAAAAGCGCAAACAGCGGCGAATTCCTTAGGATTGGAATTGCTCGGATTTGGGATTCGAGACATCATTTTGCCGGGCGATATTAAAGAAATAATGAACCAAGTGTTGGTTGCAGAAAAGAAAGCTCAGGCCAATATCATCACACGTCGTGAAGAAACCGCCAGCACCCGAAATCTTTTAAATACCGCGAAATTGATGGAAGAAAATCCAATGTTGTGGAAATTGAAAGAAATGGAATACATGGAACGTATCACCGATAAAGTTCAGAGCATTAGTTTGAACTCCGGTGGGAATGTAGTGGGACAGTTACAACAACTGTTCGGCGCTAAATAGAAACTAGAGTCTGGAAAGAAGAGTACCGTTCTCTTCTTTCCTCATATTGAAAACAAGTAATTTTACAATAATGAAGATGAATGGAACCACTTTGAAAGTACTGGGATTCCCTGAATCACCGATAATGGCCGCATTACTGAAAATAGTAAACGAAGAGCTAAAAGATCATAACGAATCAGAACTAACGAATGAATTGAGCGAATTAGCAGCGCATCCAGCTAAATTTATTGAACATCCTGTTTATGGAACCATTGCAAAAGAACTGTGCAAACCTTCGGCCGACGAAGATGTCATCGAATTGAACAATGCACCACTCCAAGTAAATGCCTACGGTGCAGATTTCATTGAAGCGGGAGCTTTTAGTCAGATGCATAACGCTGCTCGACTTCCCATTAGCGTTGCCGCAGCCGTGATGCCCGATGCGCATCAAGGATATGGACTTCCTATAGGAGGGGTATTAGCTACTAAGAATGCTGTCATTCCTTATGGTGTTGGTGTAGATATTGGATGCAGAATGTGTTTGAGTATTTATGAGATCAATCCTTTACTACTGGAAGAAAAGAAAGCCTTTTTCACTCGAGAATTGGGTGCAGCTACCCTATTCGGGTCAGGTGCCGGATTTAAAAACCCTACAGCGCACGAAGTGATCGATCATAAGCTATTTAACGAAATTCCACTTTTAAAAAACTTACAGTCTAAGGCTGCGGTGCAATTGGGAACTTCAGGAAGCGGAAATCACTTTGCAGAGTTTGGAGTGGTCACTATTACTGAATACGATCCTACTGTAGATCTTCAACCGGGAACATATCTAGGATTTCTTACCCATTCCGGATCTAGAGGATTAGGTGCTAATATAGCGGCTCACTATACTAAAATTGCAAAAGAAACTTGCAAGCTTCCAAAAGAAGCGGTGAATCTTGCATGGCTATCGCTCGATTCTGAAGCAGGCATGGAATACTGGTTGGCGATGAATTTTGCAGGTGATTATGCGAGTGCTTGTCACCACGTGATTCACGATAAAATAGCAGCACAGCTAAAGGAAACACCGCTGAAGCGAATTGAGAACCATCACAATTTTGCTTGGAAAGAGATTTTGAATGGCGAAGAAGTGATTGTTCACCGTAAAGGAGCTACTCCAGCCGGTAAAGATGTGTTAGGAGTTATTCCGGGATCCATGACTGCACCCGGGTTTATTGTGAAAGGTAAAGGTGAAGTCAATTCCATTCAATCTGCTTCACATGGAGCCGGTCGATTGATGAGTAGAACAAAGGCAATGGAATCGATCACCCATGCTGAATTAAAATCAATACTTACCGATCACGGTGTAACATTGATCGGTGGGGGACTAGATGAAGCCCCTCACGCCTATAAAAACATTCATGAAGTAATGAATGCACAGCAAGAATTAGTGGATGTAGTGGGAACCTTTCTCCCTAAAATTGTAAAGATGGATGGAGGACAACAGGAAAGAGGGCGGAAGAAGCGAGGAAATGAGGAATGAGTCAATTGGTTGATTTGAGAATTTGGAAGACGCATTAGTTAGAAAATAATATGCAGATCGAGGCTTCGATGATGAGCTATTTGTATGGCTCAATCGAAGCCTTTCCATTTCACCACCCTCCTTGCCCCAATTCAGCAACTCAATTTCCTACCACTCCTCATTATTAACGAATTATTGAAGCTTCCTCATGAGTAATTCAATAGTTTTGAGGAAACACCTACCACATGAGATTAGTGTTACTAGCCGCTTTCCTTTCTACTTTCAGCTTATCTTTAAAAGCTCAAAAGAAAGGCAGCTTAGAACTTTCAATTTCGGGAGGGCTTGCCGTTCCACTCGGAAAATTCTCTTCAACGGATCAAAACGATCCAAAAGCAGGCTTTGCAAACACGGGTTATGGGATCACAATCAACTACTCCTATTTCATTAACTCGGTAGCAAGCATAGAAGCGATGGTACTAGGCAATTCGAATCCCATCAACAGAAAAACACTGGCCGATCAATTTTCAAAAACCAACTTCAATATTCTTAGTAGCAGTATAACTTACTATCCCAATTGGCAAATAGAAAAAGCGAATTGGAGATCGGCTGCGGTATTGGCGGGCTTGGGAAGTCAATGGACCATGCCCGACGAAGGTTGGCGCTTCAAAGTGAAAGCCATGGCCGGCTACATTTATGTCAATTCTCCGGAGTTCAAGGCTGAGAGCAAAACAGACACTTCGTATGCATTCTTCAATCAGAAAGATTCGGATGGCCGAGGCTTTGCTTTTGGGTTTGGTGGAACAGCAGTAAAAGACCTATCAAAACGATTTGCCATCGGAATTGATCTCTTTAAATTATATACACAACAAATCACCTTTAAACAAGTTAGCAGTAATTTTGGAGGAACCACAGGTGGATTGGTAGTGCCAGGACTGTATGATATCAGCAACTCGAAAGGACCATCCTTTATCGGAGCATTTACCATCGACCAGAAACAAGACTTCGATATTTTCACTCTTCAACTGAAACTAATCTTAAAACTGTAACTTGTACCATGGCCATCCAATCACTTCAACAACTCTTTTCACGCGACTTGAACAAGCTTCGTTCGGAAATAGAAGCCTATCAAAATGAATCGAATATCTGGATCATCGATCAGAAGATATCCAACTCAGCCGGCAACTTAACCTTACACTTAATCGGTAACCTAAATACCTATATCGGCGCAGAAATTGGAAAAACAGGTTATCTGAGAAACAGAGAGCTTGAGTTTTCTGCTAAGGACATAGCCAGAGCCGAACTCATCAATATGATCAATGCTACTATTCACACAGTGCAAAAGAGTCTCGATCTATTAAAAGAAGAAGACCTTGCATCAGAGTATCCGATACTCGTATTCAAAGAAAAAACTTCAATGGAATACATGCTCATTCATTTAGCTACACACCTTGCCTATCACTTGGGACAAGTAAACTATCACAGACGATTACTCGACAAATAGTGTTCTTCCAAGTTCCTATATTTGCGTAAAATTGATTCATGAGTTACGACTTCTACGTTTATTTAGCATTTGTACCAAATACCAGCGAAGCCAGTATTGAGAACCTTTTCTCCTTGTTAAAAGAATATTATCAGAAATCAAACTCAGCCGCACAAGTAGTCCTTGAAGACCAAACAATTTATGTTCGTTTCAAAAACTACGAATTCAAAATAGACTTAAACGAAGAAGAGTATGTAAAAGAAGAAGCAGAAGAACTCAGTACCATTCGACATGAAGATTACCAACAACGCGACCTAAATAAAGATCTACTAAGAACCTACTCCAGACGATTTGAATTAGGTGCTCCGGTGGACCCTAACATGGATTATTTCAACGACAGCCTCTATATTGTTGAAACTATTGAAAAAATAGAGGGAGCAATAATATTTTCATTCTAATCAGTATTTAGCAATAAAATCAAGCACCAACTTATTGAAACGAGGGCCATCTTCTTGAGGGAAATAATGCGATCTCTTGGGCTCAATATGTAGTTCGCCTTTTGGAATATTTGCCGCAATACTCTTAGTATGATTTTCCTTAATCAAATCCTTTTCTCCTGCCATCACCAAAACCGGACAGGATATCTGTTTTAACTCTTCAAAACTATGATTCGGCTCGGTTACCAATAGATTCAGCAATCGAACCCTGTTTCTTCCTTTTGGTGTACTGTCATTTTCAAGTTCTTGTAATTGCACTTTTATCTCTTTGAAAACGCTGTTAGGCACCACAGTTCGGTCGATAAATACATTGGCACCCATAGTAACCAAGGTCTTTATTTTCTTAGGATACTTCATTGCCATGATCAATCCGGTATTACCACCATCGCTCCAACCAACCACATGCACACTATCCAATCCTAACTGATCCAAAAAAGCATTCATATCTTCTGCAAAAAGCTCATAAGTATAGCGGCGATCATCTGTTGTAGACCTTCCATGTCCGCGTGTATCAACTGCAATGACCCGATAGTACTTGGAAAGCTCGCCAATCTGCTTTTCGAAAGAATGAATGTTTTCAGAATTTCCATGAAGAAGCAAAAGCGGTGCACCTTTCCCATATTCCTCATAATACAATCGAACACCATTTACATTTTCGTATTTACCTAAACTATCATTGCTACCATAGCTGGCCACATACGAAACCTCCCGACTGTCTACTATTAAACACAGATTTCCCTGATACGGATTTTGATTCCCTGCTTTAACCTTGGTTCCTTTCAAAGGCATCATCAATCCGGTGTACCAATTCTTCAATTCTGCCGACTCAAATCCGGGGTCTACCATGTCAATTTCTTGCATTTCGCCCTTTTCATTTTCAATGAAAATTCGGAATTGATCGTAAAAGAACTGACCACGTCCATAAAAGATCCCGCCAAGATTCAACCACTGGCCCGTTTTACCAATTTTACCTGTCATTGAATAGAGCGCCCATTCACTTTTGATGATGGGTCGATCGTAGGTGTTTGCATAGAAATCAATTTTACCTTTTGTATCATCGACTCTTACCCACATACCGGCAAAAGCAGAACTGTCTTTTCGTTCAGTTCTAATGGCGGCTTCTACTCTAAATTTCTTTCCGGTAAACTTGGAAACATCTAATCGCTGACTAATAGCGCCCCAATCCTGTCGCGATTGCGCCGAGGAAAAACCCACTAGGAAAAAAAGTACGACTGTCAGTAAGAAGGAACGCATCAACATCAGGGAGTGTTTTAGCTTTTTTTAGCGCGTAATTGAAATACATTTCCTTCGGGATCCATTCCATCAAAAACAGTAAAGGGGTATCCATCCCAATTTTGAATTTCGCCCACGCGAATACCCTTGGCGCTTAAATCGGCATGAGCAGTTTCTATCGGAACGTCTATATCAAAGATTATTTTAACGTTTGACTCGGCTTGGTGGAGCGCTTCATAACCAGGTCCAATTCGGTGCAGACCGATGTCAATACTACCGGCATTCATTAAAATCCACACTTCGCTTTCTTCTTTGATCTCAAATCCAAATTCTCTCGTGTAGAACAATTTCATCCACTCTAAATTGGAAACAAAAAGAACGATCATTCGAGTATTGCAAAGCATAGCAAACAGTTTGTTCCGAAGGTACTCATTTCTTTATTTCAAACTACCGAACTCAACAAAATGATACTCAGGTGAGCACTCAAAAAGCTGTCGCAATATGGCTGCATGACCATTTCCATAGATAACCATAATTCGATCCTTAGGACTAGTGGTAATTTCTTGAATGCGTCGAAAAATGCGAAGATTGCGATTGTACCACCAAATCGATAAAATGTCCGGGCCTCTGGTTCCACTCAGCTTGAAATCACCAATTAGATACGCTCCATAGCCCAAGAGATGGAGCTCCCTTGAATTGATTCGTTTGATATAGTCTAGTAACTTTATTTTAGGGACCAAAAGATCTTCGTAGTTCAACCATTTCTTAAGCATGGTTTCTAGTGAATCAGTGCTCTGAAAGTCAAAATCCTGAAAGAGTGCTTTAAAATAATTCGTATCGAGCTTACTCAAATCGTCGTCGAACGAATTCATATCAATTGAATAAATCGTATCCATTTTAAGTTCGCTGGCCACACGTATGCCCAATTGAACACGTTCATCCCGTTGATCTCTTAACTTGCCTTCTTTGTATTGACGAAGCTTCTGCCCGGCATTCCAACTGGGCCAAGCTTCAATAACAATTTTGGTAGGCTTGAATTTTTTAATGTAAGCAACCAGCTCATTCATCTCCGATTTCTTTGGTTCTTTCAATACGTCTATCTTGTTCTCGTCGCTGGTTTTATGAGCATCAAGGCCCGGATAATCCATATGAAAAGTGCCTACTACTAGAACCTGAGCTTTATCTTTTGGGAAGAAGGAAGAGGCAGATTTTATTTGGCTGAAAGCCCCTACAGAAAGCAAGGTGGAAGCAATAATGAAAACTAATTTGCGCATGGTGTGTTTTAACCTATGACGCAGAGCTATCTAAAAAGTTACAGTTCGCGATTGTTTCTCGAAAAGTTTTCGTTCATACCAAATACTAGGATGAACACGGTCTTTTCGAAAAAAGCCCAGCTGCAGTCGGAATAAGCTTCTTTGAATCACTGCACTGTCTTTCTTGAAACCACAATTCATAACGAGGTAGTTTTCATCTTCTCCTTTCACCAAGGTATACGTACCTGAATCGCAGGCCCTGATTTCGGGTAAGGGTGATATTCGAAAAGTTCCCGGCGTATCAATATTGAACTCATGATAATCATTGAGTTTTTCAGGAATAAATCCATACGATTCAATTAATTGAAACTTGCCTTGAAATAAAGAAGGATCGGGTAAACTCCGCATCAAATGCACGGTATAGATCAAGCCGGAAATGGCGATTAAGGCTAATCCTCGCATCAACCATTTTCCAATCACGATCTTGCGAAGCCACAGAAAGCTATTGGGAAAGAAGAAATAAAACAGGCTGATAAAAAGAACAGCCATGGACGAGTATAATGTGATGAGAATTTCCATGCAATTACCAAAGTTAATTGAAGTAACCAACGCTATAAAATCTTCTCCATCAAAGCTTCATTAAAAGCAGTGTCATAGTAGTACACAATGGTGTCTTCAACTTTCCTCCAACCCTGCTTTAAATAAAATCCCTCTCCAACAGGAGAGGCAGACAATTCAATTCTTACAAAACCATTTTCGGCAGCATAATTTTCTAGGTATTTCAAAAGAGCAGTACCTATTCCCTTTCCAATGTAAGCGACCTTGGTATAGAACCCAACAACCAGGTCTTCGTCTAATCCTATAGATCCCAGAATTTCACCTTGAGATTCTGCCACAAACAAAACTGTTTTGCCTATCCTAGATCGAATGGCTTCAGGAGCATAGTGTCGAAGGAAAACCGCCATTTGAATTTCAGAATAATAGGAAGCAAGGATTGCTTTTGCGTTGTTTGAAATCATGACACTGAGTTCTTCCGCATCAAATTCGGTGGCACGTCGGATGCTAAATTCTAACATGAGGCAAAATTATCATTATTTATCCGGGAATTAGGGGTTGAAAACACGGCAAACTTCTCCTTAGATGCTAATTCCAAAATCCGCAATCATGTATTAAATGAAAAGGTGGGGCGTTTCAACAAGATCCAAGCATTTACACCAATTGCAGCCAGCAAGGGCAGATAGATAATTACAAAGTAGATGAAATAGCTTACTTGTACATTCGGAACAGGCTGTACTTCTACTAATAATTGATCGCCGATGAGCTTCCCGGAAAACAATACCGACCCTACAATATTCCAGCCTAAATGAATTCCAATGGGCGTTAACAAAGAGCCTGTTTTCGTATAGCCCAATGCATATACAACACCCATAATTCCGGTGGTTAAGAACTCAACGATCATGGGAATGGGCTGTCCCAACACCCCGTGCGAAAACCAATGATACACACCAAATGATATGGAAGAAAGAAGTATCGCCCATTTGATACCCAATCGTACAATAAGTATGTAGAACAAAGCGCCTCGAAAAATCAACTCTTCGAACAATACTGATTTAATATTCCACCAAGTTCCTTCTGCAATCAAAGCGATACTAACTTTCGGATTCACTACCCAACGCTCCATGGCCCATATCATTCGAAAGAAATACTGGCTTGAACTAATTAGTAAGGTAAGTAGAAAGAAACCAAAAAAGTCTGTCGATTGTTGTTTCATGCCGCCCCCGCACAATACCATCAACGATTTCTTTTGAAGAAACCACAACAAGGCTGCCGATAATATCAGTTGTACTAAAATGCCTATCATTACTTTTATTTAATTCGAACGAATTCAGCCACCGGATCTCCTAACCAAACATTCATCTTTCCCACTTCGCCTTTCATATTGGTTTCGAAATGAACCCTAAAATCGGGACGATCCAACGCAGACTCATCGGTATAGAATTGATCGTAATGCAAATGTTTCAATAGGAACTTGTTTCCTCGATATACCAAATACAATTGATCATTGGTCCATTCTACACCCATTTCTCCATAAATTGGACTTGAAAACTGTCCAACAAATTCTTTTAAAGGATGAGAGGGGCGCGTATTTTTAACTGCAGTTGCTAAAATAGAATCCTTCGCTTTCTTCTCTGCGGCCAATCCCTTCTTATAATCGTCCATATAGCGTTCGCTCCAAGGACTAGCACTAAGGCCCATCAATCGATCAACCACCGGAAAAGCCATCATAGAGCGTACCGAGCCGGCAGGAACACTGTTGTGTACCATAAAGACGGCAATTCCTTCAGAAGGAATGAAGGTTAGATTTGAATAGTACCCGTCAATTGATCCTGTATGTGTCGCAATTTTGTACCCCTTGTAAGTTTGAATGATGCGTCCTAATCCATACAAACCGTTTGATAACTCCGGCCAGCGACCATCCTTATCGGCAATATTTTGTGGGATGAGTGTTTCTTTAATGGCCGCATCAGGGATCACTTGTACACCATTGTACTTCCCTTGATTGAGCTGCGCAATCATCCAATGACTCATGTCTTCCACATTCGATTTTATAATGCCTGCAGGACCAAGTGCAGGGCATTGTGCATTGAAGGTTTTCTTTAATAACTTATTGGAACTGTCGGGAGCATAGTAAGCCCAAGCAAAATTCCCCGACTTCCTTGTTTCTTCGTCGGTGTAACCGGTTGCATTCATTGCAAGCGGTTGCAAGAGTTTCTCTCGTATCAGATCCTCCCAAGATTTACCCGTTACCGCTTCTTCCACTGCTCCGGAAGCTACAAACATCATGTTATTGTAGATATATCCTTCTCGAAATCCAAACTGCGGTTTCATATAAACGATCTTCTCCAACACTTCTTTTCTTGAAAATGGAGCTGCCACCCAAATGGCGTCATAACGCGGCAAACCGGTTCTATGAGAAAGCATGTCTCGGACCGTTACTTTGGCATTCAACTCATCGTTGGAAAAATTCAGAGAGGGTAAATATGTCCTTGCCGGCTTGTCTAAATTTAATTTCCCTTCTACGGCTAACATGGTTGCCGCCGTTGCGGTAAAGAGTTTTGTATTGGAGGCGATCGGAAATATTGTAGTAGCAGTAACCGGTAATTTGGCTTCTAGATCACGATAACCATAACCTTTGGCATAAATCAATTTGTCTTTATAAACGATACCCATGGCCAAACCTGGGATATTCCAGGCTTTCATGAAACTATCGATGTACTTATCAATATTAGGGAACTTCTTATCAAAAGGAGTGGTTTGCGAAAATGCAGCTCCTGAAAAGCCTATTAGAAAGGCTACAAAAAGGTATTTTCTCATGTTGGAAGGAATATGTAGGAAATTACTAATAATTACCAAGTCCACACGACAAAACTGAAAATTTCGGATTAAGATTAATTGCTATGTTGATAAGTGGCCAAATAGCTCGCTGTAAACCAAAAGACCCAACGTAAGGGGAAAGGGAGAACCGATTAGAATCCAAATTATCACCCACCACTTTTTATCCCCTAACCAACCGCGACGCCAAACATAAAGCGCCTTCAACAGTCCTACAAAAACAAGGGAGATAATAATGGCTTGAAGAATTAGTCCATAGTTATCGTCGTAAGATAAACTACATGCTTTAGCATAGCAATACCAGCAATACGCAGTTTGCAAGAGGAATAATAATTTGATAAGGTTTCGCTTGCCCGGCATTGAATAAGGCGTCTGTTAACATGATACAATTCAGTTAACATAAGGGGAAGGATTTATCGACCTACACTACAAATAAAAAAGGAGAATCCTTAGTTTTTATAATACGATTCGTATTCATCTACAATATCGGTAACGTCAATTTCTTTTACCTGCTTTGTTGGATCAAACAACAATACCGACCATAAACTACTAAGCGTATCTATTTTGATCACATGGCTTCCAACGGTACTTCTAAATCCAATTAGCGGACGCCCACTCACACGAATGGTTTTAACTCCCATACTATCTAAATAATGATGAGCATCACTCGTGTAAAACACAAGATCATCAACCACTGTTGCACGTACTGAAGTGTCAATCTGTTCTTTCCAACGTTCAGCAGCAATACTGTCGGGCTCCAAAAAAACAGCGCATTTCTCATTAAACCAGAGGGTGTCATATTTAGGCCCAATAGAAGCGCCAGTATTCATTCCGGATCCTCCGTTCTCATTGGTACAACCAATAATCAACACCATGAAAGTACCAAGTATTGTAACAAAAGCTCTCATATTCTAACTTTTCTATAATTCATTAAACAAACCTAAATTGCGAAGCAACTGTAGTAATTATTAATTCTTACTTATTAATCCCTCAGTGTTTGATTGCCTGATAATGCTTTTTCAACAGATCCTCGCCATATTCATTCCCCTTCTCTCTCCAAATGCTATGAATATGATTTGCATTTCCACCAAAGCCACTGTTATCAAATTCAATCAAGAAAGTGGGGCCATTCAATACAAAATAATGAGCTTTTCCTTCTTCATAAGCACCAATCCATCCGAAATAAATCTGATCAATTCCGGCCTTTTTGATCTTCTCAAATTCGGCACTTGCTTTCTCATATTCTAAATTAAAAACGTATTCTCGAATGATGTACTCAAGCACTGCTTTTTGAGCCGGATTCATATCTGAAGCTTTCAAACCCCAATAATCGATCAGGCGCTTGCCCGATTCAGCTCCGGTGATAATATCGCCAGGAACTTCCGTACTAAGAGTCGCCTTCTTCTTTTGCGCTTCGCTCAACATTCCAACAAGTCTAATGCCAAGATCCTCTTCCTGTCCTAAAACACGCCAGCCTGCATATTCGGTACTTGGATATTCCGCCGGATCCGTACCCACAAACCAAGGAGTTACTGATAGCTGCTTTCCGGTGAACGTAAAATTAACCGACAAATGGTGCCCTTCTAATTTATACCCCCAAATTGAATCCGAAGGGTTTCCAAAGAAAGCAAAGTAAAAGTTGCGGTGCGACCATTTTAGATCGTGTAGAAATTTATAGCTGTCTGAATCAATCTCCTTCTTGTAATAAAGGCTATCATAGTATTGATTCAGCAAATCATCCAAATGCATGATGCTTCCTGCTTTCAAATACCCTTGTGAACTAAGAGAAGCGGAGAGAATCCGATGTACTAGCTTTCGCTGTTCAATGCTCATATTACCAATGCTCACCCCGGCTCTCGCTCTTAAGCCAACCGGCAGATTGTTCCATTTCAATCGAGCTGTATCACTAAAAGAAAGCAATCCGGCTTTTTTTTGAATTGGATTAAAGGATTGCGCCAACTGAATGCCATAGCTTGTAATTTCTTTTTGATAGGGAGTTTGTCCGTGAACAACAGTACCTAACAGAAGGAAAACAGGCAATAAAACAGTATTCCAAATGAAGTATTTTTTCATAAACTCGACGCCTTTCGTGAGGTAAATTCGTGTTTTTTTAAATATAACACATAAGTCGTTACTATTCTTTGAAAATCATTCTAAGCAGTCTTCTTTGAGCGTATGCAGATAAATGCGGGAAACTGCATTAGTTCTTTGTAGTGTCTCGAATCTAGTTCTTTAAACCTTTCAACAGGTAAAGGCTCCAGAATTCGGTCGATCACAAATCCACTGTTCGTTAGCGGCATAATATATTCTTGCAATGGCCTACGGAAACAGTTTATTTCAACCTTTTTTCCAAAGCCACCCCAAACCGACTTTACATGTTCAATTGAGAAGTAGGACTTCGACCTGTAATAGTTATAGTCAAAAAAAGGATGTTCCAAAGAGATTATCAATATGCCACCGGGCTTTAGCAGCCTATTGAACTCTTGAATGGTAGGATTCCAATCTTCTACATAGTGGAGCGCTAATGCACATAAAACAATATCAAAAGATGTGTCGGAGAATTGAGGTAAAGGATCACTTAGGTCGTGAACAAAAAAGGAAGAGGTATCACCAAGGCGCTTTTGGGCAAGTTCAATCATTTGAGGGCTAAAATCGAAACCAACTACCTCCGCTCCTCTTTCCTTCAATATTTCAGCATATTTCCCCGGACCACAGGCTGCATCTATAATTTTCAGGCCCTTTACATCGGGAAATAAAGAAAGTGTGTTCGGCCGATCGTAGTAAGCGTTGTGAGGCTTGTGCTCAATCAACTCATTGTATTTTGCTGCAAGCTGTTCATAAGCAGCAAGAATCTTTTCCTTTATCATGTAACAAAGGTAAGAAACCGATCAGAACGACTTATTTAGAAGAAGGCACTTCCGCTAAAGAACGATAGATGATCTTATTCTTCTCCAAACCCACTTTCACCATTTTATCTGCTCCTGAGCTGGGACCGCCTATCCTCAACACCGCATCACAATGACTGATCAAATCAATTGCAACCGGATGAAAAATCTCATTGAAAACAGCATCACCAATTTCGCGCGACCCGGCGGCTTTAATCAGAGGCAAAGCAAACCATTCTCCCAAAACCGGCATATGCCCCATTCTGTATAAAAGAAGGGCTGTATCAGTCATTGCCTGTACATTTTGCTCTATAAGATGCGGATCGTCATTCGTTCCGGATCGATATGGGCCTGCTACCAAAATCATCATCTGTTTGTTCTCCATAGATAACTATCTGAATTTTTTGATTAGAAAAAACACTAAGATGGCTAAAACAAAAATTGCCAAAACGATCCAATTCTCTGTTTTCTTACTGATTGTAAATTGCTTTTGTTGTTTTGGAATAGAGTCGCTCGAACTCTGATAATGTTGCTTATAAAGAAGAGAAAGGTCTATTTCATTTAGTGAAGTATGTTGCAATGCCTTGGCTATGGATATAACCGGCACCGAGTGGTCAATGCGTTCATCAGGATCTACCAAAAATCCCAATTTTGAGCTGTACAACAAATAACCTTCTTCACTTATAATGCATGCGTCTAAAAATTTTGCAAGTTCTGCAAGGTCATAATAGAGTTCAAAATCAAAAATGGGATTGGCATTGATCGAATTGCTGTCTTCCGAAATCCATAAAAGAGGCAACCACTCTTGCTGAGCCTCATGCCAAATAAGCAAAGTATCTGAAGCCCCTTCATTTTCTATTTTTAAGTCGCTTCTATCCTTACAAAATTCTTGTACTCCTTGAATAGTAATAGCAGTAGCATTGGTAAAGCTATCATCATAACGAACCAATCCAATTGTATAAGGCATTTGCGTCTTTTCTCAAATCTACAAAAAAAGACTATTCCATTTTTTCGCCCTTGTAAGGAATAGCATTGTATCTTAGAAAAGTAAACAGTGCTTCTAAAGACTTGAAGTCTCGATCCAGAAATTGGATCGTTTGATGTGATTTAGTTTCAATCGCTACTCCATAATTTTCAGATTTTGACGAAGGAGTGGTTGTTCGGAAATAGCCTTCCAAGTCATCGACACTCAACTCAATAGTTTTGTAGAAGTAATTAAATTTCACCTTCTTTTTCTCTGTATTTACGTTAATAGATAGTACCCTAAAGAAGGTCCACACGAGAAAAAGAATACCAAAACTCAATGGAATGCTAATCACCCAAAACTGAAAAGGATGGGAAAACAGCTCATGTTCAATGTAAGAAAGAATGAAATAGGTGAGGGTAAGAGCGGCCAGAACCAATAGTCCAAACCGAATGATGATGCTGGCATAGCTTGGGGCAATTGTTTTCATACTTCGATAATTTTAAATGAATAGAAATAATGCAGCTTTTTAAAAGCAGCATTTTCAAATAATCGAATAGCAATCGTAGTTTAAAGCAATGCCTGGCAAGAATCAATCCACTATGAATATACATAGTTTATCATATCAAACCGAAACCTTAACTAATGTGAAGGAGTGTCGGCATCGTCACGTAGAAATCCCTCATATGGGTGCTCTCTGGCCCAGTCTTCCAGATTATCGCGGATGTTCTTTATTGTGTAGAAAATATAAATAGCAATGATGATTCCAAGTGAAAATCCAAAGAAAACATACACCCCAAAAACACCCAATACCACCAACATTCTCCAACCTACTTTAGTGCAAAGCTCTTCATCTAATTCAAATTTGTTGGCCAATTGGTTACCAATGATACCCGACCAACCAAGAAAAAACCAACTTACCAATGCTGCAATAATAGAGAACCATTGCATTGGTTGAAGTTCAGGGATTATATAGGCAGAAAAAATAGTTAATCCAAAAGCGATTACTGAAACAATTATCGCAGAAAGCGCATATACACGAACAAAACTTAATTTAAACATAACGGCTAGTGTTGTTTGAATAGAATCAAAATTCCATTTAAAGTAAAGTACGCATTTTTTAGTCGTCTTTTCTTTACCGCGGCGGCGCAGCGATCGCAGCGTTCTCGCAACGCCGGCAGCCTCACTGTATTTCCTCCATCTTCCCTCCTACCTAATGTATTCCGGTTATTCCATTATTAATAATTAATTATTCCCCCTGTTCCTGCCCATCTTCCTTCTTTGTCCATCCTCCCTCCTCGTCTCCTCTCATCCTCGTTCCAGCTTCGCGGCTGTTCCATTCTTAATTATTAATTCCCCTCACCTATTCTGCTCACTCACCCAATGAAACGGCTTCTCAGAAAGCGGGAAAGGCTTGATTCTTCTTTTTACCCTTACAAATAATGAGTCGGGTCGGGGGTAAGACCTCAGTTCAATGGTCGTACTGTCTTTTATGGAAAAAGTGAATTTTACAATGGGTAAGCTGTCATTCGAGGTACGTTTCAAGCTCAAATAAGTGTTGGTGCTATCGAACTCCATACTGAAATAGGCCCTGCCATAGCGCTTTCTAAACCTAGAATCAGTAGCATTGATACTACCAGAATAGTTCTTGTCGAAAATAATATCCCTCCATAATACTGAATCTACTGTTCCTACTTGCAAGGTATCCCCTTCTTTTACTTGTTGCACTACATCATAAACACCCGATTGAAAAGGTTTAGGTTCTTTTGCTGCTTGCACGTTCTGATATCCTTCAATACCCCCCATTACTCCATACACAATATTCACCAACACGAAAATCCATTTCCAAATTCTAGCCGCCCAAATGGCCTTTTTGGTTTCGAAGGGGAATACAAACACCTCCGTTGGTTTTGCAAGATTATTAAAAGTAAACGCTAGAAGCCTTGGTGCCTCCTGAGCCAATAAATACAAACTCAGAATGGTTAGCATGATGGAATTGATCTTCACCGGTATGTCATAGCTCAAATTCAACATCATCACGTTCAAGAAAACTGCGAACGCGCCAATCACCCCAAGCAAGCTTGTCTTCCTAAAAATCAACAACAAGGCTACAGCAACTTCGGCAGCACCTGAGAATATTTGATACGGACCCGAATAACCAATAAACATCCAAGAAAAACGCATGGGTAAGAAATCACCCAAGGGCGTTGCCAATTGACTTAAATTGGGAAAAGGCATCTGCAACATGAATAGCTTAATGATTCCATAGCCAAGTCCGGTTACAATTAAGAAATAGCGTATGCACAAACAGAACCAATAGTTCAACTTTACATAGTGAGCGCGTTTACGATCCAGTATCGACCATACTATCATCCCTACAACGCCAATTAGCAAAGCGGCACAAACATGCATCCATTGTTCCGGATAATCGCCGTTACCATTGGGCGTTAATGCAGCGGGTTTAATGTGAAAGAACCAACTGTTTAATACGCCATTTACTTTCTCTAATGCGGTATAATAATACTGTACAAGGTAGGCCACTCCCGGAATGAACTCAAAGAAAACAACCGGCGGAAGCAACCAAACGATGTAAATAAAGAAGAAGCGAAAAAAGGCCTTTCTGCCAAATGACCATGGGCTTAGGGATGATGCGTCGAACTGCATAGTGCTAGTTTTGATTTCTGGTTAAGAAATAAATCTACAATTTTTCTTGATTCTTACTAACGAATGCGTACACCGGGATATATATTCTCAACAATTGCCCCCTTATTCAAAAGCAGTACACCGTTCACCACCACATACTCTACTCCGGTAGAAAAGGAAAGTCCTTTTTCGAAACTGGCATTGTCTTGAACCGTTTCGGGATTAAAAATGGTAATATCGGCATCCATTCCTACCTGCAGACGCCCTTTTTTCTTCATGGAAGGTGCAATGGTTTCCAATCGTTTTGCGGGTAATAGAGTCATCTTTTCCAATGCTGTCATCAATTCAATTACCTTTTCTTCTCTAACGTATTTTGCCAATACCCGAGAGAAAGTTCCTGCAGTTCTAGGATGTGCCAATGGCGCATAACCCATTCCGTCGGATGCGATCATCACTCCCGGTGCAGCTATACCCGCCCTTATCCACTCTGGTTTCATCATGTGCATAATGGCTAGTCCACCTTCTTTACGGTACTTTTCAAAACTTTCTTTAGTTAATCGTTCACCGGTCGACACCAATTGGATATCTTGATAAGTCATCCCAAGTCGCTCTTGCCAACCATCGGTGAAGATGGCACTTTGAAGAGAGGTGGATGCCGCTGTGTAGGGATAAAGTTCAGTCGTAATATCTAAGCCTCGTTTTCTTGCGGCTTCAACCAAATTAATGGCAAACTGAATATTCCCTAAACTCATACTATTAATGTGTACAATGTGCAAAGAAGCTCCGGTGAGAGCAGCGTTAGAGATAGCTTCTTGAACAGCATATACATTCGGATCACGAACATGCGAATACACTAGTGTTTTCTGTTGCACAGCCAGTTGAAATACATGAAAGAATTCTACAGGTCGTGTAAACTTCAAGTAGCCAATAGGGGCTCCAATACCGATCCCTCCATCTTTTAAACTTGATTTAATATTTTGATCCATCTGAATTCGCTCGTCTTCAGTCAACGTATCTAAAAACGAAGGAGCCATGGCGTTGTTGGAAACAACGAGATCAGAGTTACCGGCGATGGTAATTTTCTTCAATTCTTCTGCAGCGGCCTGGTATTTTTTCATTGCCCGAAAACGCTCGAACGGCCAATTCACGCTGGCGCCGAAGTTGATCAAAGCTTTATGCTCGCGTGTTGCATACCATTCTTTCAAATTATCGACGCCCCATTCCAGCTCCAAGGAAGTGGTAAGTCCATCATGTACTTGGTATTCTTGTTCTTTATTGGTTCTTCCGTGTGCATGCAAATCAATGAAGCCGGGAGCTACCACCATGCTTTTTGCATCAATGGTTTGTTTGCCTTTAATCGTTTCCTTCGTGATAATTACAATTTTATTCCCCTTAATACCAATATTTCGAATGGCGTCTAGTTTGGTTTCAGGATCTATCACCCTTCCGCCAATAATAACAAGATCGTATACAGAGTTTTGTGCAGAAACCGATACTCCTAATAGCAGGAGTAGCAGTAAATAGAAGGTTTGTTTCATAAAAAAAAGACCTCATATTAGAGATCTTACTAAAGTTACGGTTTTCTTGTTTTGATTCACTGCGCTCACATTTTAGATCCACCTAATCGGTAACCCTGATTCCGGGGATTTTAGAAACGACCCAAAAGTACACGCACCATTAGATTCGTGCTTTCTCGGTGTCTTTAAAATCGATCTACTTATGAACCATCACTTTTTGAACCAAGCTATCGGGTCCAAGCTTTATTACGAGGGTTATGGTGTGGAGCGGGAAACTGCCAATTCGCTCTTGTTTTACTTGATAGAAGAGATAGTCCTTGTCAGCTCTAGTAGGTTCACCTAAATCGCGCAGCAATGAGTCTTTGGTTACACCATGGAGATCGTGGTGATCCATCAAATCCTTCAACATCCAAATTCGATTGGGGAAATCAGGACCATCTGATTCTTTCCATTTAATTGAATCAAATGCCATGGGCTGCTTTGTTTCATCGCTTTGATGACAAGATGCCATAACAAGGAGACTCGGAATAAGAAAAAGTTTTCTCACACTGCAAAACTATTCATTTCCAAGTTAGAATGCTCGAGTGTTCCCTTTTTTTGATTTAACCGCCGATTTTTCAGCCTCCCTTAACTCTTCCATAGTTACTTTCGATCGAGTTTGAACAGAGTCATTATAGTAATTGGCCAGCGAATGAAAATACGGAGTAAGTACAGGATCATTAATGGCAGTTTGAAGTTTAACTAAAATGGCTTGAGAGCTTCTGAAGTACCAACCGTCTTCATCGCGAACTTGTCCAATAGCCATAAACAATTTTCCTTTCGAATCACTTCGTTCGAAGGACACATCCAATCCGTTTTGAACATTCATACCGGTATCGATCAACTCCACTGAAAGGAGGCTATCAAGGTAAAGCTTCCAATTTTCTTTCACCTGATCGGTCAGCTTTTGTTGATATACATAACGACCGTTTCCTTGGGCCCCTGTAATCTTCTTATTCTTTACTTGAATGGTGAGAATACCTGAATCTCCTTTGTCTTCAAGTCGAAATTCTGAATTTCCTTCAGACTGAGAGGAGAAATGAATGGAATAATTTTCCTTAGAAGGCACCACAGGCTTGCTCGATCCGGTCTCGACCTCAAATTTTGCTTCGCAAGACACCAAGAAAACTACGGAGAGTAAAAATAAATACTTCATCGACTACTTTTTTGCTTTAAATAATAATTCGCATTCAGCGGCAGCCGGCTCTGACTTAAATTCATGGAGTTGACCTAACAGTACGAATTATTGCAAGCAAAACTGTAATCATTAGTTGACAACAAATGTGACATCAATCACCTTTAAACCTCATTTAGATCAGCTTACTTAAAATCACTGAAATAAGAGGCTACTACTATGTACTTTGTGGAGAGGTAATAACATTAATGGTTAAACTACGACTATAAATCCTATGAGAGGTTTAATAGTTACTGTAATTAACCACATATTTAACATTCGATAGGGAACTCGAATCTTTCACAGCCACTTGCGACTCAATACTTTCCTTTGCAATGGACGCATCACTTTCTTTGTTTTCTGAAACACCACAAGCCCAAATAAGCCCGATGATGTACGCAGGAAACACAAAAAAACCTAACAGGGGTTGCACTAAACTAGATTGCTTCATACACTTGATGTTTGATGATATGCTACTATCAAAATCAACCTTGTGTACGATCAACGAAATTGTCTGATTCTAATAATGAAATAACCGAATTGTGAGCTACGACCAACAGTAGGAGATTCGAAGGAGAGGATTGGAGAACAATACAGGATTGCTCTAACAGTTCAAATATACAACTTTATCAGAATTCAATGACCAATTACCCCATCAAAAGATGAAAACTAGCGTCCTTTCATCGAAATACCCATTGCCCTTAGGAATTAAATCGTGCAAGTATTTCATTTTCAATTGTTTTAGCCAATCGAGCATTCATAGCTACAAACATAAATCGAGCAAATGAGTAAAATACCAATGGCACAAGGGTGATAACTGCAGGAATTTTAATTTCCATGGTTTCCGCACTAATACCAATTACAAACATGGCAATGATGGTATACACCATTAAATAGCGCCAATTGTATTGGCCGGAAAAGTGTAATTCAGAAAATGTATTGGGATAGATCAAGAAATACTCTCTATTTGAATCAATATATGCAATGGGAAGCTCCCCATCCCAAACGATGATCAATTCATCGCCGGCTTTTATAGGCAAGTCTTTTTGCGTTAAAAGAAGCGTTTTCTCAAATCCGGTGGAATCAACAAAGCAAAACTCATATTTGCCTCTTAGATACAGCAAATCTGCCAACTTAAATGACGGCGCTTTTTCAGTTCGCTTGTAATGAAGCATTTTACCTTTTGAATATTCTAGTGACAATGAGACGCTTTTTAGTTTAAATAAAAAAGAAAGCGGCAATTGAAATTACTTAAACAAGTACCGCTTTTCACGTGCAAAATAAGAAGCTTTAGCTTATTAACGCAGCGTAAACTGAAATCCCTTGGCATTCCAGATTCCGGTTTCGTCACATTCGAACCCCACTTCCCAGTCCCCTTTTTGATGAATTTGTTCTCGATCGAGATGCAACACTACTTGCATTTTCCCCTTTACCACACCCTGCTTTTCATCAGCTACAAGCTCCAGGGCGTCCAACTCCTCAATCTCAATATCCTCATAACTATTTTTAAAATCACGGATGAATTTTGCAAAGTTATCCCTTGAATCGAATTTGCGATCATTAAAAGTCAATCCTTGAGATGCAAAAGGCATCAAGTTCCACAATTCTAGCTTGGAATAAATAGCTTTGATCACATTCTCACAAGCAATGTATTTCAACTCTTTTTCCACGTTAAAATGAAACTCATCGTACATAAATACAGTAAAATAGCCGGGAATCACTTGTCGAATCACGGGCATTTCCATGATCTCTGTTGTAATAAACTGATACAGTTCCTCATCGGTTACTGTTTCATCGTATTCTAACTGAATAAAATTTGCCATTAAACAATCAATCAGTTCTTTGTTTAACTCCTTTAACTTTTCCGGCTGGTCTTTGTAGTCAGTTGCCGGAGGAAAAACGGTCTTAATTCCCAAACGATCTTTAATTGGAATAAAATCGCGGCAAGCATGTGCTTGCTCGTACTTCAATACATTTTGGAGGAAACTTAATTCAACGGTTTTTGGAATTTCACCGGGGCTGTCCGGAAATCGCATTCCGAATTCTAACATCATTTTCATTTTGAGAGCGTCAATTTCAACTTGCAGGTCTTTAGAAGATAATGGGTTGTTCATACTTTAGGTTTTAATTCATGCAATAGCGCATGCAAATCAAAACTAAGCTGCAAATCAAATTGACAGAGCGAACAAAAGCAGTTCTGGTTGTGGCCTACAACAAAAAAACTCGAAGCGTCAACAACAAAATTCACCAAAACTTACTACAATAAAGGTGGTTGTTATTGAACGCTTCGAGCTCAACGGCACTAACAAAACAAGCTAGGACCTATAGAAACTTGAAAAGCCTACTTGAAAGCCATTGGAGAAAGAACCTTCAATTCTTGTCCTCGTTGCGGCATCCCTTCAATCAATGGCATGGCCTTCGTAATCATCAACTTCACTTCCGGATTCTTCAATGAATTATCGTGATCTTCCTTGCTATCCCATATCTCCGTTACATACACCGTATTGCGTTCTTCCGGATCAATGCTTACCGCATACAAATGACAGCCACCGTTACCCTGCATTTTTTCAGAAGCCTCAAGGAGTACTTCTGCCATGGCATCTCGCTTCCCTTCCTTTGTAGAAAGCTTTCCGTGTAGTAAATACATTTGAATACAATTAAAAATTAAAAAATTAAGATTGAATGGCTCTCAACTACTTGAACCAAGCCATCATCCAAATTGATCTACCATCTTCTGCACAAGCACCAAACAAATACAATTCCAAAATCCATACCACCACTAGAATTCTCAAAATGGCATTTTTATTTGTCCACCCGGAATTTGAAATTTGCTACTGTCTAATTCCCATTCTTCCCCATTCAACTTATACAGCTGGGTATACTTTTTATATTGTTGATTCACTAGTTCAGCAATAGGGCCTTCACCACGCATTCGTTCTCCGAATCTACTGTCGTTTACTTTTCCCCCATGTGCCGACTCTATCAAATGCCATACCTTATCGGCCCTATCGGGAAAGGTTTTGTAAAGCCAGTCGTGAAACAAGAGCTTCACCGATCCATTCAAGCGAACAAATGTGTATGAGGCAAAACTTGCTCCGGCTTCCGAAGCTTCTTTTAGAATAGCAGGCATCTCCTGCTCATTCAGTCCCGGAATCATAGGACCCAACATCACACCGGTTTTCACGCCGCCTTCACTGAGTTCTTTCAATACACGCAACCGCTGACGAGCCGTTGTAGTTCGAGGTTCCAGCACTCTTCGCAGCGGCTCATGTAAACTAGTGATCGACATCAGCACCGATACCAATCCCTTCTTACCCATTGCAATCAAAAGATCCTTATCCCTTAAAACACCTGCATTTTTGGTTATGATGCCTACCGGCTGATTGAACTCGTTGCACACTTCCAATAATCGTCTGGTTAACCGAAATCGTTGCTCTGCAGGCTGATAGCAATCAGTGTTACCACTCATACTCAAGGGCGTCCCATCCCAACCTGGTTTCATCAAAAACTTTCGCAGGAGCTGCGGAGCATTTCTCTTCACGATTATTTTTTGTTCAAAATCAATTCCCGCACTATAACCCCAATACTCATGCGCATTGCGCGCATAACAATAAACGCATCCGTGTTCACATCCCGCATAGGGGTTCATACTGTAATACATACCCACATCCGGACTTTCAACCTTGTTCACGATGCTCCTTGCCTCCTGCTCTATAAATTGTGTAGCCAATGCCTCTTCCGTAAAATCGTCTATCCCGTCCACCTCTTCTTTTGATAAAGTGGTCTTCAAAAACCGATTCGGTGTATTGATCTGCGCACCTCTCATGTAAAAGGATTAATACGATTTAATAAATGCCATTTTCTTCCGCCCCAACCGGTTCACCCCATTTCCCATTCCCCATTTACCGATATGCAACCCTCACCGGGTTATTGGGTAATGCACTCCTCTTTTATTTGATAGGCGCCACCAATTTGCGTGCTTCAACACCCAGTTCTACCAGGCTCCGCTGATCGCTCAGCAACCATCTGCACCCATTACCCGCGCTACTTTCTCAGCACTGACCTCTGACATTCAATTCACCTGACTGCCGTCTGTTCAATTCTTAATTCTTACCTATTAATTATTAATTCTTCCCTGCTTCTTCACGCAACCATTCCCCACAAATCGCCCTGCCTTACCTGCACCGGCATGTTCTTCAATTCCATGCGCTCAACAATTTGCCAAGCCAGCCCTCCTTCAGGGCGTTTCAGCACCAACACCGCATCGGCAATGCACTGACCACTGAACGATTTCTGACTGTATTCTGCCCAACCTTGCTCATATTGCCAAGGCTTTAGTTTGTTCGCAATAGTAACCGTAGGTTCTAACATGAAATAAGGCTTCTCACTGTCGCTGCTTTTCATCAATCGCTGCGCTTCCGAACGAATGGACTTCACCAATTCCTGCACCGGACCCTTGTTCGCCACTCCTATATAGATGGTATGTGAAGGAAAACTTCCAAAATTTTGCAACTGCACCTTAAACGGATGATGACCCATGGTCACCGTTCGAAGCCGATTCAATAAGCGATCTTCCATCATCGCATACTGCTTGAACTTCGCCAAGCCAATGTATGGCTTCGACATCCAATTCATCGGCGTCTTATACGAATCCGAAAAAGATTTTCGAACCATCATCACTTTCTGACGTAAAGCTTCCGCTAAAGGCAGTACCACAAGGTACTCATACACCCGGTAGCCGGGCATCGCTGTTGTGTTCATTGTCATAACCCATCCGTTTTGTGTAAGTAATTGGTAAGCCACTTGCAGCTTCACTTTCCTCGTATCCACATCCGAAAAAAATGTCCTTGCAAATTTTGTTAGCATAAAAATACTAAATAATTTAGTACACGCAAAATTTAATTTCTATGGATGGGGAAAATTTTTACGGAGCCGCCTATCGCGGCTCTAAAGACTTCACGCAACAAGATGTCTATACCGCCAATGCCACCGGCTTTGGCGCCGCTGCCGACGACTATGCCGAACGCGGAATAGACCTCAACGAACAACTGATTCGAAACAAACCCGCTACCTTCTTCTTTCGAATGAAAGGCGATGCCATGGTGGATGCAGGCCTCTACGATAATGACGTACTCATCGTAGACCGATCCATTAAAGTAACGAGTGGAAAAATCATCGTGGCCGTTCTCAACGGAGAACTGCTGATCCGACGCTTCCATAAAAACTTTACATCCGCCTTCCTCATTCCGGAAAACAGCCGCTACAAAACCATTAACCTCGCCGAATTCACCGACTTCGCCGTATGGGGCGTGGTTACTTATGCTATTCATCCGTTGGGTTAAGGAGGCTAGGTTTTAGGTATTAGGCTTTAGGTGTTAGGTATTAGGCCTTAGGCATTGGGCTTTAGCCGAACCATTCGATCGTCATCACTAGTTAAAACAGGCAAATACACATGTTCGCCATTGTAGACTGTAACTCCTTTTATTGCTCTTGTGAGCGTTTGTTCCGACCCGATCTCTGGAACAAACCCGTTGTGGTATTGAGCAATAACGATGGCTGTATCATCGCCCGCACCGATGAAGCCAAACAATTGGGCGTGGGAATGGCCGCGCCGTATTACCAAAACCGTGGCATCATTGAACAACACAAAGTAGCCGTTTTTTCGTCTAACTATCACCTTTATGGCGATATGAGCAAACGCGTGATGGAAACCCTCCGCTTCCTCACCAGTACCAAACAAGTAGAAGTGTATTCGGTAGACGAAGCCTTTGTAAACCTCGCTCAATTCCAACCCGACCAACTGACGCAACTGGCCTTTCAATTCAAAGACACCGTTGAACTCTGGACCGGTATCAAAGTATCGGTAGGCCTCGCACCCAGTAAAGTGCTTTCCAAAGTAGCAAACCGATTGGCGAAAAAAGATAAGAAAGGAAGCCGAGGCGTAATGGTATTGCAAACCGGCGAACAAATAAAAGAAGCACTGGAACGCACCCCCATTGAAGACATCTGGGGTGTAGGAAGACAATACGCATTGAAACTAAGAAATCTTGGAATCGACAACGGACTTCGGCTAAGCACCATGCCTATCGAATGGGCGCGGAAAAACCTTGGAGGCGTAGTAGGCACTCGACTCATCCGGGAACTCAACGGCGAACCCTGCATCCCCATGAAAGATCCACTTGAAACTAAAAAGATGATTGCCACTACTCGAATGTTTGGAACTACTGTTACCGAACTGAAAGATCTAAAAGAAGCCGTGGCCACCTATGCATCCAGAGCAGCAGAAAAGTTGCGCAGGCAATATTGCGCCGCTTCCTACATCGATGTGTTTTTAGTAACCAACGGAACCGTTAATGAAAAATATGTTTACAGTCCGCAAACACGTCACTTAAGCACCAATCTACCCCATGCTACCAACAACACCGATGATTTCATCAAGTATGCCATGCCGTTAGTAGAGCAATTGTATGAACGCGGATTGAAATACCTCAAAGCAGGGATCACGTTGGGCGAAATTGTACCGGAATCAGCTATTCAAACCAATCTCTTTGCATCGACTATGCCTGAATCAAAGCGAGCCTTGATGGATGCCATTGATAACATCAATTTCAGTCAGCGAAACGATGCCATAAAATACGCTGCAAGTGGCCTCACCAGAAATTGGAAGATGCGGCAAGAAATGCGAAGCGGTCGATTTACCACGCGTTGGGAAGAACTACCCGATGCACATTAAAATAATTGCTATGACAGGAGCAGACGACTATATAAAACCACCTTTCAATGAAGATCCATTCCCAACGGGATCGGGGAATGAAGCAGCAGGAAAGCTTCATAACGCCTACACTATTTCCTTCGCCCTGCTCACACCGCCATTATTGGTAGCAATGACCAAACAACCCATGTACTTCGTGCGACAATATTACCCGGATGGAGAAGGCTGGCGCGATGATAAAAGAACGCCATTACTCTTCACGCATTATACTGCCCATGAAACAGACCGTGAGCGCGCAGAACGCCATATGCGCTTGTTATTTCACGACAAGTACCGCTTTCTTTACTATTCCAACAACCCCGAACACATGGATCGCCTGTTAAAAGCAGCCCATCAACCGGAAGGATATCGTATCCACGTGAACCTTTTGGATCGAAAATGGAAACCTTCTCAACTAATCAAAAAACGCATCAATGAATACATTGAACGAGAATTGCGGTGGTGGAAATACCAGCCCAACGATTCCGTAAAAGTGACCCTGAAAGACCGCTACGGAAAAATTTACCTTGCCATCAAGTGGAAAGAATTTCAGGTGGAAGTGGGTTACAATGAAGTGATTGGTATTAAATCCTAAACCAATTTTCGCATCGCTAACATGTAACCCATATGCATGCCTTCGTGGTAATTGTTGAAGATCAACGCATCTTCCAGTGAGGCTAGATGAAAGCCGGTAACCGTAGTACGTTCGGTATACTGAGTGAAAAGTCCTTTCTCTAAATCGGCTTCCAATTGATCGGGTAGTGAATGCAAAAGAATCCGTAAATGATCCACTTCTTCTTGTGTCAGGTCTCGCTCCGGTTTGCTTCCGGGTTTAAACTGATCGAACAAAGCATCCGAAACATAGAGGGGTAGTCCGGAACCACGGTAAACAATTGACTGCTGCGCTACAATAACATGACCAACATTCCAGATCAAATTGTTCTTAAATCCTTCCGGGATCTTATTCAATTGATCCAAGGAATAACTGTCTACACTATTTTGCACTAACTTTCTTCCGGAGCGAAGGGCTTTGATGTGGGGGTTCATGTCAATTTTTTATAGTTCAAAAGTAACCATTAATTACTCGCTTAAAGCCATTTTTCAATAAAACCGTATTGAAGTTAATCAGTACGCCGAGCTTTTTATCAGTCAATCTTAAATAAGTAATCAATTGAGCGCGGTGAATCTCCAAAATTTCAGAAATCGCTTTTAATTCAACAACTACTGAATCTTCCACCATTAAATCAATACGGTATCCTTCATCGAGGGCTACTCCGTTATAAACAATCGGGACACGCATTTGCCGAACTACTTTTAGTCCCGCCGCTTTCAACTCTATCGCCAAACATTTTTCATAAACACTCTCCAATAAACCCGGACCCAACGTTCTATGTACTTTCAATGCACATTCAAAAATGATGTCACATATTTCGTTTTCAGTCATCTAACAAAACTAATACAGCTTAGCGATTGTAAACGTCACTTTAGTTGTAGCGCACAATCAAAACCACAGGGACACGAAGTCACGAAGTCACGGACGCTCTAAAAAACCAAGCAAACACCCACTACCCCGTGCCTCTGTGCCTCCGTGGTTCCGTGGTTCCTTGGTTCCCTAACACTCATCCAACCTACAACCTAGTAACTTTTCCAAATGGCCCTTCCCGCTCGGGTTTACCACAGTCTTGTACAAACGCTCCGGTACATTGTACGAATGAACTTCGTAAATACTCTTCAACAAGGCGATACCCGTAGCAACCGGCTTAAACAACTGATAATCCGTCACTATTATACGCATGCCATAAATAACTTCTCCCGCAAACAATCCCCATTCAGGAACATACGATTGATGTTCGAAGCGGACGCCGGCTAACGCCTTCGACCTTAAAGCATCCAATACCCTCACTGGATTCATCCAAGGTGCCCCAAAAATGCGAAACGGATAGGGAGTGCCTCGGCCTTCATTTACTTCAATGCCTTCCAACAGTCCCATACCCGGATATACCATAGCAGTTTCCCAATTCGGAATTGCCGGCGAGGTAGGTCTAAAGATCCAATTAGTAGGTGCAATAGCCATTCGATCCCAATTTCGAGTATTCACTACCGTTAAATCAACACCTAAGTGCTTAGTTTCATTGAAATAGGTGGCTAACTCACCCAGTGTTTTATTGTGACGAATTGGAATATCCCATCGTCCAATAAAGGAACTGTACTTTCTTTCGTTTAAGCCCGGGCCCTCTATTTTCGAGGGATTGCCTCCCAAAGGATTGGGTCGATCTAATACAAACAAAGGCTTTCCCGCGGCGGCGGCAGCTTCCATTACATAGGTCATGGTCCACAGATAGGTATAGAACCTGCAACCCACATCGGGTATATCAAAAAGTAGGAGGTCAACATCCTTTAAATCATCCATGCTCGGCGCCAATCGGTCTCCATACAAACTAATAACCGGAATAGTCGTTCCTTCATATACACTGTGCGCCTGCGCCACCCCATCTTCACCGGCCGCGCTGAATCCATGCTCAGGGCTAAACAATTTCACAACATTAAATCCATTCGCGAGCAGTGCATCCACCGATTTTACATCGTTCCTTGTATGCGCTACTGAATTCGTTACAAAACCCATGCGCCTACTCTTAAGATGCGTATACTCTTGCAACCAAATATCAATACCAAACAGTAACTCGTCCATGAATTTAAAAAAGTGTGTTATCAATGCGTTGTATAACAGAAGCGTCGTCGGCCTTTCTCGTGCGAATCGTATTCACCGGCCAAGCTTCCATTCTACTATCGGGGAATTCGAAACTCAGTATATTACGAATGCCTTCATCCGTTAAATTTGGATCCAACCATTTAAACAAATGCTCTTTCGATAAGAGCATCGGCATTCGATGACTATTTGGACCGCCATTGTGTATAGACGCCATTAAAGGATTCGCTTCTCGCGTAATAACGGTGAAGGTTCCAATGACCTCTCCCGTTTCCGGATTGGGTAATGGAGAATAGTTGTAAAGACCGGCTATGAAGAAAACCGGGCCATCGGTTGTTTTGATGAAATAGGGAGTTTTTTTCTTGCCACCGGTATCCTTGTGTTCAAAGAATCCGGTTGTTGGAACCAAGCAACGTTGGTTTCTTAATTTATGCCAAACAGAGCGCTTATCATCTAACAACTTTTCACTTCTCGCATTGGCCATGCTGGTTCTGTATTCTTTGATTTTCTCCGCCGTGTTCATATAATCGGCAATCACGCCCCATTCAAACAACTCGATACTCAACTCCTTCCCATCGTTAACTACTACAGGCCATTTGGAAAAGCTTTGGGCTACTTTGTGATAGGTTGGTTCGAATTGAAAAGGAGGCTCCTTAGTGTTGAGGTAGTCTGATACCAATTTGATATTGCTAAAAAAAGAGAGATCGTAACACATAGTGCAGGCATTTGATAGTTGAGCTTTGGCTCATACGCAATCAAAAGTATCAAATTTTAGGTTGCTTGAGGGGTCAAAAAACGAAAAGCAACCCGACTGGGGATTGTCGTTTTCTCATTCTTCTTATTTTCACCACAGATACCCTTTAGATCAAGTTTTGAGTTATTGAGTTTTAAGTTATTAAGTATTGCGCAGCTGCGCTGCTTGTTATTCGCAAAGGGGAAGAAGTTAAAAATGGAGCGCAAAGGGTTTGGTCTTCTAAAGTTTTTTTGAACCGCGGCGGCGCAGCGCTGGCAGTCTCTCTATAATTCCTCGCTTCCCGTCTCCTCCATCCTCATTCCTGTATTCCCCTTGTTCCTCTCCCTGTTCTTTCTCTGTATTTCCTCTATCCTCGTTTCCTCTCATCCTCGTTCCTACTTCGCGGCCGTTTAATTATTAATTCTTAACTCTTAATTCAATTCCCCCTGTTCCTCTCCCTGTTCTTTCTCTGTATTTCCTCTATCCTCGTTTCCTCTCATCCTCGTTCCTGCTTCGCGGCTGTTCAATTATTAATTATTACTTATTAATTATTAATTCACTGGTATTTCCTCACCAACTCCGCCAATATCTTCCGATCCCCATCACCAATAACTTTTGTAGTATCTGCAGGTGAGAAATGAATTTTATAACTCTGAATGGCAGCTAAACTGTCTTTAATATTATAACCAACAATGCGAAGGGCTTGCATGGCATTGAAATTATCAGGAACTACGGTTGTAGTAGTATCATACCAATACCCATAACCGGCATCTGCCAATTGCTTCCAAGGGAAGAAGCGACTGGGATCTACTTTACGACCCGGTGCTATATCGGCATGACCAACAAAATTTGCTTGTGGAATATTATAGGCGCGTTTCAATCTTCCTAATAAATCTACTAATGAATTGATCTGTGCTTCTGTAAAGGGTTCAAATCCATTGTTGTCAATTTCAATGCCCATGCTGCAACTGTTTAAATCGGTAGTATTACCCCATCGGCTCACGCCCGCGTGAAAGGCTCTCAATTGATCATTCAACATATGGAACACCGTTCCCTCTCTGCATACCACATAATGAGCACTTACTTGGGTAGCCGTTTTTGTGAAGGTCTTAAGCGTTTGATCGCAGCTGTTCTGCGCAGTATGATGAATCACTACAAAATTCGGGCGGCGCATCGAAAAATTCACTGTTCCTGCAAAATAAGGCGCATTGCTTACTGAATCTTCCAATGGATACATCCGCAACAACTTACTATAGGCCTTGGCCTGCTTCTTATAGTCTCTGTTAGTAGAAGAATACGGCCCTTTCGAACAGGCCATAAAAAACAGTAAACCCATCAGAACAGTTGCTGTTATTCTCATAACTTATCTTTTCTTATAGTAGAACTTCTTTTTTTGATCACCACCTCCTTGTCTTCTACCTCTTGGTTGATAGAGCGGAACCGGGCCCAAGCTCTGAGGCACCTCCCCTTTGTCAACGGTTTTTCCAATCAATTGCTCAATAGCTGCAAACTTATTTTGTTCTCTCTCGCCCACAAATGTGTAAGCAATACCATCTGCCTCTGCCCTCGCTGTTCTTCCAATGCGATGCACATAATCTTCCCCATCTGAAGGAACATCAAAATTGATCACCAAATCGATGGTATCTATATCAATTCCTCTGCTCAAAATATCGGTAGCTACTAAAATTGGGATTCTTCCACTTGTGAATCCGTTGATCACTTCTTCACGCTGCGATTGCTCTAAATCACTGTGCATATCAAACACATTCAACCTAGCTCGTTTCAAAGCCATGGTCAATTGCTTTACTTCCTGTTTCTTTCCACAGAAAATCAAAGCACTTTTATAAGGAGTAGTAGCAAGAATATGTTTTACTAGTTCTAACTTTTGGGTATCATATACCACAAATGCTTTCTGCACAATTTTCTCCGGTGGTTTTGAAATGGCAATATTGATCTCAACCGGATTCTTCAAAATAGCGCGAGACAATTGACGAATCTTCTCGGGCATGGTAGCTGAAAACAACAAGGTTTGACGCGATTCCGGAAGTTTCTGAATGATTCGATTGATATCATCCATGAATCCCATGTCCAACATCCGATCCGATTCATCCAATACCAGAAAACGTAATTTCTCCATGTTCACATAGCCCATGTTCAAGTGCGAAATCATTCTACCGGGTGTACAAACGATAATATCTGCACCCATTTGCAATGCCTTCTTCTCATTCACAAAGTTCTGCCCGTCGTTACCACCGTAAATAGCAATGGAACTTAGTGAAGTAAAATAGGTGAGCCCTTCTAAGTGTTGAGAAATTTGAATAGCCAATTCACGTGTTGGCACAATAATCAATGCTCCTACATTACCGTCCATCGGCTTTTCCAACAAACTATGGATAATGGGAAGTACAAAGGCGGCCGTTTTACCGGTGCCTGTTTGTGCCGAAGCGATGATATCTCGACCTTCCAATATAGGAGGAATCACTTGTTCCTGAACAGGTGTCGCTTTTTCGTAACCGCTGGCATCAATCCCCTCCATCAATGAAGGGTGAAGATTTAATTCACTAAAATACAAGTGCGTTGTGTTTAATTATGATATAAACGGCTTGAAATTATACAGCCGTTTCTTTCTTTTCTACTTCTTCTTGTCCATATTCACTGATCAACTCCGCAACTAGGGCCGTCCAACCAGTTTGGTGATTCGCCCCCAGTCCCCAACCATTGTCGCCATTGAAATACTCATAAAAGAGCACCAAATGCTCATTACCCGGACGCTTGTAAAACCAATTATGCGGGCCATAGCATCTGCGCTCCCCTTTCTCATTGCGTTCAAACAAACTAATAACCCTTCTGGTTAAACGATGCGCCACTTCAATAAGGTTGATCTTTTCACCGGAACCCTTCGGATATTCTACCAATAAACTGTCACCGTAAAATTCGCCGTATCGGTGAATCGCTTGAATAATCAAGTAGTTCAACGGCATCCACACAGGACCCCGCCAGTTACTATTTCCTCCAAACATATCGGAAGTAGAATCACCGGGATCGTATTGAATACTGTGTTGCCATCCATCCACCGTTACTGAATAAGGATGCTTCTCATGATATTTCGACAAAGCTCGAATTCCCCCTTCAGAAAGGAAGCCTTCTTCATCTAATAATTTATCTAACAGATGTAACAGTCTTTCTTTAGGAACCAAACTCAGCAACATTTTCGAACCATCGCTGGTTTCTTCATTGGGCCAGAACTTATTGTTCTTCTTACGATAGTTTTCAAACCAAGCAACACGCTTTTTAAAGTCGGGCATGTTATCAAGTTCCTTCATATCCATCGTTGATACGGCATACAAAGAAGTAAGCCCCACCGCTGACTGAATTTTCAACTGAATTGGATCTGCTCCCTGTGTTACCAGTACATCGTAAAAGAACTTGTCCTCTTCATTCCACAAGTGCTGCTCATTCAATGCTTCTGCAATCAATACAAATTGTTCGAAGAATTTTGTAGCAGTATCTTGGAAGGTTTCGTCGTACTGAGCAATTTCAATCGCCATGTCCAACATATCAAGCGCGTAAGTTCCCATCCAACTGGTACCATCGGCTTGCTCGAGCGTTACCTCATTACTAAAGTGATGACTTCTATTGAACACTCCAATATTATCTAGCCCTAAGAATCCGCCTTCAAAGATGGAATCGCCTTGTGGATCTTTACGATTGATCCACCAAGTAAAATTGATGAGTAATTTATGGAAAGCCCTTTTTAAGAAATTGATATCGCCTTTGCCGTTCTGCTTCTTCTCGATATTGTACACTTGCATAGCGGCCCAGGCATGAACCGGAGGGTTTACATCACTGAAATTCCATTCATATGCCGGTAGCTGTCCGTCGGGCTTCATATACCATTCGCGCATCACCAACAACAATTGGTGCTTTGCAAAAGTAGGATCGGCCACTGCCATCGAAATACATTGAAAAGCCAGATCCCAAGCGGCATACCAAGGATATTCCCATTTATCGGGCATGGAAATAATATCCTGATTTTTCAAGTGCTTCCAGTCATTATTACGCCCCTTCTGTTTCAATTCACTAACAGGAGTAATACCATCACTCGTAGTTAACCAACGTTCTACATCGTAATGATAATATTGCTTACTCCACAACAAACCAGCCAGCGCCTGACGTTGGATGCGCGCCATTTCACTACTCATCCCTTTCGGCAGAATAGCTGCATAGTATTCGTCTGCTTCTTTTTTCTTTTCTTGAAAAATATTCGCGAAGCCCACGCCAAACGCATTGTCCATAAGTTGATTGCTCAACCTACAATAAATGGTTTTGGTTGCTCCGGCGGCAATAGACCCCTTGTAAACTGCTGCGAACTTTGTTCCCTTCTTCCTTTCCCTCAGCTCGGTCTTGTTTTTATTGTTGATCAATGCCTCGTGAAATGCATCCTTTACAAAAATGCTTTCATTAGGAACATTCATCACTTTCTCTGTATTGGTTTCATTATCGGTAAACCAAGCATCTGTTGCCTGTTGATAATAGAAGTAGTAGGTACCCAAATTTTCGTGAGTAGCTTTCACTGCCGTTTTACTGATCGCACTGATCAAAGGCTTCTGATTCATTTGCTTGTTCACCCATCTGTTGTAAAACCAAAGTGTGGGTAGAATATGAATATCGGCCGCCTGCGGACCCCTATTGGTTACATCAATACGAACGAAGATGTCTTGATCACTCTGCTTCGCATAGGTAACCATTACATCGAAATACTCATCGTTGTCGAACACACCGGTATCCAGAATCTCATATTCCGGTTCCAAGCGTCCGCGACGGGCATTCTCTTCTTTTAATTTCTTGTAGGGAAATTCTTGCTGCGGATACTTATAGAGGTACTCCATGTATCCATGTGTAGGAATATTATCGAGGTAATAGTAGAGTTCTTTTACATCCTCTCCGTGATTTCCTTCGCGGTTACCCAATCCAAACAGGCGTTCCTTGATGATGGAATCCTTTCCGTTCCATACACCTACAGAAAAACAGAGGTTCTGTAAATAATCTGATATCCCCGCAATTCCATCCTCACCCCATCTATATACTCTGCAATGTGCATGATCAAAAGGGAAATAATTCCAGGCATCTCCATATGGACTATAGTCCTCTCGCACAGTACCCCACTGCCGTTCACTCAAATACGGCCCCCATTGTACCAGTGGAATGGGCTTGGTGGCATTCACCGCAAGCCTTTGATGTTCTGCTGTCATTCAATCTTTTTAGTTGCTACCAATGTAGCAGGCAATCGTTGGAATGTATAAAGATAGTGAAAAAGGAGCAAAGAACCCTGCCGTAAAGGCCTCCGGCTTATAGCTCCCATGCAGAATCGTTTTTGCGTCCAACTGGGCGCGTCTTCAAACAACTTAATAACTAAAAAACTAAACCACATAACAACTCCTTGTCTACATATTCCTCCTATACTGCCCTCCCACCGCATACAAGGCTCTCGTTATCTCACCCAAAGAACAATACTTCACGGTTTCCATCAACTCTTCAAACAAATTTCCATTCTCGATCGCTTTCTTTTGCAAAGCCTCCAATGCAGATTTGCTTTTCTGTGCATTGCGATTTTTGAAAGCATTCAAATTGGCTATCTGCTGTTCTTTTTCTTCGGTTGTACTTCGAATTACTTCGCCGGGAATAACAGTAGGACTGCCATTCTTATTCAAGAAAGTATTCACTCCAATGATAGGTAACTCTCCCGTATGTTTCTGATGTTCGTAGTATAAACTCTCTTCTTGAATTTTATTACGTTGGTACATTCTTTCCATGGCACCCAATACGCCACCACGTTCTGTGATTCGATCAAACTCAGTCAACACAGCTTCCTCCACCAAGTTCGTCAACTCTTCCACGGCAAAACTTCCTTGAATAAAATTCTCAGACTTCGCTGTTCCTAACTCCCGATTAATGATCAACTGAATGGCCATCGCTCTTCTTACACTCTCTTCTGTTGGTGTAGTGATGGCTTCGTCGTAAGCATTGGTATGAAGACTATTACAGTTATCATAAATAGCATACAAGGCCTGCAAAGTGGTTCTGATATCATTGAAATCAATCTCTTGCGCATGCAAACTTCTTCCCGAAGTTTGAATATGATATTTCAATACTTGACTTCTGGAATTAGCCTTGTACTTATACCTCATCGCCTTCGCCCAAATTCTACGCGCTACTCTTCCAATTACACTGTACTCAGGATCCATCCCATTACTGAAGAAGAAACTTAAGTTCGGAGCAAAGTCATCAATATTCATTCCTCTGCTCAAATAATATTCAACATAAGTAAATCCATTCGCCAAGGTAAATGCCAATTGAGTAATAGGATTCGCACCCGCCTCAGCAATATGATACCCACTTATTGAAACACTGTAGAAATTGCGCACCTGTTCTCTAATAAAATACTCTTGCACATCTCCCATTAACTTCAACGCAAATTCAGTAGAGAATATACACGTGTTTTGCGCCTGATCTTCTTTTAAAATATCGGCTTGAACGGTTCCTCTAACTTGGGTAAGTGCCTTCTTTTTTAATTCAATATACACTTCGGCAGGCAACACTTCATCTCCACTCAATCCCAACAAACGCAGCCCCAGTCCATTGTTCGACTCAGGCAATACGCCCGGTGCCAAAGGGTTGTGATATACAGGACGATTACCATCAGGATACTTTTCTTTTGCCTTTTGCTCTACCTCATCCCACAATCCATTTTCAGTGATGTACCTTTCGCATTGCTGATCAATGGCCGCATTCATAAAAAAGGCCAAGAGCATGGGAGCCGGACCGTTAATGGTCATTGAAACGGATGTCTTAGGATCACACAAATCGAATCCACTGTACAATTTCTTCGCATCATCAACAGTAGCAATGCTTACCCCACTGTTTCCAATTTTACCATAAATATCAGGACGATGATCAGGATCTTCTCCATACAAGGTTACACTATCAAATGCTGTACTCAAACGCTTGGCAGGTTGATCGCTCGACACATAGTGAAAGCGCTTGTTCGTGCGCTCCGGACCACCTTCGCCGGCAAACATACGCGTGGGGTCTTCTCCTTCACGTTTCAAAGGAAATACACCGGCTGTATAAGGGAATGAACCGGCTACATTTTCTTGCGACAACCAAATTAAAATATCACCCCAGTCTTTAAACTTGGGTAAACTCACCCGAGGCAATCGAGTACCACTTAAACTGGTAGAATAAAGTGGTTGCTTGATTATTTTGTCGCGAACCTTGTATTCATAGAAGTCTTTCTGATACGACTGTACCAATTCACTCCATTGCGAAAGTGCCTGCTTCGACTCATAAGTCAATTGCTGCTCATAATGATGGATCTGTTGATCCAAAGCGGCTTGTAAAGCAACTTCATTACTGCCAATGGCATCTTTAGCCCCTTTTAATTGATAAAGTTTACTTGCAATTGCCGCTTGTTCTTCAATTCGCTTATCGTAATTACGGTTGTTTTCGCTGATCTCACTCAAATAACGTACACGACTAGCCGGAATCACTGATTGCCCTAATTGAGCTGTTACATCAAAAGAGTAGGTTCCAAAACTCACACCGGTTTTGTCGGCAATTTTTTGAATCAATAATGAAAAGAGCTTGTTCACTCCTTCATCATTGAATTTACTAGCCATGGTTCCTACAATTGGGAGGCTCTCATCGGTAGCCGTCCATAAATTATGATTTCGCTTGTATTGCTTTTTTACATCGGCGAGTGCATCTAAAGCACCTGCTTTATCAAACTTATTGATACACACCAGATCAGCATAGTCTAACATGTTGATCTTCTCTAACTGAGACGCAGCGCCGTATTCAGGCGTCATCACGTACATGCTCACATCACAGAAATCGAGAATAGAAGCGTCGCTTTGACCTACACCGGCGCTTTCCAAAATCACAAAATCGAATCCGGCTTTTTTGCAAATGGCAATCGCTTCTGTTACATAGGCACTCAACGCTGTATTGTCGTCACGAGTAGCCAAACTTCTCATATAAGCACGGGGATGAGAAATCGAATTCATTCGTATACGATCGCCCAACAATGCTCCACCTGTTTTCTTTTTAGAAGGGTCAACCGATATTACGGCGATGGTTTTATCATGAAAATTATTCAGGAAACGTCTCACAATTTCATCGGTTACAGAGCTCTTTCCTGCGCCACCGGTGCCGGTAATACCCAAAACAGGAATGCCATTGGTGGCTTCAACCGCTTCTCCTTTTCCTGCTTCTGCCAAGGTGATGGCACGCGCAATGCGACGAATGTCTTTAGCCTCATCTAACGGCAGTTTGCCATTCCACGTAGCCGCTGCATCCCAATAAGAAGGTTTCGAAGGAAGTACTACTTCGGGCTTGCAGGTATTGATCACGTCTTCAATCATCCCTTCCAGTCCCATTTGTCTTCCATCATCGGGTGAATAAATGCGCGTGATTCCGTATTCGTGAAGTTCCTTTATTTCTTCGGGGAGAATGGTGCCACCGCCACCACCGAAAATCTTAATATGTCCGCAGCCATTCTGATCCAGCAAATCCTTCATGTATTTGAAGAATTCAACGTGACCACCCTGATAGCTGGTAATTGCTATTCCATGTGCATCTTCTTCAATGGCTGCTTCTACAATTTCCTTTACAGAACGATTGTGGCCCAAATGAATAATCTCGGCTCCCTTACTCTGCATAATTCTGCGCATAATATTGATGGCAGCATCATGCCCATCAAACAAACTCGCAGCCGTAACAATCCTGATTTTCATTGATTTAGAACTTTAGCTAACAAAGGTAATAAAAAAAGCTAATGACTGTTAGCAATTGCATAGAGAGTTTAGTTTTAGAAACGAAGCAATGAAACAGCCTTTCTTAAAGAAAACGATGCCGGCTTCAATCTATTTCATTTGTTAGGCCGAGTTAATAATAAAGTGAATGAAATAACTAATTTTCTAATTATCGCTTTTTTCTTTGCGAAACGCTGCTTTCAACTTAGTTTCACCTGCAAATTCTCTCAAACACAACAGCATGAAACTGATTCGATTTGGAGCCGTGGATGCGGAAAAACCCGGCGTTTTATTGGCCGACGGAACGCGCCTCGATGTGAGCGCTTTTGGCGAAGATTATACAGAACAATTCTTCGCTACTGATGGACTGACAAGATTGAAGAATTGGTTGTCAAACAATCAAGCTTCTTGTCCGGTTGTAAGCAACGAAGTTCGTCTTGGTCCTCCCACCACTCGACCCTCAAAAATCATTTGCATCGGTTTGAACTATTCCGACCATGCGAAAGAAAGTAATATGCAATTGCCACCCGAACCGGTGGTGTTCTTTAAAGCTACTTCCGCAATATGCGGCCCTAATGATCCATTGATCATCCCTCGCAACAGTACCAAAACCGATTGGGAAGTGGAACTTGCCGTAGTAATTGGCAAACGCGCTTCGTATGTTAGTGAAGAAGAAGCGTTGAACTATGTTGCAGGATACATGCTTCACAACGACTACAGCGAACGCGCATTCCAATTGGAAAGAGCCGGTCAATGGGTGAAAGGTAAGAGCTGCGACAGCTTTGCCCCACTCGGACCCTTCCTCGCCACTCCCGATGAAATCAAAGATGTTCACAACCTTCGTTTGTGGTTATCAGTAAACGATAAAATGTACCAAGACGGAAATACTTCCAACCTCGTTTTTAAAATCCCTTTCCTGATCTCTTATTTGAGTGAATTCATGAGCTTGCTTCCGGGTGATATTATTAGTACCGGAACGCCTGCAGGCGTGGGTTTGGGCCAAAAACCCGATCCTATTTACATCAAAAAAGGAGATGTGATTAAACTAGGAATTGAAGGTTTGGGTGAAAGCACTCAAACTGCCATCTAACCCTTAAATACAGACGATATGCGCCATTGCCTTGCTCTGGATCTGGTTGACGATCCGGCCTTGATTGCTGAATACGAACGCTACCACAAAAATGTGTGGCCCGAAATTGTTGCAAGCATACGCGACAGTGGTATCACTGCGCTTGATATCTACAGAACAGGAAACCGCTTGTTCATGATCATCGAAGCAGATGAAACTTTTAGCTTTGAACGCAAAGCAGCAATGGATGCTGCCAATGGAAAAGTACAAGCATGGGAAGAATTAATGTGGACCTTTCAACAAGCATTACCGGGCTCAAAGCCGGGAGAAAAATGGAAACTCATGACCCAAATTTTTGAATTACCATGAGCATCGATTCACACGTACATTTTTGGAAATACGATAAGAAGAAACACGATTGGATCACCGACGATATGAAAGTGCTTCGTCAGAATTATCTGCCTGAAGACCTTTCCATGATCACCAGAAGAAACGATATCCAAGGTGTTGTGGCCGTGCAAGCCGATCAATCTGAACTAGAAACCCACTTCCTCGTAGAACTGGCGCAAACGCATCCTTTGATCAAAGGCGTAGTGGGGTGGATTGATTTGAGAAACGATAACCTTCAAGAGAGACTAGACTACTTCAACCAATACCCCATTATCAAAGGCTGGCGTCATATTGTTCAAAGCGAACCCGATGATTACTTACTCAATAAAAAATTTCAAGAGGGCGTAGCCTTACTTAAAGAATACGATTACACCTATGATATTTTGGTATACCACCATCAATTGCCGGCTGTAGCATCTTTTGTAGAAGCCTTACCCGATCAAGCTTTCATCATTGATCATTGCGCAAAACCGAATATTAAAGAAGCAAAAATTACCGAATGGAAGCAGTGGATGCGTACCATTGCAAAACATCCAAATGTGTATTGTAAGATTTCAGGGCTATTCACCGAAGCCGCTTGGAAAGAATGGCAACCGGCCGATTTCTATCCCTATCTGGATGTTGTTTTCGAAGCATTTGGAACCGACCGTTTGGTGTATGGAAGTGATTGGCCGGTTATTTTAGTAAGCGGTATTTATGTTCAATGGAAAAGCTTACTCGAAAAATATATGGAGGGCATGAAACCCGAAGTAAAAGAAGCCATTTTCGATACCAACGCAAAACGATTTTATAAACTTGATTCGATCGCTTAATTATGGATTTACATCTTCAACAAAAAGTATTCATTGTAACGGGTGGAGCCAAAGGAATTGGCGCAGCTATTAGTAAAACGCTCGCAGAAGAAGGTGCTTCTGTTGTGATTGCGGGTCGTGATAAAAACGACAACCAAAAAATGGTAGATGAAATTGTGCTGGCCAAAGGAAAAGCCACTTCGCATACCATTGAATTGGCCGATCCTGAAGCATGCAAAGAACTGATTCAATTTACAGTAGATAAATTCGGTCGACTAGATGGCTTGATCAACAACGCCGGCGTGAACGATGGAGTGAGTATTGAAGAAGGAAGTCCGGAAGCATTTATGCAATCTATAGTGAAGAACTTAAGCCATATTTACAACCTTACTCACTACGCGTTACCGCATCTAAAAACAAGTAAAGGTGTGGTTATCAATATTGGATCGAAAGTAGCGGAAACCGGTCAGGGCCGCACTTCCGGCTACGCAGCATCCAAGGGTGGCATGAATGCCCTCACCCGCGAATGGGCTGCCGCTTTCCTACCATACGGTATCCGCGTGAACACTGTTATTCCGGCTGAAGTGTGGACCCCACTTTATGCTACCTGGATCAAAACCTTCGAAAACCCCGATGCAAAACTGAAAGAAATTACGTCAAAAATTCCATTCGAACAGCGCTTTACCACTTCTGAAGAAATTGCCAATATGGTGGTATTCTTAGCCAGCGATCGTTCTTCGCACACTACAGGACAAATCATTTATGTAGATGGTGGTTATACGCATTTAGACCGAAGCCTCACTTAATTCAACTTACAACTTAACGATACATGCCAACAACAGAAAAAAAGAACAGCTACTTAGTGCCCTTTATCTTGGTCACTACATTATTCTTCCTTTGGGCCTTTCTTCACAACATCAACCCAATTTTGATTCCCCATTTGAAGAAAGCTTGTCAGCTAACCAATACACAATCTGCATTCATTGATACCGCTGTATACCTTGGCTATTTCACAATGGCCATTCCTGCTGGTATTTTCATGAAGAAATACGGATACAAAAAGGGAATTCTCTTAGGACTCATTTTATATGCTGTTGGAGATTTACTTTTCATTCCGGCTGCCGGATCATTGAGTTATGCATTGTTCTTAACCGCTTTGTTCATCACTGCCAGCGGTGCAACTTTCTTGGAAACAGTTGCTAATCCTTATATCACGAAATTAGGCGATCCCGCTACTTCAGAACAACGATTAAATTTCGCTCAGTCCTTCAACGGCGTAGGTTCTGTTGTTGCTCCATTAATTGGTGGAAGTTTTATTCTTACCGGAATTGAACACAGCGAAACTGAAATCAAAGCAATGGATGAAGCCACCCGTCAGGCTTACTTTCTAAGCGAAGCAGCTACGGTGAAAATACCCTACTTAGTAATCGCTATCATCGTATTAATAGTAGCTGCATTGTTCTTTGTTGCACGCATTCCTGAAATCAAAGAAGGGGGTGATGATGCACACGATCATCGTTTCTCAACTCGTGTACTGCGTCACTCTCATGTTAAATGGGCGGTTATTGCGCAATTGTTTTATGTAGGTGCCCAGGTTTGTGTGGGCAGCTTCTTCGTTCGTTTTGCAGGAGAAATGATGCAGATGCCGGAGAAGAAAGCTGCTGTGGTGTGGGGAACCATTGCCATGGTTGGTTTTATGCTCGGTCGATTTGTAGGAACCTTCCTTATGCGTTATATCAGTGCCGCGAAACTGCTTAGCTTATACGCTATCATTAATGTATTGTTGTTATTAGCCGCCATGTTTGCCAAAGGGTCTGTTGCTACGTATGCGGTGGTAACGGTACCTTTCTTTATGTCGATCATGTTCCCCACCATTTTTGCCTTGGGTATTAAAGATATTGGGGAAGAAACCAAATCTGCTTCTTCATTTATTGTAATGTCAATTGCAGGTGGCGCATTCTTCCCGTTATTGATGGGATTGATTGCCGATAAAACCGGAACCATGCAACCGGCCTATATTGTACCATTGCTTTGCTTCTTAGTGGTATTGTATTATGGATGGAAAGGACATCAAGTAAAATCTGTTCAATCATAAACTTTTTTCTATGTTACGTTTGGATCACAAAACAGCAGTTATTACCGGTGCAGGAAGTGGAATTGGAAAAGCAATGGCCGTATTGTTTGCACAACAAGGTGCTTTCGTTCACATATTAGACATGGATGAAAACGGAGCTAATGCCACTGTTAAAGAAATTCAAGAAGCAGGCGGCGGTGCCAGTTTTCACAAGGCAGATGTAAGTGATCAGGCCGCCATAAAAGCCATCATGGATGCTATTGCTTCCAAAACAGGAACTATTCATATTCTCATCAACAATGCAGGGATCGCTCATGTAGGAAGTGCTTTGAATACAGAGGAAGCAGACTTCGACCGACTGATGCGCGTAAATGTGAAAGGTGTTTACAACTGCGTTCACACTGCTTTACCATATATGATCGATAAGAATGCAGTAATTCTTAATCTTGCGTCCATCGCAGCAAGTATAGGTCTTCCCGATCGTTTCGCTTACAGTACTACAAAAGGAGCCATCGTGGGAATGACGCTGTCAATCGCGAAAGATTACATTAATAAAGGAGTGCGTTGTAACTGTATCTCTCCTGCTCGAGTTCATACTCCTTTTGTTGATGGCTTCATTGCAAAGAATTATCCCGGTAAAGAAGCAGAGATGTTTGAGAAACTCTCGAAAACGCAACCCATTGGCAGAATGGGTCAACCCTCCGAAATCGCCTTCCTCGCACTTTATTTATGCAGTGACGAAGCAGGTTTCATAACCGGTTGCGATTACCCAATTGATGGAGGATTTATTAAACTCAACAATTAAATTTTTGCGATATCACTCAAAGGTTACCCTGTAGCACTTGAATAGCTTCAGGGTAACTTTACTCTCAAACAGTCGGCGGCTCTCTCCTATTTTTCCGATTTGATAGCTACTCCATCAACGATCGACAACGTACGCTAGCTTTCTTTTTTGTGTTTCTTCCTTAATTTGCACTAAAATCATTGTTATGCGTGCCATACTGTTGCTCCTTTTATTTTTCTCGTTGAATACGTTCGCACAAGACCCCTGGAAAATTTCAGCCACCAACTTCGACACTAAGAATTATTATGGAATTACCGTTGCAAACGGAATGATTGGAATTGTTTCTGCACCCGAACCCTTCAAAGTAAAAGATGTGGTACTTGCGGGAGCCTACGATCTTTACGGTCGCGGCAGAGTGAGCAATTTCCTTAGAAGCTTCAACTTGCTCAACATGCGCCTCGAAATTGACGGGCGGAGCATCGGAATTAATGAAGCAAAAAACTTTAAGCAAGAATTGAACATGCGCGAAGCTTCTTTCACTACAAGCTTCGAATACTCAGATAAAGCAACTGTAGAATATACGTACTACTCGCTTCGTCAATTGCCTTTCACAGTATTAATGGATGTAAGCATTACTCCCAAAAAAGATATTAGCATTACCGGTTCAAGTGTAATGGAAGCACCCGATGCATTGAAGGATGTTGAGAATTATTACAATGAAATTGATCGGCCGCATGTTGTAATTAGCCTGCTCACCTCACAAGCCAAAAGCCCTACAGGCAAATTGTTGATGTGCGCTTCTAATACTTTTTTATTCAGCGAACCGCACGGTTCAGAACCGAGAGTAATTCATGAAATGTGGGATAACAACATGCATCTCATGAAATTCACCAAAACATTAAAGGCAGGAAACACGTATCGTTTCTCCATTGCAGGATCTTCCATTACTTCCGCACACCACGACGATCCATTGAATGAAGCAGAAAGACTTACACTCTACGCAAAACTTGAAGGAAGAGAACGCTTAATTCAATTTCATAAAAAAGCTTGGGATCAACTGTGGTCGAGCGATATTTCCATCGAACCTTCTGCACCTCAATACGCGGCAGAAGTAGCACAAACTCAACAAGACGTACACAGTATGATGTACCATTTGTATTCTTTTGTTCGCCCCGGCACCGCCCTCTCTCCTTCTCCTATGGGATTAAGTGGCTTAGGCTACAATGGACACGTATTTTGGGATACTGAATTATGGATGTACCCCGCGTTATTAGTGTTGCACCCTGATCTAGGAAAATCAATGGTGGAATACCGCTACCAACGATTGGATGCTGCCAAGCGAAATGCATTTTCAAAAGGATTCAAAGGGGCGATGTTTCCATGGGAAAGTGCCGCCAGTGGCGTAGAAGAAACACCGGTGTGGGCTTTGAGCGGTCCTTTTGAACACCATATTACAGCATGCGTTGCTATTGCTACCTGGAACTATTTCCGAGTAAGCAAAGACACCGTTTGGCTTCGCGAAAAAGGTTGGCCGATCCTCAGCGCCACAGCCGATTTCTGGACTAGCCGTGTAGAACGTAACGGCCCCGGACATTACGATATTAAAAATGTAGTTGCTGCCGATGAATGGGCTGAAAATGTAGACAACAACGCTTTCACCAATGCAGCCGCCAAGGCCAACTTACAGTTTGCTACCAAAGCAGCTGCTATTCTAAAAATAAAAGCAGATCCCGATTGGATGAATGTTGCAGCCAATATCCCCATACTAAAAATGGAAAACGGAGTAACGCAAGAACATGCCAGCTATAAAGGAGAGGGCATTAAGCAAGCCGATGTGAACCTGCTCTCTTATCCTTTGAAAGAAATTTCCGATACCGCATTAATGATGAAAGATCTTGAATTTTACAGTGAGCGAGTGCCCAATGAAGGCACTCCGGCTATGACACAGGCTGTTTTTACCACACTCTACTCCAGATTGGGAAAGGGCGACAAAGCTTATCATTGGTTCAAAGATGCTTACATTCCCAACTTGAACCCACCTTTTAGAGTGATTGCTGAAACAAAAGGGGGTACCAATCCTTATTTCGCAACAGGAGCTGGCGGTATTGTTCAAAGCATGTTGATGGGATTTGGCGGATTAGAAATAACGGATAAAGGAATTATTAAAATAAAAACGGCTTTGCCTAAAGAATGGAAGTCGGTGAAAGTAACGCTCGAAGGAAAAACAATAAATTAAACCGTATTCAAAAGATAGAAAGCCTGAAGTAACGCTGTTACTTCAGGCTTTCATTTAAACCTCTGAGAAAACACGACCCAAAAACACAAAACCCCAAACGAACAACCTATAGTATTGAAAACGAACCACTTCACCCTCAAAATCAGAAGGTCTCTATCCGCTTTCTCCAAAAATTCCTTCAATTTTCTCAAAATTCCGTATTTTGCGTTCCAGTGAAACGCATTGCTACCATACTTCTGCTCAGCCTCCTGTTCTTCAATTGGTACGGATACCGATTGTGGACAGACCTGATGAACAATAAAGCAGAGAAGGAATTGCAAGCAAAATTAGACCGCCTCGACTACGATGATGCCCAACTCATCGAAATGCGTGTTCCACTGAATCTTCCTTATCATAACGACTGGACTGAATTTGAACGCTACAACGGTTCTATTGAAATCAACGGCGTTCATTATAACTATGTAAAGCGTAAAGTTGAAAAGGGAGAGTTGGTATTGCTTTGCTTACCTAACGAAGAAAAGCAATTACTCCAATCGGCTCGCGATCAGTTCTTCAAATTAGTGAACGATCTCAACCAGCCAAACTCGAACAAGAAATCTGCTCCCTCAAGCGCAGGAGCTCAAAAAGCATTATTTGCTGAATACAAGCAAGAAAAAAATCAATGGTTATTAGAGGCACCCATTCAAATGCAGGGCGCTCTAATTGGTTATGAACCTATCTTCGCGACGCAGTATTTCAAAGGCTGCTCAGAACAACCTCCCGACCAGGCATAATCAATAAAAAAACCATCAATCTCATTTGCCCTAACTCAGGGCTGTATTTTATTTAGTTTCAGATGAAAGCATGGATATTGGCATTCGCCACTTCACTCGTATTTATTAGTTGCCAGGAAAAAGACTATAAAGCCTACACAAACAACCCTTTTCTTTTCAGTAAAACAGTAAAGAAATTGAACGATGTTGTGTTAGAAAACAATTTTGCCCCAATGGTGGCATCACGCAACTATGCGTATGCTTCTATAGCAGCTTATGAATGTATGGTTGCAGGCGACTCAACCTATCAATCGCTAGCAGGCCAAATAAAACATTTTCCTGTGATGCCAAAACCGCAAGCAGGAACTTCCATCGATTTTCCGCTGGCAGCTATGTTGGCCTTTACAAAAGTGGGTAATGCCGTTACATTCCCCGAAGGAAGTTTGATGGGCTACTATGAATCACTAAAACAAAGTGCCGATTCTGCCGGAATGCCTTCCGATGTTCTCAAAAACACGGTAGCTTTCTCAGATACCATCGTAGCAACTGTTTTAGCTTGGTCCAAAAAAGACAATTACGCTCAAACGCGTACTTCCTCTCGCTACACTGTTTTGGATTCTCCCGGTCGTTGGGTTCCAACTCCTCCGCAATACACTTCTGGAGTAGAGCCACACTGGAGAGAGATCCGCACACTCGTACTTGATTCCGCTTCAGAATGTATGCCTGTTCGCCCTCCCGTTTTTGATATCAACAACAGAAACGGCGTATACTATAAAGCTTTAATAGAAGTAAAGAATATCGGCGACAGCTTAACAGATGAACAAAAACATATTGCAGATTTCTGGGACGACAATCCTTTCAAACTCGTAGTTACAGGACATGCTCAATACGCCGTGAAGAAATTCTCTCCTCCCGGCCACTGGATGAACATTGTTGGAATTGCAGCGCAAAAAGCCAAAGCAAATTTCAGCGCTACCGTTGCCGCATATGCGGAAACTTCCATTGCTATGTTTGAAGCATTTATTAGTTGCTGGGATGAAAAATACCGCAGCAATTATGTTCGCCCCGAAACCATCATCAATAAATATGTAAGTGCTGATTGGAGACCTTATATTCAAACCCCTCCTTTCCCTTCTTACACCAGTGGCCATGCTACTGTTAGCGCAGCCACTGCTGAAGTTTTGACAGCACATTTCGGTGAAAACCTTTCTTTCACCGATACATCTCTTCTGGAATTCGGAATCAAAAACAGAGAAATCAAATCTTTCCGCTCAGCAGCCGCTGAAGCGGCCATGTCTCGCTTGTACGGCGGTATCCACTACCGCTTCGATAATGAGAATGGAGCCGTTGCCGGAAAGAAAGTTGGCGAGTTGGTAATACGTCGTTTGCGTTTGAAAAAATAACGTAAACCGCACATTTTACCTCAAGTAAAATGTGTTGAACTGCACGAATAAATAAAATCGTGTTGTTCAGCAAACCAACTCATTATGAAGAAATTACTGTTTGTATTTGCAATATGCTTATTAGCAAAACTCGATACTATTGCCCAAGGTTGTGTAGCCATTCGTTCTAATGGTGCCTCTTGTACCGGAGAAGAAGCGTCTTCAACAAATGCGTCTGGTTGGCAACTCAATACCAATTATCGTTACTTCCATTCCTACAAACACTTTGTAGGCAAAGTGGAACAAAAAGAAAGAGAAGAGAAAGGAACCGATGTAAGAAACTGGCAGCATGCACTAACCATTAGTGTGGTGCGCAAGTTTAACAATCGTTGGAGTATGACTCTTGATGTTCCGGTACTTGTGAACACCCGTTCTTCAATGTACGAACATTATGGCAACACCAGCACCAATCCCAATGCTCGTCGTAAAACCTACGCCAATGGCTTAGGAGACGTTCGTGTAGCAGGTAACTATTGGTTATTCGATCCCTCTAAATATAAAAAAGGAAACGTTCAAGTTGGTCTAGGCATTAAACTCGCTACAGGCAACTACAATGTGCAAGATCTTTTCTGGAAAAACGATTCTACTTACGCCATTGGACCTGTAGACCAATCTATTCAACTGGGTGACGGCGGCACAGGCTTCACTACAGAAATGAATGCGTATTTCAACTTCACTCCAAGAATTGGAGTTTATGGAAACGCATATTACCTCTTCAATCCAAGAGAACAAAACGGTGTTTCTACAACCAGAGGCGGTACTGCCAGTGCCACTACTTTAAAATACTTCACCGCCACCATGAGTGTTCCGGACCAATTCATGTTCAGAGCAGGCGCTCACTATAACATCAACAAATTAATGGCAAGTGCCGGACTACGTGTAGAAGGCATTCCTGCTAAAGACGCCATCGGTGGAAGCAAAGGATTCAGAAGACCCGGCTACGTGGTTTCAATTGAACCTGTTGTAGCATACCATTTCTCTAAATTCAACGCCTTCGTAAGCGTGCCTGTTGCTGTTGAACGCAACCGCACACAAAGCTATTCCGACTTGTTGAGATCAGCTGACACCGGTACAAAAGTTCAAGGTGATGCGGCTTTCTCTAACTATTCTATCAACTGGGGATTGAGCTTCAAACTTTAAACACTCGTGCGTCAAAGAACTCAACTCACTGCAATCAAAAACGATTATGAAAATAAAATTAGTAATCATCGTAGCATTCTCTGTTTTAGCCAAGTTCTCGTTTGCGCAAACAGATGTTGATGCCATTATGATGAATAAAAACCAATTCTGCTTCGGTCCCATGTACAGCTACAGCTCTTGGGATCATTATTGGGAAGGCACATTGAAACGAAACAATGAAAACTTAGGAACTGTTAGCACCAAAATGTTCAATGTAATGGGCAATTGGGGAATTACTAACAATCTAAATCTAATGTTCAGTGTTCCTTATGTAAAAACAAAAGCAACTGCCGGTACATTGGCCGGAATGAAAGGTATTCAAGATTTGAGCATCTATGCGAAATGGAGATTTCTCAATGCATCTATAGGAAAAGCTAAACTGAAACTCTTTGCGATTGCCGGTTTCAGTACTCCGCTCGACAACTACGTAATTGATTTTCTTCCGCTTTCCGTAGGTCTCGGTTCTACCAATGGAATCTTCCGTTTTCAAGCCGATTATCAATACAAAAAATTCACAGTAACGGCCTCCACCGCGAGCTGGGAAAGAAGCAACGTAAAAATTGACCGCACTTCTTACTACGACACTGAAATGCATTATACCAATGTTGTAGACATGCCCAATGCATCGCAACAACAACTCAGAGCCGGCTACCGTGGCAAATATTTAATCGCTGAAGCCATTCTTAATAAATGGACTACCAAAGGTGGGTTCGACATTACCAGAAACAACATGCCTTTCCCCAGCAATCGCATGAACAGCACCTCCTTGGGAGTAAGCGCAAAATATACAATCCCGTCTTTTACAAACCTTAGCATCTTGGCTGGCACTCAATACACGGTAGCGGGAAGAAACGTAGGACAAAGCACTCAGTACTACGGCGGTGTTTTCTACGCATTTTATGGAAACAAAAAAAGTAAACCACAACCAAAAAAATAACTGTCATGAAAAACCGAATATATTCTCTCGCAATCATCGCCGCAGCGATCCTTACGATTGGAAGCTGTTCGAAGTCAATCAATGACAGAACAGCAGACTTACCGGCTTTAAACCCAACCAGTGTAGACGAAAATGCCGGAACCTGGAAACCCATTCTGCTAACCAGCGCTTCTGAATTTGCAGTAGCTGCTCCGGGAGCAACTACCTCACCCGATTATATTGCACAGTTAAATGAAATCAAAGACTGGCAGCAAGACATTTCAAAAGAAGAAGAATCTTTGGTGAAATACTGGGGAGCAGGAGCCGTACTTAGATGGAACGAAATTCTGAGAACTTTGGTAGCGCAACACAACCTACCGCCCTATCAGAATGCCGACGGAACCTACCCATTCCCAAATGCGAACAACCCATTAGCCTATCCCCTTTTTCCATTCGCTAATCCTCCCTATGCCGCTCGTGCATATGCTTATGTAAGTGCTGCACAGTATGATGCATTAGTGGCGGCTTACTATTACAAGAAATTGTACAACAGGCCTGCCCCATCTACAGTAGATGCGAACATCAAAACCTTATTGCCAAAGCAATCCATCGCATCTTATCCATCGGAAGACGCGGTGATTGCCGGCGTAAGTGTTGAAATGATGAAACTTTTATTCCCCGGCGATCAAGAGTTCATTCAAAAACAGGCCGAAGAACACATGCGAGCTCGCATCATTTCAGGCGCTAATGTGAGAAGTGATCTCGAAGCAGGTATGGCCCTCGGTAAATTGGTAGCACAAAAATTCGTTACCCGAGCAAGAGGTGATAGAGCAGGCGCCGCAGCCAGCAATGCTACCCAATGGGCGCAAATGGAAACTGATGCCATCAACAAAGGAGAAACTCCTTGGATCAGCTTGGAACTTCCAAAACGTCCGCCAATGCTTCCCCTATTCGGGAAAGTAAAAGCATTCTTGTTCGATTCATTGACGGCTATAAGTCTTCGTCCACCTCCACCACCAGCTACTTCTAGCCAAAAAATGAAAGATGAATTGGCAGAAGTATACAACTATGTAAAAAATCCAACCCGAGAAAACATTCGCATCGTACACTTCTGGGCCGATGGAGTTGGTACCTATACGCCTCCGGGTCACTGGAATGCCATTGCCTGCGAAGACTTCTTAAAGAAGAACTTTAGCGAAGTGCGTTGGGCTAGAAACCTTGCCTTGCTCAACATGGCTGTAATGGATGCGGGAATTGTTTGCTGGGACACGAAGTATTACTATTTCAACCCTCGTCCAACACAACTGAATCCTGCCATCAAAACACTCACCGGTATTCCGAATTTCCCTGCATACATATCAGGCCACTCTACCTTCAGCGCAGCAGCTGCAACGATCTTAAGTGTGATTGTTCCTGAAAGAGCCGCCGATTACGATGCTATGGCGAAAGAAGCATCCATGAGCCGCTTGTATGGAGGCATCCACTACAGAAGCGATTGTGAAGTAGGATTGGTAGTAGGTAAAAACGTAGGTAATTACGCAGTTGCTCGGTCTCAAACCGATGGCGCAGGCAACTAAGATTTTTGATAAAGGGTTTTATAATGATTGAGATGAAATTCGTTGTGCAGGTTTCGCCCTGCACAACCTATTACATTTAGTCCGTCACTCGAAAACAGAGGAAAAGAAAATGCCAAGAGCGTCAAACCATACAAATGAATTCATTTCTGCAGTTCAGAAAGTAAGAACAACTTGGTTGGTCTTAGTTAGCAAGATGACCTTCAAAGCCATTTTGATAACCCTATATATTCTCTTCTTACTATTATGGACCATTCGTACCAATGCACAAACAAAGGATAGTTCCAGAATAAAGGCACTCGATACAGTTACGCATACCGCTTTCGACAAAGAAGCAAGTCAACACCCCATTTCCTTAATAAAAAATGGATTCATTTATGCAGGAAAGAAAACAGAATCGATTCAACTCGCCAATACTCCGGCAGATATTGCAAACAAATCGGGCCGACAGGTATTTGCCAAAGTTCCCGGCATCTTCGTTTACGACATGGATGGATCGGGTAACCAGATCAACATTTCTGCAAGAGGCCTCGACCCGCATCGCGGCTGGGAATTCAACAACAGAAAAGACGGCATTCTCACCAATTCCGACCTCTATGGCTATCCCGCTTCACATTACAGTGCTCCGCTGGAAAGCATCGACCGAATAGAAATTGTGAGAGGAACAGGTTCACTCCAATACGGAGCTCAATTCGGAGGAATGGTTAATTATATCAGCAAACAGGGCGATACTACCCGAAAAATTTCAGGTGAAACCATCACAAGTGTTGGATCTTACAACCTACTCAGCAACTACACTTCTATTGGCGGCAAAATTGGGAAATTCCAATACTTCGCATATAACCATATTAAATTTAGAAACGGATACCGCCAAAATGAACAGACAAATTCCAATGCACAGTCGATACAATTGAGCTATGCATTCAAACCTAATTTCATTGTAAAACTTGACTGGTCGCATTCCTACTACCGTTACCGACTACCCGGAGCACTCACCGACAGTATGTTTTATGCAAATCCGAAACAAGCCACTCGTTCCAGAAATTATTACAGTCCCGATATTCATATTCCCTCTATTACACTCAATTGGAACATTGGCAACAATACTCAAGTATATGCAGTGTTCAGTGCAATACTGGGAAACAGAAGCAGTGTGATGTTCGACAAGCCAACGAATATTCGCGACACTGTAAATACAGTAACCAACCAATACAACAATCGTCAAGTAGACATCGACAATTACCATAGTTATACATCCGAAGTGAAGATGGTTCATCGCTATACAGCTTTTCATCAAACACATTATTTTCTGGCAGGCATTCAATATTTGAATAATGATTTGCATCGCCGCCAGCTTGGTGTTGGAACAACCGGCTCCGATTATGATTTAACCCTAGTGAACCCAACATGGGGACGCGATATTCACTTCAAAACCACCAATATCGCGCTCTACATGGAACATCGCTGGCAGCTATCGAAAGCGTTCAGTTTGGGCGCAGGACTACGTTATGAAAATGGCGAAACCAATTTATCGGGAACCATCGTTTACTACCCCGGCAATCAAGTGCCTGTTTCTATTCCAAGAAATTTCGCACTTCCCGGTGCCAACTTCTCCCTTAAAACAGGAAGAAGCACCGAAATATACGGTGGCATAGCCAGTGCTTATCACTCCATGTATTTAAAAGACTTGTTACCCGGATCTACTTTTGAACGTGTAGATCCCAATATCAAAGACGCAAAAGGATACAATGCTGAACTAGGATTTAGAGGAACCCATGAATCTTGGCGTTGGGACCTTACTTCTTTCGCACTTCGCTATAACAACCGCTTTGGAACGATCGCCATTATTGAATCGAATGGAAACTTGATTACTTACAAAACCAATGTCGGAAATTCCTTCACTTATGGATTAGAAACCTTTGTGCAGAAAGATTGGAACTTATCGGCTTTCAGTAAACTTAGCATTCACACAGCAACAGCAATCTTTCATGGTCGCTATGTTTCAGGAAATGTAAAATCAGGATCAAACAATATCAATATCACCGGAAATAGAATTGAATCAGTTCCGGAACTCATTAGTAGAAACGGCCTTAGCTACCGATACAAAACATTCACAGCATCTATTCTTTACAGTTATACAGGCGCTTCTTATGCCGACGCTTTGAATACCAAAGAACCTCAAAAAACTACCGGTGCTGTAGGACTCGTTCCTTCTTACGGCATTATCGATTTGAATATAGGATTCAAACCAAGTGCATCCACCGTTTTGAAACTTTCAATCAACAATCTCACCAATAAACAATACTTTACTAAGCGCCCCAGCTTCTACCCTGGCCCCGGCATTTGGTCTTCTGATGGCATCAATGGTCAAATCAGTTTCGCATTGTCTTTCTAAACGTTTTCAACAGGTTTTTTTTGAACCGCAGCGGCGCAGCGTTATTTCTATTCTACTAATACGCGACCCCTACAGGGTCGTTTACACCATTGCACGCCTTATCACTAATTCCCAAATCACCAAATTAACCAATTAACATACAGGCTACTGATATGCGACCCCTACAGGGTCGTGTACACCATTGTGCGCTTCATCACTAATTCCCAAATCACCAAATTCCCCAATTAACATCCAGGCTACTGATATGCGACTCCTACAGGGTCGTGCACTTTCTTTCTCCTCCCTCCTCTCATCCTCGTCTCCTCCTTCCTGTATTCCGGCTGTTCCATTATTAATTATCAACTATTAATTAATTCCCCCTGTTCCTCCCCCTGTTCTTTCTCTGTATTTCCTCCCTCCTCTCATCCTCGTCTCCTCCTTCCTGTATTCCGGCTGTTCCATTATTAATTATCAACTATTAATTAATTCCCCCTGTTCCTCCCCCTGTTCTTTCTCTGTATTTCCTCCCTCCTCTCATCCTCGTCTCCTCCCTCCCGTATTCCGGCTGTTCCATTATTAATTATCAACTATTAATTAATTCCCCCTGTTCCTCCCCCTCTGCTTTCTCTGTATTTCCTCCCTCCTCTCATCCTCGTCTCCTCCTTCCTCTATTCCCCTATCTTTGCCTAAAATTTCCACCTGTGACCAAGCTTTTCAATACCTCTAAACTAGTTCCGGCCTTCGTATTCGTTTCCTTTTATCTAATAGTTGCGTCCTGCACTCCCGACAACATAAAAGAAGACGACTCTTTAAAGACCTTCTTCGATGAACACAAAAGCACGGGCACTTTTGGACTTTACTCCAATGGCACCGGCTCTTTCAATATCTACAACTTATCGCGCTTTGCCGATAGCACTTATACACCTGCCTCTACCTTCAAAATTGTAAACTCTCTTATTGGAACCGAACTTGGAATTGTACCAAACGATAGCACCGTATTGGACTGGGGCTTCCGAGTGTCAGGAAGAACAGAATGCGATACGCCTCTTACTATGAGAGAAGCGTTCCGCCGCTCCTGCCCTAATTGGTACCAGAAACTAGCACAGAAAATAGGTGTAGCAACCATGCAACGCTACCTCGATACCTTGGGCTATGGCGCTCGCTATAAGAAGTTTGTAATAAAGAACAATCTCGACACCTTCTGGCTTAACAACGACTTGAAAGTAACCGCCGACGAAGAATTGGGTGTAGTTAAAAAACTGTACTTCAACCAGTTACCATTTCAAAACCGTACTCAAGAATTGGTTCGAAACATGATGTTATGGGAGGACAATGCGAACTATAAACTCTATTATAAAACAGGCTGGGGTACCACACCATCAGGCAATCAGCTCGGCTGGATCGTAGGTTGGATTGAAGAAAACAAACATCCCTATTTCTTCGCCCTGCAAGTAGAATCTCCCGATTCCAAAATAGATATGAAAACCGTGCGTTTATCTATTCTGAAAAACATCCTCAAAAAATATGGCTTTTTTGAGGGTAAGAAATAATTAATCAATTGAATATCTGTAACTTAGGTAAAATTGCACCAAGATTGGTTTGATTCTTGTTATAGATTGGCATCCAATGTCTGACTTCAAATTCCAATATAACTGGATCCTTTTCCTTTTGGGTATCGTCCCATTCCTCATCCTTGTATGGTTGAGTTTCGTGTACTGGCGTAAAAAGCAGATCAAAAAAATCGGAGATCCCACGCTCGTTTCCCAACAACTTAGATCCTATTCAAATGGCAATGCCCGTTTCAAAGGCATATTAGCGCTAATTGCATTAGCCCTTATCATTACGGCTGCAGCCAATTTGCAAAAACCCGGGAAAAACGCCGACCTAAAACGTAAAGGAATTGATGTGATGATTGCCCTCGACCTCAGCAAAAGCATGCTGGCAGCAGATATCAAGCCCAATCGACTCGAAAAAGCACGTCAATTTATCTACAAAATGATTGACGCCATGCCCAATGATCGAATCGGGTTTGTAGTTTTTGCAGGTCATTCATATTTACAAATGCCTCTTACTACCGACCATGCAGCTGCGCGTTTGTATGTACAAAATGCTGATCCCGATCTAATTCCCACTCAAGGTACCGTTATCAGCGAAGCATTGAAAATGTGCTACAACGGCTTCAACAGCAAAGAAAGAAGATACAAATCAATCATATTGATCACCGACGGTGAAGACCATGACGCTGAAGCAGTAAGTCTGATTCCTTCATTAAATGATGCCGGTATCATGGTAAATACAGTGGGAATAGGCTCCCCGGATGGTGCGCCTATTGTAGATCCGCTCACCAATACCTACAAAACAGATCTGGCCGGAAACCAAGTGATTTCAAAATTGAATACTGCTTTACTTGAGCAAATTTCAAAAGGAACCAAAGGAAAATTCACCTTACTAAACAATGTTCCCGAAGCAGTTTCTGAGGTAGACGCGCAACTGAACACAATCGAAAAAGCACCGCTTGAAGACAACAGCTTTCGAGAATACAATCATTATTTCTTCTACTTTGTAGCAGCTGCCATCTTTGTGCTATTGTTAGAATTCTTCTGGCCTGCTCGAAAATGGAAAACAGCATGAACCTAAAGTCCTTACATATCACTTTATGCTTTTCAATAGTGGCAATAAGTTCAGTGGCACAAACCACGGAAGATCCCATGAACCTTGGCAATCAGCGATACCTTCAAGGAAAATATTCGGAAGCAGTTCCGTTCTACCAACAAATCCTACAAAAAAACAACAGCAACTTCAACGCTTGGTATAATCTGGGCGCCGCTTATTATAAATCAGACAAGGCCGACGAAGCTTTGGCAGCCTACGATGGCATCATCAAATCTTCAGCCGACCCCAAACTCGTTCAAAAAGCTTGGTACAACAAAGGCGTAGTGCTCACCCATCAGAAAAAACTGTTGGAAAGCATCGAAGCCTATAAAAAAGCACTTCGCTTGGATCCCACTGACGAAGACGCACGCTTCAATCTGCAAAAAGCCCTCGAAGAACTGCGCAAACAGCAAAAACAGAAAAAAGAGCAGCAGAAAAACAAACAAACGGAACAAGAAAGCCCTGAACAATCGCCAATGAACAAAAAGCAGATTGACCAATGGCTTCAATCCCTCCGCCAAAAAGAGCAAGACGTTCAGAAAAAAATGCAACAAAAGAACGGCAAAGGTGTTAGTAAACCGGAGAAAGACTGGTAACCACAAGCATTGCCAATCCTTCTCTAGCGCAAAGAATCTGAATCTATTCAGGAATCAATTGGTTCCTCTATATTAATTATTAAATCTTACTCATTAATTTACAATTGCTTGTAATTTTGAGCCATGTTAACATACGCAGCTGCACTAAATAAGTACAAACGTCTGGCCACTCGTGAGGTATCCATTGGCGACCTGAAACTGGGAAATTTCAATCCCATCCGTGTTCAAACCATGACTACCACCGATACCATGGACACTATTGCTACTGTAGAGCAAACCATCCGTTGTATTGAAGCAGGTGCCGAACTGGTTCGCATTACCGCCCCCAGTAAGAAAGAAGCTGAAAACCTTTTGGAGATAAAAAAAGAACTGCGCAGAAGGGGGTACAATACACCTCTCATCGCAGATATTCACTTTACCCCAAATGCTGCCGAGATCGCAGCACGTATCATTGAAAAAGTACGTGTGAATCCCGGAAACTATGTCGATAAAAAGAAATTCGAACTCATTGAATATACCGATGCTGATTATGCGGAAGAAATTGAACGTATTCGCGAACGATTTACACCATTGGTGAAAATTTGTAAAGAATACGGAACCGCCATGCGCATCGGAACCAATCATGGCTCATTGAGTGATCGCATCATGAGTCGCTATGGCGATACACCCAATGGAATGGTAGAAAGTGCCATGGAATTTCTACGCATCGCTCGCGACGAAAATTACCACAACATTGTATTGAGCATGAAAAGCTCGAACCCGCAAGTAATGGTTCAAGCTTACAGACTGCTCATCTCAAGCATGCAAACAGAATTTGGCGAAGCGTATCCTTTGCACTTGGGTGTAACGGAAGCAGGTGATGGAGAAGACGGACGCATAAAATCTGCTATCGGAATTGGTACATTACTGGAAGATGGAATTGGCGATACCATACGCGTATCCTTAACCGAAGATCCGGAATTTGAAATTCCGGTTTGTAAAGACCTGGTAAAAAGATACGCTGTTACAGACAGGAAAGAACCGGCCCTTGCTGAACCTCAAAACTTACCCTACAATCCTTTTGAATACAAAAGAAGAACTTCCACCCCTATCAAAAATATTGGTGGTAAGAATGTTCCCGTTGTGATAGCCGATTTGAGCAAAAAAGAATCCATTCAACCATCCGATTTGCAAAGCGTTGGATACACTTACGATGAGCAAACAGACAAATGGGCGATTGGTGATGCGGCTGCAGACTATATTTACATTGGCTCGAAAAGCCTTTCATTTGCTATTCCGGGAACCCTGCGGGTTATTACTGATGGAAACAGTTGGTTAAACCAAACAGATCATCAAACTTATTATCCCATTATTGATAGCTCGCACTATGGAAAACAGGCATTGCACAAAGAACTCAACTTTGTAATGATCGATTGTTTTTCAGAAACAAACAGTCTTCCCGATTTCTCGGCACCTGTATTCAAAGATCCAACAGTTGTATTTTGCTTCAGTAGCACCAACACGAATGCCATGCAATCGGTACGTGCCATGTGTGTAGCATTCATGCAAAACAACATTCAAAATCCGGTGATCTTGATAACCGATAGCAACTTGCAAACACCCGACGAACACCTCATCCATTTCGCTACAGAAACAGGATCACTTTTATTAGAAGGCATGGGCGATGGAATTTGCCTTGGCTACGGATCCAATGCTCATATGGACAATGTGAAAGTGAGTGGTAGAACCTATCTCGAAGTAAAGGACCGCGAACAATTTACCAATAATACAGCCTTCTCAATTCTACAGGCAACTAGAACAAGGATCTCTAAAACCGAATACATCAGCTGCCCAAGCTGTGGTCGCACTTTGTTCGATTTGCAAGAAACCACTGCGAAAATCAGAGCCGTTACCAATCACCTTAAAGGCGTTAAAATTGCCATTATGGGTTGTATTGTGAATGGGCCTGGTGAAATGGCAGACGCCGATTTTGGCTATGTAGGCAGTGGCCCGGGCAAAATCACCCTCTATAAAGGCAAAGAAGTGGTAAAGCGTAATATCGACAGCGCCGGAGCAGTAGAACAACTCATCGATCTACTGAAAGAAAACGGAGCCTGGAAATAAAAGGTATCCCTATTCCCACAAGAAGTAACCGTCAAGCGCAGACTTCATTCAGCACCCACTATTAATTACTAATTCTTAATTTAACAGTTGCTGCATCTCTGCCCTTGACCTGCATTACGTATCTTTAAGGTCTATTTCAACGAAATGCCAGAACTATGAATTTCACCATAGAACAAGTTAGTGAGAATGGTTTGCAGGTGTACAAAATCATCAATCAAAAAACCAAAACATCCGTATCCATTCTACCCGATCATGGAGCGCTGCTGCATGCTTTCGAAGTAATGACTCCAAACGGACCACTTAATATCATTGAAAACTATAAAAGCGAAGAAGAGGTTCAACAAGAATTAACACGCTCATTCAAAAGTGCGAAGCTAAGTCCATTTGCATGTCGAATCCCCGAAGGAAAATACAATTGGGAAGGAAAAGCCTACGAATTCAAAACTAAATTCTTTGATGGATCTGCCATCCACGGATTATTGCATTCCAAGCCTTATCAAGTAACAGAAGTGATCACCGATGAAAGTCAGGCCTCCATCCACCTTCAATATCGTTATCAATCCGATGACGAAGGATACCCATTCGATTATACCTGTGACATAGTATACAGTTTAAGGGAAAACGACCTCGTTCAACTTTCTACAACTATACACAACCACAGCACCCAAGCCATTCCTTTAGCCGATGGATGGCATCCCTATTTCAAACTAGGCGAAGATCCAATCAATACTTATACGCTGGAATTCGCATCTAACCAAATGCTGGAATTTGATTCAAAGCTAATTCCAACCGGGAAACTTCTAAATGACACAAGATTTAGCAAGGCTACACTATTAGAAGCAACCTTTCTCGACAATTGTTTCTTGCTCAACAATTTCGATCAACACGTTTGTACCTTAACCAACCCTGGCAACGGAATACAACTTCAAATTCACACCAACAGTCATTATCCCTACCTCCAACTATACACACCAGACGATCGCAAAAGCATCGCCATAGAAAACTTGAGTGGAGCACCCAATTGCTTCGAAAACAAAATGGGTTTAATTGTTTTGCCCCCAAATCAAGAACAAGTGTTTAAAGTAAAATATCAGATCAAAAAGATTCAATAATATGAGAACGCTTAAATTCTTCTTCCTAGCTACCATCATTAGTATTGTTGCACTGGCCTGCTACGAAGTAAACGACTCCGTTACAATTAACAGTAATGGTTCCGGTTCCTATGTCGCCAAAATGGATATGGGACAAATGCTAGAAATGCTCAAATCAATGAGCACAGAAGAAGACATCAAAAAACTTCAAAAAACAATTGATACCGTTGTAAACTTAGGTAGCATCACCGATACACTAAGCAACTTGTCGAAAGAGCAACGGGAGCTTTTTCACAACGGTCAAATTGGGATGAAAATGGACTTTAACAATAGCGTGTTTGTTATCACCACTACTGTTCCATTTAAATCTTACTCACAATTACAAACGCTTTTACAAGGAACCGGAAGCATGAGTGCCATTAGTGGTATGATGAAAAAGGCGCTTCCTTCAACGGGCGATCAAAGTAGCGGCGCAGATAATGCTAGTCCCGATGAAGTATTCTCTGCATTCTCTGTTACAGCATCAAAAGGTACAATCAAAAAAACATTGGATGCCGGCAAATTCAAAGAAATCATGGCTCGCCCTGAAATGCAACAATACACACAAATGGGAGGAGCCGGCATTGAAATACCCTACACTACTACTATAAATCTCCCAAGTCCTGTGACAGCGCTAACCGGAACCAATGCAACACTTTCAGCCGATAAAAAAACGGTTACAATTAAATACAATTTCTTGTCGCTTTTCGATAACCCTGAGCAATTGAATTATTCAATCAGCTTCTAATTATAAGTGAACATGGCAGCCACCACACATCAAACAGATTTTTTAGTCATTGGATCCGGAATCGCCGGATTGACGTATGCACTCAAAATAGCCGACACCTACCCCGACAAAAAAATTACAGTCATCACAAAAACTCAAACCGATGAAACCAATACCAAATATGCGCAAGGCGGTATTGCAGGAGTATGGGATGCAGAACATGATAGTTTTAATAAACATATCGAAGACACGTTAATTGCAGGAGATGGTCTTTGTAATAAAGAAGTAGTAGAAATTGTTGTGAAAGAAGGGGTTGAAAGAATTCATGATATTATTGAATGGGGCGCCCGTTTCGATAAAGCAGAAGACGGGGAATACAAATTGGGCAAAGAAGGAGGCCATAGCGAATACAGAATTCTTCACCACAAAGACGTTACCGGAAAAGAAATGGAACGCGCCTTGGTAGAAGCCGTTGCCGCGCATAAGAATATTGAGATCATCAAACATTGCTTTGTAGTAGACCTAATCACACAACACCATTTAGGCTACCTGGTTACAAAAGGCACCCCCGACATTACTTGTTTGGGAGTGTACGTACTCAATCACACCAATAACCAAATTGAAAAGATATTATCACCTGTTACTTTATTAGCAACAGGAGGTAACGGTCAGGTATACCGCTCCACCACCAACCCATTCATTGCAACAGGCGATGGAGTAGCGATGGTGTACAGAGCCAAAGGAAGAATTGAAAACATGGAATTCATTCAGTTCCATCCTACAGCCCTATATGAACCCGGAGTGCGCGGTCAATCCTTTCTTATTACAGAAGCTGTAAGAGGCGATGGTGGAATTCTTCGTAATAAGAATGGAGAAGCTTTTATGGAGCGATACGATCATCGAAAAGACCTTGCCCCACGTGATATTGTAGCAAGAGCCATCGATAGCGAAATGAAAATCAACGGTACCGAACATGTGTACCTCGATTGCCGACACATGGACCTTGAAAAATTCAAAGAGCACTTCCCTAACATTTACGAGAAATGTAAATCCATAGGCATCGATGTTTCCAAACACATGATTCCCGTAGCACCCGCGGCACACTATAGTTGTGGTGGTATTAAAACAGACGAATGGGGTCGTACCTCCATTCACAACCTCTACGCCGCCGGAGAATGCGCTAGTACCGGATTGCATGGGGCAAATCGATTGGCGAGTAACTCCCTATTAGAAGCCATGGTGTTTGCGCACCGTTGCTTCCTCGACGTAAAAGATAAAACCACTTCCGGCAAAATTGCCACTCAATACGATGCCAATGCAGTTCCCGACTGGAATGCCAGCGGTACCAATCAGCCAAAGGAAATGATCCTTATTACCCAAAGCTTGAAAGAAGTGCAACAAATTATGAGCGACTACGTGGGTATTGTAAGAACCGATACGCGCTTGCAACGTGCAATGAAACGCATCGATCTGTTATGGGAAGAAACAGAAGCATTGTATGAAACCACTACACTGTCGCCTCAGCTTTGCGAACTCAGAAATATGATTACAGTGAGCTACTTGATCGTGAAATGTGCTACATTCCGAAAAGAAAGCAGAGGACTTCATTTCAATACTGACTATCCAAACAAAAGCGCTTTACTTCAAAACATCGTTCTATAAAATCCATGAAAGCCATTATTTTTTCTGCAGGACTCGGAACTCGTTTCAAACCTTGGACCGACCACCATCCCAAAGCATTGGCTCCGGTCAATGGAAAGCCCTTGTTACAACGAAACATAGAGTACCTGCAGCAATACGGCATTCGAGATGTGGTGGTGAATGTGCATCACTTTCCGGACCAAATTATTGAAGCCGTTAAAACCAATAATGGATGGGGGTCGAATGTAATGATCAGCGATGAAAGCGATTCGGTTTTGGAAACCGGTGGTGGACTATTAAAAGCCGCAGACCTCCTTCGCTCAAACGAACCGTTTATAAGTATTAATGCCGACATCTTAACAAACCTTAATATCACCAAGCTTCTTGAATACCATAAAAAACAAGAAGCGCTGATTTCTTTCGGAGTTACAACCCGCCCAAGTTCCCGAAACCTTCTCTTCGATGAAAACTACCGATTAGTAGGTTGGAAAAACAATCAAACAGAAGAATACAGGATGGCGAACAAAAGCCTAAGCGGTAAAGAACCAAACATCATTGCACGCTCCTATAGTTGCGTTGTGGTGTATCAACCGGAAGTATTGGACCTAATAACCCAAAGAGGCAAATTCTCCGTTATCGACGTTTATCTCGACCTCGGTGGAGCACATAAAATAATGGGGTACGACCATAGTGGCGATTTATTGGTAGACGTAGGCAAACCCGATTCTGTTGCGAAAGCAGAAGCGCTTTTCCCATAGTCGAGCTATTACCGTACTTTTGCGCTTCAACGATCAACAAACATCCATGCATCCTGTACTAGTTTCAATTAGCCAACTCTTCGAAAAATGGAGTGGAACTGCTCCCGATAAAATAGATCTATTGCCGCAGGCGGGATCAGACCGCAGGTATTACCGTGTTTATGGCAACAGCACCAGTGTAATTGCTACACATGGCAACAACATTCCTGAAAACGAATCTTTTATCTATTTCACCGAACAATTCAATAAGAAAAAACTAGCTGCACCTACAATTTTGGCTGTTTCAGAAGACAAAACGATCTACCTGCAAACAGATCTAGGAGATGTATCACTTCTCAATAGACTAGAATCGGAAGGCTTAACAGATGAAATTTATGCACTTTTTAAAACAAGCCTTTCTTCTTTAGCAAAACTTCAAGTTCAAGCCGACCAAGATATTGACTACAGAAAATGTTTGACCAACCAAGAATTTGGACGGCAAGCGATTCTTGCAGACCTCCTCTATTTCAAATATTATTTTTTAGATGCCCTGCGCAAACCTTACGATAAACAAAAACTAATCGACGATTTCGAAGCGTTGAGTACTTACCTAACTCATACAGAGTATAAATTTTTCATGTTCCGTGATTTCCAAAGTAGAAACATCATGGTGCAGCCTGACCAATCCGTTGCTTTCATCGACTATCAAGGCGGTATGAAAGGCGCACCCCAATATGATGTGGCAAGCATGCTTTGGCAAGCCAGAGCCAACTTACCAGATGATTGGAAAGATGGACTGCTAAAAGACTATATCGATGCGTTTGAGGTAGAAGTGGGGCATCCGGTAAACAGAGCCGTGTTTCAAAGTCAATACAACGGATACGTACTCATCCGTCTTCTTCAAGTATTAGGAGCCTATGGCTTCAGAGGACTGTTTGAAAGAAAAGCACAATTCCTAACCAGCATCCCTCAAGCACTGGCAAACCTAAAATGGTTCTTCGAAAATCAAAGCCTAGGCATTGCTGTACCCGAGTTTAAAAAAGTGCTGGAAATCTGTATCAGCGACGAAATCGTGAATCGATTTACACCGCTTCGCGCTACAGATGAAACTCCCTTAGTAGTCAAAATTGCGAGCTTCTCATTTAGAAAAGGAATACCCGCTGATGAATCTGAAAACGGAGGCGGCTTTGTGTTTGACTGCAGAGGAATTCTCAACCCCGGTAGAATTGAGAAATACAAAACAATGACGGGAAGAGACAAAGAGGTAAAAGACTATCTGGAACAAGAAACCCGTATGCCGGAATTCTTAAATAGTGTGTTTGATATTGTAGATATCTCTGTTGAAGATTACATTAAACGTGGTTTTGGCAGCTTGATGATCAACTTTGGCTGCACCGGTGGTCAGCACAGAAGCGTGTACGCCGCCGACGCCACTGCACGCCACCTGCGAAATAAATTCAAAGTAAAAGTTGAATTGCAGCACATCGAACAAGAAGCAAAAAATTGGATCAACTTACCATATTAATAGCATGTACTACTTGATATTCATACCACTTTACCTACTAAGCTTATTGCCGGTTAGAGTATTGTATTTCTTTGGAGACGCAATCTATGGTGTACTCTTCTACATTATTGGGTACAGAAAACAAGTAGTGCTGAACAATCTAAAAATCGCCTTCCCGGAAAAGTCGGATGTAGAACGCTATAAAATTGCAAAAGGATTCTATCATAACTTCATCGATACCTTTATGGAAACCATCAAGTTCATTACTTGGGGTGAGAAAGAAATGAAGAAGCGCTTCGAAGCCGATCTTAGTAATTTTGAAAAAGCCTATCAATACAATAAACCCATTCACTTAATAGGCATGCATAATTTCAACTGGGAATATGTAAATCTTGGATTATGCACCAGACTTAAATATCCTTTCCTCGGAATCTATATGCCGGTTGGAAACAAAGCCTTCGATCGAATTATTTATAATATGCGCAGCAAATTAGGAACCATCCTGATTCCTGCAACAGATTTTAAGAACAACTATCTCAAATACGCTTCAACACTGCATGTATTGGGAACAGCTGCAGATCAAAGTCCCGGTAATCCAAAATCAGCCTATTGGACCAATTTCTTTGGAAGACCCACGGCTTTTGTGGTTGGACCTGAAAAGGGAGCCAAAGTAAATGACGCAGTAATTTTATTCGCCCATTTTTACAAAACAAAAAGAGGCTATTACAAAATAGATACAGAATTCATTACAGCAGAACCAAACAGTTTACCTCAAGGTGAAATCACCGCACTCTACGCCAAATACATTGAGAAATGCCTTCGCCAACATCCTTCGAACTACCTATGGAGCCACCGCCGTTGGAAGCACGAATGGAAAGATGAATACGGGAAAGTAATTGGTTAATTTGAGAATGTGAAAATTTGTGGCTCCTCGCTCAAATTACCCAATCGATATTGTCATCTTAAGCTCTATTGAAATCCAATTCAGGGTTCATATACCAAAAGTAATCCACAGAATTTTTCCTATGTGAAGATTAAATTAACTTGACAATGAATCAATGCAATTCATTTGATGAAATATGGATTTGACCTAAAATTCTTGTGTATTAATCGAATTAACAAATCAACCAATTACCAAATTAGTTACCGCTTCTTCTTTGCCTCTAAAAAGTAAATTACTTTCACACTAAAATTATTGTTTTGGTCGCTTCTTACACTATTTCCAAAATTCTTGAAATAGTCGTTCACCACATCATTTGAATACAAGAAAGAAGCATCCTTCCAAACCACATTCAAGAAACTTCCCGGTGCGAACTGCCATGTGTACACCATATCAATATTGAATAAGTTCAAGTTCTGATTCGCTGAACCCGTAAATCCACTGTTCTCATTCAACTTTCCGGTTTTCTCATCCAACTTGAAATATTGTTTGTATTGTACAGAGCTTAAATAATGGCGAGCACGAAAAGTAATGCCCATTTTATTGGTGAAATTATACTTGAGACTCAGAATGTCTTCTACAGTATTCACACGGCGCTTCCCAATAATAACATCATTTCCATTCATGGTTGCAAATCCAATTCCCGTTGGTCTCGGCATAAAGTTCAAACTATGGTCAATTGAAAATTTGCTATTAAAACGATAACGATGTGTGAAGCTAATATCTGACCCCCAAGCTCCGTAGAAATTAAAAAACACTCTCGTAATGGATTCGAAACTTACAGAGTATTTCTTAGCGGAATTTGATTCGTAGCCCAGGCCAATAGCAGAACTGGCATTTCTTCTAAACATAGCCCCATATTTACGAGGCTCGTAAAAATCATTCTGCGCCGGATTAAAATTCACATAAATCCAGTACCAATTCAATTTCTTGGTTTGAAAATTCACATTACTATTGATATGAGCTTCCATGTATTGCTTATCTAAACCGGGAATTGCCGTAAACAGTTTCTGAACATTCGCATTGAAGTTCAAGAATATTCGATTGTACCATCCTTTGGGTTCCGTCCATCTTCTACCCATCCAAACGCCATGTGTGATATAGTTGTTATTGGTGAAATATCCCATATCATTATGCGAATAATTCTTATCAGACAACTCTTGGAACACGTTGAAATTAAACTTACCACTGGTTTTCCCAAAATACAACAAACTACTAACGCCATTTACGTTTCCGCCGTTTGACTTGATTCCCATTAACTGACTATAAGCAATCTTCCCTCCCAAATTATACATGTTCTGCTTATTGTTCAGATCAAAAAGCACAGCACTCACATTCGCGTCGTAATCCCTACCACCTCTCCACACATTGGTATTCACAAAAGATACCGAAGAATTGTGCTTTAGGTTTTGATCCAGTACAATTATGTTATAGTTTGTCAAAGGATCCGTTTCAAACTTACGCTGACCTTTTGTATTAATATCCTCAATGGTAGCATACTGTGCTTTCGTTATGGCATTTAAGATACCTACACCCAAACCACCCTTGGTTCTCCCTGAAATTTTTGAGGCATTGATCAATTTAGACTCCGTTGGATTCTTGATCACCTCTTCATTTGCTCCTAGAGTGTTGTAAACATCGTACTGATGCAACGGCGATCCTCCAATTCTTCTTGAATAAAACAAATCACCCTTACTAAACAATTCTGTTCCCTCTGTAAAGAAAGATCGATTTTCATTATACTTCACCTCAAAAGGAGTCAGGTTCAATACTCGGTTATCACTTTGCACTTGTCCGAAATCCGGAATCAATGTGGCATCTAAAGTAAAGGCTTGGTTGATACCATATTTTACATCCATTCCTCCATTCACTTGAGAGGTCCAGTTTTTTACACCTGTTTGATTATAGGGATAATGATTTGCATACACCGAGAAATAAGGAGAGAATTGCAAACGCAACGGCGGCTTGATGTCTTTGATATTGGTCCAGTGACCTGCTTGAGTGAGAAATCCATTCACATTTGGATCGATGGGGTTCCAAGTAACCTGCTGATCCGTTTTACGTCTTCTTCTGGTTACGTGAAAGCCCCAGGTTTGAACATCTTTCTTTGCAAATCGAATCGCACCATAGGGAATGAACATTTCAAAGCTCCATCCATTTGAATGAATAACGGCTCCGCTTTTCCACACCGCATTCCAACTAAAATCTTCTCCACCATTATTACTGGTTGGATTGGAACTCATCTTAGCATCCCATTGTTCGTTCAGTGGAGTTATAAAATATTCGAATCCGTTCAATCGATCCGAATACGTATCGAAAATAATTCCTATAAAGTCGTTGGCGCCAAAGCCATCCCTGCCTTTGAGCTCAGTAGTAATGCTGTCTTTAGTGTTCTCATAACAGAAGCCTCCAAAATAAATCCCATTATCATCGTACATCAAATAGGCTTCCGTTCTGGTTTGCGGGTTTTCTTTACGCCCCACTTTCGGACGAAACTCAATAAAATCGTCCATCCGAGCTGCTTCTTTCCAAGCTTCATCGTTAATTAAACCGTCAATTTTTACTGATTTGGTAGTGCGTTGGGCTGGAAGTGTTTTCCCAACATTTACATTTTGGCTATAGGCTGTAAAAGAGACAGCAATCCCCATTAAGCAGCATACGAGTCTGTTAAACATGGCTAGGTCTTTGTTTTTCTATGGTTAGTTGAACGTGAGCGATGGCTATTTCGCCCACCTAGTGAATAGAGACGCGCCGAGTTTTCAGATGTTACAAAACAGCTGTTGGCATAATGTTAAAAGGACTACAGATCGGATAAATGGCAATAAAAAAGCAATGCCGAAACATTGCTTTAATGATAGTTTAAATATGTAGAATCGAATAAAAACGGATCTGTGCGGCCGTCAAATCTTGTATAACAAATTAATTCAATGCGGCCTGTACCTTTTCTACCTCAATTCCTTTCTGATCTTTGATCTTTGCCCAACCACCTTCTACATTTCTCAAATTATGAATACCCTGACGTTTCAACATTGAAGCGCCAATCACACTTCTATATCCTCCCGCACAATGCACATAAATATTCAAATGATCTTCCAACTGCGCCACACGAGCCATATCAGTCATTTCTATCAAAGGCATGTTCACTGCACCTTTCACATGTCCATCTGCATACTCAGCCTCTTTTCTTACATCCAACACAACCAAATTAGTATCGAAAGGAAGATCCATTGCCAATTCATCTGCTTCAACATTGATAATCATATCGATCTTATTGCCGGCTTCTTGCCATGCTTCATATCCTCCACTCAAGTACCCTTTAATCTTAGAAAATCCAACACGCGCCAAACGAACCACTGATTCTTTTTCCATTCCGGGTTCTGTTACCAATACCATCGATTTCTCAAAACTCAATAAGCTTCCCGCCCATTCCGCAAATCTTCCCTCAAGTCCAATAAAAATAGATCCGGGTATGAATCCTTCTACAAATTTTGATGCATGTCTGGTATCCAATACTATTACATCTTCATCTTTGGTCATAGATTTGAATTCCTCCATACTCAATGCTTTTGTTCCTTCGGCTAACACTGCCTCTAAACTATCGTATCCTTCTTTATTCAATAAAACATTGATAGGAAAATATGAAGGGGGTTCTTGCAATCCATCCGTAACACTTCTAATAAATGAGTCACGATCAGGAGCTTGCAAAGCATAGTTCGTTTGCTTTTGAACGCCAATGGTACTATAGGTTTCAGGACCTAAGTTCTTACCGCAACTACTTCCGGCACCATGAGCAGGATAAACCAGCACTTCGTCCGGTAAATTCACAATCTTCTTTTGCAAACTATCATAGAGCATACCTGCCAATTCAACCATAGTTAAATTAGAGCCTTTTTGCGCTAAATCCGGACGGCCAACATCACCTACAAACAATGTATCACCTGTAAATACTGCATAAGGCAAACCATTTTCATCCTTTAATAAATAACAAGTACTCTCTAATGTATGACCTGGTGTGTGCATCACTTCAATGCTAATGCTTCCAAGTTGAAACACTTGTCCATCCGTTGCAATGGTAACCGGTAGTTTCGTATTGGTTTCAGGTCCATAAATAATGGGGGCGCCTGTAGCCTTACTCAAGTCTAAATGACCACTCACAAAATCGGCATGAAAATGTGTTTCAAATACATAACTGATGTTAGCTCCTCTCTCTTTCGCTAAGTTCAAGTAAACATCAATATCACGCATTGGATCAATAATGGCCGCTTTTCCATCACTCTCAATATAATAAGCCGCCTCACTCAAACATCCTGTATATAATTGCTGTATAAACATCGATTCAATTTTAGGCAAAGATACTTGTAAAAAAGAAAAGCGAAAACCCACCGGTCTTCGCTTCTACACGCAAACAACAAGACTCTTATAATCAAGCAATTAACTCGTCAACACACTTCATGATCTGTGCTACACGAGCATTGTCAACTGAATAATAAATGAACTTTCCTTCACGATCTGTTCTTACTATGCCTGCTCTACGCAATATGGCCAAATGCTGAGAAGCAACAGACTGCTCTAAACGAAGGTTTACATAAATTTCGGTTACAGTGATCTTCTTCTTCTCATCAACCAATTTTACAATTTGCTGACGAAGTTTATGGTTCAATGCACGCAAAATCATTGCCCCCTTCTTCAAACTCACGAAATCAACACTCACTGAATTCGTCTCTCCGTTCAAAGTCATCGAATAACTGGTAATAGCATTCATAATTGAAAGGGTATTAAATAGAAAAAGTATAAATCTTAAAAGAACAAATATAGAATGAAATCAATGAATCGTATGTTATTATATTTTAAAAATGCTTAATGGTAATTAAGATTGATGAGTATAAAATTCTTTGATATAAACGGGTTCAGAATAAGGCAGATCAGTAAATTTTTGCATTAAAAACAGATTAAAAGCAATCTTTGCAAATGCGCTACCAATCACAGTTGTAGCGGAAAAGAGTACACCGTCTTTCGTACACAAACTTCGAAATTTTGCGGAACCGTTTCCGCAAAAAACTATGTCATTATTTTGTAAATATTTTTCGTACGACCCCCCCGATAGTATCAACGCTTCCGGTTTGCTCTCTTCATTCAAATTAAAATCATAAACCGCTGTAAACACTTCCATCCTTCTTGCATCAATCATCGGAACAATATAATCTACCCTTCTACCCATTTGCATTAGCTCTACTTGCATAGACGCCGCTAATAATAACAATGTGCCAACACCAATTAATGGCTTGTTTAGCGCATAGGCGAGACCTTTAGCTGTCGACATCCCTACCCTTAATCCCGTATATGAACCGGGACCCTCACTTACCGCAATGGCATCCAACGCCGATAACTCAAAACCGGTTTCATCAAACATCCTTTTAATCGCAGTATGTATCCAAGATGCATGATCTCTTTGATTCGTTTCAACATCCGATGCTAAAACCACGCCATCTTTGGATAGCCACAAGCCACCCTGTTCAGTAGCCGTATCAATCAATAATATCAATGCCATTATCCTTGTATTTTAACACATTCATTAATCAACAATGGAGCCACAGTATACCGAGAATCCTCAGTAGCCAAGCGTTTCATCAATCGAAATACCTGCTCTTTTCCAATGCTTTCAGCCCATTCAAAAGGTCCATACGGGTAACCCGTCCCTAACTTCATAGCAATATCAATATCTTCTTTGCTGCTAATTCCATCCCCGGCAGTTATGTAGGCCTCGTTTATAATACAGGCTACCACCCGAGCCCCAATCATTCCCGGAACATCCGGAACTACTCGGTATTGCTTTCCAATTGTCTCAAAAAAACGATCGCAAATAGCTCTTTGTTCTTCGCTCAATCCCGCAATTTCCCAAACTGCTCTTTTCAAAAAGCCATTCCACCCGTTAAACCGCGCAAATGGAACCGAATCAACTACCTCATTCACTAATATCAAAGCACCGGATCTTTGCATCAATACAGCATCTCTTTCCGGATCTTTATGATAACTCATGTCAACATAAACATCTGCGGTACTGGCAGCCAAGGCCCTCACCGACCCACACCACAACCAGTCTCCTTCACCAAAAGCCGCTACCCAAGCCTGTTTTTGATCATCATTCGCCAATATCGCAATTTGCATGCTTCTAATTTTCTGCAAAAATAACCCTTTCTCCCCCATCTCTTCATTTCATTCAGCAGCTACTAATGTGGGCCCCCTACAGGGCCCTACTGATATGCGCCCCCTGCCCCTCCTCTTGCTTCTTTGTATTTCCTCGTTCCTCGTCTCCTCGCTTCCTCGTTCCTGTATACCGGCTGTTCCATTATTAATTATTAATTCCTAATTCTTAATTACTCCCTCTCGCTTTTCCTTATTTTTGGGCATGGAAAAAACGATCATCAATTCTAACAGCGCACCAGCCCCCATTGGGCCCTATAGTCAAGCCGTTCAAGTAGGAAACCTCCTTTTCTTATCAGGTCAAGTGGCCATCAATCCCACCACCGGTACCATCGACGCAACAGATGTTCTAGGAGAAACACATCAGGTAATGCACAACCTGAAAGCAGTGTTAGCTGAAGCAGGAATGGACTTCAGCAACGTGGTTAAAACCACCATTTTCCTTTCTGATATGGACTTGTTCTCCACGGTAAATGAAGTATACGGTAAGTATTTTCAAGGGAACTTTCCGGCCCGAGAAACCGTAGCTGTAAAAGGATTGCCTAAAAATGTAAACGTTGAAATCAGTATGATCGCTTCTAAATAATTAATTCACATCTCATAGTTCTTGCATGAATCCATCATTATCGAACCGAATTGCTCAGGAGTTAGAGGAAATCAAAACCGCCGGCCTCTTTAAAACCGAACGCATCATCGAATCTCCCCAAGGAGCAGAAATAATAGTAAACGGCAAAAAAGTATTGAACTTTTGCGCAAACAACTACTTAGGACTCTCTTCTCATCCAAAAGTGCTGGAAGCAGCAAAAAAATACATTGACCTGAGAGGATTTGGAATGAGCAGTGTTCGCTTTATCTGCGGAACACAAGACATTCACAAAGAACTCGAGGCTAAGATTTCCGCATTTCTTGGTACCGAAGATACCATCTTATATGCAGCAGCTTTTGATGCCAACGGAGGTGTTTTCGAACCGCTCTTCAATGAACAAGATGCCATCATTTCTGATGCACTGAACCACGCTTCCATTATTGATGGCGTTCGTTTGTGCAAAGCCCAACGCTTTCGCTACGAACATAACAATATGGACGACCTCGAAGCGAAACTAAAAGAAGCCGCCGGAGCAAGAAGCAGAATCATTGTAACAGACGGTTCATTCAGCATGGACGGCACCATCGCACAACTCGATAAAATTGTGGCATTGGCAGAGCAATACGATGCTGCTATTATGGTAGACGAATGTCACAGCAGCGGCTTCCTGGGCAAAACCGGTAGAGGCACACACGAATACAGAGGAGTAATGGGAAAGATCGACATCATTACCGGAACCTTGGGTAAAGCATTGGGCGGTGCCTCCGGTGGATTTACCTCAGGCAAAAAAGAAGTGATTGAAATGTTGCGTCAGCGCTCACGTCCCTATTTGTTCTCAAACACACTTGCACCCAGCATTGTTGGTGCCTCTATCGCCGTGTTGGATTTACTTAGTGAAACAACTGAATTGCGCGACAAATTGGAGTTCAACACAAAATATTTCAGAGATAACATGACGAAAGCGGGCTTCGACATTAAACCCGGAGATCACCCCATCGTTCCTATCATGTTATACGATGCAGTAGTTGCTCAAAAATTTGCAGCAGCGTTATTAAATGAAGGAATTTATGTGATCGGATTCTTCTATCCGGTTGTTGCCAAAGGACTGGCACGAATCCGGGTTCAATTAAGTGCCGCCCACGACCAACACCACCTCGATACCGCAATCGCTGCATTCACGAAAGTGGGTAAAGAACTCGGTGTTCTCAAATAAGATTTATTCTCAAATTCTTTACTTTTCAAAAGAGAACCCCAGGGTTCTCTTTTTGTTTGCCTTAATTGATCCTACCTTTCTACGCTAAAAACAACAGTACAATTAACGCTACTCGGAAATTTATCGTCCAACCTGTAACATTCCCCTTATTGCTGCGTCTTATTCCTACAACCAGCCTTTATGTTTCGCAAGAATTTTATACGCTTTGTTTGGACCATTTTCGTCGCCTCCGCAATTTTAGTTGTGGCAGCCGCCATACGTCAAAACAACGGCTTGAATTCAGATCTAATTGAAAGTCAAACTGATAAGCCTGATTTGGGCAACGGTGAATTTATTATCCTTGAAAGTTTAGGAGCCTATATTCTACCCAAAATAATACAATAACTACCTGATATATAAACACTTATCTTTAGTAAGGAGGCCCAAAGGCCTCTTTTTTTATTTTTTTCAAAAACCCTGTAACATTATCTCCCCCTTATTCGTACTACCTTTAATCAGCTAACCTTTCCTAATCAACTGTATGACCGAAAGAGAATATAACCAATGTGTAAATCAGTACGCCGACAACGTGTACCGCTTTATATATAAAAATCTCAGGCACGAAGAAGATGCCAGAGACGTGGTTCAAACAGCATTTGAAAAAATGTGGGTGAACAGAGACGAAGTAGACGCTTCGAAATCTAAAAGCTACCTTTTCACCGTTGCCTATCACCAAATGATAGACCATCTGCGTAAAGTGAAAAGAATTACGCTAAAAGATGAATTCAAAGAAGACGCTCGCGTTATTGATCGCCCCGTTTCGAATACAAAAAAGATCCTTGATGAAGCATTGAGCCGTTTACCGGAACAACAAAAATCACTGGTTCTTTTAAAAGACTATGAAGGATACTCCTATGAGGAGATCGGGAAAATAACAGGCCTCAGTGAAAGTCAAGTTAAAGTGTACTTGCACAGAGCCCGTGTTCAACTAAAAAATTATTTAGTAAGCCCCGAAAACGTATTATAACATGAACATTAACAGATACAATTACGAAGAATATTTTCTGCTTTACGTAGACAACGAATTGTCTACCGAAGAACAAAAAGCTGTGGAAGCTTTTGTAGCGGAAAACCCCGATCTGGCAGAAGAACTAACCCTTCTTCAAGAAACTGTTCAGTTGCCTGAATTGAAAACACCATTCTTCGATAAATCTTCTCTGTATAGAACTGAGAATGAAAATGCTTTTATCAATGAATTGAACTGCGAAGAAAAGTTTATTGATTATAGCGACAACGAACTCAGTAACGAAGAAAAAGCCAAAGTTGAAGCGTTCGTTTATCAAAATCCTCAACATCAAGCCAATTTCGAACTATTGCAATTAGCTCGCGTAACAGCAGACACTTCAATTGTATTCCCCGATAAGAACTTATTGTATAGAAAAGAAGAAGGAAAACGAGTTATTATGATTCGTTGGTGGCAGGTTGCCGCAGCAGCTGTTGTAATTCTCGCTATCGGCACTACCGGTTATTTCTATAATAGCAAGCCTTCAGTTGAAATGGCAGGGACTCAACCAAAAGTGAACACACCTGCACCTTCTCAACAAGCAAATACAGCACCTGGATCAAAATCAATCGTTCTTCCTAGCGAAGAAGCAAGCTCACAAAAAGAAAACATAGCATATTCGCCGGTTAGAAATAGTGTGCCCAACAACGTTACTAGCGTTAAATCAACAAATGCTAATGGAAAAGAAAATAAATCTGAAAATCCTAGTAACTTTTCGAACAACACAATCGTTAAACCTATAGAGCCGATTGTTGCAGTAAACGAGCCTAAAACAATAACTACTACACCAACTGTTATTGATGGGCCGGTAGATGTAAAAGGAATCGAAACTACTCCAAGTACACCGAGTATCGCAACCTATGCATCAAACACTGACAACAACAATGCTTTCGAACCTATCAATACCGATAACCGTCAAAAAGGTAAATTAAGAGGCTTCTTCCGCAAAGTTTCCCGGGTTGCAGAAAAAGCCATGAGTATCAAAGGCGGTGAAGCCAGTGGAGATAACAATGTAAGCATTGCAGGTTTCGCGCTTCGTTAATAACAATCACTCAACTTCAAAAAAAATAATTATGAAAAGGATGTTTTTACTCCTGACAGGATTTTGCTTTGCCCTAGGCCTTCAAGCTCAGGAAACTGAAAAATCAGACACCGTAAAAATTGGAAACATTACCATTATTAAGAAAGACGATGGTAAATCAAAAGGTTCTTCCTCTAATGACACCGAAGTGAAGATCGAAAAAAAGAAAAGTAAAGGAAAGTCAACCAATTGGGGTATTGTAGATATTGGAATCAATCAATTCAATGATCAAACCAATTATAGCAGCGCAGCTATCCAAGATCCTTCTACAGGCTTCGCACCCGGTGCAAACGAAGATTGGTTTAAATTGAGAAACAACAAATCAATCAACGTAAACATTTGGATCTTTACGCAACGTGTGAGCCTGATCAAAGATGTTGTGAATTTAAAATACGGTATCGGTTTAGAGTTAAACAACTACCGTTTTTCAAGACAAGTGAAATTCAACACCGACCCTACGAAGGTAGTTCTTGACAATAGCACTTCTTACAGCAAGAACAAATTAGCAGCTGATTATTTAACCGTTCCAATGATGTTAAACTTCAACCTTACTCCTAAGAAAAAGAATCCGGTTGGCTTCAGTGCCGGAGTAAGCGCCGGTTATTTGTACAGCAGCCGTCAAAAAACGATCACAGCTGCCGACGGTAAGCAAAAAACAAGAAATGATTTCGACTTGCGTCCATTCAAACTTTCGTACGTAGGTGAACTGAACTTAGGTTTTATCCGCCTCTATGGTTCTCTCGCAACTCAAAGCATGTTTAAAAAAGGTTTAGACCAAACTCCATATAACATCGGTATCCGATTGAGCAATTGGTAATCGCTTTTCCCGATTTCTCTCATGTTAACCGACCGTCAGGGCAAATGATGGTCGGTTTTTATTTTTTTGTAACCAACCATGCTCCCGCAATTACCAATCCTATTCCAAGTAACTTCTTCACTGTAATAGCACTAGCTGCTAAGCCTAACAATCCAAAATGATCCATCAATAGAGCTGTCGCCAATTGCCCCGCTACTATTAACACAAACATATTTGACGCACCTACTTGATGCACACTCAAAATCACAAAACTGACCACTATAACTCCCAAGAAGCCTCCGGTATATTTATACCACTCAATTCCCCGATACACTTCCACAGCCGGTAAAGACTGTTTCGAAAACAACAATATCAGCGCCAATGCCAGCGTACCACCTAGAAATGATAAAAATGCAGCTAGAATCGGATGATTCAATCCGGCACGCAGTTGACCATTCACCCCCGATTGAATAGACATCGATATCCCGGCAATTATTGGCATCAAGAAAAATAGGTATTTCATATTCAACTTATTATAACACAAAGCTAACAAACTGACCTCTAATCTGTTAATCATTAATTAATAGTACCATCCCCATCGTCCTCCATTGCAAACTTGGCAAAAAGATTGTATGTTAGTACTTGAAAGTTAAACCGGAAAATCACAGCGAAATTCTACTTAAACGACCCCCGTATGCAAACGAAATTTCTAACAGGCCTATTACTGCTCAGTAGCCTGCTCCTGGTTTCTTTCAAACACACAAGTGTAAGAAGCACTAAGCATTCCAAATTCAACAATCAACCCAATGGAACGGTTTATCTCATTATTGACAAAACCGATTACGAACTGAGTGTTTACGATGATGATGGTTGGTTTGCTACCTACCCTGTTGTTTTTGGAAACAAAGTGCTGACCGATAAACTCATGGAGGGTGATAAAAAAACACCTGAAGGATCTTTTAAAATACTTTCAAAAAGAGTACACGATAAATGGCATCGAATGTTCCTGCTCGATTTTCCCAACAAAGAATCTTGGGATAAATTCAAACAACGAAAGGCGGCAGGTATTATACCCGCTAATGCTAAAATTGGAAATGGAATTGCCATCCACGGCACTTGGCCAAATGATGATATCGTAGTAGATACCTATACCAACTGGACCAATGGATGCATTTCCCTTCGTAATGATGACATAGATGAGCTCAACGAAATTCTCAAAGTGGGAAGCAAAGTAATAATCCGCTATTAGGCATTGCTATTAAATTTTAGTTCAAAAAACTTTTGATTTCTTTCAACCACAAATCGGTCTGTTTTTCATACAACGACTCGTGACCCGCGTCCTTGTAAACTACCAGCTTCTTATTATTTCCTTTAATAGCGCCATAAATAGCATCAATTTCTGCTCTAGTTACACGCGGATCCTTTTCACCCCATTGCACTAGTACCGGACATTTTATGGAAGCCGCATACTCATATGGATTATGCGAAAAAGCCCAGAAGCCTCTCTCTACTCCACCCCAAAAACATAACAAAGTGGCAACCGGCTGTTCAGGAATTCCCATAATGCGTACCCTTCCTTTAACCGCTTCCGATAATGATCCAAAAGGCATTTCAAGAATCACCTGATCGGGCTCCACACCCTCATGTGCAACAGCCCTAGTAATGGTAGCCGCACCCAAAGAAATACCCCACAGTACCACTTTCCCTTTGGTATGCGCCCGAGCATAGTCGTAAACAAGCTTAACTTCCTCCGACTCGTCATGCCCAATGGTACAAGTATTGCCGTCACTTCCTCCATGTGCACGAAAATCAACTAACAGAATCGAATATCCCATTTTTCGCATGGCCGCAGCCTCACCCAATATCCTCGACTTGCTAGAGCCATGTCCGTGAAACATCACAACATATCCTTGAGAAGAATCAATTGGCCAATCCCAAGACTCAATCTTCAATCCATCATTTGTTTTAAAATTGATAGTTTGATAAGCGCCGGTTGGAAAAGCTTTATTTACAGACTTGTAATAATTAATTCCAAAAAATAGGGATTTTGTTTTCTGCCAAAAACCCATTTGCTCCGGCCTTTGAATCACCGGCTCATTTGTAGCATCGTAAAAATGAGTAAACTTATAGGCATGAAAAACGGCCATCAAATTCAAAACAATAAACAATAGCAGGACTACGCGCAGCAGATTACGTAATAGTTTCATGACCTTCCGTTCTTTTGCTTCGTAAATTAACGTTTTTCAATTTATTTAGTGATAAAACCTACTATGCAACTTAGTTTGGCAATATTCCTGCTATACTAACCAGAAGCCATACTGTTTAGAACGGTCGGTTGTAGCGGTCGTTCAGTTTACAAGTAAATGTTACCACAAAAGGAAAAGGTCTCGCTTTCCAGCGAGACCTTCATTATTAATTCTTACCAATTAATTTTTAATTTGACGCCCTCTACTAAATTTTTCCATTCTTAATTTCTTCAACCACACCCGGATCCAACAAAGTAGAAGTATCGCCTAGGTTTTCAGTTTCGCCTTCCGCTACCTTTCTCAAAATGCGACGCATGATTTTTCCACTTCTCGTTTTAGGTAATCCGCTTACAAATTGAATTTTGTCTGGCTTCGCAATGGGACCAATAACTCTAGTTACCGTTTGCAAAATGTCTTGACGAGTCAATGCTTCATCGCCATGCATTTGACCAAACACCACATAGGCATAAATGCCTTGGCCTTTGATATCGTGCGGATAGCCTACTACGGCACTTTCCACCACACCAGCATGCATGTTGATCGCATTTTCAACCTCAGCCGTTCCAATACGGTGACCACTTACGTTCAATACATCATCTACCCTACCGGTAATTCTGTAATTACCTTCTTCATCTCTCAAAGCACCGTCACCCGTAAAGTACATATTCTCGTAAGTAGCGAAATAGTTTACCCTGCAGCGTTCGTGATCGCCATAGGTAGTTCTTAAAATTGAAGGCCAAGGATGCTTGATGCATAAATTACCACTTACTCCATTCCCTTCAAGCTCAACTCCTTTCTCATCAACCAACACAGGTTGAACACCCGGTAAGGGCAGTGTAGCATGCGCAGGTTTACCCGGTGTAATTCCTGCCATATTTGAAATTAGTACACCACCGGTTTCAGTTTGCCACCAAGTATCTACAATAGGGCAACGCTTCTTTCCAATGTGTTCATCATACCAATGCCAAGCCTCTTCATTAATAGGCTCACCAACAGTACCCAATACCTTTAATGAACTCAAATCATGACCTTGAACAGGACCCAATCCAAAACCCATCAAAGAACGAATTGCTGTGGGGGCTGTATAAAGAATATTTACTTTGTATTTATCAATGATATCCCAGAATCGTCCGGCATCAGGCCATGTAGGTACACCTTCAAACATCAAAGTGGTAGCGCCTGCTGCAAGAGGACCGTATACAATATAGCTGTGACCTGTAATCCAGCCAATATCGGCTGTACAAAAATGAATATCACCGGGCTGATATTGAAATACGTTTACAAACGAATATGTAGTGTATACCATGTAACCTGCGCAGCTGTGAACTACTCCTTTTGGTTTACCGGTAGAACCTGATGTGTATAGAATGAAGAGTGGATCTTCAGCATCCATTTCCTCAGCAGGGCAATCGGGGTTACCCATGGTCTCTACTTTTTTAATTTCGTCTTCCCACCACACATCACGTCCTTTTAGCATACTCACAGGAGTGCGGGTACGTGTGGCCACAATTACTTTCTTCACAAATCGGCATCCAACCAATGCATCGTCGATCACCGATTTCAAAGGAATATCTTTATTACCACGAAACGCTCCATCACAAGTAATGATGTACTCTGCATTCGCGTCGTACAGGCGATCGGCAATGCTTTGTGCACTAAAGCCACCAAATACTACAGAGTGAATGGCACCAATACGCGCACAGGCCAATACGGCAATAGCCAACTCAGGAATCATACCCATGTAAATACACACTCGGTCACCTTTCTTAACTCCATTGTTCTTTAAAACATTGGCAAACTGAGAAACCTTGTTGTATAAATCGCGGTAAGTAATAACGCGATGGTGTTCTTCGGGGTCATTTGGCTCCCAAATAATGGCAGGCCTATTTCCTAAAGTCCCTAAATGACGATCCAAGCAGTTCTCCGTAATGTTCAACTTACCATTTACAAACCACTTGATATTCGGCTCTTTAAAATTCCAATCCAATACTTTATCCCACTTCTTTCTCCAATAAAAACTAGAAGCTACATCTCCCCAAAATCCTTCCGGATCAGAAACACTTTTCTTATAGGCCGATTGATACCCTGCTGCATCTTTGATTTGAAATGAATATGACATGATCGTTAGGAATTAACTTGCTAAAATTTTTAAAAATTGAGCTTGTAAATTTGAGTTCTAAAGATACACATTCTCAATTTCTAAAAGACCAAGCTAAGGCCTTTCTAATAAAAAGATAAAACTCAAATCAAAAAAAGTACAATCATCCTACTTATTGAATTATACTTTGTTAACCATTTATTGTGTTATTCGTACATTTCAATGTTTGAGCCTGTTTATAACCAAACTCTTTAAAAAAATAGGTATATTCAACTCAGTTTTTGAACTCCCTTTCAACGCCAACTTGCTTATGAGTACTTTGAACAATACACCCGGTAAAATGGGTTTCATTATTGGTGCATCCTCTGTTGGAACACTTATCGAGTGGTATGATTTCTATATTTTCGGAATGCTCGCCAAAGTGATCTCGAGTCAATTTTTTCCCGAAGATTCCGGAACAGCTGCCTTGTTAAGCACTTTAGCAATATTTGCAGCAGGCTTCATCGTTCGCCCATTCGGTGCATTGGTATTCGGACGATTGGGAGACCTCATTGGAAGAAAATACACATTCCTTCTAACACTGGTTTTAATGGGTGGTTCAACCTTCGCTATAGGCCTTATTCCGGGCTACGTCACCATTGGTTGGTGGGCACCATTATTAGTTTTACTACTAAGACTTGTTCAAGGGCTCGCCTTGGGAGGAGAATACGGTGGCGCCGCAACGTATGTAGCTGAACACGCTCCAATTAATAGAAGAGGCTTCTGGACCTCCTGGATCCAAACTACAGCAACCCTTGGCCTTTTCTTAGCCCTAGGCGTAATCATCTTAATTCGTAAATCACAGAGCATAACCGATTTTGAATCTGAATGGGGTGGCTGGAGATATCCATTTTGGATATCATTGTTACTTGTGTTCGTGTCCATTATCATTCGAATGAGAATGAGCGAGTCTCCATTGTTCGAAAAAATCAAATCATCCGGAAAAACTTCTAAAAACCCACTCAAAGAAAGTTTTGGCAACAAAGCCAATTTTAAAATGGTGTTGTTGGCTCTCTTTGGAGCCGTTATGGGTCAAGGAGTAGTTTGGTATACCGGCCAGTTTTACGCTCAATCATTTCTAGAGAATACCTGTGGAGTAAATTTTGAAGATTCAAGAAATATCATTTTAGTAGCAATTCTTTTCGCTACTCCATTCTTTGTGATCTTTGGTTCATGGAGCGATAGAGTCGGAAGAAAATGGATTATATTAACCGGTATGTTGGTAGCTGCTTGTTCCTATTATTTCATTTACGATAGCATGTTGAACACCACCAGCGCTACTACCAAACGAGCTTTGTTTAGTAGTGCTACCGAACCCAGTTCAGTAGTAACAGTAGATAGTAAGAGGCCAAATGTATTGCACCGAATTACAAAATACGACACCCTTTACAGTGATGGCGCGAAATTTAGCTTTACAAAAACGGACACCATCACCCTTTTGGAGAAGAGCGTACCCAATACAAAAGAACTAAAAATTGTGGTGGACTCAAACGCAAATGCCCTTGTTTATAGTAGAAAAGCCGGCCCAAAAACTGTTCTTGAAAATGGAAGCGCAACCGTAACTGCAAAATCAATTAGCAAGAAGCACGCGCTCTCGGTTGAAAAAGCACTCGATCGTTCCAGCTTTTGGTATTTAAGTTTCCTCGTATTCATCCAGGTATTTTTTGTTACCATGGTGTACGGTCCAATTGCAGCTTTCCTTGTTGAAATGTTCCCAACAAAAATTAGGTATACGTCTATGTCGCTGCCTTATCACATAGGAAACGGCGTATTTGGGGGGTTAGTGCCATTCTTAAGTACATTGATGGTAGAACTATCTAAAAGTAATGGAGGAACCGGAAACCCACTCATCGGATTAGGCTACCCCATTTCAGTGGCATTGCTCTGCTTTATTATTGGAACCATCTATTTAAAAAATAAACCTGCACTGTCAGAATAAAATAGTAACCAATGAACTTATTAAAAAAATACCTCGGAATTGTTTGGATGCTCCTCGCTCCAACCATCATTGCCTTTCTATTCCTTCAAGCAAATGATAAAATAGCGGCCGCTACAGTAGCCAATAAAACCAACACCATTCTCCAATGGTCAATCATATTGGTTATATTCATACCCATCACTACCGGTCTCTTTATTTTTGGAAAATATGCGTGGAATAATGAATACGAAGAGTAAACCATTATAAGCGAAAACCAAAGTTTATTCTTCGCGGCAATAGCCACAATCCTCAACAACGTCAGGCATCCCCAATTCTTAATTATTAATTGCTTTCTGCCCTCTCTGCACCAAATACACTCCTAACAATGTAATCATACCACCGGCTATAATATAGATAGTGAGCGGCTCCTGAAACAATGCCGCACCAAACAATACAGCGATAATTGGATTGATATAAGCATATATCGAAGACTGCTCTGCACTCAAATGCTGAAGTGCATACAAATATGCGATAAAAGAAATCACTGAACCAAAAATGACGAGATAGGAAATTGCAACCCAACTCTGCCAAGGTATTTCCCAAATAGGAACGGTAGCACCTGTAACACCACTTACTGCACTCAATGCAATGCCGGAAATCACCATTTGCAAACCAATACTCATATACGGATTGAATGACAAGGCCTGCTTCTTTGTATACAACGAACCAATAGCCCAGGTTAGGGTAGCCGTAATAGACATAAAGATCCCAAAACTGAACTGCGGGTTAAAGAAATCATGCAAGTGCTCAAAAAATACCACGCAAATACCTCCAAAGCCCAACACAATACCAAATGTAGTTATTGGCTTCAATTCCCTCGTTCTCAAATAACCAATCAGTACGATCCACAATGGAACAATGGCGCCAATAATAGAGCCCAGCCCTGCTGTAATGTATTTAACACCCCAAGTACTCAGCCCATTGGAAAGAGAAAAATTCAAAATAGCCAGCAAGATAATGGGACCCCATTCCTTACCCTTGGGCCATGTAGCGCCTTTATAAAGGAAATAAAGTAAATAGCAAGAACCTCCGAGCAATTGCCGAATACCGGCCAATTGCAAGGCGGGCATATACTTCACTCCTTGCTTTGAAGCGATCCATGTGGTACCCCAAAAAAAACAAACCATACCCAATGCAAAAATTGCCTTGGCATGCGTTCCCTTTTGTCGGAAATTCTTTGGATGAATCACCGAAATTCGTCTCATCGTTTCCTTAGATGCCGCCCGAATTGTACCTGTAAAACTAATTTTTGCCAAAACAAATAGTCTGAATCTTCAGTTTCAAATTCACCGCAGAGAACGCCAAGTCCGCAAAGAATTCGCAAATAAATTATTTCTCTGTCTTTCCTCGTCTCCTCTCATCCTCACTCCTGTATTCCCCCTGTTCCTGCTCCTCTTCCTTTTTCGCATTTCCTCTCTCCTCGTCTCCTCTTATCCTCCCTCTTGTATTCCCTGTTTTTTCACCACAGCGGCGCAGCCGTCGCAGCGGTTACGCAACGCTGGCTCCATGCCTGCAGTTAATTCCCTCATTAACACATCACCACATAAACAAATTGCAGCTTCCTCCCTCCTGTATTCCCTGTTTTTTCACCGCAGCGGCGCAGTCGTCGCAGCGGTTACGCAACGCTGGCTCCATGCCTGCAGTTAATTCCCTCATTAACACATCACCACATAAACAAATTGCAGCTTCCTCTCTCCTCGTCTCCTCTCATCCTCGCTCCTGTATTTCGGCTGTTCCATTATCAATTATTAATTCTTTAATTATTAATTAAGAATTATACGCATCCCAATATACCGTTTCCTTCATAAACAACTCAAACATCTCAGCCCATCCTTTAAACATCGGATGTGAACCCAACATATGATTGTGCCATATGGAAATAAATAAACCTGAATGACGCTTCACCTGCTGGTACAATTGCATCAGTTCTGCATAAGCTTGTTGCGGTTGATAGCGCTGCTCATAAAATGCATTGGCATCCATAAAACAATAGGGATACAACACCAAATCAGAAATTCGCTCTTGCTCCAAATCATACCATTGATAAGAGGACGCAACCGATGCTCTAAACCCATTGATCGTTCCGTACCCCATTGAAAACTCCTTCTCTATTCCTATCTCTTCCAGGGTTCTAAATGTAGTCGGCAATTCAAATCGGATATAATGTTGTCGCGAATGGGTAATTTCTTTATCAGCCACCACCTCCAACCAATCTCGCTCTTCTTTTAATAAGGTCGTGTCATCACCACTTTGCCAAGAAGGATGTATCCCAATTTTGTACTGCTGAGATGCATATCCAATCAATTCCTGCAAAGCCTTATTGGAAGTAGGCGTATTCTTGTCATATTCTCCTCTCTTAGACGCTACCAAGAAAAAATAATGAGGCTTTATTCTGCAATACAAATGCAGGGCATCCAGCCACTCAAAACAGTCGTAAGGATCTTTCTCTTTTCCTGCCAACACCTGCGTTCGCTGCTCTAACTCCGCCCAATTGCCTTTCAAAAGATCTTTTAAATAACCACCCCATTTTAGTAGAGTGCTTTTTTTCGTATAGGCATAAGCTATATCGATGTCATAAGTTATCAAACATTGAAAAGTATGGTGTTTAAAAAGAAGACCGGGATATTTTCGCTCCAAGGTTTTCTTGAAATCAGTCAACCATATATTCACCAATGGCTGTTGCAGAAATCCTTCTTTATATGCGAGCGATTGATAATGCGCATACCTTCCATAATGGTCTTTTTCATGTGGCAAGTATTCTTCATACCTGCTAATCAAATAAAAAATAGCTGAAAACAAATCGAAAGGATGATCACCTTTGCTTGGAAAGAAAGCCTTGTGAAAATTAAGTTCAAAACATTCAATTTGCTGAGGCTTTACACCTGTTTCAAACAACAAACCTTGGGGCTGTATATGGAATTCAGCCTCTGAAAAAGGGTCTTCCGAATAATTAATTTTGGCTCCATCATACGCCTGAAATTGTACAGCATCCGTTGTAATCTCAATTGGATCAGGAAACAATTCTTTTCCAACAAAGGAAATCACATAACGTAACCTATTCGATATGGAGGTACTGTACAACAACATGTTGTACACAAAATAGAGAAGTATTAGCGGCTTACCAAAATCAGTTCTTTACTCGCCTCTTTTTTCTTTCCACATCTGATTGAAGGTCTTAGGCGAAAAATTCAACTCTGAACGATGTGTGGTCCAACCTTTGAAAATCTTATTGACTATTTTATTCTTCAAAGAGCCGGAGCCCTGATTCATCCAACTTCTGCGCAAACTAGCTTGTTTCCAAACCTTCCATGCCATCTTCTCTGAGAAACTTGCATCTCCTGCTTCAACTGCCTCCGCCCTATTCTCCAACAAAAGCTCGTGCAAATTGATTTTTACTGCACACACTTCCGTACAGTTACCACATAAACTGGATGCATAACTTAAATGCTTCCATTCGTGCATCTCTTTCAGATGCGGAGTAATCACCGATCCAATCGGGCCACTGTACGTAGTTTCATAACTATGACCACCAATATTCTTATAAACCGGACAAGCATTCAAACAAGCACCACATCGAATGCAATACAAACTCTCACGTGCTTTCTCATTCGCTAAAATATTGGTCCTTCCATTGTCCAATAAAATCACATACATCTCATCGGGACCATCTAATTCACCTTGTTGGCGAGGGCCACTCACGATAGAATTGTACACGGTCACTTGCTGACCCGTTCCAAAAGTTGCTAGCAATGGCCAAAACAATCCCAAATCAGTAAAAGATGGAATTACCTTCTCAATGCCTGTAATCGCAATATGTGTTTTAGGATAAGAACAACTCAACCTACCATTCCCTTCGTTTTCTGTGATCGCTATACTACCGGTATCGGCAATCAAAAAGTTTGCCCCCGTAATTCCAATTTCAGCTTCTGCATACTTTTGACGCAATTTCTCGCGCGCTACTAAAGTCAGTTGCTCCGGCGTTAAATTAGAAGGCGTTCCTAATTTTTCTGCAAATAATTTCGCTACATCTTCTTTGCTTTTATGCATCGCCGGAGTTACAATATGATAAGGCGGTTCACCATCTAATTGTTGAATGTATTCACCCAAATCCGTTTCTACGCTTTCAATTCCGTTCTTTTCCAAAAAATCATTCAAATGGATCTCTTCTGTAACCATACTCTTGCTCTTCACTATGCTCTTGCAATTTTTGGCTTTACAGATCTTTAGAATTTCATCTAAAGCTTGTTCAGTGGTCTCTGCCCAAATTACCTTGCCGCCTCTTTTTGTGAAATTTGCTTCAAAATCTTCCAAATGTTTATCCAATTGCGAAATCGCCTTCCACTTCAAATTCTTCGCACGCTCACGTGCAGTCTCCAATGCAGAAAACTGCTGCTTCCCAATCGGAACTACACTATTGTACTTTCCAATATTAAAATTGATTTTCTTGCGGTGCTCAAGATCTGCCGCCTTAATCGTACTCTTTGCCAAGAAAGATTGTGACATCTCACTCATACTACCATCGTTTATTATTTCTTATTCGATGCTTCATAGGCTTCTGCAGCCCCTTCCAACGCCTTGTAAAAATCTTCACCATATAATCGAACCAAAGGTTCTTTCAAAAATTCATATACCGGCACCTTCAGCTTATCTCCTAACTTACAAGCAGCCTTGCACAAATCCTGACGTGGCTCGTAATTCAAAAGACCATAATTACCGTGTTTTCCTTTCTTATGAATAATTGGAAATAAATGACAACTGATAGGTTTCTTCCAAGGAATAATGCCGTCGTAATAAGCTTGCTCAAAACCGCATTTAATAACTCCTTTGGGATCCCTAAATGCATATACGCATATCTCGTTATCGTTACCCAGGGTTGGCGTTACCCAACCAAAGTCTTTGTGATAAACATATTTTCCTTTCTTTTCTACTTCAGCAATAGCATCGGCAGGTAAATAAGGTTTGATCTTGTCGAAGTATTGCACCATCAAGTCCAACTCTTCCTCTGTTAAGGGAGCACCTGCATCGCCTTCTTCACAACAACCACCTTTGCACTTGTTTAAATCACAAACAAATTGCTTTTCTACGATATCATCACTGATATATACATTGTCTATTATTATCACAATCTTTTATTTAGACTTCCATTGAAGTGTGTTAATCAAATGTTTCATATCGGCTTGCAGAAACTCATTCACGATGCGCAAAGAGTCTTCATTCGGTGTGGCATCGAAATACAAAGCTCCCCTTAGAAAATGTTTCACGCTATCTGTAACAAAGAACTGTTTTGCAGTAGCGGTATTTCCGCGAACATTGAACCAAAGACCTGACAGCCCTTTCGGAGTGGTCATTAAAGAGTCCTGAATTTCGGTTGCCTTGCTGGTATGCTTATAGGTCATCTTAAAAGCATCGTCTACCAATTTATCAAACCCCGTATCAACGATGGTTTTATAACTTACATAGATCTTACCCTGAAAACTAGGGAAGTCGATATTGATCCAATAGGGGGTGTCGTTATCATCAAACATGGTCGTATCCTTCTCCACTTTTGCATAAACGGGATACTCAAAAGTATAAGGATAACCGGGTTCATTGAACACTTGATACTTATGTTCGGGAAAATCAATTTTGAAATACCCTTTTGGTTTAATTGTATAATCACTATTACAAGCAGAGATGCCTGAGATCACAACAATGAATAAAGCCGTTAGCCAATGAACTCTCATTATGGTTCCTGAATTTTTATCGTAAGTTTTACTTTTTGAATTCTATTTTTTTCAACTTCTAATACAGTAAACTCGAAGTCTCCAACTGTTAACACATCTCCGGCTTTTGGAATCACGCCTGCCAACTCCAACATCAATCCGGCAATAGAGTCACTTTCACCCCTAACATCATCGAAGGTATCGAGTGGAAGATTCATCAAACTACACGCTTCATGAATCATCAACCTGCCTTCAAGAATATAAGTGCTATCGTCTAATTTTTTATTAGCCGTTTCATCGTCATCAAACTCATCCTTAATTTCTCCAATAATTTCTTCCAATATATCTTCAAGCGTTACGATTCCACTCGTGCCGCCGAATTCATCTACTACTACAGCAAAGTGAATACGCTTGCTCTGAAATTCTTGTAGCAGATCTTCAATGTATTTGTGCTCGTGAACAAAATAAGGCGTACGCATCAGGGTATGCCAGTCGAAGTTTGCATCTTCATGCAAATAAGGAACAATATCCTTGGTATGTATCATTCCAACAATATCATCTAAACTAACTTTATATACCGGTAGTCTGGAATAGTGCTGTTCTTCAATTTGCTTTTTCAATTGAATATAATTGAAATTGAAATCAATTCCATTTACATCCAATCTGGTTTTCATGATCTGTTTAACAGTAATATGTCGGAACTTATAAATGCCAGTAAGCATTCTCTGACCATCTTCTTCATTCACACTACTCTTAATGGCTTCTTCAACTTGCTGATTGTATGCTTGAGTAGGAACCCCACCAAAGAATTTTTCAATTTGCTCCGAAATGCCCAATAACCAACCCGCCAATCTTCGAAAAGCATAATAAATGACTTCCACCAAGGAGGCCGACTCGTAAGCCGTTCTTAAGCTATTGTGCGTTGCTCTTATTTTGGGTAGTATTTCTCCAAATAAGATGATGGCAAAAGTGATTGCAGGAATCTTGATGATCAATTTGGTGTAGGCCCCCATTTCCTGAGGAAGAATTTGATCAATTAGAAGATTGGCAAGAATGATCGTGGCAATGTTTACAAATCCATTGGCCACCGTTAACGAAGTCATCAACACTTTGGGCTCTTCTAGCAATTGCGCAATACGTTTCCATCCTGCGTCTTGCTTTGTTCTAAGTGCATTGATGTCTCTATAATTCAAGGAAAGAAAAGCAATTTCAGCTCCTGATATGAAGAATGACAAAATGAGGAACACTACCACAAATAAAGCGAGAATGGTAGAAGTTGCCTGAAAAGCAGCGTCCAATAAAATGCTTGCAAATAAATGCTGAAATAAGAATACCAAATCGGTTTCCAAAATAGAATATTTAGTTCACGATACTATCGTCAACATCGTTTCCGATATTGTCCCCCGCAAAAATAACAATTGTAGCGCTAAAATGGTAAGTCGGGGGAATGTTCTCCAAACGGTGGAATTTCCTGATTTCCAAAACTTTCCGATCCGGGACCGCCATGGCCTCCGTCTTGTCTCTTATCTAGCATAATCAAATTATCGCCAATTACTTCTGTTGCAAACTTTTTATTGCCCTCTTTATCTTCCCAACTTCTTGTGCGTAAACGGCCTTCGATGTATACCAAACTGCCTTTGTGAAGGTATTTCTGCGCTAACTCAGCCAGTCCTCGCCAAAGAACTACGGTATGCCATTCAGTTTGAGATACCAATTTGCCGGTTCGGTCTTTGAATGTTTCAGTAGTAGCTAGAGGAAACTTTGCTACCCCAATATTTCCCTCCAAAAACTGCACATCCGGATCCTTGCCCAAGTTTCCAATGAGCATTACTCGGTTAACGCCTCTCATATGTGATAAAGTTTAGTCGTGTTAAAGAGCTGTATCCAAAAGTCTATTGAACCAATGAACTACAACCTCCTTAAAGTTATATTTTAAAAGCCGTTATTGCCAATTTTTTAACGCACATCTGTGCTAAAATACCCGCTTACAGTGGCAGGTTTGGGAGATAATTAACAATTACTTTAGGAAAGGCAAACAGTTCGATCTCTTTCCGTGAAATCCATTGAAAATCTTTTCCCAAATTGGGCCGGATCTCTACATGAACTACGTAAAACTTTACATGAAGCGTTTGGTGCGAAAGTTTGTGTTTGATGGGGTCTGCACCTTCTTCTATTCGAAAAGAAGACAGCTTCAATTCTTGCTTCAAATATTTTTTCAAGGCTGCTGTATCAGTAGCTGCAGTACTCGATTCAAGCAATGCAAATTCATGAAGATTTTGCCATACGTCTTTCCCTGTTCTCAAATGAATAGCTACTCGCTTTTTATAAACCAACGCGAAGTAATTCAAGTACCGATCTCTCACAACTATTTTCTTACTCTTTACGGGTAATAACGAAACAGTATTTGTTTGGAAGGCGGCACAGTGTTGTTGCAATGGACAATCGCTGCACAAGGGCTGTTGCGGCTTGCACACCGTAGCGCCAAAATCCATAATAGCCTGATTATAAGTTGCAGGATGCTTCTTGCTTAGCAACTCCTGTGCTTTTTCGGAGAACCATTTTTTTCCTTCAGTACTATCAATGGGTGTTTGATTGCCAAAATAACGCGCCAATACTCGTTGTACATTCCCATCCACCACTGCATGTGGTAAGTTGAACGCAAAAGAAGCGATGGCAGCTGCGGTATAAGGACCCACGCCTTTTAGTGATAAAATGGCTTCATAGCTAGAAGGAAAAATACCGTTGAAATCATTCACAATTGTTTTTGCCGAAGCAATCAAATTTCTGCAACGCGAATAGTAACCAAGGCCTTCCCATAATTTAAAAACCTTGTTTTCGGGTGCAGCGGCTAAATCTTGTACTGTTGGAAAAGCTTCGATAAATCGGAGATAATAGTTCCATCCCTGTTCTACCCGAGTTTGTTGAAGAATGATTTCACTGAGCCAAATTTTGTAGGGATCTGTCTCGTTTTTCCAGGGCATGGTGCGCTTGTTCTCTACCCTATTCCAACTCAATAACTCCTTAATAAACAAGGCACTCATACTAATTTTATTAAAATAACGTTTTGAAAATGAATACAGTTGTCAAAATTGAGCAAAAAAGTCTTAAAAATTTCATTATCAATATTTTAGACTTTTCTTGTTAAATTGCAATAAATAACATAATTTCAGTAAAGAATTGATTCTGTGGGTTTTGGCAGAAAAAATTTTTTATAACAACTTTGTAAACCCATTAAAAATTCAATTATATGAGAAAAGCAGACCTCGTTAACCAAATATCTGAAAAAACAGGTATTCCCAAGGTTGATGTTTTGGTTACGCTGGAAACCATGTTTAAGGAAGTTAAGGACACCTTAGCTACGGGTGAAAACATTTACATCCGTGGGTTTGGTAGCTTTATTACGAAAAAGAGAGCTGCGAAGATCGGACGCAACATCAAGAAAAACGTTGCTGTGCACATTCCCGAACATTTTATCCCGGCGTTCAAACCAGCCAAGGAGTTTGTAGCCGAAGTAAAAAAATTGCAATCTGTAAAAGAAGATCAACCAAACCCGGATGATGAGATGTAATTTTGCTGCTTCATTAAACTACGTGAAGTGAAAAAACAGCAAATTATCTTCCTAAGTACCGGACTTGTGCTCTTCTGTGCGATTTATTTTTTTGCAAGAACAACACCTAAAAAAGATACCAATGCTCCCGTAGCTACCTCCAAACAGGAAGCTGCAGGAGCATTTGATTTTACCTCCTATATCAAACAAGTAAAATCACAACTACCTGATTATCAACAAAATTACCTCGAAAAACTAGAAAATTCAGTAGTTCGAGGCAATGTAAAAGAGCAGCAGGTAAAAGTGTATCATCAGCTTGCCGACTTCTGGAAAGACACCCTCCATTCCCTGCTTCCCAACGCATATTACGTTGCACTAGCATCTAAATTGGAAAATTCTGAAAAAAGCCTCACCTTTGCAGGCCACAATTTTTTGGAAGGCTTGCGCCAGCAGCAAGATCCGGCCTTGAAAAAGTGGATGGCAACTGAAGCCAAAGAGTTATTTGAAAAAGCGCTGACTATAAATCCTAACAACGATTCTACCAAAGTGGGTCTCGGTAGTTGTTACCTTTTCGGTAATATTAGCGACAACCCCATGCAGGGAATCCAAATGTTAAGAGAAGTAGCGGAAAGAGATACAACCAATATGTACGCTCAGTTTATGCTGGCAATGGGTGGTATGGAATCCGGTCAATTCGACAAAGCAGCCGAGCGCCTCAAAAAAGTAGTTCGCAACCAACCCAAGAATGTTGAAGCCATTCTTGCTCTGGCCGAATCACTGGAACGCTCCGGCAATAAGAAAGAAGCCATTACCTGGTATCAAGCCAGCAAACCCTTCTTTCAAGAAAAAGAAATTTTACAGGAAATCGATAAACGTATCGATCTCTTGAAAAAATAAATCCGGCAACGGAAAGAAATTAAATTAATTAACTAAATCATTGAGTGCATTATGCCTTGTGGTAAAAAAAGAAAGCGTCATAAAATTGCGACGCACAAGCGTAAGAAAAGATTGAGAAAGAACCGCCATAAGAAGAAGAGCAGATAATTTCTTCTACTAAGCGGCCGGCAAACCCCCTTGTATGCCGGCTGTTTCCTTCTTATTCGCTGAAAAGATTGTTTGCCTTACATGAGCCCTACGGCTTATCTGGAGCAAGCAATCCCTACTTCAGCATATTTCCTTGTAGTGATGATGGTTTGACGGTTAAAGAAGAAAACGCTTGAATAAGGAATTAATCATTAATGCTGCTCCCCAGGGTGTTGAAATAGCACTTTTAGAGGATAAAAAACTCGTGGAATTACATCATGAAAAAGCTGATGCAAATTTCGCTGTGGGTGATTTATACCTCGGTAAAGTAAAAAAACTCATTCCCGGACTTAACGCGGCCTTTGTAGACGTTGGTTTTGAGAAGGATGCCTTCCTTCACTATACCGACCTGAGCCCCTATGCGCGCTCCCTACTCAAATTCACCAACATCGCCATAAACGATAACTCCGAAAACGGCTACGATTTCGCCCAATTTCAGGTTGAACCCGAAATTATTAAAACCGGCAAAATCAATGAAGTTCTTAGCGGAAAGCCCAATATTTTGGTGCAAATCCTCAAAGAACCCATCGCCGCCAAAGGACCTCGCCTTAGCTGCGAAATCTCCCTCCCCGGACGATTTGTGGTGATCACTCCATTTAACGACATCGTGGCTGTTTCGCGCAAAATTCACTCTGCCGACGAACGTAAACGCCTCCAAAAGATCATTGAAGCCATCAAGCCCAAGAACTTTGGAGTAATTGTACGTACCGCCGCAGAAGGCAAGAATACCGCTGAATTGCACGAAGATTTATCAATGCTGGTTGATACCTGGAATAGCATTCAAAGCAACCTTAAAGGCGCTATCGCTCCCGCAAAGATTTTGAGTGAACAAACCAAAACCACCAGCATGCTCCGCGATTTGTTGAACGAAGACTTCAACAAAATTGTAGTGAACGATAAAAACCTTTTCAACGACACGCGCTCTTATATCCAGCGCATCGCTCCCGAAAAGGCTGAAATTGTTACCTACTCTAGCAATAGTTCTCCTATTTTCGATCAATTCGGTGTTACCAAGCAAGTAAAAGCTGCTTTCGGTAAAACAGTGAACCTTCCAAGTGGTGCTTATCTTATTATCGAGCACACCGAAGCCCTTCACGTTATTGATGTAAACAGCGGATACAAAAGCGTAGGAAACAATCAGGAGTTAAATGCGTTGGAAACCAACCTCGAAGCAGCCGCAGAAATAGCGCGTCAAATGCGCTTGCGCGACTTAGGTGGTATCATCGTGGTAGACTTTATTGATATGAAGCTGCCCGAAAACAAAAAGAAATTAATGGAATCGATGGAAGAACTCATGCGCCCCGATAGAGCGAAGCATGCCGTACTTCCAATTTCTAAATTCGGACTCATGCAAATTACGCGTCAGCGCATGAAACCCGAAATGAATATCAATACGCAAGAGGTTTGTCCTAGCTGTGCCGGTACCGGTAAAATTTCATCCACTTTAATTCTAGAAGATGAAATTGAAAAGAACTTAAGTTATTTGGTAACCCACCAGCACAAAAATCTAACGATCAGCGTAAACCCTATTATTTATTCCTTCCTCACAAAAGGATTGTTCTTCCGATCTAAATTATGGCAATGGCGTTTCAAATATGGCCGCTCCATCAAATTGAAGGAAAACACCAATTACCACCTCACTGAATTTCATTTCTTCGATCAACACGAAGAAGAAATCAAACTCTAAGAATCAATCAAAATTTAATACATCATTATAGGCGCACCCCCGGTGCGCTTTTTCTTTTATCATCAATGTATCTTCTACTGATGTTCGACCCTTACAGGGTCGCTCACGGCATTCAACGCATCTCCTCCTTCCTCGTCTCCTCCTTCCTCGTCTCCACGTTCCTACTAATGTTCGACCGTACAGGGTCGTTCACGCCATTCAACGTCTCTCTTTCTTCCTCGCCTCCTCATCTCCTCGCCTCCTCTCATCCTCGTCTCCTCTCATCCTCATCCTCCTACAAAATCCATCCTGTAAATCCTTTAATCCTGTAAATCCTGATCAAAGAGAAAGGCGCTCGATTTCTCAAGCGCCTCTTCAGATATAAACTAACAATTCCGAATTAGAAGTTAGGATTCTTCACAGCTGCAGAACCTGTAGCCGGTGCGTTCTTTTCGATTTCATCACCGGGAACATCCCAATAGTCCATGAAGTTGTAGTTGATGGTTGCATTCGTATAAACTACGCGGTTGAAGATCAAAGTAGCACCATATCTACCACCACCATTAGCAGTAGAGTAGGTCCAACCCCATCTTCTTGCGTCGAAGAAAGACAAACCTCTGAATGCTAAAGCTGCATATCTTTCTTTTGTCAACTCAGTTAAAGCTTGAGCCAAAGTTAAACCGGTTCCTGCTACTGCAGCTACTCCGGCACCTTGATAATTTCTAACTTGATCAATCAAAGCCAAACCGGCTTCAATATTACCTGTTCTGATATTTGCTTCAGCAGCCATCAATGCGTTTTCTTCGTAAGTAGGACCGATATAGATCTCTAATTTACCTACAGCACGAGTACCTAGGGTTTTGAATCCCGACAAACCAGCGATATCAAAATCTACCAAGGTGTAACGAGTTGAGTTGGTATTCGCATCACCATAGAAGGTTCCGTTAGCAGTTGAGAAGTTACCCAAACGCTTGTCACCTGTTTTGAATGAAGACACCAAACGCTCACTCACTTTGTAAGTAGTGCTTTGATTAGAGAAGGCACACATACCGGCTACAGATCCACCGTTAGCAGAGAAGAATGAGTTGCTGGAAGCAGTTCTTCCTGTAAACACATTGAATCCTTGTTTAACACCGGCTGTTGTATAAGTCAATACTTGATTCCAATCAGCAGCGGTCATTGTTCCAATAGAAGCTTTCGCAATGGTAGCGGAAGGGTTTCCATTTACAAAAGGAGAAAGTTTGTTCAAAACAATGTTTCTAGCCAACATAGTATTCACAGTAGCAATGAAATGAGCTTTTGTTAATGCACCACCCAAACCAACTTGGTTTTGACCGGGAATTAACTGACTCATCATTGCCAAATAATCAGACTCATTGCTCACTGCATTCAATGTTGTTAAAGCCAAGTTCAATTGCTTGTTTGATTCAGCAATGATCTTATCTTGACTCACATAAACATTTTGTGGACCTGCAGAACCTGCTTGATCATAGATCAAACCGGCATAATACAAAGTGCCAATTTGAGCATAAGCATATCCTTTCCACCAATACGCCCATGCCTTCACTGCATTCACTTTATCAGTAGTTAAACTGATTGAAGGAAGCACTTCAAGGATGGTGTTGGCAGAGTTAATCATTGCATACATACTCTTCCACTCATAAATCAATGCATTGTTACCTTGTCCGGTAGATGCAGAGTTATTGAATGAACGAATGATTGATGATGCTTGAGGAGAAGTATTCGTGAATGTAGTAGCGGCCGCATTAGTAGGATCAGCCACAAAACTATCGGGAACACCCATAGTTGTGGTTTGGTTGTTTGAACCTTGACCTCCACCAATGGCATCTCCCATCAACTCATGATAACCCCAGGGAAGAGAGAAATAACTGTCTCCCAACCATCCGTTACCATAAGCAAAACCATTCCAATAAATACTTCCCTTTGCATACGAAGCCAAACCGGCTTCATTTGCTACGTTAACACCAAACGTAGGATCGTTCGGATTCTTAACGTCTAGTTGCTTCTTACAAGAAGTACCCAACAAACTCGCAGCCAATAATACATACCAGCTGGCGCGGGTTCCCTTGAATAATTTATTATTTAATCTCATTTTCATTTCTGTAAGTTTAAACGGTTAAGATTAGAACCCTAGGTTCAATGTCAACTGGTAAGACTTCATGTTAGGGATTGTTGAGTGGTCAACACCTCTATCGAATGCTGAGTTAGCAGCACCAGATGAAATCTCAGGATCCATACCAGGATACTTTGTAAATGTCAACAAGTTTCTTCCGCTAAGAACCAGCTGAGTCTTTTTCAACCATGGCTTCTTAGCAATTTTTGCAAAGTCAACACCCAAAGAAACGTTTCTTAATCTTACAAAAGAAGCATCATAATAGAAGTAATCTTTTGTTACGTTGTTACCAACACCTCTTGGAGTTGCACCCAAAGCGTAGTAAGCACTAGCATAGTAAGCAGTCCAAGCACCGGTTTCACCATTGATGGTTACAGGTTTTGTAAAGTCGCTGCTGATACCATCACGATACATCCACTCTTTCGTTTGGTTGTACAAGTGAGCACCTGCGATCCAATCGAATTGGAATCCTAAAGTAACAATGCCTTTATAGTTCAAGTTGTTGATGAAAGAAGCCATCAAGCTTGGGTTTGGATCTCCCAATGATTCCGCTTCATCAGAGAAGTAAATTGCCTTAGTAAGCTTGTTTACCACTCGTCCTTCAACAATCTCATAGTTTTTCTGATTAGCAGCTGAGATAAACGGAGTAACTCCATCAGCTCTTAATTGATCAACTTTAGTCAAAGCTTTATATCCATAGATTTCTCCGATCTTTCTTCCTGCAGCCAATACCAAGCCGGTAGAACCTGCGAAAGATGTCAAAGGAATATCACCACCCTCTACCTTGTCAATCATAGAAGTTTGACGGCTTAAGTTAGTAGTCAAATCCCAAGAGAAATTCTTAGAAGTATAAACAGGAAGGTTGATTCCAATTTGCCAACCGTGTGAAGACAAGCCAATGGCGTTCGTTAACAAACTAGATGCACCTGTTGAAGGTGGAACGTTTTGATAGAAGATCGCATTGTCTGTCTTTCTTTGCCAGTAGGTAAAGGCGAAGTTTACATTCTTAAGCCAGCTTCCTTTCAAAAGATCAATGGTTACATCTGTACCGAACTCTGTTTCAGAAGAAACTTCCACGTTCAGAGCAGGGTTCTTTTGACTTGGGTTAGCAGCATAAGTCAACTCGTTTCCTGTTGGTTGAGAAATCAAAGTAGGATAACGATCGAATGCACCTGGTTGGATACCTGCTTTACCATAAGCAGCTCTCAATTTGAAAGCAGGAACTGCTTTGCTTAAACCATCCCAGAATGGAAATGAAGCTACGTTCACATAACCATTGTAGTGAGGGAAGGTAAAGGGTTTAGAACCCGCGCCGAATGCTGAAGAATAGTCAGTACGAACACCAACAGTAATACCCGCGTAGTTATCGTAATCAAATTTCTGATCCACCAAGAAACCATAAGTTACAAATGGTTCGATGTAATCAGTAATGATGTGCTGAGAAGAAGTAGAGTTTACGTTAAATGGAGGGAACAAAGGCAATGATTGGCCCCAAGTATCGTATTCTCTGTACTCATTCTTTCTCCAGTCGAAAGCTACCTGAGTAGAAGTGAAGATCGGAAGCTTGATATTGAAATCTTTTTGGAAATCAGTTGTTACAAACGCAGAAGCTAAGAAGTTCTGACGAACGTTGTTGTATTGATAGTTTACGATTTCACCTGTGTTATCTGCTCCATTATATGCAGAAGCCCATGAACCGTAAAAGTTTGAACTTTCATTCAAAGTTTGATTGTAGAAAGTCCATTTATCGTTTTCGCTTCTTACACTCACGCCGTATTTAGCATTCAAAGTAAGGAACTTGTTCACTTTATAGTTTGCTTCCAAGTTCTGGATTACATTGTATTGTTTGCTATCGCCATCAGAATACATCATTCTGTAGTAAGGGTTTCCGGCGTTTACACTCAAGAAGCTAGCTACTTGATACGCTGGATAAACACCACCTGCTACCGTATCTTTCAAGCTGAAGAATGGTGAAGTGTTCAAGAAACCATACACCTGACCTACGCCGGCGTTTTGATCTCCTCTACCAAAACCTACACCACCCGGAGCTCCCAAACCTGGATGCATGTTGTTTTGAACATAGGCCACGCTTGTTACAGAACGAATGGTAAATCCTTTGAACAACTCGATACCAATATTAGAAGTCAAGTTGGTTCTGTTCAATTTACCATTGTTCTCCAAGAAAGGAGAAGTAGTTTGGTTATTAGAAATAGTTAAGTTGGCATCTACTTTTTCACCACCACCGCTAATTGAAAGCGAGTTGTTGATAGAGGTAGAACCGGTAAATACTTCTTTGAAATGATCGCGATATTGCAACGCACCTACATATGGTTGGTTTGCATTATTACGTGGATCCAAAATACCATAACGTGTATAGTTAGCAGTACCGCCCGGAGTTGTGAAACCCAAACCGGAAATGTTAGTACCGTACTTGTACGCAATAGAACCTGAACCTAAGATAGAACCCAAAGTAGGATCAATGCTAATTACTTGACCTGCTGTAAATCCACCACTGTTGTTAGCAGAAATGATATTACCCGAAGCATCTGTTAAATAAGGATGTTTGTCGGCCTTACCAAAATTACCTGCGTTGATGAATTCATTGCTGGCATAACTAGTTGAGAAGTTAACGGAAACTTTTCCTTTAACACCTTTCTTAGTAAACAATTGAATTACCCCGTTGGCACCTTGTGCACCATAGATGGTTGCAGAAGCCGCACCTTGTACCACCTCTACACGCTCAATTTGAGTAAGATCCAAGGTTGTTAAACTTGAGAATGGAACTTCCACCCCGTCTAACATCACCAACGGACGAGTACCACCCGATACCGTGTTGATACCTCTTAACACGATGTTTACTTGGTCGCCAGGGTTACCCGATACAGATGAAATCTGCGCACCTGGAATTTTACCAATCAACGCCTGGTCAACCGAAGCTGCAGGTACAATTGGTAATTTGTCTGATTTGATCGACTCAACTGAGATACCTAAGCGTCTTTTTGTGGTAGCAACACCGGAACCGGTTACTACTACCTCACTCAAAGCCTTCGTATCCAAACTAAGTTTCACATCAATAACCGCACTAGAACCTACGGTTACTTCTTTAGCTTCGAAACCAATCGAAGAGATTACTAACACATCTCCAACGTTGGCTTTGATAGCAAAGCTACCATTCGCTGCTGTTGAAGTGGCTGTCTTCGATTTTTTGATCGTTACTGTAGCGCCCACAACCGGTGCATCATTTGCGTCTGTTACTTTACCAGTAACCTGAACCGATTGCGAAAAAGCTACGTTGTAGGCGAATACTAACATCACCAACAAACTTTTTGCAATTTTTCCCATGTTGTTGTTTTACTTGAAGTTTATGATACAGTTAAAAAAGCCGCATTTTTTGGCTTGCAATCGTAGAGCGTTGGTGGCAACCAACGATGTTTACTAAGTTTAGGCTTACGACGAAAAACTCTGAATCATTACCAAATGATCTAATGAACACCACTGTTCATTACCCATTTGAGGCAGCATAATTTTTGAGCTTTCGTGCGAAAAAGGACTGGTCTTGGTACTGGTAAGAGACGCTTTCAAGGTGCTGGTCTGCATTTTCAACAACAATTTTTCGGTTGAATAGCTAGAGCCGGCGAAATGTTGGGTGGCGGAATTTGAATATCGTGTAGTAATGAAACTCGTAGTAACTCCTTTCGAAGGCAGCGCAACAGAACTATTGGGAAAGGAAGAGGGAACTGAGGGTGAAACAGCAGATTTACCTAAAATCTGAGCAAAAAAAGCAGGTGTAACTACCAACAGCAGCAGATTAATGGTAAATATTGCAAATTTCCTCATGTCTTTCAGTTGTATTGTGGTCGCATTAAAAATAGATTAAAATTTCTTAACGGCCAAAAACTATGACAGGAGGTAAAATACGAGTGCTGCTTACTAATTATATGTTAACATATGTAAATAAAAGGTTGGCTTTAGGCTTTGCTTAACATATCTCTCTGTGAATCATGGTGTTATTTAAATATATGTTATCACATTAAAAATAATCATTAATTTTTATTTCTTCTTGAAAATAAATATCCCCCTCAAATTGAGGGGGATATTCCATAATAACAATATGAACAGTTTCACTCACTAAAGTTTCTTCAAACGTAAGGTATAATCACCCCAGTTTGCAGCACCTGTGTGGTTAAGTTTCAAGGTAATAGTTCCAGTACATGAGAATACCCAGTTATTTGTACCTACCGTTTTTACTTTAATATCATTGTCGAATCCTGCATATCCACCATAGGATTGAGCAGTTGCGATAGAAGCTGCACCAGTAGCTGCATTCACGGTAACCGTAACAGGTTGCTGATTGAAGCCGCCAAAGGCTGGGTTCGGATACACAAGTAAAGTAACAGAAGTTGCGGTTGCTGCTGAAACTTGAACAACATCACCTGCACTCCAGTCGGCCCAACCGTCTTCTAATACCTGAAAGTTTCCTGCAAAGCCAGTAGAGTTAAAAGGACAAACCACAATTGCGTTCCAGGTCATCGCCATATTGTAATTGGTAATACCCTGAAAAGCTGAGTTTGTATTCGCGGGATCAATGATACGTCCATCTTTCAACACCAATTGATTGTAGAAGGTATATTGAGTACCGGTTTTAAGAGCAGTTGGAGCAATACCCAAACCTGCAGCCAATTCAGTTGCAGTTACAACTAACTTGGTATCACCACTTAAAGGCACTTCCTTTACTTTTTTCCAAGCGGTTCTATTAAGGTTTGCCGCACCTTCAGTAGCATAAATAATAACCGAAGTGATAGGGCTACCGAACTCTCGTACTGTGATATCAGCAGAGGTTGTCGCCAAGTTGCCATAGTCCAAAATGCTATTGCCTTTTGAAACCAGCGTCACATAGGCGCCCACATCCATCGATTCGAAACTACCATAGGTCTCTACTTTTTTACAAGAAAAGAGCGTAGTAGTCAGTGTTGCGATGAACGCTAATGATACAAATATTTTACGCATAATTTTCAATTTTATTTGTTAAAGCCTGCGGGGTTGTTATCCCAAAATACATGTACGTCAACTCCTGATTTTTGGGTTCCGTTTAAGTTACGGTTCACGTGAACAGAAGGATAATACATTGAACTAGTGAAGGCACCTGGAGCTGTTACAATTGGCAATTGGAAATTTCCAGGTTTACCGGTTCTTCTGTAATTGTTATAAGCGTCAACTCCATTACCCCAAAGTGCAAGGTAGAATTCTTTCATAATTACATCCAAACGAGCGTCATTGGTTGTAGCGGCATCGTAGGTAGTAAGTACAGCAGCCACGTAGTTATCTTGACGAGTTGTAGATGGTACGTATGTAGCGTTAGGAGTAACGGCAATAGTTGCTGGGAAACCCAATACCTTTGCGAAGCTAGCTCGTATACCAGACTCTAACAAAGTACGTGCACTTCCTGTTGTACCCAACATTAAAGCAGCTTCAGCTTTTAAGAACTGCGTAAAGGCGGTTTGCCATATTGGCTGTATACCTGCGCCTTGGCCACCTCTTGTTAAGCTAACACTCGTACCTTGACCAGAATCAAAATCACCGCCTGCTGGATAAATCCCCCAAGTTGTACGCAATGGTCCATCAGGTGGAATACCACTGTTATCGCCATGATCTCTTCCCCAGAAACCACCGCCGAAGCCAGGAATAGGAGAACAGAAAGGCATGTCTGTTGTATAATGCGCAGGACGTGGAGCAACAGAACATGAAGAAGAAGCTGAGTTCACATCAGAACTGTTGATACGTTGACGGTACAAATAATAACGTGTGCGAGGGTCACTCTTGTCGGAAGTTGGGTTATTACTAAAAGTACCCTTTGTTTGATCGTATACCAATGCCCACATCATATAAGTTCCGATATAGTCTCCGGCACTTCCGGTAGCAGAATAGTTACCGTTGTAACGTGGGTGACGGCTATTGGGGTTGGTTTGCTTTGTAGAATACTTGAATTCGAAATCCTCTGCTTGAGTATCGATCAAATCATTCTCGGTTAAAAGTGCATTGATTTTCGCTGTTACAGTATTGTCAACCAAACGTGTTGTAACATAGGCTCTTAGCTTAAGTGTTTTAGCTAATGTAACCCATTTCTTAGCTCCGGTTGCATTGGTTGCACCATAGAACAAATCAAATACACCAGGGTAAGAACCGGGAGTTTTTGCTAAATCAGCAATTGCCTCATCTAATAAAGCGATCGCTTTGGCGTAAACATCCTTTCCTTGCTCTACTGTTGGGTTTACATTATCAGCACCTAAATTAGCATCAGTGTACGGTATGTTGCCAAAATAGTCAACTAATGTCATCATAGTATAGGCTTTCATTATTTTAGCCATACCTACTACAACATATTTCTTTTCTGCATTCGCAATAGGAATCAAAGCGTTTGCATGCTTAAATACAGTAGTATAAGCATTGTCCCAAAGTCCATCAAAACTTTGAGGTTGGTAAGCCGTACCATAGGTTGGTCCGTACATCACAATTTGTCGCGTTACCTGCATACCGTAGTCTGAGAAACCGTCGAACAATCCGGCGAATCCCAACTGCAATACATTCAGATACAAATCTGAACTCGCAGACTCAGGAGCAGGGGTATTGGGGTTGTTCAAATTGGAATCCAATTTGTCAGCAATCTTGCTGCAGGATCCAAGAACAGCCAAAACCATCAAGCTGTATATGATCTTTTTAATATTCATATCAATTCAATTTAAAATTCAATAATTAGAAGGTTACACGAATACTAGCACCGATACGACGTGAAGTAGGACCGGCCAATGTTTCGTAACCACGACCATTACTTACACCCAAGCTGTTAACTTCAGGATCGAAGTTGGTATACTTAGGGAAATAAGGCGCTAAATACCACAGGTTCTGACCAGAGATCGTTAAGGATGCTGATCCGAATGGAGTTTTAGCTAAATAAGAAGTAGGTAAGTTGTAAGATAATGAAGCTTCACGCAAACGAATAATCGTAGCATCGTAAGTGATCAAATCTTGCATTCCGAAGAAACCACTCCAGTTATTGAAATAAGCCTGGCTGGCACTAATTTGAACATCATTAGGTGTACCATCTTCTTTAACACCTGGAAGAATCAACGGCAAATAACGATCGAAATCAGTATCCTTCGTTAAACCACGACCCAACAAAGTACCGGGAGTATAAGCTAACATATCGCCACCTTTTGTATAATCCCATTGCATACGGAATGAGAATGCTTTATACGTTAAGGTAGAAATACCGGTTAATTTGTAGTCAGGATTTGGATCTCCAATAACGGTTAAAGAATTGTTCGAAACATAATCACCATTACTGTTTACAATACGTTGGCCAGTTTTGCTATCCTTAATTGTAGAAGAAGCCATGATCACACCTAAAGGTTGCCCTTCCAATACGAAGAGACCTTCGTTAGAGAAACCGGCGATACCAATTTGTTTAACATCAGTTGGCAAGTCAAATACCTTATTTCTATTGCGAGTAAAGTTGAAATCTACCTGCCAGTTCCAATCCTTGGTTCTAACAGCAGTGTAACCCAATGCAATTTCAATACCTTGGTTGCGAACCGAACCAGCATTAATTGATGTCACAGTAAATCCACTTGCAGGATCCAATGCGCGATCCAAGATTTGATCTTTTGATACACGATTGTAATAAGTGAAGTCTAAGCTCAAACGGTTGTTGATGAATTTTGCTTCCGCACCTACTTCAACTTCCGCCAATAACTCAGGCTTCAAATTAGGATTCGCCAAACGATCACTGATCGTATTTGAGTTCAATACAGTACCTACGCGATCTTGGAATACATTAGTGCTGATGTTCAATACGTTTCTAGTATTGTAAGGAGAACCGAAGTTCGCACTGGTTGCATAACCTGCACGCAATTTCAAGTAGTTAATAATCTTGTTGTTCTGTAATGCAGCAATTGCTGAAGTAGGAACAAATGAAACACTTCCACTTGGATAGAAGATAGAACGATTCGCTTTCTCCAAATTAGAAGTCCAGCTATTACGTCCACCAGCAGTGAAATACAAAAATTCCTTATATCCAAAAGTCGCTTGTGCAAACACACCTATTGACTGTGTAGCAGATTTAAAATCTAATCCGCCTCCACCTTCACTTGTATTCAAGTGGTTGATGAAGTTATCGTGATCAAACAAACCATACACCAATTGCTGAGTAGAACGTTGTCCATTCTGAGAATAAATACGCTCTTGAGAGTTGATACCCGCATTCACGTTTACATTCCAATTGCTGTTAATATCTGTTAAGTAATCAGCCAAAAATGCATGATCCCAAATAGTGTTGTAACCGTTGGCAGTACGATGCAAACCCAAGGTCCAATCAGATCCACCTACAGTGCCACCCTTGTTTTGACTCAAGAAGTTGTAATCACTGTAAGTATCGTATCCTACACGATAAGAAAGGGCCAATCCTTTCTTCACTTCATAACGCGCTTGAAGGTTACCATATACGCGGTTGATCTTCTGACCTGTGAAACTGTTGTTTACAGTCCAAATTGGGTTTTGAATATCGTTACCACCACGGTAGTAGATCGATGATTTGTCTACAGGGTTTTCCCAAGGCAAATAGTTAGCTCCATCTGCAGGGGTTCCCATCAAGTTTACGGCAATTGGAGTGTAAATCAAGTTACCGAATACTGAAGATACGGAAGGGTTAGAACCAAATGAAGTAGAAGTAGGAGGCGACTTGAAATCAGTAGAGGCATAGTTGAATGTACCACTGATAGTAAAATTATTCGCCAACTTAGCTGTACCACCCATACCGAAAGTGTTTTTGTAAACACTGTTACCGGGAGTGAAACCCTGATCATCCATATAGCTATAGTTCGCATTGAAATTCACGTTCTGACCTGAAGCAGCAACGTTCACTGAAGTTGTCTTCACGTGACCGGTACGGAAGAATTTCTTTACAGAATTATAGTAAGGTTTGTATTCATAAATCAAGTCATTACCATTACCGGGAACTTGCTGGAACTCAGGGAATACACCTTGTAACGCAGCACGATCGTAAGGGTGTGCTACTTTTACAGGAGTAGACTGGAAACGAGCTCCCCAGTTACTGAAGAAAGCCAATCCCAAACTTTGATCAAAACCACCACCATAAGAATACTGGTAGTCAGGCAAGTTTGAAACAGTGTTTGTAAAGTAAGATTGTAACACAGTTACTTCCGCTTTCTTATTGATTTTGCGGTTGGTACCGTTCTTAGTAGTAATAACAACTACACCGTTACGTCCCAACTCACCATAAAGGGTAGTGGCACTCAAACCTTTCAGGATACTCACGTTCTCAATGTTATTGGGATCGAGATCCAAGAAACGGCTGGTAGTAGTATTACCATAAACGAAACTAGATTGCGCATTGGTAGAGGCATCGAAAGGAACTCCATCCACAATGAATAATGGTTGTGAGCTACCGGAAATGGTGTTCACACCACGAATCACGATGTTTGTACCGGAACCAGAGATACCACTGGTTGCACCGATATCAACACCTGGTGCTTTACCGTTCAACAAACGAACTACGTCACCATCAGGGCGCAATTCCAACGCCTTCTTGTCTACAGTAGCAACTGCATAACCCAAGGCTTTCTTTTCACGGCGAATACCCAAGGCAGTTACAACCACCTCGGTCAATTCTTCTTTCTTAACTGTTAACTGAATTTTCATAGCAGTACCCGGTGTAGCTTTTACCTCAGTGGCTTGATAGCCCGCACCCGAGATAACCAATACTGCTCCTTCCTTAACCTGGATCGAGAAATTACCGCTGGCATCAGAGGTCGTACCCGTTTTAGTTCCTTTTACAAGAACACTAACTCCGGGAAGAGGAGCACCTGAGGCATCAGTAACACGTCCAGTAACTTCCTTTGTCTGAGCGAACGCTGTAGCAAATAGGAACAGCATACTCATAACCAGTGTTACGATTTTTCTCATGTCTGTTAGTTTTGTTGATAAATCTTGTTAAAAATATGCAAATGCCATCTAACGGCCAAAAACGATGACAAGCGGCACAATTAAATTGCTGCTTATTTTAATTAATCTTCATATTACAATAATATTCAATCTGAATATTGATTATCAATAAGTTAAGCATGTTTACAAATTCCTATATAAAAGACTAAACATCCACTTAATCTTAGTATAACTTGCTATATTTTAATTACTTATATAATTTTTTTGTAAACTATATACCTAAGCGCAAAAAAAAGAGAGCCCTTTGGCTCTCTTAGTATGGCATTAAAAATTTTTAATCCGATTTTAATCTTCTCGCCGACTATTGCCCAAAAACAACATTGCATACTGAGCTAAAGTGGCTATCGAGGCCAATGCTGCAATGGCATAGGTAGAAGCCGCCCATGTTAAAGCTTCTTTTGCCTGTGGGTATTCAACTGCATTGGTAATAGTTGATTTATTCAACCACGCCAAAGCCCTTCTACTCGCATCAAATTCAACCGGCAATGTAATTACAGAAAACAGCGTGGTAGCAGCAAAAAGAATGATCCCAACCAACAACAACGAAGGGAATACATTGATCATCAGCACCCCGGCCAACAATACCCATTGCACTATACTAGAGCTGAATTGCACTACCGGAACCAATTTGCTGCGCATGGTTAACCAAGGGTACGCATTGGCGTGCTGAACCGCATGCCCCACTTCATGTGCCGCCACTGCCGCCGCCGCTACCGATACTCCATGATATACTTCCGGGCTCAGGTTCACAGTTTTCTTGGTGGGATCATAATGATCACTCAGAAACCCTTGAACACTAACCACTTGTACATCATAAATGCCGTGAGTCCGGAGCATCTCCTGCGCCACTTCAGCTCCTGATAGTCCCGATCTTAAGGGCACGGCGCTGAATTTCTTGAATTTTGACTGCAAAATCCCCGACACTAGCATACTTAATCCTAAAAACAATAAGGAAACAATCCAAATAGAGGTTGTCATCTTTAATAATTTATACTTCAATTCCTCAAAGCAAACACCAGTTTTTTAAGACCCTCATTTCGTCAGATTTTAACAGAATTTAACGCGCAATTTGACAGCCCCTAAACCTATGAAAGCCAATGGCTGACAGTATAACAGCCATATTTATATAATTTTATTATTATATTTGTATATATTTGTTTTTCAATATATTATTAAATTTATCTTGATTTTTTTTTGGGAAAACCTGTTTTCAAAAAAAAATATGAAGAAGAGGCAAAATTAATTTTGTTATCTGCAGCCAATTTGTAATTTAGTGGCAGAATTTAATGGGTTAGTAAGTAAAAGGTCAGCAGCAATGCTGGCCTTTTTACTTTGTATACATCTTCACTTCTTTTTTCCTCTTTGTACAATTTATTTCAAGCAATTTTTTGAGTGTACCTTTATCACATGAGTAAAGTGAAAACAAGTTTTTTCTGTTCGCAATGTGGTTATGAAAGTGCAAAATGGTTAGGAAAATGTCCTTCTTGTAATAATTGGAACACATTTATTGAAGAAACGGTGCAAAAAAATGCGGCGAAAACTTCTGAAACGAACTGGAACGACTATAATGAAGATAAACGAATCTCCAAATCAATTCCTATTGATGATATTACTTCAACAGAACAAGAACGTATCGTAACATCAGATCCTGAATTGAATCGAGTATTGGGTGGTGGCATTGTTCCGGGAAGTATTATTTTGGTAGCCGGAGAACCCGGAATTGGGAAATCAACCTTATTCCTTCAAAATGGATTGCAACTTACTTCACATAGAATACTCTATATCAGCGGAGAAGAAAGTGAACAGCAAATCAAACTTAGAGCCAATCGACTGCAAATAAAAAATCCCAACTTTTATCTTTTAACGGCTACTTCAACACAAACCATTTTTCAAGAAATCAAGAAAATAAAACCGGGTGTAGTGATTGTAGATTCCATACAAACACTTCAGTCACCATATATTGATGCATCGCCCGGAAGCATATCTCAAATCAGAGAAACAGCAGGTGAACTACAACGTTTTGCAAAGGAGACCAATACACCTGTTATCGTAATTGGTCATATTACAAAAGAAGGAAGTATTGCCGGACCGAAAATCCTGGAACACATGGTGGACGCGGTTTTGCAGTTCGAAGGGGATCGTCATTATGCGTACAGAATATTAAGAACATTAAAGAATCGTTTTGGCAGTACAGCTGAATTAGGTATCTATGAAATGGGAGGAAATGGTATGCGTGCCGTTACTAATCCAAGCGAAATTTTGATCACGCAGAAAGAAGAATTGTTGAGTGGAATAAGTATCGCAGCAACCATTGAAGGTATGCGTCCTTTATTAATTGAAGTACAAGCATTGGTCACTCAATCGGTGTACGGCACCCCTCAAAGAACGGTTTCCGGATTTGATACAAGACGTTTACAACTTTTATTAGCCGTTTTAGAAAAAAGAGGTGGTTTTCATTTCGGGGTGAAAGATGTTTTTTTGAATATTGCGGGTGGATTGAAGATTGAAGATCCAAGTATCGACTTGGCAGTGTTGGTTGCATTACTAAGTTCTTATGAAGATGTGATCATTCCACAATCGGTTTGTTTTGCAGGTGAAGTTGGTTTGAGTGGTGAAATTAGAGCGGTCAATAGAATTGAACAGAGAATTGCAGAAGCAGAGAAACTTGGTTTTGAAAAAATCGTTGTTTCTAAATACAACTTGAAATCATTAAATTTTTCTTCTTTCAATATTGAAATCATACCAATGAGTAGAGTAGAAGAATTGTATCAATACTTCTTCAATTAACTAAAACAACTGCTGCAATACCATTCAATGTATGCATGCAGTAATGAACAAAATGATTCAACCTATTGAAGGGTTGATGCATTTATTTTTTCCAAATTGTTGTGAAGGATGTGGGTCAGAATTGATTCAAAATCGCCATAAATTATGCCTTTCTTGTTGGTCACAATTGCCCCTCACCCGCTTCGAATGGCACCCCAACAACCCGGTTGAACGGATTTTTTGGGGTAGAATTCCGCTCTTAGGAGCTTCCAGTCATCTTTATTTTACGAAGGAAAGCCTCCTCCAACACCTCATGCACCAGTTCAAATACAAAGGGGCACAAGAACTTGGTTTGGAATTGGGCAGATCTATGGGACGCTCCATTCAGGAATCCAATCGCTTTTCAAATATTTCAGGCCTCATTCCGCTGCCACTCCACCCAAGTAGGGAGCGAAAAAGAGGATACAACCAGGCCCGCGTGCTTTGCGAGGGCCTATCCGAAGAGACCGGCATTCCCGTATTTAATAATTTAATAATACGTAATACCGCTACCATTACTCAAACCCACAAATCGAGGGTGGAGCGCTGGCAGAATATGGTGGGAAAGTTCAGCATTCCAAACCCTCGATTACTGCAAAACAAAGATTGGCTATTGGTTGACGATGTTATTACTACTGGCGCCACCCTCGAAGCCTGCGCTGCCGGAATTCTTCAAGTACCCGGTGCGCGATTGGGTATTGCTAGCTTGGCGTATACGAATAAATAAAGGAACGAGGATGAGAGGAGACGAGGAACGAGGAAATACAGAAAAGAAGAGGGAGGAGGGAAGATAGAGGATGGAGGAAATGCAGTCAGGCTGCCAGCGCTGCGAAACCGCTGCGGTCGTTGCGCCGTTGCGGTAAAAAAAATAAACAAATCAGATAAGAATATTCCTCGCCCATATCTAAGCTGCTGCTCTTTTCCCCCTGTTTCTCCTCCTGTTCTTTCTTTGTATTTCATTTCATCTTCTTTTGCTCGCTCCTCGTTCCTCGTCTCCTCTCATCCTCTTTCCTGTATTCCCTCCTCAACAATTTCCCCCCCTCACCCATCGTTATATTCCCGTCAACACATTAATTTTGAACCACATGAATCGCATTTGGCTAGTTTTGGGACTCTTTGTTTTTGGGATGCTTTCTTGCCAAAAAACCGGGTTTATTACCGATCAGTCGGCTATTTTGGATACCACAACCGACAGTCTGCGATTCGATACCGTTTTTACTTCCACCGGTTCCATCACTCAATTCTTTAAGATTTATAATAGAAATGATCAGAAACTGCGCATCAGCTCTATCAATTTAATGGGAGGAAACAGTTCTCCGTACAAGATCAATGTAGATGGTGATGCCGGTACGCAGTTTAGTAATATTGAAATGGAGGCCAACGATAGTATCTACGTGTTTGTTTCTGTTACTATAAATCCAACCGCAGCGAATGCACCTTTTATTGCGCAAGACAGTATTAAGATAAACTTCAACGGCAAAACCAAATGGGTACAATTGGAAGCTTTTGGTCAAAATGCCAATTACATTCGATCATTAGCGCTTTCCGGGAACAATACTTGGACTAACAGCAAGCCATATGTGATTTTAGGTGGGATGCAAATTTTGCCCAATGCTAGTTTAACCATTCAGCAAGGAACCAAAGTTTATGTACATGCAGATGCTCCAATAATAGTAGATGGCACTTTGATTACTCAAGGTGGGCCGGAAGCGGCCAACAGAGTGGTTTTCAAAGGAGATCGTCTGGATCAACCTTATGCCGATTTTCCTGCTTCTTGGCCCGGCATCTATTTCAGATCCACTAGCAAAAACAATGTATTACAATACACTTCTATACTTAATGCTTACCAAGCTCTTGTTACAGAAAATGGTGTTGCCAATAGTAATCCAACACTAACATTGGAAAGTTGTATAGTTGATAATGCTTATGATGCCGGTATCATTGCACTCAATAGTTCAATAAAAGCCTCTAATAGTTTGATAAGTAACTGCGGGAAAAACATTCAATTGGCCTTGGGCGGAATTTATTCATTCACCAATTGCACCAATGTTGCCTATTCCAATAGTTACATATTGCACAAAGAGCCGGGCTTGTTTGTAAGTAATAGTTACAAGCAAAACAACGCGGTAATTGTGAGTCCATTGTATGCTCAATTTACCAATTGCATTTTCTGGGGTGCATTTGGCACGGTAGACAATGAAGTGGTAACGAGTAAAGATAATTCTGCTGTATTCGACGCTAGCTTCATCAATTGCAGCTGGAAGGTGAAATCAGCCCCTGCAAACGCAACGGTTAACAATATGGTAACCATCGACGACCCCCAATTTGATAGCATTAACACTTCTAAACGATACTTCGATTTCCACCTAAAGGAAACCTCCCCTTTAATCAACAAAGGCGCATCTGTAGGGCTTTTGAAAGATCTAGACGGGAAGAATCGTTCGGTTGCTCAACCCGATCTGGGATGTTATGAACGGCAATAGGGTAAGGAAACGCTTCGCCTAAAATATCCGTACATTTACAGGAACAATTTGCATTTCCATCTGTTATAAAGATTGATAAACACATTAAATCAACTTGCTATGTTTAAAGCAGCTTTATTATTCATGACACTATTTCTTGCAGGCTCCATTTATGAGTTCAATGTTGCCGGTCTCGATGGCAGCCAAATCGATTTAAAGAAATACAAGGGAAAGAAAATTTTGATTGTAAATACCGCTTCTCAGTGTGGTTATACTCCACAGTACACTGATCTGGAAGCATTGTATGAGAAGTACAAAGACAAATTGGTGATCATTGGCTTTCCGGCAAATAATTTTGGAGGTCAAGAACCAGGCACCAACACTGAAATCAAAGAATTTTGCAAAAAGAATTACGGTGTAACCTTCCCAATGGCAGAGAAAATCTCTGTGAAAGGTGGCGACATTCATCCCTTGTTTCAGTACTTAGTAGACGAGGCCAAGAAAAAAGGAATTGAAGATCCAATTAAATGGAACTTCACGAAGTTCTTAATTGACGAGAAAGGAAATTTGATCACGGTTTTCCCTAGTAAAGTGAAGCCAATGAGTGAAGAAATCACCAAATACCTTAACTAAGATTTTCAAGAATAGTACAAAAGAGGCTTCGGCCTCTTTTTTTATGCGCATCCGTTGGTATAAATGGCATTTAAAAAATCAGCAGAACTATTATCTTCACATAAAATAATTTATCCATGAGATCAAATCATGAAATTGACTATCGTATTGTGGGTGAAGAAATGCAATACGTAGAAATAGAACTCGATCCTCAAGAAACAGCTGTTGCTGAAAGCGGTGCTTTTATGATGATGGACGACGGCATTCAAATGGAAACCATTTTTGGTGATGGCTCTCGTCCCAATTCAGGTTTTCTAGGAAAACTAGTGAGTGCCGGTAAACGAATGCTTACAGGTGAAAGCTTGTTCATGACGGCGTTTACCAATGTAGGTCAGGGAAAGAAGAGAGTGAGTTTCGCTTCCCCTTATCCCGGTAAAATCATTCCTCTCGATTTGATGCAATTGAATGGCAAGATCATTTGTCAAAAAGATGCCTTCTTGTGCGCTGCAAAAGGAGTAAGCGTGGGCATTGAATTCCAACGCAAATTAGGTACCGGTTTATTTGGCGGTGAAGGTTTCATCATGGAGAAACTAGAAGGTGATGGTATGGCGTTTGTGCATGCCGGTGGTCACGTTTTTGAAAGAACTTTACAACCAGGAGAAATGCTACGTGTAGACACCGGTTGTTTGGTAGCTTATACATCCACCATCGACTATGATATTCAGTTTGTGGGCGGTATCAAGAATACCTTATTCGGTGGTGAAGGATTGTTCTTTGCTACCCTTCGTGGCCCCGGAAAAATATGGATTCAAACATTGCCCATTAGTCGTCTCGCCAGTAGAATCATTTCATATGGCACAACTTCTAGAAAAGAAGAAGGTGGTATGTTGGGAGGATTGGGGAATTTGTTGGATGGAGATGGATGGTAGGAACAATTAATTATTAATTAATAATTAAAAATTAATAATTAATAATGGGAGAGCCCGCGCAAACGCACGGGCTCTTTCGATTTATTAAATATGATAGTTGAACTTTTAAAATGTAAATTTTAGTCTGATTAATTACCGTAGTAGTAGCATTTTATTCAATAGAAAAGCCCGCGTCTTTACGCGGGCTTCCTGCAATATCGGAGTGTCCTAATTATTAATTATTAATTGTTAATTATTAATTACTTCCTGTCTGCCAACTTCGCCAACAATCTCAAGATCTCTAAATACAACCACACAATAGTAACCATTAAACCGAAGGCACCGTACCATTCCATGTATTTAGGAGCGCCTTGTTCTGAGCCTCTTTCAATGAAATCGAAATCAAGAATTAAGTTCATGGCGGCAATGGCAACAACAATCAAAGAGAAAACAATTCCCATTGGTGTGCTATCATGAATGAGTGGCATTTGAATGCTGAAGAATCGCAGCACAAATGCAATCACGTAAAACACGGCTATACCGGCAGTTGCTACAAAAACAATTTTCTTAAAACTTTCGGTTGCACGAATGATTCCTGATCTATACAAAAGAAACATTGCCAATACTACGCCAAAGGTTAAGCCTACGGCTTGCATTACGATACCGGGTGCTTTGGTTGCAAATGCATCGTTGAAGAAAGCTGAAATTCCACCTAAGAACAATCCTTCCGCTAATGCATATACAGGCACTAAATAAGGAGACCAGGTTGGTTTAAAAATTATAACCAATGCTGCAATGAGTCCCACAATAATTCCACCAAATAAATACGGCATTATGTTGGCTCCTTCATAAAACCCTTTCCAAGTATAGGCAGCTGCCGCTACCATCAAAAGCAAGGTAATTCCGAACTTATTCAATGTGCCGGAAACCGTCATTTGTTCAGACGACACATCGTAACGAACTTTCTCAAAAACACTATCCTTTAAAGTAGGATTGCTTGATTTAAACAGTGACATATTTCATCATTTTAAAGCGTTAAAATAGAACATTTGATCCATTATTCCGAATCCATCCGATACGAACTGGAATCAAGATTCAAGAGCAATTTTTGTATAAAAGCAAACTGCGTCCACGGTATAAAATGGTTCTCATTAGGGAAATAATGAATATCTACTTTCGATGCATTGATAAGACTTTTTCTCGCGTATTCAGCGTTGGAAACAGGTACTAATTGATCTTTTTGACCGTGAAGTATATAAACGGGGCATTTTACTTTGGGAAAATCTTGCTTCAAGTCAACCAGGTCTTTTTTCAAGTACCAAAGCTCTTCATTACTGGGTCTTAATGCACCGGGTATTAAAAGATTGAGTGGTGTTTTAAAGAGAATCGGTCTCCACTTTTCTTTTTTCTCTGCGGCGGGGTCTTCAGATCCGGCAAGAATGACCATCGCTGAAAAAACGCCTGGATTGTCGGCCGCCAATTTCACAATCATTGGTCCTCCCATCGAATGTCCAATAATATACGAAGGCTTACCATTTCCTAATTTCTTAAAAAGCGGGCTTATGATATCTGATTGTTCACGAAGGTTACAGGCTTTACCGAAATCGCTGTAACCAAAACCGGGGCGATCAATGGAAACCATTCGATATTTTTTCAACAGGGAACTATCGCTTAAATACGATTCAAATGCATCCCAACTTCCGGGCGTGCCATGAACGAAGTAAAGTGTTGGCAAGCTATCGCTTCCCGTTAGCGCATAATGGAGGGTGCGCCCTTCCACTAATTGAAATCCGGTTTTCAATTCAATTCCGGAGGCTTGAAATTTCTGCTTCATTTCAGCATCGGCTTTTCTAAATGTCATGCACGATGGTGCTATGAAACACCAAACAACCAATAAGATGGTGAGCAATAATGCTGTTCTTTTGAAAAAAGATCTCATATACAAAGTTGAGGGGCTGTATAAAAGTAAATAACCGTTCCCATACACTACGTTACGGAACGGTTATTCTATTGGTTTTGTGAAACCTTTAATTTATTAAGAAGCGTCTCCCTGTGGAGGGTTCTGCTTTTGATCGGGCTTTTTGATTTCAGGGCGAGGCCTGTTCGGATTCGGAGCGCCTCCACCTTGTGGTTTACGTTGATCGGGGCGCGGACCTCGAGGTGCTTGCGCTTGATCAGGTCTTCTAGGTCCCTCATTTCTTGGACCTTGTTGAGGAGGACGTTGTTGACCTTGACCAGGACCCTGCGGCTGACCAGGTCTTTTGGGAGGTTCAGGCCTTCTATTGTCAGGTCTGCGTTGCTGATCTTGACGTTGTTGTTGACGCTTTTTCTTGTCGTTCTTTTCAAGTGTACGTAAGCTAATTTGACCAACAACATCCACAAATTCCGGTTCTACTTCCTTCGGCTTGTTGTGGCTAATCAACTCAACAGCTTCAAGTTCTTCAGGTACTACACCTTGCGCATTCAATTGCTTGATTTTACGCACTCTTTCAATGGTAACAGGATACTGCTTATTGCTATCCGGTAAAATATACCACATCAAGTTCTTGAAGATATCCTTCTTGATCAAAGTAGCATTTCCTTTCGCAACACGGAGTGTATCGGCATGATCAGGGAAATGTTGCAATGCATCGAGATAGGTATCGAGTTCGTAATTCAAACAGCATTTCAAGCGACCGCATTGGCCACTCAATTTACTCTGGTTGATGGAAAGGTTTTGGTAGCGAGCAGCGGTAGTATTAACAGATTTGAATTCGGTAAGCCAGCTACTGCAACACAATTCACGACCACAACTTCCAACTCCCCCAACTTTCGCAGCTTCTTGACGCGCACCAATTTGGCGCATCTCTACTTTTACTTTGAATTCGCGGGCATATACTTTGATCAATTCACGGAAGTCGACGCGGTCATCGGCAATGTAAAAGAAGGTCGCCTTTTTTCCATCGGCCTGAATTTCAACCTCGCTGATTTTCATCTGGAGATTGAGTTGTTTGGCAATGGCTCTTGAGCGAATAATTGCTTCCGGTTCGCGAGCTTTGTTGATCTTCAAGATCTCAAGATCTTTCTCACCGGCTCTTCTCAACACTTTTTTGATCTCTTGATCATTCTCATCGGTACCGGCTTTTTTCATTTGTAAGCGTACAATTTCTCCGGTTAGAGAAACGGTACCCACATCAAAACCGGCAATTCCTTCCACCGTTACCATATCACCTTTTTCAAAAAGATGCGTGGTATTGTTGCGGTAGAAATCTTTGCGACTTCCATTATTAAAACTTACTTCGATGATTCTACAAGCAGTATCGGGATCGGCAAAAGGAAGATTGGCAAGCCAGTCGTATGCATTCATACGATTGCAGCTTCCGCTGCTACAGCCGCCATTGCTTTTACAGCCTAATATTTTACCACCTGCTGTGCCACAAGAACTACAGCCCATTACAATGATTCATTTAAATATGATAAAAACCGAAAATGAATGGCGGGCTCAGAACTAGGCCACTGTTGTATATGATAGATGAAGACTTGGAAAGCTTCATTAAAGATTGAACAGTACATCACTCAAACAAACGCAGCACTCATTTTCGAAACCGTACTAACACAGTTCCCTTCCACATTATTGCGTCAAAATTAGCGATTTATCTTGGATTATATGGTAGAGTTTCAAGGTTAAGGCCATAAAGAGCATTTTCCCATTAGCATTTCTTTCTATATAATAGGCCGCCTTGTCCAACTCCCCAATAATGGCTTCCTGCTGAGAAATATCGGAAAATTTGTTTAAGCGGGAGGCAAAATCGACCTCGGCCGCAGGAATTTGGAAAATATTGTTGTTTCCTCCGGCTACTTTTAACCGGATAGCTTGTTCCAATAAGTGATTAAAATAGCGTAATAATTGTTTTTGCTTTTCCCGGCCGAGCTTCGAGGTCTCGTCTACCCACTTCACTTGAGCACCCGGACCACCCTTCAAAATAGCATTCAGCCACTCGCGAATCATGGCTTGCCAATCTTCATCGGCATGTTGCAATTGTTGCAAGGCCATCCGGTAATTTCCCTCGCTTACTGCTGAAATTTGAATGGCTTGTTCTTCCTGAATGCCGGCACGAGCCACCAATGCTTCTTTTACCACCGAATCGTGTAATGGCGGAATGCGCACTAATTGGCATCTCGACAAAATGGTTGGAAGAATCTGAGACTCCGATTCTGCCACTAAAATGAATAAGGTTTTAGCAGGGGGCTCTTCAATAAGCTTTAGGAGTTTATTGCCTTCTTTTTCGAGGTATTCGGGCATCCATAAAACCAGTATTTTATACTCTCCTTCGTAGCTTTTCAGGTTGAGCTTGCGGATAATTTCCGAACACTCTGCTGCGGTAATGTTCCCTTGTTTGTTTTCAGCGCCAATAAATTGAAGCCAGTCGTAAGAATCGCCGTAAGGATATTGATCCAGAAACTCCCTCCATTCTGTGATGAAATCGGCACTGATGGGCTTTTCTCCCGACTTTTTAGTAATAACGGGATATGAATAGTGCAAATCGGGATGTATCCATTTGGAAGCTTTTTGGCAAGAAGGGCATTCCCCGCAGGCATCAAACATCGGAACTGACGGTGCGGCCGGTTCTTCTCCAAACAACCCCATTACCGGGGCAGCCGGTTGTTGAGATCGGGTCACTTTTTCGCATAGAATATATTGCGCAAAAGCCAAGGCCAGTGGTAGGGCTCCGGCACCTTCATTTCCTAGAAAAAGCAATGCGTGGCTCAGGCGGTTTTGAAGGACCATCTCCGCCAATTGCTGCTTCACCCCATCTTGTCCAATTACCTGAGAAAATTGCATGCGCGAATTTAGCTAAAAAACAAAAAAGGCAGCGGGAAGAATCCCACCGCCTATATACACTACAACTTAAACTGCTAATTTTTCTTGTAAGTACCGTTCCACACTTTCTTGCCCTGTAAGGCCTTCACTAAATACATGATACCTACAAATATGAAGAAGAAAGGACCCGCAAAACCTAATAAGGCAATGAAACGAGTTCCGTAGAAACGTGACATCGGTCTGCGTAAGCGCTCCGAAATCACATACATACTTGGAACCATCACCAAGGTCAAGAAGAAGGCGAAGATCAATCCGAAGATGATCGTCCAACTCAAAGGACCCCAGAATACTACGCTATCACCACCTAAAAAGATATGTGGATTGAATTCTGTAAACAACTTCACGAAATCAATATTGAATCCAATAGCCAAAGGCAAAAGTCCCAACATCGTTGCAAGCGCTGTTAACATTACCGGAATGATACGAATTTTACCGGCTTGAATAGCCGCTTCTCTCGTCTTCATACCTCTTCCTCGCAACTCATCGGTAAATTCAATCAAGAGAATACCATTCTTTACCACAATACCAGCCAGTCCAATTACCCCTACACCCATCATGATCGTAGCAATACTCATTCCGGTGATGGCATACCCTAACAATACTCCAATGATAGAGAAGAAGATCTCAGTCAATACAATGAATGGTTTACTCATGGAGTTGAACTGAATTACCAAGATCAAGAAGATCAACAAAAGAGCCAATAACAATGCATTGCCTAAGAAGCTGATCGTTTCTTGTTGTTGCTCACTCACACCGGACTGGCGCATTACTACGCCGTTCGGCATATTGTATTTCGATTTGAACTCTGCAATTTTAACTGCTAAGTCGGCATTGATTTGGTTCACTTGTGTTTCAACCAAAACATTCGACTGCAATTGAATGGTACGTTTGAAATTCTTCCGTTTGATTCCACCGGAAGTATTCGTGTATTCAATACTTGCTACAGCATTCAAAGGAATCTGTTTGATGGCCATTGTTGTGAAATCACGGAACGTAATGCGCATGTTCATCAAGTCGGTAATATTATTACGAACGAGATCAGAATAACGCAATTGAATTTTGTATTCATCTTCTCCGTCTTTCAACTTGCTTACTTCTTTACCAAAAATCGCTGTTCTCAACTCCATACCTACTTGAGCAGTGCTCAATCCTTCGGCCAATACTTTTTGGCGGTCTACATTCACCGTGATCTCCGGATTCGTAAGATCAACATCCAAACGAAGTGTTTCAATGCCGTTTACTTTATTGGTATCAATGAAGTTTTTAAAATCGTACGCCACTTTTGCGATGGCTTCAAAATTATCACCAATCACTTCTACGTTCACCGGAGGATCCGTGGGCGGACCATTACTCTCCTGTTCTACAACAACCTGAGCACCGGGTATTCCTTGCACTGCTGCCCGAATTTTATCCAAATATGGCTTGGTAGCTTTCCCTTCACGCTTTTCGAATTCAACGAAGGTCAACTGAATACGACCAAGGTTTGGCTGCGTACTACGGTTATTATCTTGTGGGTTGTTCGCACTTACCGCAACGTTGGCGATCATGCTTTCAACTATAGAACCTTCTTTGCCCGGCTTCTCATCACCCAATACTTTCAATACACGTTGCTCCAGCACTTTCGTGAGGGAATCCGTTTTATTGATATTGGTACCCACCGGAAGTTTCAAGTAAACAAAGATGTTGTTAGGATCTCCTGAAGGGAAGAACTGAACACCGGGGCTTCTCAATACCAACAATCCAACTGATACAGGGAATAATGCAAATAAGAGGACCATCAATCGAACCGGACGTCTTCCATGCAATACCCAACGCAACAATTGCTCGTATTTGTTCATCAAGTTAGGAAGTACACGATCCTGGAAATAGTGTATGATCTTTCTAATTACATATACATTCAATATTGAAAGCAATGGCAGCATCAATAAGAAATTAGCGAAACCATGCCATCCAAAAAGATGGAACAATACACCAAAACCAATGAATGCATAAAACCACCATTCTCTAAAAATATGTTTCGCAGGCTTTTCGTACTCTTTACCCTCAGGCTTCATGAAGCTCACCGCAAACACGGGGTTGAAGATAAAGGCAACGATCAACGAAGCTGCCAATGTTAAGATCAACATCACCGGCAAGTAGATCATGAATTTTCCGATCAATCCTTTCCAAGCTAGTAGAGGGAAGAAGGGAGCCAAAGTGGTTAGGGTACCCGCTAATACAGGCAACCAAACTTCACCGGCTGCTTCTTTCGCCGATTTCACAATGGGAACTTTTCCATTTTGATAAATACGGTGCGTATTCTCAATTACCACAATGGCATCGTCTACAATAATCCCCAGTCCAAAAAGCAAGGCGAAGAGTACAATGAAGTTCAGCGTAATGGTTCCGTTTACAAAGATCTCACCAATAGGCAAGAACATGAACGCCACAAACACACTCAGAGGAACGCTCAATGCCACAAAGAAGGCATTGGTAACACCCATGAAGAACATCAAAACCACCAGTACTAAAATAAATCCAATTACAATAGTATTGATCAAATCATTGAAAGAAGTTTTCGTTTGCTTACTCTGATCACCGGTAAATTCAACACGCATATCGGGAGGCAGATCACCTTTCTCTTTCATGTCGGCTACTATACCTTTGATCTTATCAGCTGCTTCAATCAAGTTTTCACCCGAACGTTTTACAATGTTCAGGGTAATAACGTTCTTTCCATCCAAGCGAGCATAGCTCTCTTTCTCTTTCACCGTATCTTTTAACTCGGCAATATCTCTCAAATAGATGGCTGCACCTTGAATGTTCTTAACAACGATGTTCTGCAGATCATAAGCCGACTGAAACTGTCCTTTCACCTTAATACTGCGTTTCATATCGCCCTCAGCAATGGTACCACCACTGATATCACGGTTCTCGCGATTGATCGCATTTTCGATATCGGTGAAGCTCAATTTCGCTGCCTGCATTTTGTAAGGATCCACGTTTACTTGGATCTCACGCTCTGGGGCACCCACAATATCGGCACGAGTAATTTCTTTCATCTCCTCGAAACGATCTTGCATTTTATCAGCAAACTGCTTCAATTTCACGCCATCATAATCACCACTAATGTTTACATACATGATAGGCATTTCACTAAAAGCGAACTCTTGCACATCAGGTTGTTGTGTAAGATCGTTGGGCAGATCCGCTTTGGCCTTGTCTACCGCATCTTTTACTTTCTGCTTAGCCAATTCGGGTTTGATGTCGGTGTCAAACTCTACGATGATCAGCGAATAGTCTTGCTGACTCATAGAAGTCACCTTATTAACTTTCGCACCACTGATAGACTTTATTTGCTTTTCAATAGGACGAGCAACCAAGTTTTCAATGTCTTTTGGTGAGTTCCCTACATGCACTGTAACTACTGAAATAGTAGGAACGGTGATATCCGGGAAGGATTCTTTTGGCATACCATTAAACTTGGTAATACCATATAAAGAGATGAGAATCGCCAAGATGTAAATCACTGTAGTATTATCTACAGCCCAACTGGTTGGCTTAAACTCTTTGAATTTATTTTTAACGCCTTCTAAAATATTCATTGCGATATTTTTGAAAATAACAGCCTACCCTTTAAATAAGTACTGAAGCGGGCGGGCTTCAATGGCTCCAGTGGTATTGTTTATTTTAAAACAGAGATCAATTGGCCTTCGTACAAGGTTTGATATCCCTCAGTAACCACTTCTTCATTTGCAGCCAATCCGCTCAACACTTCAATCTTTCCTCCGTACGACTCTCCGGTTACAATTGTTTTTCTTTTTGCAAACAACTTTCCGTTCTTCGCTTCGGTAACATATAGGTATTTGCCTTTCTCATCACTTTGAACCAAGTTCACTGGAACGGCAATAGCTTGCGCTGCACTGTAATCAAGAATTTTTACACTTGCCACTTGCTTTGGCTTCAAGGTGCCATCGGTAGGTAATTTAGCTTCGCCGGTAAAACTTCTAGTAGAGGCATTGATAGCTTCCGTTACTACAGAAAGAGTAGTGTTGAATTCCTTGTTTACATCAATTACAGATACAACTACTTTTGAACCTTTTCTCACTTTAGTGATATAGTTTTCAGGAATATCTACTACTGTTTTCAAACGACTGTTGTTCACAATTCTAATCTGAGGACCGGCAGCGGTAACTCCCTGGAACAACTCTCCTACACGAACAGACAGGATGTCTACAACTCCGGAAACATCGCTGTAAACAGAGGTGAAGTTCACTTGCTCTTGTGCCAAACGAATGTTTTCATTCATCTGCTTCAATTGGTTTTCCAAAGCATCTACATTGTTTTTTGCATTCAACAATTGTACTTCAGAGCCGATATTTTGATCCCATAGATTTTTATAACGCTGGTAAAGATTCTTTGCTAAAGCCAGCTGGGTTTTAATTCCTTCAGCCCCTTGTTGAGCAGAAGCAAGTTGAGTACGTGCAATGGCATCGTCTAATTTCAAAATGAGTTGACCCTTTTGTACACGGTCGCCCAATTTCACATTGATCGATTTTACTTGGCCCCCCATTCCGCGAGGAGATACATAGGAAATGTCTTCTGCGTCTATAATTCCTTGCAATTCGATGTAGTGATTGAATTCTCCGGGAACGAGTTTCAAAACAGAAACTTGTTTGGCTGCTGCAGCCGCTGCTGATGGATCAGCTTTCATGATCTCTTCTTGCAACGTTGTGATTTTTGCATCGAGTGCAGCCTTATCGGATTTGAGTTTCTCCAGTTCTTTCTTTTTTGCATCTAGGTTATTAGCAGTTTCGCCGCCGCCGCCACATGCTGCGAGTGTTCCCAAGAACACAACAAGAATAGCAGCTTGATAAAAAAGTTTCATGTATTTGTTTTTTATTCTTTTCGTAATTATAGTTTACCGGTTGCTTTTTGGAAATCGATCTTAGCGATGATCGCATCGTACAAAGCGTTGAAATAATTGGTTTCTGCCACACGCAATTCTGTTTGAGCATTTGTTACCTCAATGTTTGCGCCCAAACCTTGTTCGTATTTTTTAACCGTAGTATTGTATACGCTGGTTGCAAGTTCCATATTCTTCTGTTGATAGTCGAGTGTTAGAATGGCGTTTTGCAAACTCGATTTTGCTCTGGCAACATCATTGTCGATAGAGAGCTTCAATAAGTCAACATTGTTCTTAGTTTGCTCCAATTCGTAACGTGCTTTGCGAATGGTGGCATTTCTGCTGAACCCTTGAAAAAGGGGAGCAGATAATTTCAATCCAATTAAAGAAGAAGGCAACCAGGGTTGCTTGGAATCACCTAAATCAAGCTGGTTTCTTTGCGCATTGGTGCTGTATTGCCCAAATAAAGCCAAAGTTGGAATTTTTGCAAGTTGGTAGCGCTTTACATTGTACTCGCCCAATTTTTGAGCGATCAACAGTTGTTGCATTTCCTTACGATCATTGTAATTGTATGCTGCTTCTAAAACATTCGATTTTAATTCATCAATAGAAACAGTATCCGTCAATATCAATGAATCAGTGGTTGGCATTCCCATTAAGAGCTTCAAACCTAAATAACCATTATCGATCTGACGGTTAATTTTTACGATCTCAGTTTGGAGATTGGTAAGGGTAACATTCACTTTATCGATATCAAGCTTTTCTGAAAATCCATTTTTCACCAACTCTTTTGTATTGAAAGCAAGTTTCTCAATTAAGTGAAGGTTGGCATCCAAAGCATCCATCTGCTTCTTAGCGGCCACCAATTGGAAATATACTTTCATGATATTCACCTTTATGTTCTCGGTGGTAACCTCCGCCGATTTGCGGGCGAAATTCATGGCAGCTGCTCTGGCTTGTAGGCCTACAAATACTTGGCCGTCGAACAAGAGTTGAGAGAAGTCGGCTCCTACAGACGCAGTGTATTTTGTACCGAATTGCGCTTGTACAAATCCAAAATCATTGGGTGCTGCGATGGTATTTCCATTTCCATCTCTTACTCCTTCCTTCACCAATACGCCATAGGTAGCCGCCGCAATAAAGTTGGGAAATACCTGCGTAGCTACTTGAGGAAAATAGTTAACGCCTGCACTGGCATTTACACGAGGTAATGCGGCACCGGTAATTTCATTGTTGGTTTCCTGTTGGATTTTAATGTTCAGTAAAGCATTCTTTACTTGTGGACTGTTTTTTTCAGCATAGGCTACGCACTGAGCCATGGTGAAAGCGTTTGTTTGCTGAGCCTGTGCTGCGCCAGTTATCAGCAGGAATAACAACACCAATCCCTTCACTTTTCTAGGTTCACTTGTTTGCATGTGTGTTTAGTTTTTGTTGCAGATCTCTTTTATATTTTTCAATCAATTGATATCCTTTTTCATTTGCTACCCCATAAACAAACAATTCAATCAATTCGCGGGTAATATCGGCTAAGTCGAATTGTTTAGGAGGAAACAGCTCTGTATCAAAAGCCAACATCATGCTTTCGAGTCTGAAGCGCGCTATCACCGGAATCTTTATGTCTTCGCGGTAAATTCCTTCTTCTACTCCTCGTTCTAAATTCCGGATAATCAGACCCAAGAGGTATTCACGTTTGTGGGCTTCAATTTTTTGATAGGCTTGATGGTGAAATTTCCGAAGATCAAATACCAATGTGGGGTTAAATGATTTGAATTGCTCCAAAATGATCTCGATCGTGAGGAAAATCTCATCTACTGCATCCCTAGCATTCACGCTACAGTAAACGCACTCTTGTTCCATTCGAACCACTTCCTCTTGAATAATGTCGCCCACCAACGCATCTTTATCGGCAAAAAACTGGTAGATCGTTTTCTTAGAAACGCCTATTTGATTGGCGATATCGTCCATGGAAACCGAGCGGATACCGAATTTCATGAACAACTCATGCGCCTTTTGCTGTATTCTTTCTTTTACTTCCATATTAAAAACACGCGCAAAACTATGGAAACTTAAAACGGAATCAAAGTTTCCAACGAAGAATTTTCTACTTTTTTCTGGTTTTACCCAACAACCCTCGGTTTTTTTAGGTTTTATTTCCCCGAAAACTCCCCCTACTTTTGTGAAAGGATGACGAGAAGTATAAAATTCAGACTGCTGCTCAGAAAACTGTTCCAGTACTTTCTGCAAGGCTTAATTATTTTGGCCCCCATTGCCATTACAATATGGGCAGTTAGTAGTTTGTTCAATACGGTAGACGGAATTCTGCCCGGAATACTTCAAAAAATTGCCCCCAGTTTATTAAAAGATGCCAATGGGCAAGAAATACGGTTCCCGGGAATAGGGGCTGCATTGGTAATACTGATCGTAATTGGAGTGGGGTATATCTCCTCGTCCTTTATAGTAGGACGTTTGGTAAGTTTATTCGACAAGGTTCTGGAGAAAACACCCGGTATTAAAATCATCTATACTACAGTAAAAGACTTCTTTGAAGCTTTTGCCGGGAATAAGAGAAAGTTCAACAAATCGGTATTGGTGAGCATTGAAGCCCCAGATGTTTGGAGACTTGGATTTATTACTCAAGATGAGCTCAACCAATTTGGCTTGAGTGAATATGTAGCCGTATACGTTCCACAATCATATGCTTTTGCCGGCCATCTCTACTTCGTAAAAAAAGAGCGGATTCGTTTGGTGACCGATCTCAGCGCCTCCGATGCCATGAAATTTGCGATCTCAGGCGGTGTAACGGATATTGACGACGATGATCCCCACGCCGAAACACCTGCCAAGTAATCACTAAAATCAAAAACATGAAAAGGCTTTTACTGAGCCTTTTGTGCCTGCTTTTGTGCTCAAAAGCATGGTGCTGGGGCTTTTTTGGACATGAACGGATCAATGAACTGGCGATTTACCTACTTCCACCCGAATTGATCGCCTTCTTCAAACCCAACAAGGATTATTTAGTAGCCCATGCTACTGACCCCGACAAGCGACGCTATGCAGTAGCTCCTGAAGGTGCCCGTCATTACCTCGATTTGGATCGTTATGGAACCTATCCTTACGATAGTTTACCCAGAACCTGGAATGCCGCTGTGGCAAAATTTGGTGAAGACAGTTTAAACAAACACGGTATCGTTCCTTGGTGGGTAGATGTTATGAAACGCAGGCTCACGGCTGCTTTTGAAAAGAAAAATGCTTCCCTTATCTTAAAGTTATCTGCAGAAATAGGGCACTACATTGCAGATGCGCATGTACCCTTGCACGCCAGTAGCAATCACAATGGCCAACTTACCAATCAAAGAGGCATCCATGGATTTTGGGAATCGCGTTTACCTGAACTCTGGGCCAATACATCTTATGATTTTTTCATAGATAAGGCACAGTATTTGAACGATCCATTGGGTTTTATTTGGAAAAGAATAGAGGAAAGTGGATTAGCCGCTGATACGGTGCTGAGATATGAAAAAGAACTTCAATTGTTATACCCTGAACAACAGCGGTATGCATTTGAGGAACGCAATGGTAAAACTATCAAACAGTACAGTACTGGCTATTCCCTTGCTTACCATACAAAACTCAACGGAATGGTGGAGCGCCGCATGCGGGCCTCTATTTTCGCAGTGGCGAGTTTTTGGTATACCGCTTGGGTAGATGCAGGACAACCCAATTTAAAAGGATTAAATAGAGCTGAATGGACGGTGGAAGACCAAAAAGAACTGGAGGAATTGGAGAAAGCTTGGAAAAAAGGGACCATTTTAGGAAAAGATTGCGAGGAATTCTGAATTTACAAATGCCTGTTAGCTAGTAATTGAATAATTTCGTGCTCTCAAATTTTACTATTTAAAGTACACAAGGTGACTACAACTGAACAAGCCGTCATTCACAACTTCAACGCAGGCCCTAGTATTCTGCCAAAAGAAGTGTTTCAACAAGCCAGTGAAGCCATTCTCAATTTCAACAATACAGGATTATCGATATTAGAAATTGGTCACCGTACTTCCTTGTTTCAAGCAGTGATGGATGAAGCACAAGCTTTGGTGAAAGAATTGATGGGCTTAGATAATAGTAAAGCGGTGTTGTTCTTACATGGAGGTGCCAGCACGCAATTCATGCAAATTCCAATGAACTTATTGGATGAAAAAGGAACAGCTGCTTACACCGAAACAGGAACATGGGCTAATAAAGCCATTAAAGAAGCCAAACTATTTGGTTCTGTTCAAATAGCCGGTTCAGGAAAAGAATCGAACTATACGGCGCTACCCAAATCACTACAAGTAGATCCAACTAGCACTTACTTACATATAACTACAAACGAAACCATTGCAGGTACACAATGGAAGAATATGCCCTTTGAGTATGGAGTGCCTGTTATTGCCGACATGAGCAGCGATATTTTGAGTAGAAATCTTGATTTCAACAAGTTTTCGCTCATTTATGCAGGTGCACAGAAAAACATGGGCGCTGCCGGTGTAAACTTGGTAGTGCTTGATGAATCTGTTTTAGGTAAAGTAAACAGAACCATCCCAACCATGCTGGACTATAGAAACCACATCAAGGAAGGAAGTATGTTGAACACTCCGCCTGTATTTGCGGTTTATGTAGTGTTGCTTACGTTGAGATGGTTGAAAAATATGGGAGGGGTTGCTGCTATTGAAAAACTAAATAGAGAGAAAGCGGACCTTCTCTACCATACCATTGATAGCAATCCGATCTTCAAAGGCACCATTGCCAGAGAAGACCGTAGTGATATGAACGTTGTATTCGTAATGGACAATCCAACACTTGAAGCAGAATTCCAACAAATTTGTAAGGAAAACAATATGATTGGAGTAAAAGGGCATCGAAGTGTGGGCGGTTTCCGTATTTCTTTATACAACGCCTTACAACTCTCTAGTGTGAAAGCGCTGACCGACTTAATGAATGATTTCGCAAAAAGAAAAGGTTAATATCAAACTATATTATGGCATCCATACTTCCGTTTAGAGCACTCAGACCAACAAAAGAAATTGCACCGAAATTGGCTTCAAGACCTTACGATGTATTGAATTCTCAAGAAGCCCGTGAAGAAGCGGCAGGCAATCCTGAATCCTTTCTTCACATCACAAAATCTGAAATTGATCTGCCCGAAAACATCGACATTCATACGCAAGCTGTGTATGAAAAAGCAAAAGAGAATATCCAACAATTCATTGAAAAAGGTTGGTTGTTCCGTGAAGACAAGCCTTGCTATTATATCTATCGTCTGATCATGAACGGAAGAAGTCAAACAGGAATTGTAGCGGTGAGCTCCGTAAATGATTATGAAAAAGACATCATCAAGAAACACGAGTTCACGCGTCCTGAAAAAGAATTGGACCGCATCAATCACATCAAAACCAGCGGTGCTCAAACAGGAAACGTGTTTCTCGCATATAAAAACGTTCCGGCCATTGATGCATTGGTAGAACTCTGGCAGAATTCACACAAAGCCGATTATGATTTCACAGCTTCTGATGGTATTCAGCACACCATTTGGGTGGTGGCCGATTCAGAAGTGATTGGAACGCTCACCGATTTATTCGAATCAAAAGTTCCTTGTACCTATATTGCCGATGGACACCACCGTGCCGCTTCAGCCGCTAAAGTGCGAAAAGCCTTGGGCAAAAAAGCTCCCGATGGAACCAACTACTTCCTCACCACATTGTTTCCTTCCAATCAATTGCACATTCTCGACTATAACCGTGTGGTAAAAGATTTGAATGGAATGGACGAAGAAGAATTGCTCAGCTATTTGCAAGATGATTTCAATGTTACCCTGATAGGTAGCGAAGCATACCGACCCGAGCATTTACACGATTTTGGAATGTACTTGGGTGGAAAATGGTACAAACTAACGGCACGTAGAGACAGTTATGCTACCGACCCAATCGGCGTGTTGGATGTAACCATTCTATCACAAACCATCCTCAGCAAACTTTTTGGAATCAAAGACCAGCGCACCGATAAACGCATCGATTTCGTAGGTGGCATTAGAGGCCTCGGAGAATTGGAAAAGCGTGTGAACAGTGGTGAAATGGCGGTTGCTTTCAGTTTATACCCGGTTTCAATTCAACAATTGTTTGATATTGCTGATATGGGCGAAGTAATGCCTCCTAAAAGCACTTGGTTTGAACCTAAGCTCAGAGATGGTTTATTGACGCATCTTATTTACGAATAAGTTGATTATTAAAAGATTAACACCCTCTTCAAACCAGGGCTGGCATCAATATTGTAGTTTTGTAGCACAATGAAGCAACAATTACTCTTCTTATTATTCGTTTTAGCATCCTTCTGCAGCATGGCTCAGGAAAACGATCCACGCAAACTGCAAGAAACGGCGCGTACTTTTATGCGTCAAGGTGATTATTCGAATGCGGTAATTGTGCTCACACGCGCCAACCAAATTAGCCCCGACAATCTTGAAATTCTAAAGGACCTCGCTTTTTGTCATTACCTCAAGAAGGACTATGCTTCGGCCATTCAAGTAGCCAAGCCACTAGCAGAAAGGAAAGACATCGATGTTCAAGGCTATCAAATTACAGCGCTGATTTACAAAGCCATGGAAGATCGCAAAGAATGCGAGCGCTTGTACAGAGCTGGAATCAAGAAATTCCCCGCTAGTGGTGTGTTGTACAATGAATACGGCGAAATGCTTTGGACGAAGAAAGAATTCACCGAAGCAGTTAAGAACTGGGAGAAAGGAATTGAGATGGATCCTAATTACGCCGGCAACTACTACAATGCAGCCAAATACTATTATTTCTCTGCCGATAAATTCTGGGGCCTTATTTATGGTGAGATCTTCGTGAACATGGAAAGCTATTCCGACCGTACCATCGAAATCAAAAAGATGTTGCTCGACGGCTACAAAAAGCTTTATACCGGCGATGATTTCTATAAAGGTCAGGACACAAAGAACAGCTTTGTATCCACTTGCCTCGATTTATATAAAAAGCACGGTGGTCTCGTTACCAATGGTATTACTCCGGAAAGCATTACCAAATTGAGAACACGATTCATTCTCGATTGGTATGCAAACGGCAATAATACCCGTTTTGCTTTTCGATTGTTTGACCACCACCAGCAGCTCTTGAAAATGGGCTATTTTGAAGCCTATAATCAATGGTTGTTAGGTGCCAGTGCCAGCTTACCTTCTTATCAAATGTGGACCAATACCCACGAAGAGGAAAACAAAGAATTTCTTCGCCTCCAGCAAAACAGGCTATTTAAAGTACCGCAGGGGCAGTACTATCAAACCCGCATGTAAGCCAGATAATTCCTAATTTATAGTGGATTTACATCCATAATCACTATTTTGTTGCTTGAATAAGCACCTAAAAAGCTTGCTATGGCTCATCCACAACGATTGTTTGATTGCATTGCTTTTCAATTGGAAAAAAGACCAACCAATAGTATGTTGTCCGGAAAAGAAGCCGGTCAATGGAAAAGCTATACTACAAAAGATGTTCAACAGATCACTACGAAACTCGGAGCCGGGTTATTAGCACTTGGCATAAGCAGAAACAACGGCACTGTTGAAGGCAGTGATAAAGTAGCGTTGATTTCAAAAAACCGTCCGGAATGGATCATGGTTGATTTAGCGGTCCAACAAATAGGAGCCATTCTAACTCCAATCTATCCTACCATTAATGTAAATGAACTCGAATTCATTCTCAACGATGCTCAGGTGAAAGTGGCTTTTGTAAACGATGAAGAACTATTCTTAAAAGTGCTGAGTGTAAAAGAGCGCGTACCTTCTTTACAAGCGATCTATACCTTCGAACATGTTGCCAATGCAGCTCATTGGAAAGAACTTTGGACCAAAGCTAGTCCCGAGCTGGAAGCTCAGGTTCCAACTATTTCTGCCCAAGTAAAAAACTCAGATATAGCAACCATTATCTATACTTCCGGCACTACCGGAAAACCCAAAGGTGTGATGCTCAGTCATAATAATATCTTGAGCAATGTTTTGGCGAGTATTCCATGTTTCCCTTCAGGCTCCGAACATAAAGTGTTGAGTTTTCTACCGCTCAACCATATCTTCGAAAAGATGGTGACCTATGTGTATCTGTTCTCGGGTAAGTCAATTTATTATGCTGAAAGTCTTGACACCATCGGAGAGAATTTGAAAGAAGTACATCCCGATATGTTCACTACGGTTCCTCGACTTTTAGAGAAAGTATACGAACGCATCATGCTCACCGGTAGTAGTTTAACCGGTATCAAACGCAAACTCTTCTTTTGGGCACATGGATTGGCGGAGCAATTTGAAATCAACAAACCGCTTTCACTGAGCTATCGCATTCAATTGGCCATTGCCAACAAACTCGTATTTAAGAAATGGAGAGAAGCACTTGGTAATAATGTAAAGTGCATTGTTACCGGTGGTGCAGCTTGTCAAGTACGTTTGATTCGAATTTTCACGGCAGCACAAATTCCGGTGATGGAAGGATACGGTTTAACTGAAAGCTCTCCCGTTATTTGTGTGAATAGAATTGATATCAAAGACCGAATGTTTGGAACAGTAGGCCCAAAATTGAGCAATGTTGAGATCAAGATTGCTGAAGATGGTGAGGTGCTGTGTAAAGGACCCAATGTAATGGTAGGCTATTACAAACGACCCGATTTAACGGAAGAAGTAATCAAAGATGGCTGGTTGTATACAGGAGACATTGGTACCATTATCGATAACAAATTCCTAAAAATCACCGACCGCAAGAAAGAGCTGTTCAAAACCAGTGGTGGCAAATACGTGGCTCCGCTTACCATTGAGAATAAATTAAAAGAGAGTATGTTCATTGAACAAGTGATGGTAGTAGGGCCGGAACGCAAGTTCGTGGGTGCTTTGATCGTTCCTTCCTTTCCGAATTTATTGGTGTGGGCCAGAGAACAGGGCATCACAGAAACTGCACCTGAGAAACTGATTCAGAATGAGAAGGTATTAGAATTATACAAAGAATTGGTAGAAAGCTTCAATAAGTTTTTCAATCATGTTGAGCAGATCAAGAAGTTTGAACTACTTCCTAATGAATGGAGTGTGAACACAGGAGAACTCACGCCGAAAATGTCGTTGAAACGAAAAGTAGTAATGGAGAAATACGGCGCGGCGATTGAAAGGATTTATGCGTAGGAGTTGAAGGGTAATTTTCTTCTTAAGTTATACTTTGAACATGGGTAACTTGTAAGTTTTCAGTTATTGAGTTCTGTGTGTTGGGCTTTAGGCTTTAGGCGTTAGGCTTTTTTGACCACAGAATACGCAGATTAAGTCAGATTTACACAGATTAGAGTACTCATGCCTAAACTGCTAATTGCATTCAAGTCCCAAATCATCTTTTTCTCAGCTCTATAATGTTATTGAAGGCTTCACTATCAATTGATTTTAATCGAACAACACTGACTCCCGAATTAACTAATTCACTAATTTACAAACCAATTCTCGGTCTCATAGTTTAATGGATAAAACGAGCGTTTCCTAAACGCTTGATCCAAGTTCGATTCTTGGTGAGACCACTAACTAATTCGCAAATTCAAAAATTTGTGAATGTGAAAATGAAAAAGTCCCAACTCGCTATGCGAAGTTGGGACTTCTATTTTCAAATCAACTAATGATCAAATTATCTAATTAGTTAACCGCTTCTGCTTGCATTCTCTTCAACTGCTTCTTACGCTCTTCTTCATCCAAAATGGTCTTACGCATACGAATGAAATTAGGCGTTACTTCAATACACTCATCAAACTGAATGTATTCCATACACTCTTCCAAAGTCAATAATACTTTAGGAGCGATGTTAGTAGCAGCATCACTACCACTGGCGCGCATATTGGTCAATTTCTTTCCTTCAATTGCGTTTACCACTAAGTCGCCCGGTTTGATGTGTTCCGCTATAATTTGACCAGCGTAAACATCTTCACCCGGATCAACAAAGAAAGTACCGCGGTCTTGTAATTTATCAATTGAGTATCCGGTTGTTGTTCCGGTTTGTTTTGCTAACAATACACCGTTGTTTCTTCCGGGGATAGGTCCTTTCCACGGTTTGTAATCGATGAAACGGTGAGCCATTACAGCTTCACCAGTAGTAGCCGTCAACATTTGAGTACGCAATCCGATCAATCCTCTTGAAGGGATTTCAAACTCTAAGTGTTGCATTTCACCCTTGGTTTCCATTACATGCATTTCACCTTTTCTACGTGTAACCAAGTCAATTACTTTAGAAGCAAATTCTTGAGGAACGTCTACTACCAAGCTCTCATATGGTTCGCATTTCTTACCATCGATCTCTTTCACAATTACTTGTGGTTGACCTACTGTAAGTTCATATCCTTCACGACGCATGGTTTCAATCAATACACCCAAGTGTAAGATACCACGACCGTAAACAATGAAACTATCACCTTCATCACTGTCCATTACACGCAAAGCGAGGTTCTTTTCTGTTTCTTTCATCAAGCGATCACGCAAGTGACGGCTGGTAACGAACTTACCATCCTTACCAAAGAAAGGTGAGTTGTTGATAGAGAACAACATGTTCATGGTTGGTTCGTCTACACTGATCACCGGTAATGCTTCAGGGTTTTCAGCATCAGCAATGGTATCACCGATGTTGAAATCTTCGATACCTACTACTGCACACAAATCACCTGCTACAACTTCAGTAACTTTTTTCTTACCCATTCCTTCGAACACATACAATTCACGCACTTTCTGCTTTTTGATAGAACCATCGGCCTGCATCAAGGCAACCGCTTGGTTTTCTTTGATCACGCCACGGCTTACTTTACCGATAGCGATACGACCTAAGAAAGAAGAGTAATCCAAAGAGGTAATTTGCATTTGCAAAGGACCTTCAGCTACTTTAGGTTCGGGAACATATTTCAAAATACCATCCAACAAAGGATTGATATTATCGATCTGAGTTAAAGAATCGTTGAACCATCCGTTCTTACCACTTCCGTAGTAGGTAGGGAAATTCAACTGCTCTTCAGAAGCATCGAGGTTGAAAAACAATTCGAAAACAGCATCGTGCACTTCATCAGGACGACAGTTCGGCTTGTCTACTTTGTTAATTACCACGATAGGCTTCAAGTTCAACTGCAATGCTTTTTGCAATACGAAACGAGTTTGAGGCATGGGTCCTTCAAATGCATCCACCAACAAGATTACCCCGTCGGCCATTTTAAGAACGCGCTCCACTTCACCACCGAAGTCGGCGTGGCCTGGAGTATCAATTACGTTGATCTTAACGTCGTTGTAAGTAACCGCGGCGTTTTTACTGAAAATGGTGATACCACGCTCTCTTTCGAGGTCGTTGTTATCCATGATCAATTCGCCTGTTTCCTGATTGTCGCGGAATACTTTAGTGGCGTGTAAGATTTTATCAACCAGGGTAGTTTTACCGTGGTCAACGTGAGCGATAATTGCGATGTTGCGAATATTCATTTGTATTGCTTTGAAAGGCAAGCAGTTAGCAGTTGATCACCAGCCGGATGGCAGATGTAGCACAGCGTTCACCCCGGCCAAGTTTTTTGAGGGTGCAAATGTACAACAAATAAAGGGGATTATCACTATCCGGTCCCTAAAATTGCCGATAGCGCTGAATTTGAGCCAATTAGTAACGAAAAAATAACAAATAATACGAGCTATTGGAACTGTGCCTTCACAAAGCTTCTGGTATACTTTAAGACCGATTCTACATCCTTTGATTTAATAGGAGAGGCTAAAACATGGTCGCCAACATTGGGAAGTTCAACCATTTGCTTGTTGGCTGCGGCTGTTCCCAACTGCTCAAACATGGTTTTCATGGCCGAAACTTTCACTACCGGATCTTGATGCTCCTCATCCTTGTAATAACAGAGCACTAAAGTAGGCTGGTGTATTTTTTTGAAAGTTTCTTCGTTCATGGTGGTTTCTAACAATTCTTCTAAAGCTACTGCACCTTCCAATCGATACTTTGAATACCAGTACTTCTTATAGATCGGGCGTTGATCAGGCGTAATATTATAATCTGATCCTTTCACTAGTCGGGCAATTTGCAATCCCCATGGATTGTTAAGCAGCCAAGCATTGGGATCATTGATCGCAATATTGGGTGAATAAAGAATCAGTCCTGCTATTTTATCAGGATAAGCAGCCGCTAATTGCAAAGCATTGGTACCTCCCGTGGAAGTAGCCATCAAAATCACTTTCTCTCCCAATTTCGATCCAATGGCCAACGCTTGTTTGCAGGTCTCCCAATAGTGGTCAGCCGTTAATTGCATGAAGGGTTCGGTGGTATCCACGCCATGATCGGCTAAACGCGACAAATACAAATTCGCACCCATTTCACGAGCAATTGTGATATGCACCGGATTGCCTTCTTCATGAGAAGCCGAGAAACCATGCAAATAAACTATGGCATATTTTGTTTTAGCAGGCATGGAATCATTGTTCCAAACTATTTTGGCCTCGTTGTCTTCTTTTACTTTTTGAACTCGTTCAAGCTGAGAAACATATTGACTCAGTTGCTGAAGATCTGCCGGAGCATCCGGAAGTTTCGTGTCGTATACAGGAGTTGCTGGATGAGGACCGAGTAGGTAAACGATGGTTAACAATAGTAAAACGACTACTGTAATTTTCAGCTTTTTCATTGAAGGCAATCTTTGCTTAAAGATACGATGAGAATGATTGAAAATAACTATCTTCCCAAATCAAACACTGCATATGAGCTCTCAACGCTTTCAGGCCTTGGATGTATTTAGAGGCCTCACGATTTGCTTCATGATCATCGTAAATACAGGAGGAGATGAATATACATTTGCCCCATTGTTACATGCAAACTGGCATGGATTTACACCCACCGATCTGGTATTTCCTTCCTTTCTTTTTGCGGTAGGAAATGCGATGAGTTTCGTGCTTCCAAAATGGGAAAGTTTACCCACCTCAAAAGTGGTACTCAAAATTCTCAAAAGAACCTTTCTTATTTTCTTACTAGGCTTCCTCATGTATTGGTTTCCCTTTGTAGACCATACTGCCAACGGATGGGTATTCAGACCTTTCGATCATACCCGCATTTTGGGTGTACTGCAACGCATTGGTTTATGCTATGGCATTGCTTCTTTAATGGTGTATTTCTTAAAACCTAAATGGGTATTTGGTATCACCTTGTTCATATTGGTAGCTTACAAATGGGTGATGAGTGCCTATGGTGATTTCACTTTGGAAGGGAACGCCGCACTTAAATTCGACTTATGGCTCATGGGTCCAAACCATTTGTACCATGGCGAAGGAATAGCTTTCGATCCCGAAGGCGTATTGAGCACTTTCCCGGCTATTGGAAATGTGGTGTTCGGTTATTTTGCAGGGATCTACATCCAACAAAAAGGAAAAAGCTTCGAAGGGCTTACACACTTATTACTGGCGGGTGCCGCTTGTATCACCCTTGCTTATTTCTGGGACAGCAGCTTCCCCATCAATAAAAAATTATGGACCAGCTCATTTGTATTGTATACCGTGGGCATCGACCTAATGATCATTTCTGCCATCATTTATTTGGTAGACATCCGTCAAAAAAACAAATATGCTTGGTTCTTTGAAACAGTGGGCAAGAACCCCCTCTTTATTTATTTACTAAGTGAAGTAGGCGTGATACTCATGTGGACCATTAAAGTGGGCGACCTTCCCTTGTACAGATGGATCTTCTTGAACGTATTTAGTTATCTCGGACACTACTGGGCTTCTCTCGCCTTCGCGCTTTGGTGGATGCTCACTTGCTGGCTTGCAGGCTGGTGGATGGATAAGAAAAAATGGTATGTACGTGTTTAAATAATTGCTATGATTCCAATAAAATCTCTTCAGCATATAGGCATTCCTGTTAGCAACCTCGCCCAAAGCGAGCCTTTCTATCAAAAACTTGGGTTTAAAACAACCATGAGAAAACCTTTCGACTATGAAGGAGGAAAGGGAACCTGTATCATGATGGAATTGAATGCAATTGTTTTAGAATTGTACCAATTCCCCGATCCTATCATTCCTTCCATCACAAGCAGAAAAGATGGTCACATCGATCACATCTGTTTTGATGTAGATGATGTGAACGAATGTTTCCGCATCGCAAAAGAAAACGGTTACAATGTATTAGAAGAAGCGCCCGTACACCTCAACTTTTGGGAGAAAGGCGTGGCCTTTTTTAACATTACCGGACCCGATGGCGAACGCTTGGAGTTCAATCAGATCTTTAAGTAAAACATTTTAGCTTTACTACTGTTACACTATAACGATTAAACAGCTTGCACATGTTCAGTTCAAAAATTGCAGGAATAGGCATGTATGTGCCGAATAATGTAGTTACCAATCAGGACCTTACCAAGTATATGGATACCAGCGACGAATGGATCCAAGAAAGAACCGGCATCAAAGAACGCCGTTATGCCCATCGCACAGAAGAAACTACCACCACAATGGCAGTAGAAGCTTCTAAAATCGCCATCGAAAGAGCAGGCATTACTCCTCAGGATATCGACTTCATTGTATTTGCAACACTCTCGCCCGACTATTATTTCCCAGGCTGTGGCGTATTGGTACAAAGAGCCATGAAGATGAAAGAAATTGGAGCTTTAGACATTCGCAATCAATGCAGCGGTTTCGTCTATGCCTTAAGTGTAGCCGATCAATTCATAAAAACCGGCATGTACAAAAACATATTGGTAATTGGAAGTGAGAAACATTCTTTCGGACTCGATTTTAGTACTCGAGGCAGAAATGTTAGTGTGATTTTCGGAGACGGTGCCGGCGCGGTAGTATTGCAGCCCTCTTCCGATGATCAATCTGCGATCTTAAGCACGCACTTGCACAGCGATGGAGAAAGTGCCGAGATATTGGCAATGTACAATCCCGGCACGCACGCCAACCATTGGACAAAAGAGCCGTTGGCTAATTTTGACGAAGCGCCTATTGGACAAATGTTCATGAGTCACAACATGATCGACAATGCACAGAACTTCCCTTTTATGGACGGCCCCTCGGTATTCAAAAAAGCGGTAGTAAAATTTCCGGAAGTCATTGTAGAAGCGCTGCAAGCCAATGGCTATCAGCCTTCCGATATTTCGGTGTTGATTCCCCACCAAGCCAACTTAAGAATCGCCCAGTTTGTTCAGCAAAAACTTGGATTGCGCGACGACCAAGTATTCAATAACATTCACAAATACGGCAATACAACAGCCGCTTCCGTACCCATAGCCTTATGCGAAGCTTGGGAAGCAGGAAAAATAAAGAAAGGAGACCTCGTTTGTTTAGCAGCGTTTGGAAGCGGGTTTACCTGGGCGAGTTGTTTGATGAAATGGTGAGAAGAGGGAGGAACGAGGATGAGAGGAGACGAGGAAACGAGGAAAGACAGAGAAAGAACAGGAAGAGGAACAGGAGGAATAGAATTTGAAGCAACTATCCTGTCAATCCTTTAATCCTGAAAATCCTGATCAATGAAATACAGGGTGACTGCCAGCGCTGCGCAATCGCTGCGCACGCCGCGCCGCTGCGGTGAAAAAACAATAAGGAGAGGACTGGAGAAAGGAAATATTGAGAAAGAAGAGAGGGAAGAACAGGTGGAATACAAGAACGAGGGTCTTTGCGACTACTTAGCGGACTTTGCGAGCACTGCGGTGAACCAAAATTTATTATAAAATTCACTATCTTGTCACCATGAAACAGGCAATCGTATTCATCGCTTTATTGGCTATTTCTTTATCCGCATCCGCTCAAATGAGCAGTTGGAAAATTACTCTCAACAAAAAAGCTGTTATAAAATCATCTACCGTTGACGATACCGTTGCAAACGTCATTCGTGTGAAAAAAGCCGATCTATCGAACAACAACCTGTTCAAAATTGAATTCGACGACAACAAAGCCAATGAAGTTCCCAAAGGTTGGGTAAGAAGCATTGGACTATTTGATGAAAAAGGAGAAGGAACGGCTCAGAAAGACAGTGCCGATCAGATCTTCCTATTCAATAAAGACCTGCTCAAAATAATTTGGACCAGAAAAAAATTGAACATCTGCGCTTGGCTCGCTCCTGCTGATCCCGCCATGGCAAAAGCCATACGCATCAAAAGAAATGTCTTGGGTGTATTGATATTGGAAGATTAAGTATATCGCATTACTACTGTATCTTCGTGCTCGATATTGACGCACATGAAACGGGATAAAATACTTTACTTAATGAACCCAATTTCCGGTACCAGATCTAAAAAGGTGCTGAGAAACAAAATTGAAAACATCACCCGTTCAGCAATCATCGACTTTACTTTTGAAGGAACCACCCAAGATGGCAACTACGATCATCTAGTTGATTATATCAAAACAGAGAGGTTTAACAAAATTGGGATCTGCGGTGGCGATGGCAGTGTCAATCAAGTAGTAAATGCACTCGCCCATTTAGACATCCCTTTCGGAATCATTCCCATGGGATCGGGAAACGGACTTGCACTTACTGCCAACATTCCTAAAAATCCCGAAAAAGCATTAGAGATCCTCTTCACCGGCAAGCCGGCTTTAACTGATGGATTCATGATCAACAATCGTTTTGCATGCATGTTGGCTGGCTTAGGTTTTGATGCCGGAGTGGCCCATGAATTTGCAGAACAAGAAAGCAGGGGATTGAAAACCTATGCACGACTCACCACACGTCACTTCTTTACTGCTCCCTTTTACCCCTTTACAATCAGCGCTAATGGTTTGCGTTTCGATACAGAAGCATTCTTCATCAGTGTAGCCAATAGCAATCAATTCGGAAATAGCTTCACCATTGCACCGGAAGCTTTATTAAACGACGGGTTATTGGATATTGTAATAGTGAAGAAAACTGCTAAACCGCTTTTATTACTAAATGTAGTGAAACAGGTATTGCTCGGGAAAGTAAAAACTGCAGAGAACTCTTTGCAACAATCCATCATCTATTTTCAAACGGATCAACTGACTATTGAGAATCCCAGCAAAGCACCTTTGCATATTGATGGTGAGCCTTCCGAAACCGAGAGTAGATTTGAAATCAAAATTCTTCCGAATTTTTTCAAACTAATACGACCTAGAGCGGGGGTTAATTAAGAGTTAAGAATTAAGAATTGGGGCCTCCGAAGATTTGGTCTTGCTGCTAAATGAATATAATTATCAAACTAATTAATTAGAGTTATTCACTGCAAAGCATTACTCTATTTTTTTACCGCGGCGGCGCGGCGTCCGCAGCGTTAACGCAGCGCTAGGAGTCTTTCAATATTTCACCGTTATTTTTGACCACCGATTCCCACAAATTAAAACGGATTAACACAGATTAGCCTCCGATATTCAATCAACCTGACTGCCGGCTGTTTCATTATTAATTATTAATTGTTAATTATTAATTACCACTCAGTTTCGCGAAATAACTCAAGGCCTCCTGGTTCATCTTCAAATGCAGCGATTTCGTGATATCTTGTTGCTCTCGTTTTGTTAAATGGAAGCTCAAGGCTGCGCCGGATTCTTCGGTTTGGGCATTGTATTGAAAAGTGATCTTGTGAATTTTCCCTTTGAACAATTGTTGCTCGCTTTGAAAAAGATCGGTTTGATTGTACTCTTGCATTTTATACCAGTTGTTTTGCAACAACAAAAACGGACGCGTTAATACCTCGCTGATATTTCCCGATTCAAAAGGATGATCCCAGCCTCCTGTTTTACGATCCCGAATTTGAATCAATACAATGCCCCTGCAATTCTTTTCAATCCAAGGTCGCATAGCTGTTAAAAATCGATAACTGGTCTCCATGCCGTAGTTATCACGCAAACCCGCATCCATCACATCAATCACCGGATTCGAAGGCAACCATACATTCGGCAGTACATAAGGGAAGGTTGCATTCATTCTCATAGCACTCAATACCCGCAATTGATCGGGCGACTGATATTTGAAAAAGGCATTGAAATCGATCGCATCAGGACTATCGTCTACGTTGGCTTTCATTAAAAAACTCATTGGCTGCGTTCCAATCAAAAACTTTCTTCCATCTCTTGAAACCACCGTATTGTAAACAACCATGGGGCTTTCTGCTTTCGATTCTAGTTCTTTATAGTCGCGTATCGATTTATTAAAAAGTCCTCCTGCATTCTCATTCAATTTCTCTTCAAAAGCATACCCCCTATCTTTCAAGTATTGAAAACTGCCGATCTTGAACTTTTGCGCTGGCGCAGCAATATCACGAGCAACCCATGAACTAAAGATCGGATTCAAGAGGTCTTGAGAAATATTGTCGGCATATACCGGATCTGTTATATTTTTTAGGAGTCCTTTTTGTCGCTGCAAATCCAATTCTCGAAAATAAGAGGCCCCTAACATACCACCGCTTGCGCCATTGATCAAAACAGTCTTACGCAGAATGGTTCCATTACTCACTGAATCGAGGTGTTGCAACACTTCCATTGTAAAGCGAGCACTTCGGTTTCCACCACCACTGGTATTAATAATGTAAAGCAAGGGCAAACTATCTTTTTGTTTTGCCTTCCATCGATCTAACAACGCCTCCATATTTCTCCGATCACTAAAAACAATACTATCGCTACACAAAGCGGCTAAATACTCAGGACTATAGTCTGGACGCTCTTTCTTATTAGCGTAATTAATTCCGTAGGCTTTATTGGTAGGATCGATGATGTCAAATTTGAACAACAAGTTTATCAGAAAAAATAGCAAGAGCAACAAAGGAATGCTCCACGATTGCGTAAAGTAGGTAAAGGCACCTATAACGGCAATTACAATAGCAAAAAAAACAGTAATGCCGGCCGCCGCGGGCAATTGAAATGCCTTGTAATCGAGGAAATATCCCACTACTACTAAAAAGATAAAAGCAATAAATACGGCTACAACAGAAGCAAAGTGATGTCGCTTCAAAACAGATTCGATAAAATCGTCGCTGTAATGCGATACATCTCTTACTTTTTTAATTGTAAAGGGACCACGGAAAAACCAATCAACTTGAATCACTCGGCTATCGTTCAACTTCACATGCTTCTTCTTGAATTGTGATTTGAAAAGTTGAGGATTGCTGATCACCGGACTTAAATTTCGGGCGATACGACGGTCGTAACGAAAGAAGTAGAGAAAAGAAATCAAGATCAAAAACAATATCCCCGCCAAAAAGCCCAATACTTGAAGGGTAACATCTCCCGCGCTCATTAATTCATTTCCACTATCGTAAATGGACATTCGAATAATATAATAAATTAAAAACACAGCAGGGAGCGCACTATTATTGATACAATATTTTAAAAACGGGTTGGAAGTAGTAGCTAGAAACCGAAAGTGTCGAGAGAACAATATGAAAGTTGTAATATGCCAACTCATGATAAAAATGCCAATGGCCACTCCAACTATTGCAGCCCCTAATGGGTTTACAGAGCCCAAGTATTCGGGGCCAAGAAACAGCGAATAAGCGCCATAACTTTTCATGAAACCGCTGCTGATGGTGCTAAATAGAATGTACCAGAATATGAGCAATACAGGGAACTTCTTGATATGTAAAATCAAGAGTTGGAAAGGAAAGGAATGGTAAACAAATCGTATGAATGGTTTCATAAAAGCAACACCTTAACAAGTTAACAATTAAACGTTGCTTTTCATAACCCTTCCGTTACTTTAAATTCAAACCCGTTGGTTTTAATAAATAAATGGAAACCACAATACTGCTGGCAAAAGCCATTCCTATAAACTGATGCAATGCTCCGAATAAAATGAGCAAATTCGGCTGAGTTGCATTCAATACCGTGAGAATCCCGAGTGCCAATTGAGCAAAAATCAAGAGCACCGGTACATTCTTCCATCGGTCGAAGGGCTTGTATCCGGTGGCTGCTCTGTTCTTCCACCACCAAGCAAGCGTTGCCACAACCAACAAATAAGCCAAGCCTCTATGAATAAAGTGAATGGTAATAACATCGTGCAGCACATTACCGGTCATTGATTCGGGGAACCAAGAACCGTTGATGGTTGGCCAAGTAGGAGCGGCAAGGGCTGCTTTTAATCCGGCCATGAATGCTCCATAAATGAGTTGAAGAACGGTGAGTGCTAAGAGCCAGAACAATTGTTTTCTTGGAGCGGCAGGTAAAATTTGTGCAGGCTTTTGCACCAGCAATCGCAATGCAAACCAAACCGCGAAGTTTACCAATACCAATGCGGAGATAAAATGAATGGCCAGTTTGAAATGGCTTACATATATATTTTCATCATTCAATCCACTTGCCACCATGATCCAACCAATGGCCCCTTGAAGTCCACCCATAGCAAACAACACTAACAAAGGGGTGATCATTGCTTTGGTAAAGCGCTTTTGAAACAAGAAGATCACGAAGGGAATTGCAAAGGCAACAGCAATTAAACGTGCCCATTCTCTATGAAACCATTCCCAGAAGTAAATGAATTTGAAATCGGATAAAGTGAAATGAAAATTGATCTGCTTGTACTGACCAATGGTTTTGTATTTCTCGAAAGCCTCGAGCCATGCTTGTTCTGTAGTAGGCGGAACGGCACCCAAGATAGGTTTCCATTCTGTAATCGATAAACCGGATCCTGTTAAACGGGTAATTCCTCCCAGTACAACTTGAATCATTAACATCACTACCCCAATCAACACCCAAATGGCTACGGGGCGAATGCGTTTCTGCAGGTCATTCTCTATCATAGCGCAAAGGTACTATCACTTCATCAAGTGAACACCGCTTGTTCTATTTTTTGATCAGAAATTAGTGCGGGAGTTTCTCACGTAGCAATCCGTACAACCAAGTACCAAAAATGGCTGAAAGAAGTGTAACAATAGTTACGGTAGCACCGGTGCCTAATTGGGCGTACAAGGGACCCGGACAAGCACCTGTAAGAGCCCATCCAAATCCAAAAAGTAATCCGCCATAGATCTGCCCTTTGTTCAAGGGCTTTTTAGGGAAATGAATTTCCTCGCCTTGAATGGTTTTAACTTTCAGTTTCTTAATGATCCAAACACTGATCATGCCCACCACTACGGCCGAGCCAATTACTCCGAACATGTGAAAGCTCTGGAGTCGGAACATCTCTTGAATGCGGTACCATGAAATCACTTCCGATTTCACGAGTAAAATTCCAAAGAGAAATCCGGGTATGATGAATTTGATGTTTGAATACCAAGGTGCGGGCAATTCTGAATCGTTGATACAGATGCTGTCAAGCGAACGCACTTCAAAATCGGTATTGGTTTCTATTGGCATCTGATTATAATTTAAGAATGAAAGGAATTAACAAATTACTCATGGCAAAACCGCCGGCCATGAAACAACAAGTGGCAACTAAAGAAGGGAACTGCAGGGTGCTTAGTCCCATGATGGCATGTCCACTAGTACATCCGCCGGCATAGCGGGTTCCAAAGCCTACGAGAATACCACCCAAAACCATTAAGAACAGTCCTTTTGCTGTAAGCAAGGCAGGCCAGTTGAATAAATCGAGAGGTAATAATCCTTGTGGTGTTTCAACTCCATAAGAGCTCAATTCTGCCACCAGTTTCGGGTTGAGAGAAATGGGATCGGGGTTCTGCAACCAAGTACCGGCTACAATTCCACCCAATAAAACACCGGCTACAAAAACCAGGTTCCACGATTCTTTCCTCCAATTGTACTTGAAAAAGGGAATGTTAGCAGGAATGCATGCGGCGCAAATATGCCGCAGCGAAGAAGAGATTCCAAATGATTTGTTTCCGAGAATCAGTAATAAGGGCACTGTTAAGCCAATGAGAGGACCCGCCACATACCATGGCCAGGGCTTGCTCAACCATTCAATCATAATTTATAAGCAGTTATTGTTGCGAACTTCTGCGAGGCTCCCAGAACGATAAGAAAAGGCCACCAATTACGGCGCCATACATAGATGTTCTGTAAGGACTAGAAATAATAAGACTTTCCGCTGACGCATAGTCGCCCATGTATTTCCAGTAAAAGAGGCCGCCTACGGCGCCTAGTACGATACCAACAACTCCTAGAAGGATGGCTTTTCTGTTGGATTGAAAGAATTCCTTTAACATGCTACTAATCGGTTTAGTCAGAATATAATTTGGATTATCATGAGTACTGAAGCAAAATCTGTTCCAATTGTTTTGCTCCCACCACTCCGGATTGACGCCATTTCACCTCACCATTTTTAAAGACGATCAATGTAGGAACCCCTTGAACATTGTATACCGATGCTGCTTGTGGATTTTTGTCGACGTCCACTTTGAGAATGGTAACGCTTTCGCCTAGTTGATTTTTTACTTCTGTTAAAATCGGGGCCATCATTTTACATGGACCACACCATGTTGCAAAAAAGTCAACCAAAACGGGTTTATCTGCATTGATTATCTCCTGAAAAGTACCCATAAAAAATTAATTTACCGCAAAAAATATTCGGGGGTTTTTCCCCAGTTGCCTTAGGGTAAATTTCGGACGGTGAGAGAGAAAGAATTGCGACTTATATCACAAATAACACAGGGCCTCAAAAAAAGTTCTATAAATCAATGATTTCTATTTCATTGCGGTGAAGTTTTACTTTTCCAAGTTGCTCCATTTTTTTCAGTAATCGGCTAACCACCTCTCGGGAAGAGTTCAGTTCGTCTGCAATTTCTTGGTGGCTGATTTCTATTTTATTGGTATTCAACGTGTTTTGATGTCTTTTGAGGTAAAACACCAGTCGTTCATCCAGCGCCCTAAAAGCGATCTGGTCGATGGTCAAAAGTAATTCCTCAAAACGAGAGCGGTAGGTTTCGAGCACAAAATGGTACCAACTCTTGTATTGGGTCATCCATTGGTCCATGTACTGGAGGGGAATGGCGATCACCCCGGTATCTTTAACCGCCTTGGCCATAATTTGACTGGTTTCCTGTTTGGTGGCGCAAACCATGCTGAGGGCGCAGGCTTGACCGGGCTGTAGGTAGTACATGAAAAATTCATTGCCTTGGTCGTCTTCCCGGTACACTTTGATCAATCCCTCGAAAATGAGCATGGTACTTTTAAAATACTGCCCTGTCCGCATCAATTGCTCCCCTGCTTTAAAATAGCGTACTTCACTATTCGACTCGATCGCTTCTTTTAGCTTCGGTTCGAAATCGGGGAACACTTCTTCAAACATTACAGGATCCATAGCAATTGACTTAAATAGTGACACTCAAGTTACGCCATTCAAAGCACAACCGAAAAACAGTTGAAAAAAACTTACTCGTATCTTTACTTAGTGTTATTGAATTTTTACAATGAAGAATTGATAGAAGCCGGCTGCGATGAAGCGGGAAGAGGTTGTTTGGCCGGACCCGTAGTAGCTGCCGCAGTTATTCTTCCCAAAGATTTTCATCATCCCTTACTCAACGATTCAAAAAAAGTTACCGAAGCAAATAGAAACACCTTACGTGAATACATTGAAGCGAATGCTGTTTCGTATGGTGTAGCATTTATTGATGCGGAAGAAATTGATAAGATCAATATTTTAAAAGCTGCAATGAAAGCCATGCACGGCGCTATTGATCAGTTAAAGCCTAAACCAAAACAGTTACTCATCGATGGTAATTACTTCATTCCTTATAAAAAAATTCCGCATCAGTGTTTTGTAAAAGGCGATGGACGCTTCACGGCCATTGCTGCTGCTAGCATACTCGCGAAAACGTATCGTGACGAGTTCATGTTAAAATTGCACGAAGAATTTCCTGCGTATAAATGGGATAAGAACAAGGGCTATGGTACTGCCGATCATCGAAAAGCGTTGGAAGCATTCGGGCAGTGTGTGTATCACCGGAAAACGTTTCAGTTGAAGGAAGTGCAGTTGAAGTTATCAATTTAGATCACCGCAGAGAGCGCGAAGTTCGCGAAGAAGTCGCAAAGCCCCTCGGTCTTCGTATTCCCCCTGCTCTTCTTCCTGTTCTTTCTCTCTCTTTCCTCGTTTCCTCCCTCCTCTATCTTCCCTCCTCCATCTTGTATTCCGGCTGTTCCATTATTAATTATTACTTATTAATTATTAATTAATTCCCCCTGTTCCTCCCCCTCTTCTTTTTCAACAATCTCCTCCATTAAACCTTCCCCCTCCCCCACAGTCTATACCAGTATAACAAAAAGTATAGCCATGAAACTCAAAATGTTAATCGCTTTTGCATTGATTGCCATCGTAAGTATTGGTACCGCAGAAGCACACGGAATTGGAAAAAGAGCTCAGAAAGCAAGAATTGCACAAGGCATTCGCAATGGATCGATCAATAAAAGAGAAGCCCGCTTGTTGATGCATGAGCAACGCTCGATTCAACGTCAACGCAGACATTTTCGCGCCAATGACGGTCGTATCGGACCACGTGAACGCCGCATCTTGCGTCATGAACGTCGCGCAGCAAACCGACATATTTTCCGCGCAAAACATAATGGTAGATAAACAATGGTTGTGTAGCACAAAAAAATGCCGGCGATAGAAATCGCCGGCCTGTGCTTACCTCTGAAACCACAAAAAGAAAGAAGGTAAATACGTTTATACCTATGTTAGCAGTGCAGCACAGCTCGGCTGCAGTTAGTATTGGTTACAAAACTTTTTACGGGTTCGTTTTCAACAGTATATAATACATACTATCCGGTACGGAGAATAGCGATAAAGCTAAAAATCAAGTAATTGAAAAGGGATGTAGATGCAACCGGAAATTGGATGGTTCGAGCGTGGAAAATGGATTAGGAGACTCTTGCACGTCAGATATTCGTGCGTTATAGTGGGGCTAAATTAGGTACTGTATTTAATAAAATCAATTATTTTATTAACTATTTTTTCATCGCTTCTTAACTCATTCAAACCCACACTATAACGCAAACGCAATAGTTCTTCTCAGCCTATACAATCTTACGATCTGCCGCTTGAAACAACTTTTCTTTCTTGTATTCATACCACCATTGTGGCGCTGTTTTCTTGAATACAGTATCAATATTTCTCATGCCCACAATGTTCCAAACTCCCTTCAATTTATCCGTCAATTTGGGCTGTAACGCTCTCAAGCTCATAGCAAAACCACTCTCAAGGTATTCCATATGATGCCAGTATCCTCCGGGCATGAACAAAGTGTCTCCATGCTCCAGAATGATCTCATACCCATTAGCATCTTTTAATGCAGGAAATTCTTCGTAATTGATTTTGCTTCTCTCCGGATCCCAATAGTTGCTAAAGTCGGCTAAACTCAAGACCTCGAATGGTTTACGATAAAGTTTGTGTTGCTCTTCATAAGGAAACAACAACACACGCTTGCGACCCACAAATTGTGTATGAAGTATATGCGATAGGTCGATGTCGAAATGCATGTGTGTGATCGATCCCTGTCCGCCTACAAACAACATCGGCACTCGCTTCACAAATCCTTTCATTAAATGATCGGGCCAGGTAAAGTCTTTGGTGAGTTGCGGCGCATGACTAAAAATATTGAAGAGGAAAATTCTCCACGCGGCCGGACCCGATTTAATCATATCAATGTATTCACCAAAACTGGTGTAATCATCTGCTTTATTGATAGGTGTGTATGCATCGCTTTTTACATTGTTGTAAATGCCTACTTGCTTATCGCCCACAATTGATTTGAAATAGTCCCAGTTCAATTTATTCAATGCCGGCCAATCTTTAGAAAGATCTCGAATCACCACCGGCTTCTGTGCATCGTAATACTTCTCTTTGAATTCTGCAGCGCTTATCGAAGTCACTACAGGAACATTTTGTAGATTCATACGCGACTGTTTTGTACAAAACTATAAACAGTCTGGCTTGGGTTTGGTTTAGTAATTCTTAAAATTGATGAGCGGCGGGGGAGAGAGTGATGAGTTGTTTAGTTGTTGAGTTTTTTAGTTTTTTAGTTTTTAACACAAAGTCCGCGAAGAGCGCAAAGGTTGCTCGATCAGGATTTTCAGGATTAAAGGATTGACAGGATAGTTGCTTCAAATTCTGTCCTTCCTGTTCTTTCTCTGTCTTTCCTCACTCTTTTCTTCACCGCAGCGGCGCAGCGATCGCAGCGGCAACGCAGCGCTGGCGATTCCTCTGTATTTCCTCCCTCCTCTATCCTCCCTCCTCCCGCCTGATATTCCTCGTTCCTGTATCCCCCCTGTTCTTCCCCCTCTTCTTTCTCTGTATTTCCTCCATCTTCCCTCCTCCCTCCTGTTATTCCTCGTCTCCTCTATTCCTCGCTCCCGAACTCCCCCTTCCCCTGCCTCACCACCACCGGTTCCGCACCTGTGCAATCAATGACAGTAGAAGGAACGATGCCCCCAATTCCGCCGTCGATCACCATATCTACTCTGTTCTCGAAGTGCTCGTGGATCCAATCGGGATCGGCGATTTCTTCGGGCCATTCGCCGGGTAAGGAGGCGCTTAGAATGGGATGCCCCAAGGTTTGAATGATGGTTCTCGCAATGGTATTGTCAGGAATGCGCAGTCCAATGGTGTCTTTCTTGCTTTTCAAGATTTTGGGGACTTCCTTGCTCGCAGGTAAAATAAAAGTGTATGGACCTGGCAGGTAATGCTTTAATAATCGATAGATGGGAGTGGAAATGCTTTTTGTGTACTTGCTTAAATCACTCAGGTCGGAGCAGATGAATGATAGTTGCGCTTTGTGCGGATCAACATTTTTGATGGCACATATGCGTTCCACCGATTTGTGTTGAAAGATATCGCATCCCAATCCGTAAACAGTGTCGGTGGGATATATTATGACGCCACCTTTTTGTATGCAGGGCACTACATCCTTGTCAATTAATCGTTGTTGCGGGTTTTGTGGATGTAGGGAAATTAGCATGTGGTAAATTAGGGATTCTGTATGAAAAAAGCGCCTGTTGAGCTTTTTTTCACCGCAGAGACCGCGAAGAGCGCGAAGGAGTCGCAAAGTGTTGGTTCTTCTTTTATTCAAGCAGCGCAGTGCTGGCAATATCTTTTTATTTCCTCCGTCCTCTATCCTCCCTCCTAATTTTCACCGCAGCGGCGCAGCGAACGCAGCGATTACGCAGCGCTGGCAGTCACCCTGTATTTCCTCGTCTCCTCTCATCCTCGTTCCTATATCCCCCCTGTTCTTCCTCCTGCTCTTTCTCTGTATTTCCTCTCATCCTCGTTCCTGTATCCCCCCTGTTCTTTCTCTGTATTTCCTCCTTCCTCGTTTCCTCTATCCTCCCTCCTACTCAATACTCCACACCTCATTCCCCCTCAACAACTTATCCAAATTACCCTTTCCCTTCGCTGTAATCACTTCTTCAATTTGGAGGTTGAGCATTTCTTCGTAGCAAGGACGCTCGGTTTCGTAGAACACGCCGAATGGACGAGGTAGGTGACCTTCAATTCTGGGGTCATCGAACATGCGTACCAATATTTGTGCTTTGTAAAAGTCTTTTTCGTCGTGGATCCACAAATCGTCTAAACTCGCTTCAGTGCCTATTTCTACCACTTTCGGACGGAAGCCGTCGATCTTAATTCCTTTGTTTTGTTGCGCACCAAATACCAATGGTTTGCCGTGTTCGAGGAACAAGGTATTATCGGGTTTGGTAGACTTTTCCGTGAAGGTTTCAAATGCACCATCGTTGAAGATGTTACAGTTTTGATAGATCTCAAGGAAAGAAGCGCCTTTGTGTTTTTGGCTTCTCAGCAACATGTCTTGCAAATGTTTGGGATCGCGGTCCATGCTTCTCGCTACAAAAGTGGCGTCGGCTCCGAGTGCCAATGCAGCCGGATTGAAAGGATGATCGATGCTACCAAATGGTGTCGACTTGGTTACCTTTCTCTCTTCCGAAGTAGGAGAATATTGGCCTTTGGTCAAACCGTAGATCTGGTTATTGAACAACAGTAAGTTGACGTCGAAATTTCTGCGGAGCAAGTGGATGGTATGGTTACCGCCGATGCTCAATCCATCACCGTCGCCCGTTACGATCCATACGCTCAAATCGGGGCGGGATGCTTTCAAGCCCGAAGCAACAGCGGTTGCTCTCCCGTGGATCGAGTGCATACCGTAGGTGTTCATGTAGTAGGGGAAACGACTGCTACAGCCAATTCCGGAGATCACTACAATGTTTTCTTTGGGAATACCTAAGGAAGGCATGATCTTTTGCACTTGCGCCAAAATAGAATAGTCGCCACATCCGGGGCACCAGCGTACTTCCTGGTCGGTAGCAAAATCTTTGGCGGTCAATGCAGGAGCGATTGTTTGACTCATATAGAAAGGATTCGTTGCAAAGTTAACCAATGAATGGGTAAATAAATCTAGGGAAATTATCGGGAATGGGAAAACTTGGATTTTAGGCTTTAGGTGTTAGGCTTTGGGCTTTAGGTTTGGAGAGGCTGTGTTTTCTGCGGACTTTTGTTCACCGCAGAGCTCGCAAAGGGCGCAGAGAAGTCGCAAAGCCCCCTGTTCTTCTTCCTCTTCTTTCTATGCTTTTCCTCCTTCCTGTATTCCCCCTGTTCCTCCCCCTCTTCCTTCTCTGTATTTCCTCCCTCCTAATTTTCACCGCAGCGGCGCAGCGAACGCAGCGACTACGCAGCGCTGGCAGTCACCTTGTATTTCCTCGTTTCCTCGTCTCCTCTCATCCTCGTTCCTGTATTCCCCCCTGTTCCTCCCCCTCTTCTTTCACAATAACCTCCTCCCAATACTCCGCCGCTCTCCTCGTATGCGGAATCACTATCGTGCCGCCAACAATATTGGCTACGGCGAAGATTTCGTAGAGCTCTTCGGTGGTGACGCCCAGTTCATGGCATTTTTCTACGTGGTATTTGATACAGTCGTCGCAACGCAATACCATGCTGGCGACTAAGCCCAACATCTCTTTGGTTTTTTTGGGAAGCGCACCATCGTCGTAGGTATTGGTATCGAGGTTCCACAAGCGCTTCATCACTAAATTGTTCTTGCTTAAAATCACCTCGTTCATTTTAGAACGGTATTCATTGAACTCTTGCTGTAATTTGCCCATAATCGTCGTAATTTAAGTGCCCAAAGTTCGTGATTTTAATGGTGTGAAGGGAATCACGTACATTTAAATGACGGATTTCAAACAATTTTTTAAACGAGAGATTATGAGAAAAACAGCTGCTTGGATACTCGTATCCTTCTTTTACATTACTGCCTTCGCTCAAACAAAAGAAGGCATCAAAGTTACCGACCTCCTTCAGGTAAAATCCATCAACAGCGTGGCATTGAGCCCCGATGGCTCAAAAGCCCTGTACGCGCTAACTTCCATTGAACTGAACGATAATGCTAAATGGGACTACAAATACACAACCCAACTTTGGATCGCCCCTACCGATGGTAACGGAGAAGCCTATCCTATTACAACCGCTAAAGAAGGTGCTTCACAAGGTAGTTTTAGTCCGAATGGAAAAGACATTGTTTTTGTAAGAGCCGTAAACGGTCGACCACAATTGTTCTTGCTTTCCTTGAGTGGAGGCGAACCCAAGCAATTGACCAATTTCAAATACGGTGCTTCCAATCCACGTTGGAATGCCGATGGTACCGCGCTCTTGTTCACTGCTTCCATCAATCTCAAAGAATTCATTCGCGATCCGCATCTCAATCCCAACAAAGAAGTGCCCAGTTGGAACAGCGAGAAACCCGGATTCACCAATAACAGCAACCTCGTTCCCAATACTGCCAAACCCGATCCCAATGGATCAATGGAAGAAGTGAGAGCTTATTTAGAGCTCAACGAAACCGACCGCATGGCGAAAGTGATCAACAAACTCAATTTTCAAGAGGAGTCAACCACCAGCGGCGAATCTTCCATCAGCCATGTGTTCTTACTCAACCTCAAAAAAGGCGGCAATCCCGTTCCGGTTACCAAAGGATTCTACAGTTTCTCCAATCCTCAATTCATTCCCGGCACCAATAGTATTTTAGTGGATGCCGATTACAATACTGAAGTCAGCCCCGATAGAACACAGGAATCACAGATCATGAAAGTAGATCTCAGCACCGGAGCTGCTACTTTATTCCTTGGCAAAAAAGACATGAGTTATAACGGTTCCGTTGTTTCTCCCGATGGTAAATTCATTGCCTTTCAATATGGCAATACCGGCTTTGCCTCCGTTCCTGCGCTGGGCATCATTGCAGTAGATGGCAGTCCGGAATCTGTTCTCACCATTCCTTTCGACAGAAATAAGAACAGTGTGATCTGGGGGCCCGATAACAATACCCTCTATTTCACCGCTTCTTCAAACGGTGGTATTACCTTGAATAAATTGGAGATTCCAACCAGAAAAATCACCACCCTCACCGATGTGAATTCCGGTATCAACGCCATTGCTATTAAAAACGGCGTGGCAGTGTATTCCAAAACACAGGTCACCAATCCATTTGAACTGTATGTGAGTACGGGCGATTTCAAAACCGATAAAGCACTCACGCATCATAACAGCGACTGGATCGCAAACAAACAATTAAGCATACCCGAAAAACACAGTTTTGTGAATGAGAAAGGGTTAACGGTTGAATACTGGGTGATGAAACCCACCAATTACGAGCCCGGCAAGAAATATCCATTGTTATTGGAAATCCACGGTGGACCTTCTGCTATGTGGGGACCCGGCGAAAACTCAATGTGGCATGAGTTTCAGTTCTGGTGTTCAAAAGGCTATGGTGTGGTGTACAGCAATCCCCGCGGATCGGGTGGTTATGGAGTGAATTTCCTCAGAGCCAATGTGAACGATTGGGGCAATGGACCGATGAGAGATGTGCTCACTTCTCTCGACAAAGCGGTAGCCGAAGGTTGGGCCGATACTTCTAAACTGGCCATAACCGGTGGTTCTTATGCAGGTTATTTGGTGGCCTATATTATTGGTCACGACAAACGTTTCAAAGCGGCTTGCTCACAGAGAGGGGTATACGATTTAAGAACTTTCTTTGGTGAGGGTAATGCTTGGCGTTTGGTACCGAATTATTTTGGGGGATATCCTTGGGAGAAGAATGTATTGCCGATTCTAGAGCGTGAATCGCCCATCAACTATGTTCAAAACATCACTACTCCGTATATCATTTTCCATGGTGAGAACGATTTAAGAACCGGTGTTATTCAAGGTGAGCAATTATACAAGAGCTTGAAAGTATTAGGCAGACCGGTGGAATATGTGCGTCATCCGGGTGCTACCCATGAAATCACGAGAAGTGGAGTGAATAGGCAGAGAATTGATCAGATGCTGAGGACTTGGGAGTTTTTTGCGAGATATATAAATTAAGTTGTTGAGTTCTAAGTTTTTTAGTTTTGAGTTTTGAACCGCGGCGGCGCAGCGAACGCAGCGATTACGCGGCGTTTAAACCCTCTTATAAAATAAGTAAATGCTTAAGTTATCTAGGGAAATTCCTTTACGAGCTGTTTTCAAAACTTTTGAGGCTGACACAATGAGAGACTCGCTGCGTTACCGCCGCGTCCGCTGCGCCGCCGCGGTAAAAAAAACTTTACCCTAACTTAATAACCAAAAAACTAAACAACTTGCTTCCTATCCGGATGCAATGCCCTATACGCCATATAAGCACTCACCACCATAAACACCGCTCCAACATAAAACGGAATACCCGGCATTTTAACCGCCACTTTATTACTCGTGAAATAGGAGAACAATCCGGTCATCATCAGCGGACCAATAATAGAAGTTAAACTAATCAAACTCGTAAGCGCCCCTTGGATCTCCCCCTGTTCATTCGCCGCCACTTGGTTGGAAATAATACCTTGGATCGCGGGACCCGCAATACCACCCAAGCAATACACGATCGTGAACGCATACATCATCCAACCCTGCGAAGCCAGCGCGAACAATACCATCCCCAATGCATAAAACAAGAAACCGATGTACACGCTCTTTTCTTGTCCAAACAATTGCAAACTCTTCTTCATCAATCCCGCTTGCACAATGGCCACGCAAACACCAACCACACCCAAAGAAATACCCACTTCACGTTCATGCCAATTGAATTTATAGATGCTGTAATAACTCCAATTGCTTTGTACGGCATGAGAAGCCAGGTAGATCAATCCGAAGGATACAACCAGTCCCGACAGGGCCGGATATTTCTGAATCGCTTTTAAAGAACCGATGGGATTGGCGCGTTTCCAATCGAACTCGCGGCGGTTTTCCAGCGACAAAGACTCTGGCAATACAAAAAAGCCATAGAGCCAGTTGAGTAAAGTAAGAATGGCCGCCACAACAAAGGGGAAGCGGGGACCGAAGCCACCGAGGAGTCCACCAATAACGGGACCGATGATAAAGCCCATCCCGAATGCCGCGCCGATCATACCGAAATTCTTGGCCTTGGTTTCCGGTGTACTCACATCGGCGATATAGGCGGTAGCGGTAGTAAAGCTGGCACCGGTAATACCGGCGATCACTCTACCAAGGAAGAGCCAACCGATGGAGGGGGCGAAAGCGAGAAAGAGGTAATCGAGTCCGAAGCCAAACAAGGAGATCAGCAGTACGGGTCTGCGACCGTATTTATCGCTCAGGTTACCGAGCACGGGGGCGAATAGGAACTGAACGCCGGCATAGGCGAAGAGCAGGTAGCCGCCCCAGCGGGATGCGTCGCTGATATCGCCATGGATCATTTGTTGGATCAGTTTGGGCATCACGGGGATGATGATTCCAAAGCCTATAACATCGATGAGGAGGGTGATAAAGATGAAGCCGATAGCAGCTTGTTTGTTTTTGGTGGCCATAAATGCAAAATAAACCGAAAAAAATCAAAGATCGGGTGACAGTTTATTGACAAATAATCGTCAAATTCACAGTAATGAATCTTGAGAGGCACAACCTTCCTTTGGGGATTCGCGTAACAAACACCAATCAACATGACTATGAACAAGAAATTTGCAGTAGTGCTGCTGCTCTCAGCCACTGTGGTATTGGGCATTGCAGCCAGCCAGCCACCACAAGAACAACCCAAGCGCAATTTAAAAGTATTACCCAAGGACATCAGCCACGAAGATCTCGACAAGATCATGCACGGCTTCAATGATGCATTGGGAGTAAAATGTAATTTCTGTCATGCCGGCGCTCAAGTAGACGGCCGTTTCAAAATGGATTTCGCCAGTGACGAGAAGCCCGAAAAGAACGCAGCACGCGGCATGTGGAAAATGACCGGTAAGATCAACAAGAAATTCTTCAAGTTCAATTCCGGCGCCTCCGATGCAGTTCCCCCTGTAACCTGTATGACCTGTCACAACGGCAAGCCACACCCTAGCAACGGAGCACCTGCACACTAAGAGGGATTAAAAAATAATCATAGGAGAGACCGCGAGAGCGGTCTTTTTTTGCACTATCTTCTCTGTGAATTTTTCAATAGCACCTAACTAAAAACAGACCGAGTCAAATAGACTACAACCCAACAACCAACCAAATTGAAATTGATGCAAAAAAGTACTACGACAAATATGGAAGAATTGGCGCTAGTGGTGATGAATTAAAAAAGTATATTATTAATATCTATAAAACTCTAATGTATAGAGGAATACGAGGCACGTACATATATGCTTGCAATAAATCACTTCAAGAATATCTCAAAAAACATATTGAAACGTTTAAAAACCCTTCCAATTTAGAGTTTTACGCAACGATGAGATAAAGCCATACGTCAATTGTATCCCATTGATTGATATCACAGTTGCAGCTGGTGATTTCAGTCCCTTACAACAACAATCTGAGCTAACATGGGTTGAACCACCTTTCAACGTAGCAGCTAGAGAAGGTTACTTCATATGTAAGGTAGTTGGCGAATCGATGAATAAAAGAATTCCGAATGGTTCCTACTGTTTGTTTTCAGAAGATCCAGGTGGATCTCGAAACGGGAAAATAGTTTTAGTTCAATCAACATCAATAAATGACTCAGAATTTGGATCAGGCTACACAGTCAAAGAGTACCATAGCGTAAAGAGTAGATCTGAAGATACATGGAGACACGAATCTATTGTGCTAAAGCCGTTGTCCGACTTGAATTTCTACGAAGACATTGTATTAACTGAAGATGATTTACAAAAGTTTAAAGTTGTGGGTGTCTTTGTGAAAGTAATTAATTAGCATTACGGAATCATCAATGTAGCTTTATAACACATAGGACATTTTTTGCAATGGCTTAACTGATTCAATTAACGATTATTTCTCGTATTTCATTTGTGCTGTATAAGATAGTATTTCTTTCGCCCAAGAGTTTGAGCCCCTTTCACTAACAAAAACAAAAGAACAACAGTCTTTTAATCTTTTGCTCAAAAACCACAAAATTGTGATCCACAATTACAACTTCTCTGCTCAACAACTTCTACTTCAAAGATGTTAAGTGAAAGAATCTCAAAAAAAATCCCGCCTTACAGCGGGACTCCATTAAGAGAACGGACAAATTAAGCGTAGTTCTTACTTAATCTGTTTATTATAGTTTATACGTGTTATCAGCTAAAATTTTATCGGCGATGAAACGCTTGGCGGCCTTGCTGTTGAAAGGGGCAGCTTTGGTGAAGCGTTTCAGTCCTAATAAAATCATGCGGTGCTCGTCGCCTTCAGAGAAACTGTTAACGGCATCCTTTGCGTGCTTGTGAATGCGGTCGGCGGCATCGTACAAATAAGTGCTTACAATGGCTTTTTCGTATTCAACAGCAGCTGCACCTTTTTGTTCAGTCAATTTCATCAAACGCAACAACGCAGATTCTGCATTGTAGGTTTCAATGGCCATGTCGGCAATATTCATCAAGATCTCTTGCTCGCCTTCAATCTTCTGCATGTATTTCTGAATGGCCGCACCGGCAGTCAATAAAATCGCTTTCTTGAAATTGGCGATCAACTTGCGCTCCGCTTCAAAGGGCGCTTCTTCCCCACTGCCAAAATCAGGAATGCTCATCAACTCTTTCTGTACCGCAAAAGCCGGACCCATCAAATCCAATTTACCTTTCATCGCACGCTTCAATACCATGTCCACCGTTAACAATCGGTTGATCTCATTCGTTCCTTCATAAATACGGTTGATCCGGCTGTCTCTATACGCTTTTGAAATCACGTACTCATCGCTATACCCATTACCACCGTGTATTTGCACGCCTTCGTCTACAATATGATCCAACACTTCACTTCCATATACTTTCAACATCGCACATTCAATGGCATATTCTTCCGCAGCTCCTAACAAAGCCTCGTTAAAAGGTTTGCCACTGTTCAACAATTCATGTTCCTTGTCATCGATCCATTTAGAGGCTCGGTACAAAGCCGATTCGCATACCCACAGTCGCACCGCCATTTCTCCCAACTTGTTTTTAATCGCACCAAACTGACCAATAGGTGTTTTGAACTGCTCTCTGGTATTGGCATACTGAACGGTAATGCCCATCGCACGCTTCGCACCACCCAAAGCAGCAGCACATAATTTCAAACGACCAATGTTCAAAATGTTGAAGGCAATTACATGGCCTCTTCCAATTTCTCCCAATACATTCTCTACTGGCACTTTACAATCTTGGAAGAACAATTGAACGGTAGAAGATCCCTTGATCCCCATCTTGTGCTCTTCCTGCCCTTGCGTGAACCCTTCAAATCCGCGCTCTACAATAAAGGCGGTAAACTTATCACCGTCAATTTTTGCAAACACCGTATATACATCTGCAAAACCACCATTGGTGATCCAGCATTTCTGACCATTCAAAATATAGTGCTTGCCATCGGCACTCAACACGGCAGTTGTTTTCGCACCCAAGGCATCACTGCCACTATTGGGCTCCGTGAGTCCATAAGCACCTTTCCATTCGCCCGTTGCCAACTTTGGAATGTACTTGGCTTTTTGTGCGTCGTTACCAAAGTAAAGGATCGGCAAAGTTCCTATACCGGTATGCGCCGCAACCGCCACGCTGAAACTGAAACCACCACCCAAGCCTTCGTTCACAAGGGTAGAAGTGATAAAGTCTTTTCCCAATCCACCCAATTCTTCCGGAATAGAAGCACCTAACAAACCTTGCTCACCCGCTTTGGCAACCAACGACGGCATCAACCCTTCTTCCATTTTATCAATGCGATCGAGGATCGGCAATACTTCCGCTTCCAAGAAAGAACCACACATGTCTTTTACCATCTGTTGTTCTTCGTTGAAATCTTCGGGAGAAAAAGTTTCAAAAGGAGAACTTTCTTTGATCAGCCATTCGCCGCCCTTGATGGAGGCTTGTTTGATTTCAGTGCTCATATGACGTAGTTTAATATGTTAGAATTCGAATTACTTTAAATTGTCGTACACGATCTGCAATACTTCTTTACACACTTCTATTTTATCTGGCGGTACCGATTCCAAGGCTTCCATCAAGGTTTCTTCCGCCATTCCCATCGTATCTTCCTGCAATTGCTGCGATTGCTTGGTGAGATAAATTAAGTTGATGCGTCTGTCGGCATCCGATGGCACCCGTTTTACTAATTGAAGCTTCTCCAAATTGTCGACCAATCTGGTTATGCTGGGTTTGTCGCGGAAGGTAGCATTGCACAATTCTTGCTGACTAATTCCATCCTGCTTCCACAAATGATACAACACACTCCATTGCTCAATCGTCAAATTCAATCCTGCGTTGTTAAACTTCTTCTGCAATCGTCTTGCTATCGCGGTGCTGGCCTTTCCGGTAATAAAGCTGTAGAGTTCTCCTCTTTTAAATTGGTTGTTTGGCATATAGTTGTTTATACAACTATATGAAGGTACTAATTGGTGTTCGTATCTCCAAAGTTTTTAAACAAATTATTTTCTAAAGCTGTGAAAGGGGTTGTAATTTTATAACATGCAGATTTTCAATCAATATTGTATGGAATCGGGTCCCATAAAACTGTTTGTGGAGCACACAACACCCGGTCGCCCCCTGCTTTTCTGCTTTCCGGGCTATGGAAATTCGCCCTTTATTTTTGAAGAAATGGCCGCCCAATTAACCGAATACACGGTGGTAGCCATCCACCTCCCCTGGCACGGCATCACTCAATGGCCCACATCTGTTAAGCAAACAGATAGCAAATGGGGCCAACTGTTAGTAGCCCTTCAACAACAGTTCTCGCCACAGCATCCTCACTATTCTTTATTAGGATATAGTATGGGCGGACGCTACGCTGCTTCCATTTATTGCCATCAACCCAATACCGTTGATCGTCTCTTTTTATTGGCACCCGATGGATTGCTGCGCCGATTCTGGTATCAACTCGCTACTAGCACTAGTGCAGGTCGCTTGTTCTTTAAAGCCTGTCTTGCCAGTTACCGTTTGATTTACGGCTTGCTTTCTTTATCAGTGAAACTAGGCATCAGCACCAAAGGATTTTTAAAGATGACGAGCCAATACCTTTTAGATGCACAAGAACGAAAAGCTTTGTACGATCGATGGGTGAACAGTCGCTACCTCAACAGTCATCCCACCACCCTTACCCAACAATTGAACGAACACAAAACCCCGGCAACCCTCATCTTAGGCGAATACGATTCGGTGATTGTGCCCAAAGCTGCCAAGGCTTTGAAAGGAGTACTTCATTTGAAAATCAAATGGATCAAAGGTTCGCATGCCCTGTACAAGTCATCGTATTTACCCACCCTAATCTCGTATCTTAGAGGCCAAGACGAATCAGCATAAACAAGCGCTTCATGGCCACTACTTTTCTCATACTATTCCTCTTTCTACTCTTTATTGGCTATGCCATTCTAATTGATTTTTATAGAAGAAAATGGAAAGCCATTCCGATGTTTTTGGCAGAAGACAAAGACCCTGTTACTAAAGTAGCAGTCATCATACCTTTTAGAAATGAAGCCGTGCATTTACCGGCCCTCTTGCATTGCTTGCAAACACAAGAATATCCAAAGCACTTGTGTGAATACATTTTCATCGACGATCATTCCACCGACCCATCGGTGTCCATCATTCATTCCTTCAATCTTTCTTTTCCTTATCAGGTGCTTTCATTGAATGAATTGGAACCTCATTTGGAAGCCGGTGCCCATAAAAAGAGAGCCATTAATGCCGGCATCAAAGCAAGTCAAGCCGATTTGATTATCACCACCGATGCAGATTGTACGATGAGCTCTCGTTGGATCTATCGATTGGTAGCTCATTATGAAAACATGGATACTGCCTTCATTGCGGCGCCTGTGAAAATTATTTCGAAGAAGAAGAGTTTTGTGGCCTTGTTTCAGACCATGGACTTTCTGACACTTCAAGGCATCACCGGAGCTGCTGTGTATTCCGGATTTCATTCTTTGTGCAACGGTGCTAATCTGGCCTATTCCAAAAAACTATTTGAAGAAATAAAGGGCTTTGAAGGAATAGAGGGTACCCCTTCAGGTGATGATGTATTGTTGATGCAAAAGATCAGAAGCATTCGTCCCGATACCATTTCCTATTGCAAACATCCGGAAGCCATTGTTTCTACGGCAGCAGTCAACAGTTGGTCCGATTTTTTCAGTCAACGAATCCGCTGGGCCAGCAAGGCCAAATTTTATACGGAGAAGAACTTACAAACGGTGATGGGCGGAGTGTATGTACTGAACTGTTGTTTGTTGCTCTTGGTATTCAAAGCTTTGTTCTCAGAAACAGCGGCGTCGATGTTGTTGATCTTCTTCCTAGCCAAAATACTCATTGAATTTCCCTTCTTGAATGCGGTAATGAAGTTCTTCCATCAGCAGCGCTTGGCTGTTTGGTTTGTGCTGATGCAACCCTTTCATATTTTGTACACCATTATAGCCGGAGGTTTTGGATTGATTGGGAACTACACTTGGAAAGAACGCAAACACAGTAATTAAGAAGCATGTCTACCACCGCCAATATTTCCCTATTCAAGAAGCTGCTTCGTAATAAAGGAGCGGTCTTTGCATTGGTGGTCATTTCATTGAGCCTAATAATTGCTATTACAGCCTATTGGTGGGCACCCGATGCAAGTCCGAACGCCAATAGAATCATCGTAGAAATTGGAGGAAAGAAGCCGGGCTTTTCTCTCGACTTTCTCTTAGTACCCATCCCCAATAAAACCATTGAGAAGAGTGCATTCTTCGGAACCACCGATGCTTATCAATACGTTCCTATTCACAGCTATCAACTATTGCGCGACAGTATTGTAGTCAACAAATACGTAGACGATGATACGGGCATAGTACAGAAATATGCGCTGCAGCAAAAAGGCGGCACACTCAGCAAAGCATCGATTGTGCGTAAAACGTTTTATCTAGGTACCGATAAGTTTGGAAGAGATATTTTGAGCAGATTACTCATAGGAACGCGGGTAAGCTTATCCGTTGGATTGATGACGGTATTGGTGTCGTTGAGTTTGGGTTTATTCCTCGGTGCCATTGCCGGCTATTTTGGGGGAAGAACCGATGCCATTGTGATGTGGTTCATCAATGTGATCTGGAGCATTCCCACTTTGTTATTGGTATTTGCGTTAACGCTCTTATTAGGAAAAGGCTTTTGGCAAGTGCTCTTAGCCATTGGATTGACCTTATGGGTAAACATCGCACGATTGGTAAGAACGCAGATGCAATCGGCCCGCGAGTTAGAATACGTGAATGCGGCGAAGGTATTGGGATATTCGTCTATGCGTACTATTTGGAAGCACATCATCCCCAATATCATGGGACCGGTGTGGGTGGTAGTAGCCGCGAACTTCGCAACAGCTATTGTAATTGAAGCGGGTTTGAGCTTTTTAGGAATTGGTGTACAGCCTCCACAACCCAGTTGGGGATTGATGATCAAGGAAAATTATAATTATATTATCACGAATAACCCTTTTCTCGCTTTAATACCCGGCTTCGCGATTATGTTGTTGGTGTTATCGTTTAATTTGTTGGGGAATGGGTTGAGGGATTCATTAGATAAGAAAGGATAGGGTACATGTGATGATTGGGGAGTTTCTTCACCGCAGCGGCGCAGCGTCCGCAGCGGTTTCGCAGCGCTGGCTTTTCCTCGTTCCTCGCTTCCTCTCATCCTCGCTCCTGATCTCTCGGCTGTTTCATTCTTAATTCTTAATTAACTCCGCGTTTCTCTGCGCCTCTTTAAATAGCAACTCAAAATAAAACACTCACCTATCTCTGCGTTCTTTCTATAAACAAAAATCCCCATTCCGAGAACGGAACGGGGTGTCAATCTCTTCAGTTCTTGCTTGCTTGTTAGAGATTATGAGAAAAATCCGCTGTAGAGGGAGGACTCGAACCTCCACGGGGCAGTTAGCTGCAACACAAAGAAGATAGTGGTCAACCCTGGTCGGCCTTACCAATGGTAACGTCGGCTCTATGCTGCGTTTATCCTGTGACCCCCACCCTCGAGACGAGAGGGCATGTCTGCCAAAATTCCATCACTCCACAGTATGTGTGTCGTTGTTGTTAAAGAACGATTACAGTGCAATATTAAAGTAATTGGGGTATATTTTGATAATATTTCAACAAAAATTTTGAAAATATAGATATTGTATAAATATTTGCATATAAATGTAAATTTATTCAAAAATCAACGGTCAAATGCCAGTAAAATTGAATTTAGATAAACTCGATTTGCAAATTATTCAAGAAATGATGCTCACTGCTGAAATTTCTTATGCAGATTTAGGTAAAAAGTTGTTCGTTTCAGGGGGTACTATCCACGTTCGAATAAAAAAACTTCAAGAAGCAGGTATCGTAATGGGTACCAAATTGAATGTAGACTTAAAGCAACTAGGCTATGATGTTATAGCCTTCATTGGTATCTACTTAGAAAAGAGTTCGCTCTACGATCAAGTTGCCAAAGAATTACAGAAGATCCCACAAATCGTTCGTCTCAACTACACTACCGGTAACTATAGCATGTTCGCTGAAATTGTATGCAAAGACATCAACCAGCTTCGCTTCGTTCTCCACGATGAACTACAAAAGATCAAAGGGATTGAAAGAACAGAAACCTTTATCTCTTTGGATGAGAGTTTTAATAGGAATGTGCAGGTGTACAATGGGTAGTTGTTAATTAATAATTGATAATTAATAATTAAACGGCCGAGAGATCAGGATCGAGGATGAGAGGAAGCGAGGAACGAGGAAAAGCCAGCGCTGCGAAATCGCTGCGTTCGCTGCGCCGCTGCGGTGAATGAAACTATGTCTCAAAGCCTAAAGCCTAATGCCTAAAACCTCATACCCAGCAGATTCTTCAACGAACCTTGTGAGGTTGACCTTTTTTCACTATTTTACGTATATAAAGTATCGGAGGGGACTGAGAACCAATCCTTCGTAAAAAATCATAACATGAAAAAATTGCTTTTTACCTGCCTAGCGCTTGCAACACTTGCAGTATCAATGCCATTTTGTGGAAAGAAAGGCGGTACATCCGATAGCTGTAGCACAGAAAAAACATTAACCGTTACTACTAGTCCGGCCAATGGCGCCAACGAAGCAGCGGCTCCCGGACCAACATTCCCATTGACCGTTACAATCGGCAGCACCTTGCCAACCAGCGGTGTTACCATCCAAGTAAAAGCCCGTCCCGACGGTGTTTCAACAACCTTTTTTACCGAAGAAAGAAGCAGTACTTCTGCTAGCAATAGCTTTACCATTACCGGCACCCCAGCATCTACAACTTGCGTAGTGGAGATTACCGTTACTTCTAAAACTTGTGCTACGAATAAGTGGACAGGATCGTATCGTTATTCGAGAAAATAGTTGAGGAATTAAGAATTAAGAGTTAATAATTAATAATGAAACAGCCGAGAGATCAGGAGCGAGGATGAGAGGAAGCGAGGAACGAGGAAAAGCCAGCGCTGCGAAATCGCTGCGTTCGCTGCGCCGCTGCGGTGAAAAAAGAAAGCAATTAATAGTGATCCAGCGCCGACAATCAAGCTGATTGAATATCGGAGGCTAATCTGTGTCAATCAGTAATAATTTGCGCTATCTGTGGTCAAGAAAAAGAGAGCTAACACAAAGAAATTGCCAGCGCTGCGAAATCGCTGCGTTCGCTGCGCCGCTGCGGTGGAGAAACTATGTCTCTCAAAACCTAAAGCCTAACTCCCAACACCTCAGGGTCTCCCCATTATTAATTATTAATTCTTTAACTATTAATTATCTCCGCTGGATCCCAAAACAACCTCTCAAAATCCACCACCGTATCATTCTTCACCGTCACCCCTTCCTTCTCTAACAATTCCTGCATCTCCGTAGGCGTCTTAAAATGCGCTTTTCCGCTGAGCATGCCGTTTCGGTTGACCACGCGGTGCGCAGGAACCTTGGGCTTCGCAATGTGCGCTGCATTCATAGCCCAGCCTACCATACGGGCCGACATCCTAGTACCCAATACCGCAGCAATGGCCCCATAACTGGTTACCCTGCCCTTTGGAATCATTCGCGCTACATCGTGTACTTGTTCGAAAAAAGAGGATTTCTCTTCCTTTTGAGAAGGCAATATCGATTTTAATTGGCTTAGGCCTTTTTTAGCGCCCTTCTTCATGAGTTGCTTTGTTTTGTAGTAGTTCCGACCGGCGAGGCTCCGGTACATTCTCATATTGGTAAGGACAATGCCTGCAACCATACCCACAACAATACCCTTTGTCCAAATGGTATTTCTCCGTCAATACTACATACCCTTCCGGACTAAAATAGAAATCAACTCCTTCAACTAGATTCTCTTTCAACGATGATTTGTTTTAAGGTTTCGTCTTTATCTGGTAATGGTACCGTGGGCAATTTAAACTTAAGATAATGAACTCTGTTACTTTGTGCAATGTCTAGCTGTTCGTAGTGCGTTTTAATTGATAATTCGGGGTTGGTGGCTCCCTGATGATAGAGATTATCGTATTCTTCTACCAATTCCAGCTCGTATAAATCAATCACAGCTTTCGTAAACTGATACAATACCGGTGAATCGGTTTTCAAATGAATAAAGCCATTGGGCGCTAGAATCTGCTGATACAAACGCAAGAACTTCGGATGCGTTAATCGCTTCTTCATTCTCGATAAACGCAATTGCGGGTCGGGAAAGGTGATCCAGATCTCAGATACTTCACCTGGTTCAAAATATTCCGCAATGCGATCGATTTGAGTTCTCATGAAACCCACATTGGGCAAGGGTTCTCTAAGCGCTGTTTTCGCTCCTACCCATATTCTGTTTCCCTTCTGATCTACTCCTAGGAAATTCCGATCGGCATGCATTCTACCTAATCCAACAGCATACTCTCCTTTTCCACAGGCCAATTCCAACGTCAAGGGTTGTTGCTTCTCAAAAAAACCGCCCCATTTACCCTTCATGTTCTCGGGATATTGCAACACATTGGTGAAGGTTTCCAATTCAGCGAAGCGTATCAACTTTTTCTGACCCATGATAACAGTTTACACAACAGTTCCAATTACTGTTGATTCTTAAGATTGAGTAATAAAGAAAGGACTTGCGCTTTCGGCATGAATAAGAACAATACAAACAAATGTACCAGCGCTAAAATGAAAAATGCAATATTTCCCGTGATGATATAACACACCATTGCAAACAATCCGGGCCCCTCAATCATTGCATACCACACAATACTAGCCGCACGGTATTGCATTATTTTTTGACCATCGCTTGCATCACTGTTTCGAATTTTTAAAACCGTTTTATTGAATAACTTAAATCCAATAAATAGAAAGGCGCCCGATAAGGCCACGGCAATTACTTGAAACAAACGGTCTTGTTGTTCGGAAAGAATGGGCAACATGATTTTTCCATTCACTAAAAAAAGTCCTCCGGCTAAAACCAAGGAGAACACCAACATCAATCCTTTGTGTAGCAGCGCAATGGGCTTTATAGCTTGTTGTATATCCATGATTAAACGTAATAAGGACTGATCATAAAATATACCACCACACCCGTTACGGCTACATAAAACCAGATAGGCCATGTGATCTTCGCTAATTTTTTATGCGCAGGATATTCTGCAATCATAGCACGATATGCCGTGTATAAAATAAACGGAAGAATAATCGCCGCTAAAAAGATATGTGTGATCAAGATGAAGAAGTATACATAACGAATAGCACCCTCACCACCAAACTTGGTATCTCCTGCAAACAAATGGTGACAGATATAAGAAACGAGGAAGAGGATCGACAATACCATTGCAGTCATCATCAAGTTTTTGTGCAATTGATATTTGCCCGATTTTACTGCAAACAAAGCAGCCAACAACAATACAGCTACTAAGGAGTTGATCACGGCATTGATGCTTGCAAACATATGCACATCAAAACCAAGGTCAACCTGCAGTGTAATTCTACTCAAGGCAACAACGGCCACAAAAACAATTACAGAGAAAATTCCAATCAACCAGGCTGCTTTCTTATCGTTCTTGGTTAAACTAGCTTTCAACATACGCGTTATTTTATAATGTTTTTTGATCTGGAGCTAAAGAATAAAAGTGCTCCTACTAATACAAGTACGATTACAAAAATGGGCCATAATTGTTTCAGTTGCTGGAAGATGGCCGAGGGCTTCTTTTTGTCTTTTTCTAGGCTAAGAAATACAATGTCTTGCGACAGTTTCAGAATCTGAGCCGTATCCATTCCATTGTAGTAGCCTCTAATTACATGGTCTTTATCGAGTAATACAAATTTTGGGGAATGTTCGAAAAGGGTATCTACGCCGTTACCATCGATGGCACCCAGTCTCATTTCATGTACGCCAAAATCGTAGATGCTATCGATATTGCCGGTAAGCATCCACCAGCGTTCATGGTCAACACCGTGTTTGTCGGCATAAGCTTTTAATGCTGCTACCGTATCTCTCTTCGGATCAATGGAGATGGAAATCAGTTGTACTATAGAACTGTCTACGATCTTTCGAGGATCAGTGGAATGCATCATGTCCTGCAGACGACGCATGTTCTTGGTCATGTAAGGACAGATACTAGGACAGTGGGTGAAGAAGAAATCCATTACAATCACTTTGTCCTTTATGCTGTCTAAGGAGACCTTTGCGCCGAGTTGGTTAGTGAGGTTGATATTGCCTACTTGATGCCAAATGGTATCACTGATTTTTTTCCCGTCTTTCACTTCTTCATTGATAGCATCGGGGTAGAATCGGGGAGGCATTTTTACAGCACCATCGCTATACCCCTTCACAAACAAGTAGCTCACCACCGGAAGCAGAACAGCTATCAACAAGGCCAATAATGCTTTCTTACTCATACCAAAAATTGAAGTGCAAAGGTAGCGCAGACGGGGCGTTTGTGAGCGAAAACGAATAAAAAAAGAGGGATGAACCACGGGGGTGGTTTGTATTCACCGCAGAGTGCGCCAAGTCCGCCAAGGAGTCGCAAAGTATTTTTTTCACCGCAACGGCGCAGCGATCACAGCGGTTTCGCAGCGTCCCTATTTTCTCTCGGCATCTCCTCGCTCCTCGTTTCCTCGCTCTTCGTCTCCTGTACCCCCCTGTTCCTCCCCCTCTTCTTTCTCTCAATTTCCTCGCTTCCCGCAACGGCTTCGCCTGCGGGACTAAAATTTATTCCGCTGCGCTTCATAAATTTCAGCCTCCTTCCTCGCTCCTCGTTTCCTCGCCTCCTCGTCTCCTCTCATCCTCCATCAAAAAAAAAGAGGAAGCCTCTCAGCTCCCTCTCTCTAACTATTTCAACAAAGCATTACAATTAATGTACTTTTTCTCCGTGCTCAGCTGCTTTTTCGCCATGTCCTGATTTTTCAGAATTGTGCTCTTCAACAGGAGCTGCTTCTTTGCTGTGCTCGAGGTGTTGTCTGTCGTAAGTGTTACGAAGGTTCTTGTAAGAAGTACCATCCCAAAGGAAGGCCAAAATGAACCAAATGAACAACATCAAAGGCACTACAATGGTCATGATCATGTTTCTGATTTCATCACCTAAGTGCATGAAAATTGAAACGATGTAGAATGCTTTCGCTAAAGAAAGAATTACGATTACACCTTTAATGAAGTGAACCAATGTTACGCTGTGGTTTGGATCTTTATTGATGAAGAAAATCCAGTAACCGAGCGCCAATTCAATGAGGGTGATCACACTCAACAATACAGTGGTGCGTATGATCTTTTTCACCGTTTCTTTCGAATCGTGGTGTACGGTATACGTTACTTCAGGTGAAACTTCTTGATGTGACATATTATAATCAGATTATTAAGTTCTTAAATGAATTAGAGCAGATAGAAGCACAGGAATACGAATACCCATACCAGATCCACAAAGTGCCAATACAAACCTGCTTTCTCAATCATCAAATAATGACCTTTCTTATCGAAAGTACCATTCAAGGTCATGATCAACATAATGATATTGATCACAACACCAGAGAACACGTGGAAACCGTGGAAACCGGTGATGGTAAAGAAGAAGTTAGCGAAGTTTGAAGTAGAGATGGTTCCATCGGCGTTAGGGAAAGGATTGCTACCCCACCAAGCACCTTCATGGTACAAGTGCGTCCACTCCCAAGCCTGACAGCCCAAGAAAGCAGCACCACCAATGATGGTCCAGATCAACCATTTTACTACCCCTTTTCTATTCATGTTGTGACCTTCATGAACAGCCAACACCATGGTAACAGAGCTTACGATCAGAATAAAGGTCATTAAACTCACGAATACCAGTGGTAACCCATTTCCTAAGAGTGGAGCAGATTGGAACACATGGTTAGGGTCGGGCCATCCGTTGCTACTGATTCTCACGGTTCCGTAAGAAATCAAGAAAGCGCCGAACGTGAAGGCATCACTCATCAAGAAATACCACATCATTAATTTACCATACTCGATGTTGAAGGGGCTCTTACCACCACTCCACCATTTTGTATTTGCAGCTACAGGTTGTGACATGTTACTGTTTTAAAGGTTCTAATTAAACAAAAAATCTAAAATACTTTTATTACAATCGCATCAAAAAGAATACGAATAAATACACCCAAAGTAGATCCACAAAATGCCAGTAGGTAGCAACTACTTCCAATGGCACCGGATTGTAAGATCTGATCTTGATACTAAACGCTTTCATAAACATCACGATCAATGCAATTACACCTCCAATTACGTGAACGGCGTGTAATCCAAAAATGATGTATAAGAACTGTCCCGCTCCGGATCCTTCCATTTTGATTCCCGAGTCGTACAACCCGATGAAACCAAACCACTGCATTCCTACGAACAAAGAACCCAAAAGCGCTGTTACAGTTATCAGCGTTCTGTATTTTCCTCTTTCTCTTTCTTTAAAAGCCTTTAAACTCATTTGCATCGTTACGCTACTAATCAACATAATGGCTGTTGAATAATAGAAGATCGGAGGCAAAATGATGGGTGTCCAACCCGGCAAACTTCCTTTAACGATGTAGGCACTGGTTAAACCGGCAAACATCATAATGATACTCGCGATGCCTACCCAAAGGGTAAACTTATGCGGATGTATCTTTTTTCGTTGCGTACTCACACTCTCTGTCATCACTTATTAATTTACTTACCAAATTTTATCAGCCAATAACGCTAGTAACACGATTGGTAAATAGAAATAACTGCTAAACATTACTCTTCTTGCTGCCGATCTTTCCATTTCACGATACAAACGAACACATTGCCAAACCATGAAAAGATTCGCGATAAACAAGATTCCCATACTCACCAGCCCGCTAATTCCAACCAAGTAAGGTAGAAAACCTACCGGTATCATTACCAGCGAATAGATTATCGATTGAATTGCTGAATATTTTGTGGGTCCTTCTGTTGAGGGCATCAGCTTAAAACCTGCATTGCTGTAGTCTTTATGCGCTACCCAAGCAATTGCCCAAAAATGTGGGAACTGCCAGAAGAACTGGATCGCAAACAATACCCATCCACCAACTCCTAAATCATCGTTTCCGGCAGCCCAACCAATTAAGCAAGGCAATGCTCCGGGAACGGCACCCACTAACACCGATATCGCACTCACTTTCTTCAAAGGAGTGTACATATAGGCATAAATGAACCAACTTACCAATGATACAATAGCAGATAGCAGGTTAAAATACTTCCACAAAATGAACAAACCCAACACCAGCATTACTACTGCTGCGATGCTTGCTTCTGTGGTCGACATTCTTCCCGCTGCTACCGGACGATTGGAAGTACGATGCATTTGGGCGTCGGTATCTTTTTCTGCAATCTGATTTACCGTATTGGCGCTACCTGTTATCAAATAACCACCAATGAACAGCAATGTCATCATCCACCAATCGTACTCCGCAATTTTTGGAGCCAATAAGTAGCTGATCACTGCAGAAAAAGCCACCATGAAAGTGAGACTGAACTTGGTGAGCAGTCTGTAATCTTTCAGCTTTTCCGAAAATTTAAAAGAACTGTTTCCCTTCACTGTTTCCTTCTCCATACAAAACTGTTTTTATTGAATCCGTTTGCAGGTTCATCGAAAACGGGAACCTCTAGCTTCCTACTAGTGATGGTGACTTTCGTCAGGACTAATAGGTTCAGTTTGAGGAATAAACTCTCTTCCGTCTTTAGCATAGTCGTACGCCCAACGGTGTACTTCAGGAATTTCACCAGGCCAGTTACCGTGACCAGGACGGATTGGAGCAGTCCACTCTAATGTAGTAGCACCCCAAGGGTTCTGATTGGTTACTTTTCTACCTTTCCAAATGCTATAGAAGAAGTTGAATACAAACAAGATTTGTACAGCGAATACAATCATTGCAACAGTAGAAATGAACTTGTTCAATTCAGCAAATTGCTTGAATGATTCCCAGTTTGAATAATCTAAATAACGACGAGGCATACCCGCTAAACCTTCGTAGTGCATAGGCCAGAAGATCAAATAAGCACCGGCCAATGTTACCCAGAAGTGGATATACGCCAAGGTATTATTTAAATAGCGACCATACATTTTAGGATACCAGTGGTACACACCGGCAAACATTCCGAAGAACGCACTCACACCCATTACGATGTGGAAGTGGGCAATTACGAAATAAGTATCGTGTAAGTGAATATCCAAAGTAGAGTTACCTAAGAAGATACCTGTTAAACCACCGGAGATGAACAAGCTTACGAAGCCAAGCGCGAACATCATACCGGGAGTGAAGCGGATGCTTCCTTTCCAAATCGTAGTCAACCAGTTGAATACTTTGATAGCAGAAGGTACCGCAATCAAGAGCGTCAACAATACGAATACAGAACCGAGGAATGGATTCAATCCGGTTACGAACATGTGGTGTGCCCACACCAAGAAGGCGAGGATACAGATCGCAAACATTGAACCCACCATCGCCATGTATCCGAAGATTGGCTTACGAGAGTTAACAGAAAGAATTTCAGAAGCCATACCCATTGCAGGCAACAAGATGATGTATACCTCAGGGTGACCTAAGAACCAGAACAAGTGTTGATAAAGAATGGCACTACCACCTTCATTGTGCAAAGCACCAACACCGTTAATATAAAGATCGCTCAGGTAGAAGCTGGTTCCACCGTGACGGTCGAAAAGCAATAAGATGAAACCTGACAACAATACAGGGAATGACAATACTCCCAATACTGCTGTAAAGAACAAGGCCCAGATGGTAAGAGGCAAACGAGTCATGCTCATACCCTTTGTACGCATGTTCAATACGGTTGAGATATAGTTCAAACCACCGAGCAATGAAGACACTACGAACAATGCCATGGCAGTGATCCAGAGGTCCATACCTACTTTAGATCCCGGCGAGGCCGCTCCAATAGCACTTAATGGCGGATAAGCCGTCCAACCACCACTGAAAGGACCGGTTTGAACGAACAATGAAGAAATCATTACGATACTAGCCAAGAAGAAGAACCAATACGAAAGCATGTTCATGAATGGCGAAGCCATGTCACGAGCACCAATTTGTAAAGGAATCAAGAAGTTTGCGAAAGTACCACTCAAACCACCGGTCAACACGAAGAATACCAGAACGGTACCGTGCATGGTAACCAATGCATAGTAGTTTTCGGCGCTGATCTTACCACCTTTAGCCCAACGACCAAGGATGTCTTCCAACCAAGGGAAGGTTTGATCAGGATAACCTAATTGGAGACGGAATAATACAGACATTAAACCACCTAATAATGCCCACACCATACCAGAAATCAAGAACTGTTTCGCAATGGTTTTGTGATCCATGCTGAACACGTACTTTGAAATGAAGGTTTCTTTGTGATGGTGTACATGATGCTCATCATGGTGTACATCGTGTGACGTACCTACTTCTGAATGACCATGCAATACTGCTTCGTTGCTCATGTTAAAATAGTTTTGAAAATCTTAAATGATTCTATCGCTTCTTGGTAGTTGTTTAATTCTTTGTAACGGCTGCTTTCAAATCGCTTACTACAGCCATTTTCTTTGCTGTGTCAGTAGAAGCTGCAGGAGCTTCTGCCGGGGCGAAACTTGCATAGGCAGGTTTCTGTTGTGCTTTCCAAAGCAAGTATTCTTGTTTGGTTACCACTTTAATCACACCCTTCATTGAATAGTGACCGTTTCCGCACATTTGGTCGCAAGAAATTTCATATTCAAAATCGGGGTTGCCGGTGATCTTCTTCATCTCGTCTGTAGTGTACTTAGGAGTAAACCACAAAGTTGTGGGCGTACCTGGAACAGCGTCCATTTTCAAACGGAAATGAGGAAGACCTACATCGTGAATAACATCACGAGAACCGATGATCAACTTTACGGGCTGATCTTTTGGTATGTACATGGTTTGAGTAAGAACGATATCGTCGTGTGTTGCTGGGTCGCCCTTCAAATCAGTTTTACCAATTACATTGCGGTTCTTGTCAAGTTTATCTACAGCAGTGTCTTTATAAATCAGACCTAAAACGTTTGTTGAGTTATCAATATTGGCGAAGTATTTTCTTCCGAACTCATTGTCCTTACCCGGGTAACGGAAAATCCAGCTGAACTGTTGTCCGGTAACTTCTACCTGAATTGCATCTTTTGGAGCTTCTCCGGTAATTTGGAACCAGTAGTACAAACCGAAACCAACCAAAACGCACAATGCAATTGCGGGAACGGTTGTCCAAATCAATTCCAATTTATTACTATGAGGGAAGTAAAAAGCCTTCTTTCCTTCTTTTGCCTGATACTTGTATGCAAACCAGAACAACAAGATTTGTGTAAGTAAGAATACAAAACCGGTGATGGCCAGTGTGATCTTCAACATGAAGTCGATTTGCTCTCCATGGTCTGAAGCCGAAGGAACCACCAAAAGAGTTTTGTTTACGAACAACTCATTGCAGTACCAAACGCCCACTAGACCAACAAGCAAAAACACCACCATCAGGAATGCATTCACCTTGTTACTTTGCTCAATGGCTTTCTTTTCACCTTTCAGCACAGATACGTATTCGCTGGCTTTCGCAATTTGGAAAGTAATCAAGAATCCTAATGCCAATATCGCCACCAGAAAAAATGCTGTCGTTGTCATGATAATTCAAATAGTTTTATACAATCAAGTCAAATATGTCTACTTCACCAAAATAGCCGAAGCTATTAGGTATGGTGAATGATACTTTCTTTAATGAACGGATGGTTTTTGCTGATCAATGGGTGCTTCGTTAACGCAGTGCTAGTAGCATACATGATGATTCCCACGAACAAAGCGGCTACACCAAAATCCAACCATCCCAATTCAACATGCTCAGGTGATACGCTTGCAAAAATCATTTGATAAAAATCGAGCCAGTGACCGAAAATGATCACAAAAGCCATAATAGTAATAGTGGTGTAGTTTCTCTTCGATCCTCTTCTCATTAGTATTAACAAAGGACCGAGGAAATTGATCACAAATTGGAACCAGAACAAGAAAGTATAAGCTCCAGAATGGTGATCGGTTGTAATTCTTGAGTTGAAGTAAACGGTTTCCTCAGGAATGTTTGCATACCAAATAAGCATGTATTGAGAGAACCACAAATAAGTCCAGAACACGGAGAAGGCAAACATCAATTTACCAATATCGTGTAAGTGTTCGTCGTTGGTTAATTCCAAATAGCCTTTGTTTTTAAGATATACTACAAACAAAGCCATTACAGAAATACCAGACACCCAGCTACTTGCGAAAGTATACCAGCTATACATGGTGCTGTACCAATGTGCATCGATGCTCATCAACCAGAACCAAGGCACTGTACTCATTACAGTTAAAGAGAACCATACAATGAACAAAGCTGCCCAAACGGTATTCTTCCAAATATATTTACGAGCTTCTGCTGCTGAATCGAATCCTTTTTCGTCGATTTCACGAGAGAGGTTACGCATTTTTTGACCCAATACATACCATAATACTACAGTAGCGATGGTCCAAACGGTAAAGAATTTCAAGTTCAAGAATCCGCTTTTACCTTTTAAGATCGGATCTGCTTCAACAGCAGCTTCGTCTGTCCAATGGTAAATATGCGTCATATGATGTCCGCCCCAAGCGATCGCCAACAATACTACCAAGGCAACGATACCTAATGGTAATACGGCAGTTGAAATAGCTTCAGGAACGCGACGGAAACTCATTTGCCATCCACCCCAAGCAAGGGTAGTTGCACAAATGAAGAACATGCTTGCGTTGGCTACTAACAGGAAGAAAACACTGTTGTGCAACAAAGAAGCCCAAAAACGAGTTTTGTGGTGCACATCTCCTGTACCGTATACGAAAAATCCAAGAACAACCGCGAGAATACCTACGCCCATAAGAGCTAAAGACCAAGTCTTAAATTTCTTAGGTATTTCAAAAAATTCTTTAATAGCCATTATCTACAATTTATAAATTCTTGAACGGGTTTTAATTATTTTTTAGCAGCGCTATCGGTTGCAGCAGGTGCAGCAGGCGCGGGCTTTTGTTTCTCTTTGATAAAGTGTACCAACATCCAACGTTGAGTTGTGCTCAACTGAGTTCCGTAACCACCCATGGCGTTCTTACCATACGTGATAGAATAGAACATTTGACCTTCAGGCATATTTACTACAACCGGGTCAGTCATCAAGTTTCTTGGAGCCGCAGTGTACGGACCTTTACCGTCTTTGTACAAAGGACCATTACCGTCCATTTTCTGACCATGACAAACGCCACAGTTTACCAAGTACAAACGTTCTGCTTCTACAGACTGCTCTTTCGACAAAGCAGGAAGCGGATTTGCAACTTGCTTTGATGCAATATAGTTAGTGGTGTCACCATCTTTATCTTTCGCGTAAGGGAAAGGAAGCAATTCACCTCTTTTCACTGTTCCGGAAACCGGAGTAGCATTGTAGAAAATACCTTGTTCTTTCAAGTTTTCAGTAGAAGAATAGGTTTCTACCGCACGGCTGTAAGCCATGTCGGGCATATACACATCTTTAGGCTGCTTTTTGTCATGTCCGCATCCGGTAATCATTAGTCCTACCAGTGCTACTGAAAAAATGGCTGCGTATTTCATTTCTTAGTTTAGTTTATCTGAAGAACGGAAGGCCGTTCAATACGTTATTCTAAATCCGGTTTATCCGATACTTGTTTTTCTTAGAAAGGCTTGGTGTCTTTGTCGTAAGTTCCTAACCACCATCCGGTTTCTGCTTGCTGAACATTGATCTCAGTAGCGCCGGTGCTGTTTAAGAAACTGCTTACTTCATTTTCATCCGTTTTCGGAGTACACTCAATGGCCATTACAAACGTATCGTCTGTAGCGCGCTCATGGAAGTGGTGCTTCTTAACGAATGGAGCCAATTGACAGATATAGCAGAAGGTCAACACCATGCCCACGCAAGCACACAATACTGTGAACTCGAACATGATGGGGATCCATGCCGGTAAAGCGAAATGTGGTTTACCACCAATGTTCAAAGGCCAATCTTTCGTAAACACCCAAGTAATGAAACTTAGAGCGGTGGTGGTACCAAAAATACCATAGATAAAGCCCGCAGTGTGAATGCTGGTGTCGCGCAATCCCATAGCTTGATCCAAACCATGGATAGGGAAAGGAGTGTATACGTCGTGCAGTTTGTATCCTGCTTTGCGTACTTTCTTAACGGCATCGAATAATACCGCTTCTTCTTTAAAGCTCCCTACTACAAATTTTTTTTCTGCCATATAGCGATGTTCTAGTAGTTTCTAAATTGGATTAATGATGATGTGAAACTTGGTGGTAGAATTCTTCAGTTGATTCTGTTTCCACTTTCTCATTTGCAGGCTTGTACGCCTCACCTGATTTCTTCAAGATGTGCTTGATTTCCGCCACTGCAATTACAGGGAAGAATTTCGAGAACAAGAAGTAGCAAGTGAAGAACAATCCGAAAGTACCTACATAGAATCCGATCTCATAGATCGTAGGTGTGTAGTAGGTACTCCAGCTACTAGGCAAGTAGTCGCGGTAAATAGAAGTAACGATGATTACGAAACGTTCGAACCACATACCAATGTTTACCAGAATACTCATGAAGAAAGTCACAAACAAGTTTCTTCTCATTTTACGGAACCAGAAAATTTGAGGAGACAATACGTTACATCCCATCATCAAATAGTAGCTCCATCCATATGGGCTGAACAGATCCAAACGGTTGTGCATGAATGCCCATCCTTCGAATTTGTTTTGACCATACCAAGAAATGAACAACTCGGTTAAGTAAGCGATACCTACAATAGAACCGGTTAATACAATTACCTTGTTCATCACTTCAATGTGTTCCAAAGTGATGTATTCTTCTAGTTTTAATACTTTACGTGTAATCAACAACAGCGTTTGTACCATCGCAAATCCGGAGAAGATCGCACCCGCAACGAAATATGGCGGGAAGATGGTAGTGTGCCATCCGGGAATTACAGAGGTTGCGAAGTCGAAAGATACCACCGTGTGAACCGACAATACAAGCGGAGTACTCATACCTGCCAATACCAATGATAAACTTTCATGACGCTGCCAGTGCTTGGTAGAACCGGTCCAACCGAAGGCCAATACACCGTACATTTTCTTTCTCCATTTCAATTTTGCACGGTCACGTACAGTAGCCAAATCCGGAATCAAACCAGAATACCAGAATAATAATGATACAGTGAAATAAGTTGAGATCGCAAATACGTCCCACAACAAGGGAGAGTTAAAGTTTACCCACAAAGGACCGCGTGTGTTAGGGTAAGGAAGTACGAAGAAGGCCATCCATACACGACCCATGTGCCAAATCGGGAATTGACCCGCACACATTACCGCAAAGATGGTCATCGCTTCCGCAGCACGGTTTACACCCGTTCTCCAACCCTGACGGAACAATAACAAGATCGCTGAGATCAATGTACCGGCGTGACCGATACCAACCCACCAAACGAAGTTGGTGATGTCCCAACCCCAACCAATTGTTTTGTTCAGGTTCCATTCACCCACACCGTAAGTAACCTCACGGTAGATTGAATAAACACCAAATAATAAGAGAATCACTGAGATAATAAATCCTACCCACCATAACTTGGAAGGACTGCTCTCAATAGGACGCACGATGTCTTCCGTTACCTGGTGGTAATCCTTCTTTCCTTCCACCAATGGTTCTCTTACATGCGATTCATACTTAAATGCTGCCATAGTTAAAGCTTTTAGCTGGAAACCCTTGCGGGCATCATTCGCTTTTTATTATTAGGGTCAATAGTTTCGTTCAATTATGCGTGCTTTTCTTCATGCTTTGCCTCTGCATGCTCTGCGCCACCTTCGTGCTCAGCATGTCCTGCAATGTGTTCAGCATTTCTCACTTTCGCTAAGTAAGTTACACTTGGCAACACGTGGATTTGCTCCAATGCTGCGAAATAACGCTGGCTATTGCTCTTACGAACTTTGCTGATCTCACTTTCAGGATTGTTTGCATTACCGAATACGATCGCATCAGTAGGACAAGCTTGCTGACAAGCGCTCTTCACATCTGTATCTTCCAATACACGACCTTCTTTCTTCGCTTTCAACTTACCTTCTTGAGTACGTTGTACGCAGAAAGAACATTTTTCGATAACACCACGGCTACGAACAGTAACATCCGGGTTCAATACCATGCGGGTTAAGTCGTCGTTCATTTGGAATACAGCAGGATCCAACTTACCAACACCTTCAGTCAATTGGTTGTCTTTGAAGCTATCAGCTCCGGTATAATCCAACCAGTTGAAGCGACGTACTTTATAAGGACAGTTGTTTGCGCAATAACGTGTACCGATACAACGGTTATAAGTCATTTGGTTGATACCTTCACTGCTGTGGTTGGTTGCGGCCACCGGACATACGTTTTCGCAAGGAGCGTTGTCGCAATGTTGACACAACATTGGTTGATAGATCGTTTGTACGCTATCTGCATCGTATGGGTTACCACTGAAGTAACGGTCGATGCGCATCCAATGCATTTCATGGAAACGCAACACTTCACTCTTGCCTACTACAGGAATATTGTTCTCTGCAGTACAAGCCACGCTACAAGCACCACAACCGATACAGCTGTTCAAGTCGATGCTCATTCCCCATTTGATACCTGGGCGATCGTGCAATGGATAAGGTGATCCGTCTCTTTCGTAATTGTCGAGTCCACCGTAATTTTTCAACTCAGCATTACGCTCTTCACGAATGAGTTCAGGGTTTGCTTTGAAATCTTTCAAAGTAACTTCTTTGATCACTTCATGACGACCTTCGTAGCTGCTGTGTGTTTGTGTTTGTGCAACTTCATACCAAGTTTCTGTTTTGGCAATTGCAACATCACTTACAGTCCAACTAACAGTAGAACCACTATATGTTAAGAATTGATAAGCATTCTTACCAACTTCATTACCTGCTTTACCTGCTTTTGTTCTACCGTAACCTACTGCAATAGCAATGGTACCGGCATGAACACCAGGAACGATTAATACAGGAAGTTCAATTTCTTTTTTGTTGATGGTGAACTTCACTACAGGCTTCTTCATGAATACTTCATACTTATCTGCCTGACGTGAATCCGCGATATCGATTCCTAATACTTCTTTACCGAATTGAGGAGAAACGATGGCGTAGTTGTCCCAAGTTGCTTTGGTGATAGGATCGGGTAACTCTTGCAACCAAGGGTTGTTCGCTTGTTTACCATCGCCCAAACTTACTTTTTGGTATACTACTAATTCGTATTTACCACCTTTTTTACCACTCACGGCACTTACAGCAGCAGCAACACCAGCAGCATTGAAAGCGGCACCGCCAACTGTTTCAGGAGCTTCTACTACACCGTCTTGCAAAGCTTTCATGTAAGCATCTGCACTGCCCAATTTGCTTGTCCAAGTTGATTTGAACAAAGACTCATAGGTATTGGCACTTCCGGCCCATACTAACAATGAATCTTGGAATTGACGTGTTTTGAAAAGAGGGTTGATGGTTGGTTGCATCAATGTGTAAGAACCTGCTTTAGGTTCTGCATCGCCCCAGCTTTCCAAGAAATGGTGAGAAGGAACGGCGTATTTACACAAGCTCGCTGTTTCATCTAAGCGTTCGCTCAATGAAACAGAGATTTTTGCTTTTTTCAAGGCTGCAGCAAATCCGGCAGCATTGTAATATTCATAAGCAGGGTTCACACCGTAGATCACTACAGCGTTTACAGCACCGCTGTTCAAATCGGCAACCAAGGTTTCAAATTCGCTATCGATACCTTGCGCTACTTGCAAAGGAGCTGCCCAGTTGATGGTAGTTCCATAAGCTCCAACGGCGTTGTTGATAGCGTTTACGATAATTTGAACGTTTGGATCAGTGCTTCCTGAAACAACCAAAGCTTTACCGGCAGCAGCTTTCAATGCTTCTGCAGTAGCTTCAATTCCTTTCTTCAAAGCACCTTCAACTCCAGTAGCACCTGTTCCTGAAACTGCACCTAATAAAGCAGCAGCAACAGTTCCTTCAGCTGATGGAGCGTGCGTATAACGTTTGTCGGCGTTAGAACCGGTTAAGCTCAAGGCACTTTCGAACTGCACATGCAAGCTTAATTCAGGATTCTTTTGATCGAATTTGCGACCAGCCGCGTATTGTTTAGCAAAAGTTACAGGGCTCAACCAAGTTCCGAGGAAATCGGCGCTTAAGCTCACAATTACTTTTGCGTTTTCGAAATGATAAGAAGGGATGGCTTTTTTACCGAAACTTGCTTCGTTGGCTAATAACAAAGAACTGTAAGAAACCGCATCGAACTGAACGTGACGGCTTCCGGGGTATTTAGCTAAGAACTCAGCGATCACCAATTTAGTAGTAGGAGAAGAGATAGACGGAGTTACCAAGGCAACTTTTGCATCTTTCAAACCTTCTAAAATGGCTTTATCAGCAGCATCAATTGCCAAAGCAGTGCTGGCATCTCCGCTGATTGAAACCGGTGTACGTAAACGAGCGGTATCGTATAGGTCTAACACGGCAGCTTGTACACGTGCAGAAGTACCACCTTTTGAATATGTTGAAAGCGTGTTACCCTCTAATTTAATTGGGCGACCGTCTCTAACTTTTGCAACAACAGGAATAGCCTCGCCACCGCTCACGTAGGTAGTAGCATAATAATCAGCTACACCGGGAACAAGGTTTTGAGGTTTGTTGAGATAAGGAATGGCTTTCTTAACAGGCGTTTCGCAACTAGCAGCAGCCATTGCAGCAGCCGTACTAAAACCCAAATACTTTAAGAAATCACGGCGAGAAGCAGAAGCATTTTCGATGCCTTTACCTTCACCACTCACAACAGGCAGTTCCTCACGAAACTCATTTGCAGCCAATTTCTGGTGCGTTTCAGTTTGATTGAGCTCGGTAAAACTTTGCCAATATTTTTTCTTAGCCATTTATAACAATTTGAAAATTTGTGAATTGTTTCTGTTTCGCGCTGAATTTGATTAGTAGTGACATTTTTGACACTCCAAACCTCCAATATCACTTACGGTTACGCTGTCTCTCTTCTTCTCTTTAATTTCTTTGTGATATTTCTCGTAGATGCTGTAAAACTTGTTACCACCACCTTTTTCATCGTTGAAATCAACTTTGCTTTCGCGGTGACAGTTTACGCACCATCCCATGCTTAATTCAGAGAACTGGTACACTTCATCCATTTTATTGATTTCTCCGTGGCAGGTTTGACATTGTACTTTACCCGCTTTGGTGTGTTGAGAGTGGTTGAAGTAAACGTGGTCAGGCAGGTTGTGGATTTTCACCCATTCAATTGGCTTGCCTTGACCTACATATTTGTTCTGAGCAGGATCCCATCCGGCTGCAGCAAATAGTTTCTTCAATTCTTCTGTACCGTTCACCTCAGTTCCATCTTCTTTGTACAGTTTCTCACCACCGTATTCTTTAATGTTGTTGTGACAGTTCATACAAACGTTCACAGAAGGAATGTTCGCATGTTTGCCTTCATATGCACCGCCATGGCAGTACAAACAGTTGATTTGGTTAGTACCGGCGTGTACTTTATGTGAGTAGAAGATCGGTTGGTCGGGTTGGTATCCTTTCTGACGGCCCATTCCGATAGCCCACTGGCTAAGGAAATAACCGGCAATTACGAACAACACGATGGTCATTAAAGTGATGTAAGACTTATTACGGTAGAATGGAATTGGCTCAGCTGCCGGAACGCCGTCTTTATCATCTGCCAATTTGCGGAGGTTGGCGTTCACTTGGAGCATGATCAATGAAACTACAGCGAGGATCAGGGTCAAAACACCGTACAACAGTGAATTGTCTGACTCTTCTGTTTTTCCGCCCGGACCACCTGGAACAGTTGTTGGAGCTGCATTCAAGGCATCCGTTTCGGTTTTAATATATGCGAGAATCGCATCTACGTCTTTGTCGGAGAGGTTTTCAAACACACTCATCGCAACACCCGGATTCCATTCCTTAATTTTCACTGCATAAGCGTCGCCAGTTGCAACGGCCTTGTTCCAGTTCTTGATCCAGGTTACTAACAATTGTTTGCTGGGCCAGCGAGATTCTACGTCCTTCAATGCCGGACCGGTCGCATCTTTTGCGATGTTATGACAGGCAGCACAGTTCGCTTTGAACAACGCTTTACCGTCTTGAGCAGCAGCCTCATTGGCAAATGAGAGGAATGAAAGAAGAATTACTGAAAGTGCTATTCGCTGGGCAATGGTTCGGAGTTCGCTCATACCTATAGAATATGATGAAAATGATGTGGAAAAATTTCCAATATTGGCTGCAAAAATAAGCTATGAAATTAACAAAATGCCAACACTGTTGAATTTTTTTTGAGCTAGTGCTAGTCTGCGTTTCGGCTTAATTTTCAATTATTTTTGAATGATTTGAAGCAAACATGTCATGATTTTGTCAACCCGTTAATAAGTTTCATTTAAGGACTTCCATTTATATGGATAAGTCGAAAAAATGGAGCAGTTTTGCACCCATGTTTAAGCGACTTCAAGAAAAATGGAATGTTTCCGGAATTCAATTGGCACTTATATTTATCACTTTTGCCCTCGGGGGCAGTTGCTGTGGATACCTAGGCAGAACACTCCTCGGGTTATTGCAAATTGAGAATGCTGCTATACGCATTCCCCTCTACCTAATTTTGATCACATTATTGTGGCCACTTTGCGTTATTCTGATCAGTATTCCCTTCGGGCAGTTTCCCTTCTTCCGTTCTTACTTGAAAAAAATGTGGGCTCGAATTTCAGGCAATAAATAATTAATAATCAATATATTGTATTTATATTCCACTCCCATTTCTATCTTTAGTACAAATTCTTTTAAATTGGTTTTTGCAACCTTAAACAAACTGCTTTTTCTGTTTAATTTTTGAAGAATTTTATGGAGGTTCGGTTTAAATAAGGCAGTTTTGCCACCAAATCAGTTTTCATGCCTACCATCGCCATTTTTGCCTCTGGAGCCGGATCCAATGCACGCAAAATTTTAGAACACTTGAAGGGTCATTCTTCCATTAAGGTTGGATTGATTGTATGCAACAAACCCGGCGCAGGGGTGCTTTCAATTGCAGAAGAATGGCAGGTGCCTACTTTAATCATCGAAAAAGAGATCTTTTTCAGGGGAAATCACTACCTACCTGAACTGGCAGCTCATGGAATCAACTTTATAGTACTTGCCGGATTCCTTTGGAAAATACCGAGTGGACTGATCAAGGCCTACCCAAACAAAATCATCAATATTCACCCGGCCTTGCTGCCTAACTATGGCGGAAAAGGAATGTATGGCATGCATGTACACGAAGCCGTGATTGCTGCCGGAGAGAAGCAAAGCGGGATTACCATCCACTATGTAGATGAGCATTACGACCATGGCGATCATATCTTCCAAGCTACCTGCTCAATTGAACCCGGTGATACTCCCGATCAATTGGCTCATAAAATTCATGCGCTTGAACATGCTCATTTCCCAAGAATTGTAGAACAAACGGTTCTGAAAAATTAGTTAAACCGATGGTTTCGACCCCATAACTGCGAAAACAATCGTAATATCACGGCGTCAAATACACGGAACCCTGAAAACTAGAAAAAACGCCTAAACATTGAATAGGTCTAAAGGTTACATATTTACTTTAATTACACTACTGGCTACTTCTGCCACTTTTGCTCAGGTAAAAGTGAGTGGACGGATTTTTGATGTTACTAAACAAAAAACATTAGAAGCAGTAAGTGTATTAAGTAATAACGGTGGAGGTACCATGACCGACGAAAAGGGTAAATATACCATCATTGTTGACGAAAACGATTCCATCTGGTTTTCATATCTGGGCAAACCCACGCCAAAGTTCGCAGTAGCTAAAATTGTTAATATCCAGAACTTCGAATTGGCATTGCATGTAAACATCATGGATTTGAAACAAGTTGTGGTGATGCCTAAAAGCTACCGCCGCGATTCCATTCAAAATCGACTCGACTATGCAAAAGCCTTTAATTTCCAACGGCCTAATTTAAGCACGCTTACCTCCATAGGCCCTAATGGCGTTGGATTGGATATCGATGAATTCATTCGCTTGTTTCAATTCAGGAAAAACAGAAGAATGGAGGCCTTCCAAGATCGCTTGTTAAGAGAAGAAATGGAAGCATTCATCGATCATCGTTTCAGCAGAGCTTTAATTATTAAAATTACGGGCTTACGCGGCGCAGAGCTCGATACCTTCATTCGCATTTATCGTCCAAAAGTTGAATTTATTGAAACTGCCTCTGAATACGAACTACAAGCATATATCAAGAAATCATACCTCCAGTACATGCGATACAAAAGTTTGTTTGGAGAATTTAGGAAGCCGGAACAAGAATAAGCTATTCAGTATTTGCGTATCTTGAAGCAAATACGCTTGTTCTATGAAGAACATTTTTCTCCCCTTATTCCTTTTGATTGCAACAGTAGTAGTTGCACAAAATTCAAGTAAAGTTTTAACAGCCACCACTCCCGAAGCCGGAGGATTTTCATCAGAGCGATTGAAGAGAATTGATGACAATGTTCAGCAATGGTTAGGCACCGGTAGATTGAATGGCACGGTAGCACTTATTGTTCACGACGGAAAAATAGTGTATCACAAGGCTTTTGGCTTCAATGATCCGGAGAAGAAAGATCCTATAAAAAAAGATGCCATCTATCGCATCGCTTCCCAAACAAAAGCCATCACCAGTGTTGCTGTGATGATGTTGTACGAAGAAGGAAAGTTCTTGCTCGACGATCCCATTTCCAAATACATTCCGGAATTCTCCAAACCAACTGTATTGGCAAGCTTTAATGAAAAAGACAGCAGTTATACTACCATGCCTGCAAAGTCTGAAATAACCATTCGTCAACTGCTTACACATACTTCCGGAATTGGCTATGCGCAAATTGGAAGCAAAGAGTCGAATGCGATCTATGCAAAAGCAGGCATCACGGCCGGTTTTGGTGTACCAAATGGACACTCACTTGCGAAAGACATGAAAACACTGGCCAAGCTTCCGTTGATGCATCAACCAGGCGAACGTTATACTTATGGACTGAACACCGACGTATTGGGTTATTTGATTGAAGTTGTTTCAGGCAAAAGCCTTGATGAGTTCTTTCGCACCAGAATATTTGAGCCACTCGGAATGAAAGACACGTATTTCTTCTTACCAAAAGAAAAACAAGCACGATTGGTAACATTGTATGAAGAAATAGATGGCAAAGTGCAACCTGCAGGCGACACACTCCAATACAACGGCGTTTTCATTTCCAAATATCCAAATCTTCCGGGAACCTATTTATCGGGTGGTGCAGGCCTCTCATCTACCGCATTAGATTATGCGATTTTCTTACAAATGTTATTAAATGGAGGGGAATATGGCGGCAAACGATTGTTGTCGAGAAACAGTGTTCGTATGATGACCATGAATCAAATTGGCGACATTGACAATGGCGTCAACAAATTTGGTTTAGGGTTTGGCATTACCACGGAAAGAGGATCGGCCTTGTTGCCCACTCCTGTTGGCGTATTTGAATGGGGCGGAGCCTATTCAACTACGTATTGGGCGGATCCAAAAGAAAAAATTATTGGAATAATCTACCGTCAGCAATGGAGAACAGGATTGGGAGAAGTGGCCAATAAATTCAAAGTACTTGTATACAGTGCACTCAATTAATAAAACACCATGAAAAAAATCTTGTTACTATTATTGCTTTGTCCGGCTTTGCTTAAAGCGCAGGACAGCATTCCATCTTTTGTAAAAGACAGTATTGACGGCTACGTTGCTAGAGGGATGAAGAACTGGCAAATACCCGGCGTAAGCGTTGCCATTGTAAAAAATGGAAAACTTGTTTTTGTAAAAGGCTATGGCGTTACCAAGCTAGGCGGTGCTGAAGCCGTAGATGAAAACACCTTGTTCATGATAGGCTCCAATTCAAAAGCCTTTACAGGGACCGCTTTAGCGATGTTGGAAGCCGATAAGAAAATAAGCTTGGATGATAAAGTGAAGAAATGGCTGCCCTGGTTCAAAGTATACGATCCTTGGGTAACAGAGAATATGATCGTTAAAGACTTGATGTCGCACCGCATGGGATATGAGACGTTTCAGGGCGACTTCATGTATTTCGATTCTGATTTATCAAAGGAGCAATTATTCGAAAAGTTCGGAAAGTTGAAGCCCGATCATCCTTTCAGAACAAAATGGGGTTATACCAATGCTGGCTTTGCAGTAGCCGGCGAAGTATTGAAAGCAGCAAGCGGTATGAGTTGGGCTGAATTCCTGCGATCAAGAATTTTTAGTCCCTTGCAAATGACGAGAACATTAGCCCTTTCTTCAGAAATTAAGACAGCCACAAATAGATGTTACGCGCACACAGTTGTAAACGGTCAAGTAAAATTGATCCCTTACGGTGATATCGACAACATGGCTCCTGCAGGTGCTATCAGCTCTTCCGCTAAAGACCTAAGCAATTGGGTTACCGCCTTACTAGCCAATGGCAATTTTGAAGGAAAGCAAGTGATTCCAACCAGTGCCATTAACCAAACCCGATTCCCACATTCGGTTTTAGGAAATGGCGGCTATTTGTACAATAAAGGGCATTTCAATTTGTATGGATTGGGTTGGTTTATGGAAGAATATTGTGGCCGAAAAATAGTGTCACATACCGGTGGTGTGAATGGTTTTGTTACCAGTGTAACGCTGATTCCGGAAGAAAAAACCGGCATCATTGTACTCACCAACACAGATATGAATGCATTTTATGAGTCGCTGAAATGGGAAATCATGGACGCTTATTTAGGAAATCAGTTCCGCAACTATGACAAAACCTATTTCGCTCAGCAAACCATGCAGGAAAAACAGCAACAACAATGGCTGGATAAGAAAAGAGACACAATTGCACAACACCCTAAAACCAGTTTACCGCTGAAAGACTTTGCCGGAACCTATGTTCATGCCATTTATGGCAAAATGACCATTGCGTTGGAAAAAGACAGTTTAATTGCTCGATTTGAACATCACAAAGGAAGGTATGCAGTATTGGAGGCATTGGGTGAGGGACGTTTCTTAGCAACATTTAGTGATCCATTGTATGGTATCAAGGTTTGGCCTTTCACCATTAAGAATGGTAAAGTAGAGAAATGTGTTGTTACAGTGGCAGATTTTGTAGAACACAATCCATACGAGTTTATCAAACAAACAAAATAAACGAGAATCCCCTGGAGTTTTGCTTCAGGGGATTTTTCTATTTCAAATAGATCGGTTGCTTCATCAAATTTTTTTATTGTTTCACCTTGCAGGTATTAATGCCAAGTAAGGTGTATATAGGGCAAAAACTAATTAGACTGGTCAACACAAACACAGCTGCTACTACAACCAGTACAATGCCCCAAGTTCCGGTTACAATTCCACCGAAATATAAGTAAGCCAATACTGCGGCTACTAAAACGCGGATAATGCGGTCTGCTGAACCCATATTCTTTTTCATAAACGATGCTTTTAGGTTAAGAATGATTAGCAGAAGTAAAATTAAGGTTGCAACAACGATGGCTCCGTGATGTTTGTCACACGGATGGCTAGTTCTTCCTAAAAAGCGATATGATTTTAATCAGGTTAGAGTTGTTTTTCGAAATAAACAACGTTGGAGAGCGGGTTATTGTAATAGGGCGTTGTTTCTCGAAATCCGCGCTTACGGTAGAGTTCACAAGCCGCCACTAGTTTGGTGAGTGTATCCAGTTTCATTTTTGTATAGCCCGCTTCTTGTGCCTGTTGAAGAATTTGATCTACTAATTGTCCGCCAATTTTAAAGGATCGAAATGCCGGCTTAACATACAAGCGTTTCATCTCACAAACACCCTCTTCTTTCAAAGGAGTAAGCGCAATGGTACCGGCAATTTCATCGTTCCAATAGGCCAATATCAATCGGCCCTTAGGTTCACCGTATTTAACCAAAGGATTCTCCAGTTCTTTTTCAAAGGACTGAAAACAGATATTCTCATCCAGTTCTGTTTCGTACTGTTTGAAAAGCGTTCTGATTTCTTGCAATTCAGCTCCTTCTTCTTTTATGTTAACAAGTTTCAACATCTCCTTTAGCTTTCTTAAATTTAGGCATTATGAGAAAAATAGTAGCCAAACTTTCTACAGGGTGTGCACTAATACTATTAGTTGCCTCCGCTCATGCACAATCATCTGCAAAATTACACCAAAAGTCGATTGTTGTAGACACGCACAACGACATTCCAACTACTGCCATTGACAAAGGTGTTTCATTTGATCAATCATTAAAAGGAATCACCCATTCCGACTTGGGAAGAATGAAAGAAGGTGGAATCGACATTCAGATCTTCTCCATTTGGTGCGATGGCAATAAGCCGCAACCTTACCAATGGGCATTGAGAGAAATAGATACAGTATGGGCTTGGACGCTTAGAAATCCCGACAAAATGATGTTCGTTCGAAACAGTGCCGATTTGAAAAAAGCAGTGAAGCAAGGGAAACTAGGTGCCATGATGGGCGTAGAAGGCGGCCATATGATTGAAAACGATTTGGCAAAACTGGACACCTTATACAATCGTGGTGTTCGATACATGACACTCACTTGGAATAACTCTACGCCTTGGGCAAGTTCAGCTATGGAGGAAACTAACGGAACGGTGAAACAAAAAGGGTTGAATGATTTTGGCAAGCAGATCGTTCGAAGAATGAATGAATTGGGGATGTTGGTTGATTTGAGCCATGTTGGTGAACAAACATTCTGGGACGCCATTAGTACTACCACAAAACCGGTGCTGGTTTCACATAGCTGCGCGTATAGCCTGAGTCCCGTTTTTAGAAATCTAAAAGATGATCAAATTAAAGCAGTTGGAAAAAACGGAGGCGTAATTCATCTCAATTTTTTCTCCGGATTTGTTGACTCCAATTTCTTCAAAAGAAGTGAAGCCTTTGAAAAAGCACACAAGGCCGAAAGAGACTCTTTGTTGAAAACGGTTAGCGATCCCTACTTCGCAGATAAGTACTTGTTTGAAAAATATGCAGATGAGGTGAAAGCGCTGCGTCCGCCAATGAGCCTTTTATTAGACCATTTAGACCATATCGTGAAATTAATTGGTGTAGATCACGTAGGATTGGGGTCCGATTTTGACGGCATCAATTCTTCGCCTAGAGAATTGGATGATGTTACCAATATGCCGCTCATTACCGCTGCCTTATTGGAAAGAGGCTATTCCAAAAAAGACGTAGAGAAAATATTAGGGGGAAACTTTATACGATTGCTGAAAGCAAACGAAGCTAAATAGAACAGATTATGAGAAAAATTGGATTGCTACTAACTGCTGTATTGTTCTTTTGTATTGATTCGAATGGTCAACAGGAAATTAAGAAATGGGAGGCGCAGGCAAAACGTGTAACCATTATTCGCGACCAATGGGGTATACCGCATATTTATGGGAAGAGTGACGCCGATGCTGTATTTGGTTTGTTGTATGCACAATGCGAAGATGATTTCAAGCGCGTAGAGCTGAACTATGTTGAGAAATTGGGGCGAATGGCAGAAGTGAAGGGAACTGCTTTCATTTATGAAGACCTTTTGATTCGAATGATCATTGATACCAATGATGCAAAAGCCGATTTTAAAAAAGCACCGGCTTGGTTAAAAAAACTTTGCTATGCCTATGCCGATGGCATCAACTATTACCTATATAAACACCCGGAAACAAAACCGGCACTGCTTACACATTTCGAACCCTGGTATCCGTTTCTTTGGACCGATGGAAGTATTGGTGCCATCAATACTGCCGATTTGGGCGCGAACGATCTTCACAAGCTATACGAACCCGGTGCAATAACCGCATTGAATACAAAAGCGCCGGATAGAGATGGTTTTGAAACCGATGCCATGCTTACCGGTAGCAATGGATTTGCTTTCTCACCAAAAATTACTTCCAGTGGAAAATCCATTCTTTATATCAATCCACACGTAACTTTTTACTTCCGACCTGAAGTTCATATGGTAAGTGAAGAAGGATTGAATGCGTATGGCGCAGTAACATGGGGTCAGTTTTTCATCTATCAAGGTTTTAATCAGAATTGCGGTTGGATGCACACGAGCTGTTATGTAGATGCAGCCGATACATATATAGAAAAAGTGAATGCCGGATTGAATTCGTATGAGTACGATGGTAAATCAAGGCCTCTCACAAAAAAGGAAATCAAAATCAGCTATACTGAAAACGGCACCCTTCGATCCAAAACTTTTTCAACGCTGTTTACGCACCATGGTCCGATCATGGCAAAAAAGAATGATCAATATTATAGTTTAAGGGCCGATAATAGAATCTACAACGGCGTATTGCAATGCTGGCTTCGTACTAAAGCTGATGGATTGGAAAGCTTCAAAAAGACATTAGATTTAAGAGGCAACATTTCGAACAATACAGTTTACGCTGATAAGAACGGAAACATTGCTTATTGGCATGGAAATCGAATTCCCAAAAGAGATCAAAAATACGATTGGACCAAACCGGTAGACGGCAGTACCTCTGCTACTGAATGGCAAGGATTGCACACTATCGATGAAACCGTTCATTCGATCAATCCGAGCAATGGATGGCTTCAAAATTGCAACGCAACTCCATTTACAGTAGCAGGCAGCAATAGTCCAAAGAAATCAGATTACCCTGTTTACATGGCTCCTGATCCTGAGAATTTCAGAGGAATCAATGCTGTGAGGGTATTGAGCGAGGAATCAAATTATGATATTGATAAAGTTATAAAAGCGGGTTATGACCGCAGGCTATCTGCCTTTGAAATATTGATTCCTGCTTTGGTGAATCGATTTGAAACTTCAATTAAACCAACAGATTCTTTGTATGCCTACTTAGTAGGTCCAATCAGCGTATTGAAAAACTGGGATTATAAAACAAATGTGAATTCAATTGCAACTACGCTCGCAATTGAATGGGGTCAACGCATGTTACCCATTCTTTACAGAACACAAGTAATTGACGATGAAGAAGCCGATATCATTTCAAAATCAAAATACTTTGCAGCCAATGGTTCTGCAAATGAAATGCTGGGGCAACTTTTGATCACGATCAAAGATCTTGAAAAAAGATTCGGAAGATGGCAGTTGCCTTGGGGAACCATCAATCGCTTTCAACGAATTTCATCTGATATCGATAACAAGTTCGACGATTCAAAACCAAGCATACCTGTTGGATTTGTTTCTTCTACTTGGGGTATGCTTCCTTCTTACACCAGTAGAACTTATCCCGGCACACAAAAACGATACGGCGTGAACGGCAACAGTTTTATTTGTGCTGTTGAATTTGGTGAAAGAATTAAAGCAAAATCATTGTTAGCAGGTGGCGAAAGCGGTGATCCCAATTCACCACATTTTTTCGATCAAGCAGCGATGTATGCTGAAGGAAAGTTCAAAGATGTATTGTTTTATAAAGAAGATGTATTGAAAAACGCAACTAAAACATATCACCCCGGCGAATAAACTAGTTATGAATAGAAGATTTTTTTTAAAGAATACCGGATTGGCAGGAGCCGGTCTTGGTGTAGCAGCCAATCTCAGTTCATGCAAAGAAGCCAAATCTGAAGAGGCTAAAACAACAGATGTTGCCGCAAACTTCGAATTGCTGGAAGCAACCATCGATCAATTACAAGAGAAAATGAAATCGGGAGCGTTGACTTCCGAGAAAATCACTCAACTCTACCTAGATCGCATTCAAGCCATAGATAAATCGGGACCAAAACTTAATGCCGTTATCGAGATCAATCCGGATGCATTGTCGATTGCAAAAACGATGGATCAAGAAAGAGCAGCCGGGAAATTAAGAGGACCCTTGCATGGCATTCCTGTTTTAATAAAAGACAATATTGATACAGGGGATAAAATGCAAACTACTGCCGGCGCCCTCGCACTCGCAGGAAATATTGCAGCCAAGGATGCTTTTATTGTAAAGAAATTAAGAGATGCCGGTGCTGTTCTATTAGGCAAGACGAATTTGAGTGAATGGGCCAATTACCGCTCTACATCTTCTTCATCGGGATGGAGCAGTCGTGGCGGTCAAACAAAGATGCCCTATGTGCTCGATCACAATCCATGCGGGTCAAGTTCCGGAACGGGTTCTGCAGTATCTGCAAATCTTTGCGCCATAGGTATTGGAACAGAAACGGATGGTTCCATCACTTGTCCTTCTTCAGTAAGTGGTTTGGTAGGAATTAAACCTACAGTTGGATTGTGGAGCCGGAGTGGTATCATTCCAATCTCAAGTACACAAGATACTGCCGGTCCAATGGCCAGAACCGTAAAAGATGCTGCGATCTTTTTAGGTGTATTGGCAGGAATTGATGCTGAAGACGAGAGAACAAAGGAAAGCGAAGGAAAATCGCTTGCAGATTATACCGTTGCCTTGAAAACAGATGCTTTAAAAGGCAAGAGAATTGGAGTTGATTTGAAGAAGAAGAGTACCAATCAATTCATCAATCGCTTACAAGATGCTACAATTAAAAAACTGGAAGAATTAGGTGCAACAATTGTAGATGTAAGCTATATAAGTGCAATAGGTGAGTTGGGAAAATATGAGGGTGAGATCTTGAACACCGAGTTTAAAGTAGGCGTGAATGCTTATCTGGCAAAAACAAAAATTAGCAATAACACACTCACCAAGGTAATAGCATTCAACAAAACGAATGAAGACGCTGCCATGCCATATTTCAAACAAGAGCTACTAGAAGCCTGTGAAAAAACAACTGGGCCGAATTCGGAAGCCTATCAAGAAGCTTTAGAAATAGGCAGAGACGGCTCAAGAAAAATTCTGCTTGATTTGATGAAAGAGCATCAATTGGATGCATTTGCAGGAATCACCATGGGTCCTTCTTGTAGCATCGATGTAATGTACGGTGATCGTTGGGGTGACGATTTCTTGACGCAACCTGCCGCTATGTCGGGCTTCCCTCACATTACAGTGCCGGCGGGCATGGTATACGAGTTGCCTGTTGGATTCTCTTTCTTTGGCGCACCTTATACAGAGGCGACGCTGATTGGATTCGCTTATGCATTTGAACAAGCAACCAAAAAACGCGTGGTACCAAATTTCAAACCTTCATTTCTACCTTAATGATGAATCGTATCGTTCTTCTATCAATGGTATGCCTACTTGGTATTAAGTCGGGCTTTTCTCAAAGTCAAGCTGCTTTTGATTCAGTGTTGAAAAAACACCCCGGCTTCAATGGGGTAGTATTGGTTGCTGATCAAAACAAGATTGTGTTTGAAAAAGCAGTGGGTTTTGCTGAATACGAAAAACAAAAAGCATTACAGAAGAACGACATTTTTGAATTGGCCTCCATTTCAAAACAGTTTACAGCCATGATTGTGTTGATGTTGAAAGAGAAAAAACTGTTAGACTTACAAGACCCGGTTTCAAAATATGTAAAGATCCCTTATCCTAATATCAAGATCGTTCACTTACTTACCCATACAAGTGGGTTGCCCGATTATCAGTCAATCATGGACCAACATTGGGACAAGTCGAAGGTAGCCGGCAACAAAGACATCATCGAATACTTAAATAAATTCGCACCACCTTCACAATTCGAACCCGGAAGCAAATACGAATATTCAAATACCGGTTATGTAATACTCGCTAGCATTGCTGAAAAGGCCGCCGGTAAAGACTTTATCTGGATGTGCAGAAACTGGATATTCAAACCATTGGGAATGACCAGTACAGATATTCGAACACTTCAAGAAAAAGCTGCATTAAAAAACGCAGCCATCGGGCATATTTATGTAGAAGAAAGGAAGAGATTTATTCGAGCCGATTCATTTCCTTCTTCAAACTATACTATTTGGTTGGGAAATAGAAAAGGACCGGGAAGAATTAGCAGCTCCGCTGAAGATCTTTTCAAATGGGATCAAGCTTTGTACACCAACAAATTGATCAGTAAAGAATTAATGGAAGAAGCTTTCAGAAGCTTCCGTTTAAATGATGGCAGCTTTTCGCACTATGGATATGGCTGGGAGCTGCCCGACAACACCTATCTCGGACGCACCGTTACTCATACCGGTGATAATCCGGGCTACCACAATCAAATTACCCGAAATATCGGAAGACATAAAACAATCATCATCTTGTCAAATAACGCCTATCGTGACACACAAGGGCTTACAGATGATTTTGCGAAATTGGTGTATTAAGAAAGAACAGAGGGATCTTTAACTCTAAATTCACGAACTAAGCCAACTAATAGGTCAATAAGTCTTGGACAAAATCATCAAGTCTGTTTTTAGCGAGATAATTCTTTTCTAATTCTAGATTAAAAGGAATAGGAGTGTCTAAAGAAGCACAACGTTTAACAGGTGCATCTAATAGTTCAAAACAATGTTCGGCGATCCAAGCGGCTATTTCACCGCCAATTCCTCCAAACAAATTGTCTTCATGCAATATCAACACCTTTCCGGTTCTCTTCACTGCTGAACGAATTGCATCATAGTCCAACGGAAGTAAAGTACGGAGGTCGGTAATATCGATGCTCAGCTCGGGATGTGCTTTGGCATAATCCAGTGCCCAATGCAGGCCTGCCCCATAAGTAATAATGGATAGGTCGCTGCCTTCCTGAACCCATTTCGCTTTTCCGATTTCAATTTCATAAGCGGTCTCTGGAACCAATCCCGACACACTTCTATACAAAGCTTTGTGTTCAAAGTAAAGCACCGGGTTAGGATCATTAAAAGACGCGATCAATAAACCTTTTGCATCTATTGGCGTGGAAGGATATACCACTTTTAAACCGGGAACATGGGTAAACCAAGCCTCGTTACTTTGACTATGAAAGGGACCTGCACCCACACCACCACCGGTAGGCATTCTTACTACCACATCGGCACTCTGACCCCAACGATAATGTATTTTAGCTAGGTTGTTTACAATTTGATTGAACCCAACAGAAACGAAGTCGGCAAATTGCATTTCCATCATCGACTTGTATCCTTTGATGCTTAATCCGAGTGCAGCACCAACAATAGCACTCTCACACAGCGGTGTGTTTCGCACGCGTTCTTTGCCAAATTCTTGTACAAAACCTTCTGTGATCTTAAATGCACCGCCGTATTCTGCAATGTCTTGACCCATCAGGATCAAATTCGAATGAAGCTTCATAGAAGTTCGCATTCCGTCACTGATGGCATCAATAAAGCGCATTTCTTTTCCGGAAGGATGAAAATAATGTTGGCTATTGTCTATAATGGTAACAGGAAAATCTTCTCTGGGCGCATACACATCTGTCATTTCTTCGATGGTATCCGGTTCAATGGCCGAGGCCTTATAAGCGATCTGTAATTCGGATTCAATCAACTCTTTCAATTCTTCTTTCACCACTTCAACAGAGCCTTCATTCAATACACCCAATTCAATAAGATAGCGTTCAAAGTTCTTCACCGGATCTTTCAATTCCCATTGTTCGAACAAATAAGAGGGAACATATTTGGTACCACTTGCTTCTTCATGACCTCTCATGCGGAAGGTCATACACTCGATCAAATAAGGCTTCTCATTCTTTATACAATAATCCTTCACTCCTTTAATGGTATCATACACAGCCAAAAGGTTATTGCCATCAATTTTCACTCCTTCCATTCCATATCCCTTCGCCCTGTCTACCAAACTTTCACATCGGAACTGTTCGTTAATGGGAGTGCTCAAGCCGTATCCGTTGTTTTCAATGATGAAAATAACGGGTAAGTCCCATACGGCAGCCGTATTCAATGCCTCGTGAAAATCACCTTCGCTGGTGCCACCATCGCCTGTAAACGCAACAGAAACTTTGTTTTCTTTTTTTAGTTTATGAGCTAACGCAATGCCATCGGCAATGGCGAGCTGTGGACCAAGGTGAGATATCATTCCACAGATATGGTGCTCTTTCGTGCCGAAATGGAAACTTCTTTCCCTTCCTTTACTATAGCCCTCTTTATTACCTTGCCATTGTTGAAATAGTTTGTGGAGCGGCATGTTACGAGTTGTAAACACACCCAAATTGCGATGCAGCGGCATGATCCATTCGTCTTCATCCAAAGCTAAGGTAGCTCCAACAGCTATCGCTTCTTGACCAATTCCACTGAACCACTTACTAATTCTACCCTGACGAAGGAGAACCAGCATCTTTTCCTCAATCATTCTTGGCCAAAGAATGCTTTTATAAAAATGAAGCAACTCTTGATTCGAGAGTTCTTTTCGATCAAACTGCATGTGCAAGCAAAATTTTATTGAAGTTACTACAAATAAACGATGCGTTTATTCCTCTGATTCTTCCTGTTTTTCTTTGTACAATATCGAAGTAACAATTGATAAAAGCAAGCTGAATAGCAGCGCCCACCAGAATCCGTCTACACGGAAACCCTCTAACAACTCGTCTGCCAACAAAATCATGCCTGCATTAATAACGAACAGGAAAAGACCCAAGGTAACCAATGTAATGGGCAGGGTTAATATTACCAGAATTGGCTTTAGTATTCCGTTGAGAATGGCCAAAACGAGGGCCAGAGAGATAGCAGTCCAAAAGTCATCCACATGAATTCCTTTCAGAACTTTGGAAAGCCCGAAAGCGATGATGGAGGTAACCACTATACGCATCAAAAATTTCATGGTCTAATTCTTTCCGGAAAGGTAGTATTTCCGCTGTTAAGATTCTCTAAATAACAACCAATTCATGGAAAGCCTCCGGTTTCAAATACTTGTTGGCCAATTCCATCAAGTACTCCGGACTTGCCGTTTTTATCGTTTGCAAACTGGTGTAGAAATACTGTTCATCGAGATTGTTCAATAACAAGTTTCTCCAACGAGCCATTATTTGAAAAGCTCCATCCAAATCGCCTAATATAGAACCAATCATATAATTCTTTGTAGTTAACAACTCTTCATCGTCAACCGGTTCTTCGCACAACAATTTCATTTCTTTGTACACCTCCTCAATGGTTGCTTCGGCAACATCTCTTCCCGCTTCCGTACTCACCATCCAAGCCGTTTCTCCTAAGTGATTTTGGATATAACTGTAAATACCATACGTATAGCCTTTTTCTTCTCTGATATTCGCCATCAATCGAGATCCAAAAAAACCGCCAAACAAGGTATTTAGTAACAATGCAGGCTGAAAGTCGGGATTAGAACGATCAGGAAACGGCCTTGCTATTCGAATGGCCGCTTGTACTCCTTTTTCATCATTTACAATCCAATGCTTTTTTTGCTCCGCCGGTGTTGGCTTGAAAATTCTAGAAGCTTTATAACCCTTGTGGTTTTTGAAAGGCAATGATCCGAAATGCAAATCCAATTCTTCTAAAATTCCTTTTGGTAGTTTACCCGCTAAAAATATTGCACAATAGCCCTGCTTATAATGCTTTTCATAGAACTGCACCAAGTCTTCTCGCGTTAAAGCGGTATAGTCTTCGGCATTGTTATAGCGACCATAAGGATGTTCTTCACCATATATCAAAGCATCAATTAAACGCCCAGCCACAAAATCGCTCTTCGTCAGATTTACTTTCAATCGCTGAAGCGAGTTTTGTTTAAACAATGCCAATTCATCTTCCGGAAAAACAGAATCCATGATCAACTTACTCACTTCGGGTAGTAATACACTAACGTGCTTGTTCAATGTATGCAGTGTAAGATCGGCTGTTTCGGTATAGCAAGTACGATTCAAGTACGCACCGTAGTACTCAAAGAATTCATTGATCTCAAAAGCTGATTTTTCAGATGTCCCGTTTTTCAACATAAAGTTGGTAGCACCTGCTTGCGACTTCTTATCTTCATTCCAACTTCCCGCATAAAACATCCAACTAATCTGTACAGCTTCCTCAGTACCCATGTCTAAATAATAAACATCTACTCCATTCTTCAAAGTAGCTTTTTGAACAAGTGGTAAACTGATCTTGAAATCAATGGGCTCCTTAATATCCGGAGCAATTTTTCTATCTAAACTCATGTGAATTAATTCTGTGTGCTTTTGTAGTAAAGCGTGTTTGAATTTTTAGTGTCGAAGATTTGACGGCTGTAGTTCAACATATCATCAGCAGTGATAGCAAAGTACTGGTCACGATCGCTATTGAACAATGCCGCATCGCCAAGTAGCTCGTAAAAAGCCAAACTATTGGCACGTGCCATTACGCTCATGTCTTCGAATGCCAAGGCAGATTCGGTTTTATTCTTAACCTTCACCAATTCTTTTTCAGAGATACCGTCTTGCACCAATTTTTCTACAATTTCATTTACAGCTTGGTGTGCTTTGTCTAATGAAACCCCTTTCACCAACTTACCCTCAATGGTAACCAATCCGGGTTCTACTGTACCAAAATGAAAACAATCAATATTGCTGAACAATTTCTGTTCTTTTACCAAGCTTTGGTACAATCTACTTGAACCGCCACCACCGAGTATTTCAGTGATCAAGTCAGCAGCAAAATATCCTTTGCTTAATCGCTGATCCATGTGCCAGCACTTATAGAAGGCATCAAGAGGAACATCGGCATTCACTTCTTTGAATCGTGCTTCGGTTTGTTTTGGCTCTAACGCTATGGCGCGTTGGTATTTTTCACCTGACTCTATGGTTCCAAACCATTTTTCAGCCAAGCGTCTTACTTCCTCCGTTTTTACATTGCCTGCCACAACAAGAATTGCATTTACGGGGCGGTAATGTTTGAAGAAGAAACTTTTTACATCTTGTAAAGTGGCTGTTTCGATATGCGACAACTCTTTCCCTATCGTCATCCATTGATAAGGATGCACTTTGTAGCAAAGCTCTCTCATATGAAACCATACATCTCCGTATGGCTTATTGATATAATGCTCTTTGAACTCTTCGCATACTACTTTGCGTTGTACGTCCAAGCTCTTTTCCGAAAAAGCAAGTGATAACATGCGATCACTTTCCAACCAAAAAGCAGTTTCCAAGTTCTCTGCCGGAAGTTGTACATAGTAGTTGGTAAGATCGTTACTCGTATAGGCATTGTTTTCACCTCCTGCCATTTGCAAGGGTGTTTCAAAATCTTCGATATTGATGGAACCTCCGAACATCAAGTGTTCGAAAAGGTGAGCAAAACCGGTTTTAGAAGGGTTCTCGTCTTTTGCGCCTACATCGTACATCACATTCACAACTGCCATAGGAGTAGAAGGATCTTCATGTACTACCACTCTCAATCCATTCGAAAGGACAAATTTCTCTAATTGAATCATATGCTACTGTTTCGAAAGGCAAAGGTAACGATTCACGTAGGCTAAATGCTGCGAAATGAGGAATTTGTTGGTAGCAAATTAGTTAGTGATACTCTTAACTTTCAAAGTAAGCATAATCGGCCCTTCGTCACGCATCACAAGAATTTTCAAGCGCCCACCCGGGGTTTGCAACAGTGTTTTGTATGCTTGAATATTGCTACTGAAATTATTTTCAACTGCCATAACCACATCGCCCGCTTTAAAGCCTGCCTCTTCAGCGGGAGACCCAGGCATTACATCGATAATTCGAATTTCACCATCAATCATATACATACCCAAGCCTGTATAGGAATAATCGAACGGCTCATAAAAATGTGAATTGGGCATTAAATAGATGTCTCGCTTATCGTAATTAATGATCAAATTGAAACGACGCAACAAATCATTTCCAATCAATCCTCCCAAATAGGGATAAGATGTAACATTGTATTCATCGGTGAAAATAAAGGCCGGTACATTTTTAAATTTAAAAGGACCTATTTTCACAGACTTTACCACCCCCGTTTTCATGGGCGCCTTTCCTCCGAGCCCCTCGGCTTGCGTGGCATACCATTTACGCTTTGATTTAATAAAACTACTATCACTTACAAAATCGCTCGACATTAATAAACACATGCCGGCTCCTGTATCAAAATAAAACCGGTTGGTAACCTCATCCTCGTCTCTAACTGTTGCTGAAAATATAGGGAGGTTTACTAACAGTGGTTTCAACAAGTGTCCTCCTCTAGGATATTTTATCGTGCCCTTGGTATACACATACAACTTGGAGCTATCGTAGTCTACTTTAACAATAAATCTGCTGAGAAATGCATATCCTATAATTCCGTCTATTTTTTCGCCATAAGAAGAGGTCAACACTTCATAATCATTGATATGAAAATTCATACTATCCACCGTCAGCCCGGGCAAATGAAGGGTATTGTTGTACGCAAAACGAACTTGGCGAATTCCTGCAATTCCTCGGATGGTTCGATCACTCAATTGGGTAGGGAGGCTAAGCCGCTGAGTGGTGGTTGAATCGAGTGAAATACCGCCACTACCGGTATCAAGGATAAAGTTCAACGTGTCGGTAAAATTATTTAGTTTCCCCTTGAGGGTAATAATTCCACCGGTTAATAATTTGAATTTGAAGCTAGTAATGAGTTTAGCTGGAGGAGGGATGAATTCTTCCTGTGCAAAAGACATGAGGCACGCAAAACAAAGCAGTAGTATCGTTAAAATCTTCTTCATGAAAGGTCTAAACTCTTCAATAAATACGCAGTTATTGAGCAAAATGTTTCTGCGAAGGCTGAATTTCAATAAAAATTTACGCCATTTTTATTGATTTAGGATAGTTTTCCCAAGTTTGACTTGTTAAGCCGGCTATTTTCGGATTGATTCAACTTTTTCTTGCCTAATTTTGTATCTCTATTATGATGAACTTATCTGAATTGTACGAAAGAGCCCTGCGCCTCGAGTTCCTATCGGCAGCAGAAGGGCAATATTTGTTTGAAAATGCGCCCCTCACTGAGTTGATGTTTGTAGCAAACGAGATCAGAAAAATACAGGTTCCGCACGGGAAAGTTACTTGGCAAATCGACCGAAACGTGAACACCACGAACGTATGTATAGCCAATTGTAAATTCTGTAATTTCTACCGTATACCCGGACATGCAGAAGCATACATCACCGACATAGACACCTATAAAAAGAAAATCGACGAAACCATCCGTTGGGGTGGCGATCAGCTCTTGCTTCAAGGAGGACATCACCCGGAACTCGGACTTTCTTTCTATACAAATCTGTTCAGCGAATTAAAGTCGTTATACCCAAATATTAAATTGCACACCCTCGGACCACCCGAAGTGGCCCATATCACCAAATTGGAAAAATCGACCCATGCCGAAGTGTTGAAAGCATTGAAAGATGCGGGCATGGACAGCTTACCCGGTGCAGGAGCCGAAATATTGGTAGATCGCGTTCGCCGCTTGATTTCAAAAGGAAAGTGTGGATCTCAAGAATGGCTTGATATTATGCACGAAGCTCACAAGTTGCACATCACAACTTCTGCAACAATGATGTTCGGACATGTTGAAACATTGGAAGAACGTTTTGAACACCTACTCAAAATTCGAGAAGTGCAATCCAGAAAACCTGCAGACGCAAAAGGTTTTCTCGCCTTTATTCCGTGGACTTTCCAGGATGCAGATACTCTTTTGGCTCGAATTCGTGGAGTTCAAAACCTTACAACGCCTGAAGAATACATCAGAATGATCGCAATTTCAAGAATCATGCTTCCTAATATTAAAAACATTCAAGCCTCTTGGCTAACAGTGGGCAAACAAACCGCTCAAATCTGTTTACACGCCGGTGCGAATGATTTCGGAAGTATTATGCTAGAAGAAAATGTAGTGAGTGCTGCCGGCGCCCCCCACCGATTTACCTATAAAAGCATCCAAGAAGCCATCCGAGAAGGCGGATTCGAACCCCAACTTCGCAACCAACAATATGAATGGAGAGAATTGCCTTCAATAATTGAAGAGCAAACCATTAATTATTAGGAAAAAGACTCAAGTATATTAAAAAACGTCGTCCATTGGGACGACGTTTTTTGCTTTTAAATTCACTGCCATATTTACTTACCTAATACTATTCAGATAGCTTTTCTAAACATAAATTTAGCTGGAGCGGGTGAAAACACTTAGTTATTCAAAAAACATACCCTTGTTTTCAATAGCCTATACAGATATGTTGTTATACTTGTTATACCAATATTCTATCCTTTTAATACATGAGTTCTACTCTGAAAAAATCACTGAGAATTGCACTGGTTTTAGTAGCCGCCGTAATGTTTATTCAGTACTTACGTTACTATCAGTCGAATCCTACCGACAAGGATAGAGACCTCAATCTTCAATTAACTGAGTTATCGGCAAAACAGCACGTTTTACATCAAACCATCTTCAAAAACGCTTACTTGGCTTGCAGCCCCGTTAACGACTCTCTCAGCTTTCAAGGATACAAACTCATTCTAAAGTCTAACACAGAAGAACTTGAAAAGAATCAAGTTGCCATGACCAAATTGCTAAATGAAAGCAATTTGGGAACTACAGACATCAGCCTTGATAGCAAACGCCTGTTAACCAATGTTCAAGTTCTCAACAAATCACTTCTATCAACTTTAGCACCTCTATTGGGTGCCAAAAAGCTTGGAACACCAGAACTACATAATAAATTAATCAGCGACTTACAAAAACTGGATGCTTCAATTAATCCGGTAATTGAAGAAGCAGTAAGCGCTTTGCGAACACAAAGAGACAAACAAGTAATTGCCGCAAGAAAACTCGATACCGGTAAATTAATGATTCTATTGCTGGCTTTCTTAATTCTTAGCGTCTTGGTATTAGAACCTGTACTTAAGGGGACGCAAGAAAATATGGAAGCGCTTCAAAATGCACAATCCAATTTGATCAGCGAAAAACAATCCTTGGCTTCTATTCTCCATTCACAAACAAACTTTGTGGTGAGAATTGATCAAAATGGGATCTTTCAATACGCCAACCCTTCCTTTCTTGGCGCTTTTGGTTATTCTGAAAACGAATTGATCAATACTCCATTTTACAATACACTTTTACCAAAAGACATCGTGCTTAGTCAAAAAGCAGCTGAAGAGTGTTGGAGAAATCCTGGTAAAGTAGTACCCCTTTTGATCAGAAAGCCTCTCAAAAACTCTAAGGAGTATTTATGGACCGAATGGGAATTCGTTTCATTGAAAAATGAGAATGGCGAAATGGTGATTCAAGGCATCGGTAGCAATGTGAATGATCGAGTAATTGCAGAACAACAAAAGGAAGAGGCAATGCGAACTGCTTCTTACGCGATGACCTATGCCAACATGGGAGCTTGGAAACTCAACCTAATTAGCGAAGAATTAGTATTGAGTAAAGAGGTCTTAAAACTCATTGGTGAGTCGGAGAACAGCAATCCAAATATCAATGTACTTCAGTTTGTAAAAACCTATATAGTAGCGGAGGATCATCCCTTGGTGCTTAAAGAATTGGTTGAAGTTAAGAATGATAAAGAAAATATCAATTCAGAAACCAGCTTTCAATTCAGAATCAGAACACAACAAGGCCTCATAAAACATATCTTATTAAAAGGGAAAGTAATTGCAGACTATAATGCTTTCGGAATTGTTCAAGACATAAGCGACCAAAAGCTTGCAGAGCAAGCATTGCTTCACAGCGAACAACAATTCAGGCTTCTTGCAGAACATTCGGAAGACATTATTACAGAAACAACTCTTGACGGCAGGATGCTATATATTTCTCCATCTGTTTCCAGAACCTTGGGTTATGAACGAGAGGAAGTAGAGGGAAAAAACATCATCGACTATGTACATAGTGACGATGTTTTCAAATTTAGCTCCACAGAAGAAACCAACCCATTGGAATCAGCTGAAAACCTCACCATTCGCTACCGCATTCGGAAAAAAGACGGTGACTATATTTGGTTAGAAACCATCATGAAGCCGGTAAAAGAAAACGGAACCGTATCAAAGCTTATCTGTACTTCCAGAAATATCACAGAACGCAAACAAGCAGAATCTGAACGCGAGCAATTGCTTTCTGAAGTTAAACAATCAGAAGAGCTCTTGCGAACAGTAATTGATTCCACTCCTGATTGGATCTTTATCAAAGACCGCTCTCATCGATACCTACTTGTTAACCAAGCCTTCGCGGCCGGTGCCAATATGCATCCCAAAGATTTTGTGGGTAAAACAGATATCGAAGTTGGTTTTGAAGTAGACATCGTGAAAGGAAATCAAGAAAAAGGGATTAGAGGGTTTTGGGAAGATGATAATGAAGTAATTCAGAGCGGAAAGACAAAACACATACAAGAAGAACCTAATCAATATCACGGAAAAGAACAAATATTCAGTACAGTAAAAATTCCATTAAAAGATGCTGATGGATATGTTTGGGGAGTACTAGGTTTTGCGCATAACATAACCGAAATGAAACGTGTTGAAGCGCATTTGCAGCAAAAAGATCTTTTGTTGCAAGCAGTTACAGAAGCTACACACCAACTGGTAAGCAATAGTCAATTAAATGATGCACTAACCGAAGCCATTCAATTGATCGGAAATAAAATTAAAGTAAACAGTGTAAAAGTATTCCAGATAAGCACCTCAAATACGGGTATTGAAGAAGCTGTACCGGTAACACATTGGATGAGTGAAGACGACGGCTCTTGTTCTTTGGAGCCAATTGCATTATCGAAATTGAAATCGCTACTTACCAAACTTAAACAGGAAGAACTATTCCATGCTACAAAGAATGATTTGTCGGCCGACCTGTTTAAATGCAAGCTTTTTCATGAGAAAGCCGAGTCTATAATGGTGGTACCTATCTTCGTAAGAAAAGAGCTGTGGGGTTTTGTTGACTTTTGTCAGTGGTACCAAGAGCGCGAATGGAGTTTGAGTGAGTTCTCCATTTTACAGTCTTTCGCAACAACTGTTGGTGCTGCAGTAGAAAGAATTCAAATGGAAGAAGAATTGATGATTGCTAAAGATGCGGCAGAAACAGCCAGCCGAGCAAAAAGTGAATTCATGGCCAACATGAGCCATGAATTGAGAACACCGATGAATGGTATCATCGGATTTACAGACCTCGTGCTTACCACAGAACTACAACGATCTCAAAGAGATTATCTCGAAAACGTAAAGAAATCGGCTTACGGATTACTGAATATTATTAATGATATCTTAGACTTCTCAAAAATTGAAGCCGGAAAACTCTTGATTGATGATGTTGACTTCAGACTAGATGAATTGGTTGAGGATGCGGTTGATCTTCTTACCGTTAAATCCTATGAGAAAAATCTGGAAATGATCTGCTACATCGATCCGCGTTTGCCTTCAACTCTAAAAGGAGACCCCATTCGTATCAGACAGATTTTGGTGAACTTGCTCGGTAATGCGATTAAGTTTACGCAAAAAGGAGAAATTGAAGTAAGTGTTGAAATGAATAGCGATCTGTATGAAAAATCAAACCGTCAATTTGTAGATATTACCATTGCCGTTCGTGATTCCGGAATCGGAATCTCAAAGGAAAAACTGAATAAAGTTTTTGAAAGCTTTACACAAGCCGACTCATCCACCACTCGGAAATTTGGCGGAACAGGTCTTGGGTTAACCATTTCAAAAAACTTGGCCGAGCTTATGCACGGCGATTTAAGCGTAACTAGCAATTTAGGAGAAGGAAGTCGCTTCAGTTTAGCGCTTACCTTAGAAGTAGTCAATGCTAATCCTCATTGGGTTTTGGGTGATTCAATTCCATTGAAACGAGTGCTTATTATCGACGACAATGCAAGTAATCGAAAATGGATCAAGAAAACCCTTTCATTTGTAAACATTGACCCTGTATTAGCCGCTTCTGCACAAGAGGCAATGATCTACCTCGATAAAGTAAAAGGCAGCATTCATGCACCTCAACTCATTATCTGTGATCAACATTTGTCGGGAGTAACCGGCATTGAGTTCATTCGCAGTTTGCAGAGTCAGAATAGCATATCAGGTATTCCTACCTGCATCATGTTGTCGAACATGGAAAAGACCTTGTATCAGAACGAAGCTGAAAAAGCAGGAATATATAATATACTAAGCAAGCCGGTTAAACTGTATGAAATGTACAGTCTACTCTTTGCTATCAGTGCCGGCACCAATGTTGCGGAAAGCTCTGATAAAGAGACGCCTGTAATCGAAAAGATAACCGAAGCTGCGACGATTATGGTTGTCGAAGACGATCCGATCAATATGATGCTTATTACCGAAGTTCTAAGAAAGATGGGCTTCGATATTATTAAGGCCAACGACGGAAAACAAGCCATCGATATGCTTCCTCATATTGATCCGGTATTGATTTTTATGGACGTAAACATGCCTGAAATGGACGGTTACACCGCCACCCGACATATTAGAAAAATGGGCGAACAATACAGAACCCTCCCCATTATTGCCCTTACGGCAGATGCCATGCAGGGAGATCGAGAAAAGTGTATCGCGGCAGGTATGAACGACTATGTAACCAAACCATTCAAAATCGATGAAATAGAAGCAGTGCTTAAAAAATCGATGCTCCTCGTTTAGTTTACTTACCGTTTACAAAGCCAAATTCACCTTCTAAACTGACCCAAACTCAGGCTGAAATTGAGTTTTCAGCGAATTTTTTCAAATTTTTTTTGAACAAAACTGAACCTCTAAATCCTTGATTTGCAGTATTAATACTGCCAAATTCGTAGATCTACGATATGCGGAAAACTGCAAAATGCTTGCATTTACTGAAATTGGATTATATGTTTACACCGTAGTTCATAAGAACAAACACTTAACAATCCAACACATCCTCACGAAATAACCTACCAATTAGTCCAGAAAAACCATTCGTACATTTTTTCGATTACCCTTTAGAAATGAATTTTATGAAAACGAATGGTACCCTTGTTAACGCATTTATGGCTATTGCCTGCTTCTTTGTAAGCGTTTCTGCATCAGCACAAGCTGATTATGTATTCAAAAACCCCAGCCTCGAAAGTGGCCAGAACCTTAAAGTAAACGCCGTTTACAGATTCCCCAGTGTTAAAACAGGAGTTGATGCTTTAGTTAAAATTACCAATATGACAGGTGGTTTTACAATGACTAATATCGATAGAACCGCCGATGGTTTTGGCGATGCGTTTCAACCTGAATATAGAGTTCCAGCAATTTTAGGAAGTGGTTATGTAGAGTTCTTGATCACTTTTGTACAAGCAGGTACAAATAATGTTGCCATTCAATCGAAAGTTAATACTACTGCGCTCGATATTGATGGAGCGACCGGTGGTGCCGGCAACCTGTTGAAATTGTATGAGTTTAACATGATTGATATGGGAACCGGATTAATTGACTACAACACTGTTGGTAAAGCTTTGGCGATTACTACTCAAGGAACAGCTTATACTGCTACCAACACTACCGGTGTAATGGTTGGTTCTTCTGTTGATACTGCTCAAGATATTCGTTACACGGTATTAGGTACGAATGTAAGTTCAATCACCTACCGTGTAGGTTCGAACAACCTGATCGGTTCTAGCACTCCTCGTTATGCTAGTTTGTACTTCCAAAGAATGAACTATTCTTTCTCTACACTTCCAATTAGAGACCTACAAAATTTCAAGGCAACAAAGAAAAGTGCAAGTGTAGAACTTGGATGGGACTTGGTTGCAAACACTACCATTGAAACGATCATTGTTGAAAAGGCTGTTAGCGCAAACAAATTCAATAGTATTGGAGAAATGTGGGTTGAAAAAGATCCCCGTACTGTAAGCATCAAATTTATGGACAACCATTTCAGCGGAACCAGCTACTACAGACTTAAAGTGATCAACACAAACGGATTTATCGAGTATAGCAATGTAATTGTAATTCGCAGTGAAGAACAGAAAACTAATGTATTGAAAGTATATCCTTCTTTAATTACTAGCAGTGCTACTGTTTCTGTAAATGCTTCAAAAACCCAAAGTACACAATTGCAAGTAGTGGATATGTTTGGAAGAGTTATCAGCAAACAAACCATTCATTTAACTGAAGGAAACAATAACATCAGTTACAGCAAACCAGCCTCCGTACAAGCCGGAAACTATGTAATGGCTATTTCAGTAGACGAAAAGATTCAATCACAAAAAGTGATTCTTCAATAAGCTTAATTTGTAGCTTTCTCTTTCTACCATCAAAAAGTCCCGCAGTAGCGGGACTTTTCTATATTAATTACTAGCTATATCAATAGTTTGGCCATCATACACCCGTAGCCAGAGCTTCCAAACTCCGGAGCTATGTTCCATTAATAAATCAACTTTTAATTGCTGAAACCCATTGGTATTGGGTAGCAATTGAAAAGGAAGCATAAAATTAACTTTGTCTGAGCTCGGCGAATCATACACCCCACTTAAGATAAAGGGTGGATATCCCTCAATTCTTATAATCGTATTCTTGATATGCTGAAAAACTTGCTTTAATTGTTGCGAGCATTCTACAAATGATTCATTTTGATAGAGTTCGCTTCGCCAACTATAGGCACCTCCATTGTTGGCGCTCTTTAATTGCACATAGGCAGGACCGCCACCTTGAACTCTTATAGTAGAATTGTATTCCTGTGAAGAATTCCCCGTTGCTGTACCAATAATATTCTTAAATCGATTGGGATAATCGGCAATGACCTTTTGAAGGGCAGCATTGGTTTGATTGGTAAACACACTTTGCGCATGCGTACTCATAACCAACAGGCACATAGCCAGAATGGATAGGTTTCTCATGACACGGGATTTATAATAAAACTATAAAATTGTGCCAGGCTTTGCAATAGGAAAAATACTCAGTATCTTTAAGAACAATAAACAAGCAATTCCGGCGTTGTGTATTGTTTGTTATACTAATAATCCTCTAAAAACCAGAATCAATGTCAAAGAATCCAATGTATTACGATACCCACCGTACCAAAATCTACAAGGGTATCTATCGCCCATCATCAAATCTGATGAGCTTTTTCAAATCTTTATTAGCTGTTGTTGTTTTGGGGAACTCCCCTTTTGCTACAAGCGAGAATCGCTACGGCAAGCATTAATAGCCTGAATATCAAATAGTTAAATTTATAGCACTTACCTCTGAAACCAAATACGTTAGTGCTAGTCCCCTGGAGCAATCCGGGGGATTTTTTTATAAGAAAATCCCTTCAAATAGACCTAAGTCTATCTGAAGGGACTCACTCGCTTTATGTAGCGATCTGTTATTGACCTCCGTTGGGGCCGGGCATCATCCCGCCTCCACCTGTTCTGAACTGACGGTTGATTTGACGTTCAACGCCTGGCGGTAAATTAGGCATTCCAGACTGCTGGCGCTGACCCTTGCTCAAATTGTATGTGAAGGTTAGCAAGAAATAGCGCTTTAACACCAATTGACGGGTATCTTGGATATAGTTATCACCTACACTTCTTGAAATTGATTGGTTCTGATTCAATAAGTCGTTTACAGACAATTTCAACTCACCATTTTTCTTCTTAAACAATTGATGCGCGATGCTCGCATTCCACAAAGGAATGGTTTGGTTAAACCCTGCTCCACGACCCGTATTTACATAATAGTCGAAATCACTCGAAAACACCCAATTCTTCAATCCCAAATAACTCACATCCGCAGAGTAGGTTTGCGTATAGTATTTCTGATTGAGGTTGCTACTCGTTGCTACTGAATAATTCACCTTATTGTATGCTAAACTAGCATTCAATCCTAAATTCAATTTCTGTTTGATATCGAGATTAATTCCAACCGTTTGCGTAATGATCCAAGTTTGTGTAATATTCTTTTGTTTGTACAGCAAGCTCACGTCTTTGTTATAGCGAATACTGTTGTTGAAATTGAAATTACTTCCTTTCAATTTCCCTTTCAATGGTAAGCCCAAGGTAACAAAAGAGTTGGCATTCATTGCGCCGTCTAAGTTCACAGGTCTAATCAATTGAACCCCTTTACTTACTGTATCAATACTATTTACAATCTTGTTATTGGTATTTCCGGCACTCAAATTCACATTCAAAAACTTAAATGATGCCATGTTGAATGTACGGTACGACAAGTTGATGTTGTTGGTAAACTCTTGCTTCAATGAAGGATTACCGGTAACAATTTGAAGAGGGTTGCTTACATCCGGAACGTCTTGTAATTGAGATACAGACGGTTGATTGGTACGGCCGTTGTAACGCATATTCAGCGTTTTGCTTCTCGACCAGCTGTATTGGAAATTAGCAGTTGGGAAGAAGTTAACGAAGTTCTGTTTAAGCGTGGTATCTTTCCCGGTAGCGGCTCTTACGCTTCTACTCGACAAACTCGATTGTTGCATTGCGCCACCAATTTGATAGTTATACTTAGCGTTCTGTACTCTGAAATTTGCGCCAATTCTGTTTGCCACAAAATCATTTTCAAAATAGTTGGTTTGCTGCAAGTTTAAAGAATCATACTTACCGCTGATCGTACCATAATCGTACACTTTACGATCGCTGGTATTGTGATTGTTGGTATACGCATAGTTGAATTCCAACAACTTATTATTAGCGATAGGCTCAGTGTATGACGCGCTGATAACGTTGTTGAACGACTTTGTTGTTTGCTCGCTCACTTGATCTTGACGACGAATACGGTTGATAGTACCATCGCTGTTGTAGAAAGTATAAGGAGAAAAATTCTCACCACTACCATCGCTATTGCCTACTGAGCTATTCAAGCCTAGAGTGAAAGTTCTACCTATCGTTTTAAATTTATGGCGGAACAAGAAATTATTATTCAACGTATAACCATCTCTTTCTGTGTGGTTGTTGGTTACACCGGTAATTGCTTGGTAGGTTTTTGTTGGCGACACAGAATTGGTAAAACTAGTATCGCGACTATCTGCAGTAGAATGCTGCAATGTAAAACTAGGAGTATACAATAACGAGTTGCTTGAATCCATAAAATACTCCAACCTCAAATTGAAACGGTGGTTTTGATTCAACGTCTTTGAAATACTCTCTGAAGTTTGTTGTGCGGTACTGTCATTGGGGAAGAAGGTTTGACGATAACTGCTTCTTTCGTTTCTATTCAAACTATTAGAAAAGAAATAGCTGCCGGTTAAATCTACTTTCTTGTACTTATCAGTGAAGTTTAAGCCTACGTTAGTATTGGTGTTAATACCATTTCCGGTGTTAACCCCAAAATTAGAACCACCGCCACCACCGAATCCGGCTCCACCGCCCATGCCGCCACCGCCACGAGATCCAAAACCTCCCATTGAACTAACAATATCTGAAAAAGAGAAGGTTTGCTTGTTTAAGTTGTTAGAACCTGCCAACAATGAAATTCTTTGATCGCCATTGAACTTATTAAACGACAAGCTGCTCTCATAACGATCGTCTGTACCACCTCCGGCAACAAATTTTCCAAAATATCCTTTTTTCTTGTCTTTTTTCAATTTGATATTGATGGTCTTTGTTCTACTTCCATCATCAATTTTTGTAAACTTGGCTTGATCGCTCATATCATCGAATACTTGAATTGACTCGATCATGTCAGCAGTAATATTCTTTGTCGCCAATTTAGGATCAGTTCCAAAAAATTCTTTACCATCTACAACCACCTTTTGTACATCTTCACCTTGAGCCTTTACGTTACCGTCTTTATCAACTTGTACTCCGGGTAGTTTCTTTAAAATATCTTCAGCATTCGCATTTGGTTTTACCTTAAACGCACTGGCTCTGAATTCAACCGTATCCTTCTTAACCTGAATTGGAGGACCTTCCACCACCACAGCATCTAAGGTAGTACCCTTGCGATCCATATAAATATTGTTCAAGTTTACTGTAGGAAAGTCATTTGAGATCATGAAGTTCTTTGAATAGGGGTCGTATCCCGAAAAGCTGACAGTTAAACGGTACATGCCCGGATCAAGATTCTTAATTTCAAATTCACCCTTTGCATTTGCCAAGGTATATCCAATAACAGATGAATCTTTTGCATTATATACGGTAACAGTTGCCTCTGCCATTGATTCCTTCTTCACAGAATCAATCAACTTACCTTTTACCGATCCGGTCACTTTTGTTTGGGCTAAAACAGGGAGCGCTGCACCTAACAGCATCACACTCAACAGAATAATGATTTTTCTCATAAAATTGATTAGGGGAACTTACTTATGACAGTATTAGACGCCGGAAGGTTAAGAAACTTGTAAGGTCTTCGTAGTTATTTTGTCCTTTAACCTTTCCTTTGGGTTAAAAGGCATTTAAAACGGACAAGTGGACGCCTCAAGCAGGCCTTAATTTCAATGTTTTGACTCCGGAAACAAAAGCTCCCGGTTTCTCAAGAAAACAGCCTTTTCAATCAAGCGTTTACCACCAAAACTTATACGCATGCCTACAAAATTTGTTACCACGGTGCCAATGAGGAGTCCAGTAGACAATTGACGATTGCTGTTAATTGTAGCCAAGGACACAATATTGGCAGCCAAAGCTGTAAATGTTAGCACTTTACCTGTTCTGTACCTTCTATAGCCCTGCTCAAATGCGATATAAGCCTTAGGAGAAATGAACAGATCATCTTTAAGCTTTCTTAAAGGCAACCGAACATCATTTTTATAATAGTAGGGAAAACTTAGAAGAATGGCCTCTTTGTTGTATCGATCTCGCAAAACGGTAGTCGAATCTTGTGCATTCGCTGAAAAAACGATCAGTAGTCCAATAGAAATTGCCAACATCCATTTCATACTGCTAAGATGAGTTTTAAACACTATTGATAAAGGTTACAACAAAAAGGCAAGGAACGAGTCCTTGCCCTATTAATTAGCTAAACAAATACTCAACATCTTCTTTCGTGAGGCTCTTCACAAAACCATCATCATCAGTTATTAAGTCTTTCGCTAAAGCTCTCTTTTTCTCTTGGAGCTGAAGAATTTTATCTTCAATGGTATCTTTACAAATCATTCGATAAGCGAAGATATTCTTCGTCTGACCAATACGGTGGGTACGGTCAATAGCTTGCTGCTCAACAGCCGGGTTCCACCATGGATCAACGATGTATACATAGTCGGCCGCTGTCAAGTTCAAACCCACACCACCGGCTTTCAACGATATCAAAAACACCCTGCACTTTTCATCATTTTGGAAGCGCTGAATGGCTCGCTCACGATCAACAGCAGTGGTACTTCCGTCGAAGTATTCAAAATCAACTTCCAACTCCTTCAACTTATCTTTGATCAACGCCAACATTCCTAAGAATTGAGAGAAGATCAGAGCTTTGTGATTACTGATGTTTTCAGTGATTTCTCTTCCAATTTCTTCCAATTTAATTGAGTGATTTGGGAACTTCTCTTGCTCATTCATAATAGCCGGAGAATCGCAAATTTGTCGCAACTTCATCAAGCCCTGCAAAATCGTCAACTGCGATTTCTGTATACCGGCCGATTCAATAGTGCCCAAAATCTTATCCCTAAAATCATTTCTATACGCATCGTAAATTGCTCTTTGATCTTCTTGCATCTCGCAGAACAACACCATTTCCAATTTCTCAGGAAGATCCTTCGCCACTTGCTCTTTCGTTCTTCTTAGAATGAAAGGGAACAACAACTTTCTCAAATGATCTTTTCGATCGGCTTCCCCGAATTTATCGATGGGTATGGCAAACTCCTGGCGGAAATATTCCATACTTCCCAACATACCCGGATTGAGGAAGTTCATCTGCGCATAAATATCAAAAGTGTTGTTTTGAAGCGGCGTACCACTCAAACACAAACGATGTTTGGCGTTAATGAGCGAAGCAGCTTTTGTAACCTTGCTTGCAGGGTTTTTAATGGCTTGCGATTCATCCAATACTACATAATCGAACGGAATGTCAACCAACAACTTAATATCGCTTCTTAAAGTTCCATATGTGGTAATGATCACATTCGTGGTCATGAACTGATCCTTGATCCTTGTTCTTTCACCACCATGATGAATATGGTATGTCAAGTTGGGTGTAAATTTCTTGATCTCATTCTCCCAGTTGAACATCAAGGTTGTTGGACACACTACCAAGGCCCTCAAATTACCGGTGCTTGCTTTGAAATGATGCAAGTAACAGAGCGCTTGAATGGTTTTACCCAAACCCATATCATCTGCTAAAATCCCGCCCCAACCCACTTCAGTTAAATAGTTCAACCAATGGAAACCATGCTCCTGATAAGGCCTGAGAATAGGTGCCAAATGCGCCGGTGGTGGCACTTCCCGAATATTCTTGAATTCTCTTAATTGCTCATATTTCTCCTCCAATTTCAGTACCAGCTCTTCTTCGTTTCTGTTCTCATACAACTCGTCGATCACACTCATGTGGTACTTAGAAAGCTTCAATTGATTCTGCTTTCCTTCACCAACCCTAAACAACAATGAATATTTCTTGATCCACTCTTCAGGCAAAATACCCAAAGTACCATCCTGAAGCGGAACAAATTGCTGTTTGTTGGAGAGCGCCTTCTTTACGTCGGCGATCGTTACTTTTTGGTCGCCAAATTCTATGTCAATTTTTGCATCAAACCAATCGGTATTGCTACTAATATGAATCTTGGTTTGCGGCTTCGCAGTATTGAATCGGAAATTCTTTAATGCATCATGTCCAAAAACAGGCACTTTTAGATCCCTCATCGCATCCACGAACAAGAAAAACCAATTGTTCTTCAACACATCTCCACCCTTCAAGGCCAATTGCTGGCCGCCATCAGGTCGAATAAAGTTGGAGTGCAAGGCTTCCAGCTTTTGAATGAAGTGCAACTCCTTCTCTTTGTCGCGCTTTACCACCATCACTTTATTGCCATCAGGTATTATTAATTCATCTTTCCCTCCGGGCTTCGTTTCAAAGCCTTTGTAAGTGAACAGCGGTTGAAATACCAGATAATCACCTTTCTCTTGTAACACTACACGCTTCTCCGGCTCTCCGTCTTTCACTTCACTGATCAAAGAAGGCTCAAATTCTACAGAATAGGTTCTACTCAATGGCAACACAGTTTGTTGCAATTGAACAGGCCAATCGGTTTTAGAATAACTTAATTTTCCTTTGCTTTCAAATTGTAAGAGGAGGTTTGCATCTTCCGCACTTCCCCAGCAATAAAGATTTTCTTCAAAGAAAAAGAGTAAGTTGTTTTTTAACTCATTGCTGCTAAGAGGAACATCTTTACCATTCAAACGAACCCAGCATTGCACTTCATACTGCGACTTTTCCATCTTCACCTTGAAAAAAGGCGTGATGAAATCAGTACTCATTCCAAAGGTTTTCAGGTCTTCGGTTTTAAACGATTTCTTATTCTTATAGTAAAAAAGTAATGGGTTCAGAGAATTCTCAGCGAAGAACTTTTTCAGTTTCGGATGAAGATAATCAATCATCAAAGCCTTGGTGTCTTCCGGCAAATCATCTTCTTCGTGATGTATGATGTTCTCCCATATCGCACTAAAAGGAGAGTTTCTGTTCAAATATTTAGTGATCTCGGAGGTGTGCATCTTTCGAAGCGTAGGAATCAATTGCTGATCCAACTCATTATAATCTTCCGGATTTACAAACTTGCTTAAATCAAGTTTCTCCACCTTTCCTACAAATGCATCACTGTTATCGTTCACTTCGCCACCAATAGCGTCTACTGTAAAGCCCGGATAGCTATCGTGACTCAAATTAAAAACAGCGCCAATCCTAGTTGATTTACCCGCAGGAACGACCTTCACCTCTTCTTCACTCACTACTTCCTTCTCAACAGGAGCAATGGTTGGAATTGGTTTCGACTTTGCAACTTCTTGCGGACTTACTCTTTTTATGCTCGTATCCAATACGCGTAAAAATGGCTTCCCTTCCTTATACGTAAACTCAAACTTACCGGTTAAATCGTCACTTAGTGAGTAGCCATAGGCTTCTAATAACTTGTTCTTTTCTTTATCCCAATTGCGAATGGTGTCGAAATAATGAGGACCATACGTATTCAAGAGATGCAAGAATAAAATTACTTTGGGTAAGCTCAAGGGATGATTGGCATCCTCAAATGTTGAACTTGTATCGAAGTTACGTTCTTCGTTCTTTCTTAATACAACGGGATAATTTGTACCGTCAATAGCTACACTAGCTTTTACCACCTCATCTTTGGCGTGTTCTATTCGTGGCTTTTGTGTACGCAAGTATTTCTCAGCTGCTTGATACGATTCGGGAGAACAAAGCAATCGAAGTGTTTTCAAATCTATAAACTTCATCTTCACCACCGTGTGCTTCTGGTCGTAAGCGATCTGTTCACTCTTCAACATATTCCGATCAATCAACTCTTGAAGTTGAATAAGTGATGCAGCCTCGTGACGGCAAATATCTCCTAAATTATAGGGGCAGGCACATCGTAGCGACATCGCCTTTGGGTCTTTGAACTTTTGGATATGAACTTTATAGTAGGTAGCATAACTGTCATCTTTTACGCGAAACGTAACAGAGTCCAACAGTTCATCAAAGTCAACCAACTCTACATATCCAATAGCGTGTATCTTTTTACCTCTACGGATCACTTCATCGGTTCCATGGGTGTACACATATTTCGTAAGATGGGGTAAGGCCATTCGGTTCGTTTTTTTTAGCAGCTTTCGCGTCAATACTTAAAAATGGCTCTTCAGATAAGGCCAATTGGCAAAAGTAAAGGAAAAAAGTCCAGTTGAAGAAACAGATTTTAAATTATTTAAATAAGGGGCGAACCGATAAAATGACCCTATTTCGTGGTCCAGAGCCGTTTAGGCTTCCATTATCCTGTTTATTCCAGTAATTTTGCCTCATGAAATCTTATCTCTTATACGCCCTTCTTCTATTGGTTGCAGTAGCTTGCGAATCAAACCCAAGCGACTCAGCAACCATTCAATCCGCTGCCATTTTAAGTGCGCCTTCAATTGACGGTAAGAAAAATGATGATTGTTGGAGCACTGCTCCCTCCGTTCTATTGGATAAGAATTTTGAAGGCAAACTGCCCCACGCCACCGATTATATGGGAAAATTCAAAATCTGTTGGGATGCAAACTACATCTACATTTTAGGTGAAGCATATGATGACAGCCTCGTTTATCCCGATAGCACAAGCCCTGGCGACCATTTCGAGTTAATCCTAGCACCGAAAGACAGCACCCAAACTCAAACGAGCTCCATTCAAGCTCTCCTCAACCAAAAACTACAAGCAGATATAAAAGATAGTATCGCACAAAAAATAATCAGCGATTCTAAAATCGCCGTAAACAGGCAAGACAAATCCGTTGTTTTTGAGATTGCCATTAAAAAATCACCCTTATTAGAAAAAACCTTTCTGAAAAACGGAAATGAGCTTCAATTTGCGCTTACCTACCATGATTTTGACAAACCGGGTGTTCGCAAAGCCATTATGTCGAATTTAGAAAAAAAGGCCTTAACCGGTGCCCAGGCCGGATGGGTATTACAGTATTCAAAACTGATCTTAAATCCCTAAAACGGTAAAGAATTTAACAGATTCTCCTGCTACCTTTGCACTATTATTGATTTTGATTTACAAACCAGTATACATGCGCACCTATATTACGATCGCTCTATCAGCACTTACATTAGTTGGTAACGCTCAAAAACTCAAAAAAGCCGACAAACCTATCTTTACAAACCTTCAAACTCATATCAGCTTCTTAGCAAGCGATGAACTAGAGGGCAGACGTGCAGGAACAGAAGGAGAGAAGAAGGCGCAAGAATATATTGTTAAACAGTTTGAAGCCATTGGACTGAGTCCAAAAGGAAATGATGGATTTCGACAGGAATTTGACATCAATGATGGAAAACAGATTGGTTCTGCAACTTTTTTGATCATCAATGGAAATGAACTAAAGGTAAATCAAGACTTCTACCCCCTTACTTTCAGCGCTAATGGCAGCACCGAAGCGGCGGTTTCTGCTACGCTTCCAGAAAAAGGCGTTCCCTGGTTTATTGATCTAAAAGAATATTTAGAAGAAAATAAAGACAATCCACATTTCGATCTTTCTACCGAATTGAAAAACAAGGCTGCGAAGGCCGCGGAAAAAGGCGCTACAGCGTTTATTGTTTACAATACAGGTACTATAGTTGACAATCTGAAATTCAACCCAAAAGATCGCCCTGAAATGGCGCCAATCCCGGTACTGTACATCACTGAGACCGGTAGAAAGAAAGTCCTTAGCGATCCGGAAGCTACACTTGACATGAAATTGAAAGTTGCCATCACCGACAAAATAAGGAAAGGAGCCAATATTGTTGGATACATTGACAATGGTGCTAGCTCTACCGTTGTAATAGGTGCACACTTCGACCACCTCGGATACGGAGAAGATGGTAACTCTATGGTAAGAACCGGCGAAAAATTGATTCACAATGGAGCCGACGATAACGCGAGTGGCACCGCAGCCATGATTGAATTGGCCCGCTATTTCAAAAACAAGAAAGAAACAAAACAAAACTACTTGTTCCTAGCCTTCTCTGCCGAAGAGCTTGGATTGAATGGATCAAAATACTTTGCCGATAATCCAACTATTGACTTAAAGTCGGTTAACTATATGATCAATATGGATATGGTGGGTCGATTGAACGACAGCACCAAAGTACTTACAGTGGGCGGTTTTGGCACTTCGCCTTGGTGGAGTCAGCTATTTACAAAGTACAGCTCCGATAAGAAATCCTATTTCACCCTCAAGTACGATTCAAGTGGCACCGGACCAAGTGATCATACCTCATTTTACAGAAAAGACATTCCCGTTCTTTTCTTCTTCACAGGTTTACACAGCGATTACCACCGCCCTAGCGACGATGCCGATAAAATCAATTATATGGGCGAACTTCAGATCGTAAAATTTGTAAGTTCAATTGTAGATGCAACTCCGGCCTATAATAGACTTGTATTTACCAAAACCCGCGAAACACAAACCACTACTTCTGCCCGCTTCAGTGTTAGCATGGGTATCATGCCCGACTATACCTATGCCGGAACCGGAGTACATGTAGACGGTGTAACCGAGGGTCGACCTGCACAAAAAGCAGGAATTCAAAAAAACGATGTTATCTTACAACTAGGCGATTTCCCTACCAATACCGTTGAAGCATACATGCAAGCATTGGGGAAATTTAAAAAAGGCGACAAAACAACCGTTAAATATAAGAGAGGAGAAGCCGTTGCTTCAACTGAAGTTCAGTTCTAGTTATGAAACTCAAAATTGATTTAGACGAAATGGAAAAAGAATTCTTCGAGGATACATTAATCCTCGGAGTGGTAGCGCCGGTAGATGATTATAAAATCTGCTGGCAGCTAAATCAATTGTTGAGTTATGACTTTAGAAGAAACGCTGATTTAGAAGTTCAGTTGAGGAGAAAACAACGCGACTACTACTTCTCAATTTTTGAATACCCCATGCCCAACAGTAGTTTGGTGCATTATGTGTACTGCAATCAAAACGATGGAGAGTACTTGTTGCCGGAAATGAAGCACCTTGATTTTATTTGGCTGATGAAAGGTGATGTTGTAAGTTCCGATTATTTGGAAGACCTTACCAAAACCCTTCGATCCATCCCTGCTGTACAATTGGTAGTTGAAGTTTCCCCGGTAAAAATCAAAAGCAAATCAAATCTGATCTTTTAACTTCTTCATATGTGGATTGAAAAAGAAAATGCCTTGTATAAAAAATTTGTTTTTTCAAACTTCTCAGAAGCATTTGCCTTTATGACACGAGTAGCTATTGAGGCAGAAAAAGCTAACCACCATCCTCGTTGGAGCAATGTTTGGAATCAAGTTGAAATATGGTTAAACACGCATGATGCAGGTGACATTGTTACCGAAAAAGATCACGCTTTAGCCAAAGCCATAGATTCTTTAAGCGCTTAAATCAATACTTCAATTCGCTTTTCTCCTGCTTGCACAAAACTTCCAATGGGGCTGCAGAAATCTGAAAGCCCATTCGATTTCAATACATCGATTACTGTTTCTACAGAATCAGGTCGTACTGAAAACAAGATTCCTCCATTTGTTTGAGGATCGGGAAGCAATGTAAATGCTTCCATTACATTCACGCCTTTCTCAAAACGTACACCTGCACTATAGCTGCTCCAATTTCTACTAGTTGCATCCGGAAAAATTCGTTGCTTGATGTAGTCTGAAACGCCTTCGATAAGTGGTAGTTTAGAATACTGCAAATGAGCTGTCAACCCGCTCCCCTCGGCCATTTCAGTAAGATGCCCTAATATTCCGAATCCTGTTACATCGGTCATGGCCGTAACACCATCCAACTGCCCAAGTTCATAACCAATTGTATTGACGGTAGTAAGGGTGTCTAGTAAAAGCGCCTTATGTTCTGATTGCAATAGTCCTCTTTTCATTGCCGTTGTAAGTACGCCAACGCCTAATGGTTTTGTAATAAAAAGGAGATCTCCTTCTTTTACGCTATTGTTTTGCTTTAAGTGTTTGTTTGACACCAATCCATTTACCGACAAGCCAAACAATGGCTCGGTAGTATCAACACTGTGACCGCCGGCCAACGGAATTCCAACTTCTGCACATACGGACCTTCCGCCTTCAATTATTTTTGTTGCCCATTCCAAGGGTAATTGCTCAACCGGCCAGCCTAAAATTGCCAAAGCCACCAATGGCCTTCCGCCCATCGCATATACGTCGCTGATGGCATTTGCCGCAGCTATGCGTCCAAAATCGTAAGGGTCATCAACAATAGGCATAAAGAAATCCGTGGTTGCCACTAATGATGTTCCGTTACCCAAGTCGTAAACAGCCGCATCATCTTTCGATTGATTACCCACGAGTAATGAAGGAAAGGTTTTACCATCTACCCATGCATCTTTTAATATTGTTTCTAGAGCCTTTGGCGCTATTTTGCAGCCACATCCGGCACCTCTTGAATATTGTGTCAGTTTAACTTCTTCACTCATATACTTGCTTTATTCGCTCAATAGTTGCCAATGCGTTTACATCAGCACATTCTATTTTTTTAAGTTGGTCTTTTAAATCTGCTCTGTTCAAGAGCCCTTTTGTATAATACTTGTCGTAGTATTTCAATAAAATTCTAAAACTCTCTTTAATATTCCCTTCCCTCAAGAAGGCAATAGCTGTTTTTGTTTCCAGTGGTCCCAAGCGCTTTTGGATGCGTTCAATAGATTCCACCATTTTCTCTTTATCCAAACTACCGTATTCTAATTCCAGGTACTCCAATCTTTTCTCGAAAGGAATATCTAAAAATAAAAGAGGTGCTGCCCTCATTTGAGCCCAAAATGCATGAGGAATATTGACGTGCCCGATACGTTGACTTTCATCTTCAAGCCAAACAGGTGCATCAGCATTCTTCTTCTTAAGAAAATACAAATGATAACTCAGAAGGTTTTCAAACTGCTCTTGAGTTGGCTGCTCGGGCATTCCTAAATGCCCAAAAGTGGATCCCTTATGGGAAGCCAACGCTTCAAGGTCTAATACCAATTCCGATTTTGCGAGCTCCTTTAGTACCCATGTCTTTCCAGACCCTGTATAGCCACCCAGTAAACTTAATTGATGAGATGATTTGTGGTAGTCAATCACCCAATTTCTAAACTTTTTGTATCCACCTACTAAACTATATACTTTGAATCCATAAAGATCCAATAACCAGGCTATTGCACCGCTTCTCATTCCACCTCTCCAACAATGAACTAAAATGGTTTTTGAAGGGTTTAACTGATCACTCGTTAATGCCTCAGCCTGCTCCACAAAAGGGCGCATTTTCGGACCAAAATAATCAAGCCCTACCTTGATTGCTTTTTCCCGGCTTTGTTGTTTATAGGCTGTTCCAACTACTTTGCGCTCCTCATCAGAGAATAATGGCATTGAGTGAGCTCCCGGGATTCTTGCGTGCTTGTATTCTCCGGGGCTACGAACATCTAATACCGGGTAGTTTTGTGCCAGTTCTAAAAACGCTTCAACATTTAATTTCTGAACAGCCATAGTCTGTAATAAAGGAAACAAAAAAGGCTGAATAATCAGCCTTTATAATTTATTTAGAAGAATGCTTATCCGTTCATGCTGGCGAGAAACTCTTCGTTGCTCTTGGTTCCGCGCATGCGCTTTAACAATTCGTGCATCGCTTCTTCCGTATTCATATCGTTCAAGTAAACACGCAGAAGATTCACACGTTGAAGAACATCTCTTTCTAACAACAAGTCATCTCTACGAGTTGAAGATGCTACAATATCAATGGCAGGGAAGATCCGCTTGTTTGCCAAACGACGATCGAGTTGCAATTCCATGTTACCGGTACCTTTGAATTCTTCAAAAATCACCTCATCCATTTTGGAACCGGTATCAATTAATGCTGTAGCCAAAATAGTCAAGGACCCTCCATGTTCTACTTTTCTTGCCGCTCCAAAAAACTGCTTTGGTTTTTGCATGGCATTGGCTTCCACACCACCCGACAACACTTTACCTGAAGAGGGAGCTACTGTATTATGTGCACGAGCCAAACGAGTAATTGAATCTAATAAGATCACCACATCGTGTCCGCACTCCACCAAACGTTTTGCTTTTTGCAAAGCTATGGTACTCACTTTCACGTGCTTTTCTGCCGGCTCATCAAATGTAGAGGCAATCACTTCTGCTTTAACACTACGTTCCATATCCGTTACTTCCTCCGGTCTTTCATCAACCAACACCACCATCAAGTAACATTCCGGATGGTTTGAAGCAATGGCATTGGCCACTTCTTTCAACAACACCGTTTTACCGGTTTTTGGTTGTGCTACAATCAAACCACGTTGTCCTTTACCTATCGGTGTGAACAAGTCCATGATTCTGGTACTGTATATAGAAGGTGTAGTAAACAAATTTAAACGCTCGAATGGGAACAATGGAGTTAAGTAATCGAAAGGAACGCGGTCTCTTACTTCTTCCGGACTCTTTCCATTAATTGTTTCTACTTTCAATAACGCAAAGTATTTCTCCCCTTCTTTTGGAGGACGCACTGATCCATACACGCTATCCCCGGTTTTTAAACCAAACAGTTTGATTTGAGAAGGAGATACATACACATCATCCGGAGACGACAAATAGTTATAATCGGAAGAGCGCAGGAATCCATATCCATCAGGCATCATTTCTAACACACCTTCACCGGTAATAACACCATCAAACTCTATATTGAATACTGGTTCTTTCTTCTGGTTCTGAAAGGTTCTGAAATTTTGCTGAGGAGGAGCCGGTGCCGGTTCAATGGGCAGGCCAGGTTCTTGAATAGAACTAGCTTCTGTTTGTGCCGGTTGAAAATCGATATTCGCTATTTCTGATGTATGCTCGCTTTCAACAGAATTGTTCGCATCAGTTTCCATGTCTGTATCATCATCCTCTTTCTTGCGTCCTTTCTTAATAGGGCCCGCTTTTTCAATTGGAATTTTTTTACGAACAGGCTCTTTCTTTATATCTTTTTTAGGCTTATCATCTCCACTTACAACTTCTGCATCTTCTGTAGCATTTCCTGTAGTGGTTTTAATAATGCGTTTACGCTTTCCTTTATCGTCTGAACCCGATTTGTCTTCACTAGCAATTACAGCTTGTTTGTCAAGAATTTTGTAAACAAGTTCTTGCTTGTCCATTTTCTTGGCATTCTGAATTTTAAGTTGTTCGGCAATGTCTAAGAGTTCAGGAACGAGCATGTCGTTCAATTGGAGGATATCGTACATAACAATACTTGAAAGATTAAATTCTTAAGACGGGCAGTCTTTTTGAGTTGAAAAAGTGAATTGAATTAATAAATGAATGGAAAGAAATACTGACGAGCTGAGAGGTTTGAGCTGCGACTTATCAGCTATTCCTAGGGCAATATTAATGCAAAAATGGAAAAAAGCGAAATTTTACCCATCTAAATAACGGTTTTTGGGCATTTTTATTGCCTTGAATCATGCTTTAGGGCTCATTTTGCTATTAGTTTCCCATTAGTATAGTAGGGAAGTACGGGGGCACAATCTTCAGTAAGACAGAATCTGATGTCTTCAATCAATCCAAAACGAGCCACCAATCTGTGGTAGTGAGTGATATTTGGTGCGAAACCAATAAGGTCAGATTTGTGCTGTTCGTACAACAATTGAGCAGCCAATGTACTGTCACAATGAATGGTAAAATGTTCTTTTATTCTGGATGCTACGGCACCGGCAAAGAGCGTGTCTTCTAAATTGAATCGATCTTTCCAACCGGCACAGCCGAGTACTACATTCTTTCCCGATTCAATTAGATATTTACAAACAGCTGATAAATTAGGGAAGGAACCAGTAATGATACTCTCTGCTCCATTGTTCAAAGCCATGTGCAGTAACTTGGTTCCATTTGTAGTAGTTAGCACCAGTGTTTTTCCTTCGATAAACGATCTTGGATATTCTAAAGGAGAGTTTCCGTGACTAAGCCCATCAGCTATTTTACCATCTCTTTCTCCTGCTGCAATACCTCCAATCTTTTCACTTATTTCTATCGCACCGGGCACAGTATCTACAGGAATGATTTCTTTTGCACCTTGATGCAAAACAGAAGCAATGGTAGATGTGGCGCGGAATACATCAATTACAACTACTACCGTATTCTTCAAATCGTATAAATGCAATAACGCGGGAGATACACAAGTAAACAGGGTGGGTTTTTCACTACTCATAATTCAAATCTTTAGTGCCGTTCCGCGGCTTCTTTCAATTGTTTGTTTCTCAATTCAAGCAGCCTTTTAAGATAGTTCGTTAAGTACAACTGATTAAACAAGGATCCAACCACTCCATAAGGAGTTCTAAATTCAAACAGATCAATCATCAAAGTGCCATTTTCAATTGATTTGAAAAAGTGTTGATGCTTTATTGATTTGAAATCACCTTTGATCATTTCATCTGTAAAATTATTCGGCGCTTGCATTTCGGTAATTTTCATCGTCAAGTACCGCTGCTTTCCTACATGTTTGGCCTTCCAAGTAACAGATTCTCCCAAATTAATCAGCCCCATGGTTACGCCGGCCACCGCTTTTTCACCGGTGTGTTTCATCGATTTTTCATGCCAGCTGATGTCGCGACTAAGATCGAACACCTTTTGTACGGGTGCCTCAATAAAGGTGGTTAAATAAATAAGCGGCATAAGATCGTTTATGCCGCTTTATTCAAAAATCATGCAAAAGGGAATTTTACCACCTTTGCTTTTAATAATTTATCTCGAACAGCAACAAATATCTCTGAATCAATGGTGGCGTAGCCGGTTTGTACATAGCCCATACCAATGGCTTTAGATAGGCTAGGAGACTGGGTTCCGGAAGTCACAAATCCAATTGTTTCACCTGTTGCCGTTTTAATTTCATAATGATGACGGGGAATTCCTTTGTCGATCATTTCAAATCCAACCAACTTTCTTGTTACCCCTGCTGCTTTTTGTTGCTCAAGAATTGACTTTGCAGTAAACTCTTTTGTAAATTTTGTGATCCAGCCTAATCCTGCTTCCAGAGGTGAGGTTTGGTCATCGATGTCGTTGCCATACAAACAGAATCCCATTTCCAAACGGAGGGTATCACGAGCTCCTAATCCAATTGGTTTAATGCCGTACGAAGCGCCGGCTTCAAAAATAGCATCCCATATTTTATCGGCTGCACCATTTACATCTTCAAAATAGATTTCTACTCCGCCCGCACCGGTATAGCCCGTTGCACTGATCAGTACGTTTTCAACTCCCGCAAATACACCTTTTGCAAACGTGTAGTACTTTAAGTTCAAAACATCCATACTCGTCAAACTCTGAATCACTTTAGTTGCTTCGGGGCCTTGAACCGCTAACAAAGCTGTTTTATCAGAGATATTATGCATTTCAACATTGTCGGTATTGTGCTTGCTGATCCAGTTCCAATCTTTCTCAATATTAGAAGCGTTTACAACCAACATGTATACTTTGTTCTCTTCTACACAATAAACCAACAAGTCGTCTACGATGCCTCCTTGTTCGTTGGGCAAACAACTGTATTGAGCTTGGCCATTCTTGAGTTTTGATGCATCGTTACTCGTAACTTTTTGAATGAGGGCCAATGCACCTTCACCTTTCAAAATGAATTCTCCCATATGGCTTACATCAAAAACACCCACTGCTTTGCGAACTGTAGCGTGTTCATCATTAATACCACTGTAACTAATGGGCATGTTATAACCGGCAAAAGGAGCCATTTTAGCACCAAGCGCAATGTGTTTCTGAGTAAAAGGAGTATTCTTCATTCAAGCAAGATTTTGAAGCGCAAAAATAAAACAAGGAATGTTGGCATCCAATGAAAGAAAAAGGCCCCGCGACCGGGGCCTTTTGTTCCAACTTCAACCCCGCCAACAGCCCTAATGGATGCGGCGGCGGGTGTCTACAGTTCTAACATTCGAGCGAAAATATCGTAAGAAGCGAGTTCATCAATTTCCTCTTTTTCATGGCTATTCTTTTGGTTGGAGATCAAATCCCCCACTTCTTTGGTTTTAATTTTAGTGGTTGCTTTTACAGCAGTATCCACAGTAACTTCCGGCTTTGTATCACGGTATCTGTAATTACCACCCTTTTGTTCTGGCTTTGTATTTCCATTGGGTGTTTCCTCTTTAGCAGGCTCCTGATCTTTTATCTTGTATTCGCCTCTTTTAAGAGCATCTTGATCCATTCTGGAAACATCTTCAAAGTTTCCTTTGTTGGTCATTACATATTCTCTTCCTGCTTCAGGGATATACAATCCTCTCCAAGTATCGTAGTCATTGTCATAAGAATTGATACTGATGCCTCTTCTTCTAACATTGATATCGAAGTAATTGTAGTGTTCAATATCATAGCCGAATTTTACTTTCTTTCCAACAGGCACTTCCAATATCAATACTACTTGTTGATTTCTAAACTTATCCTGACGCATCACAGAGAATCGAGAAGGAAGTACAAGTAAACTGTCCCTTTGAACAAGATTGAAATGAATTTTTTCGGCGGTTTGTCTAGCTTTTACTGTGGTATTTCCTCTAGCAGATTTCAGTAGGTAAGCATGGAACTCATTGTCTTTGCTTTCTGTCATTCCGATCATTACAGTATTCAAAAACACTGAATCTCTATCACCATCAGCAAAAGTCCAATCTTCGTCCATATCCCATCCCCAGAATTCGTTGCGATTGTCTCTCCAAGTTCTTTTCTCTACGTCAACGATTAATTTGTCGGTACTAGGTTTTTGTAATACTACTGCCTGTTCAACATTGTCCTTTGTTTTGAACTCTCTAGTTACCATTGAGATCAAGAAAATCAAACTGATCAATCCAACGGTCCAAAGCAACCCAAAAGCCATACTTAAATAAGGTTTCTTACTTTTCACACCCATAATGCTACGGATGAGTTTTGTAACCAAGCCAACAATTGGAACGCCAAGGAAAAGAATAAGGGTGGCCCAAGTTAACAGGTTAGGCCAAAAACCTGCGATGATGAAGTCTTTCAAGGGGATGATGGCAAAACCACCAACCAATAAACCTAAAAGAACTCCGAATAATGCTAGTAACATAATACCGCCAATAAAAAGGAAGAATGCTTTAAAAATGACACTGATAATGTGTCCAATACCTGAACTTGCTGTTCTCGCAATTGGAGCAGCTTCTTGAGAAAAATTACGTGCAGAACTGCCCGCTTGTTTTCCAAATTCTTTTGCTCTTTCTCCAAAACGCTCAGCATCTTGCTTTACTTCTTGACTCCATTTCTCTGCTCTGGTCTTGAAACTTTCGATATCAGCTTTCACTGTTTCTTTGATCGAATTCACGTCAATTTTTTCACCTTTCATTTCAAGCTTTTCGGCAGCTGTAGTTGCTACCGGAACAGCAATCCATAGTACAACATAGGTAAAGAACAAAGTGGTGCCCAGTGATCCAGTGATGATTCTTGGACCCATCCAAATGTCCCAGCTATCCCACCAGAAATTTGTAACTCCTGAGAAGATTCCAAAGATGAGCGGGAAAGCAAAAATCAAACGGGGAATCCAAACGGCTACATTAAAATATGCAGCTAAACCACCGGCCACACCCGCTATTACCTTTTCTTCAGAACTACGGAACAAGCGTTTCGTAACATTGGTGTGCATTGATTTTGATGGAACTACAACCCATAGCAAGAGGTACACCCAAAATAGAGCACCGAATAAAATCACAAATACAATCCGAAGTACAACCGGATCAATATTGAAGTAATTGGCCAAGCCACTTGCTACACCACCAATTATCTTATCATCGTCATTTCTATACAAACGGCCTCTGGCCTCAGTAGTAGAGCCATAGTTGGTGCTACTACCGGAATTAGAAGTAGATTGCTGATTGGAATAAGTGTTTGACTCAGTTTTTGTTGATTGTGTATACGTAGAATCGTTTTCAACAGCGTCGAAATCTTCCGGGCGACCCATATTCGCAATGATCGTGTTTACGTCCTCATCTGTTATGCAGGTAACCCCTTTTTTCAAACGCTCCCCAAACAATTCTGCAATACGGCTTTCAATGTCATTGATAATTTCATTGCTGCCTTCTTCATTTGCGAAATACTTACGCAAACTATCGATGTATTGTTTCAACATTTCAAACGCAGTTTCCTCAATAGGAATCACCCTGCCTTGAAAGTTTATATTGATGACCTTTTTCATTGTTTAAAGTTTGTGTTGGTTGAAGGTTAGAAGTTAGTTGGGTTTTCAAAAGATCCGGGATTCATGTTATTGCTAAGCGAGTCTCGTTTACTCGCTAAGGTGTTCACTGCGTTCGCCAGTTCGTTCCAGGTAGTGGCCAATTCGTTGTAAAAAGCCTCTCCTTTGGGCGTAAGCGAGAAATACTTGCGGGGAGGTCCTGAATTACTTTCCACCCAGCGGTAGGTTAACATATCAGAATTCTTCAAACGAGTTAGCAAGGGATACAAGGTGCCTTCCAAAATCTGAAGGTTCGCTCCTCGCATTTCTTCAACAATATCACTTGGGTAAGCTTCCCCGCGGCGAATGATCGAAAGAATGCAGAACTCCAGAATTCCCTTTCGCATCTGACTCTGTGTGTTCTCTATATTCATATACTTTCTGTTTTTAAAAAGTGGCCGAAATTGATTTTTCCAAGAATAAGGTTTGAATAAGGTTCTTTTTCAACTTCGGCGCACTTCAATCATTTATTCATTGACAATACAAAGATAAGGGCATTTTATTGTACTATGCAACACATAGTACTAATTTTTTTCTAGTAATAGTCGTGCTAGAGATGCTGTTATAAATCTATCTTATTGATATATATATAGTTATAAAACCACCAGGATAATAAAAAAAATTTATGGATTTCTGAAGAGGGGTTCTCCAAAATGATAAATGGCGAAAAAATGGGGTAAATTTGGCTCTAAATTAGCTTTCAACTGTGGCTTTACGACTTATCCCCTTTCTCCTTTTCACCAGCATTGTGCTCTTTTCTTGTGCACCAACGTATAAAAAATATGTATCAGGCTATCAAGTAGCCGGTAAAACCGAAAACCCTAATTACAGTGACCTCTACTATTGGGCAGCTCATCCCTTAAAATCAGACCCCTCCGATAGTGTTCCTCATCCACTACAAGAAAATCATAAGGTCGACAAGCGCGTTGCCGTTTTCTTTGTACACCCAACTACATTAACCGATTACAAAAATGAAATTTGGAATGCTTCTTTAAATGACGCAGAACTGAATGCAAAAACCGACTACTCTTCAATACTATTTCAAGCAAGCGCTTTCAATGAATATGATTTGTATGCGCCCAGATACAGACAGGCGCACATCAAGTCTTATTTCACAACCGACACTGTAACAGCATTGAGGGCTTTTGATACTGCTTACTCCGATGTTAAAAATGCTTTTACTAAATTTATAAATGAAATACAAGGTCGACCTTTTATAATAGCCTCACATAGTCAAGGTAGCACACATGCCATACGTTTAATAAAAGAATTGATTGATGGCAGTTCGCTAAAAAAACAATTGATAGCCGCCTACTTAATAGGAATGTATATACCTGGCAAAAACTACCAATCAATTTCCTTGTGCAAAACACCGGAAGAAACACAGTGTATATGTGGATGGAGAACGTATAAAATAGGATTCACGCCTAGCTTTGTTCAAACCGAGGAAGAACCCTGGTGGATTACCAATCCTTTATCTTGGACAACCGACACAACTAAAGTGAATCGATCTAATAATCCCGGCGCTGTTTTAACGAAGTTTAATAAAATTGTGCGCCGTGTAGCCGACGCACAAGTAAGCAATGGTGTACTCTGGACGCGTAAACCGAATTTTCCCGGTAGCTTTCTGTTACGAACCAATAACTATCATATTGGTGATATCAATTTGTATTATGTAAGTATTCAGATGAACCTTCGAGAACGGGTGGCTAGTTATTTTGCTTCATCAATGAAGTAATTAATTCCTCTTCGTCTTTTGGAAAATCAATAATTGCATACCGTTTCATTTCATTGATCATAACCTCATCTAAAGCATCTACCGTATTTTGATAGGTACTTTTAGAAGACGGCTTTATTAAAAGCATCAGATCATCTCTATTATAGCGCTGCTTTTTTAAATCATTCTGTATATTTCGAATTACTTCTCCAAAACCCGCTTTTACATCATAGTTTGTGATAGAATACGAGTGCGATTTTATTGCGTCCTCTAGTGCGCCTCGGTAGTAAAATACCTTGTTGTTGTCCATTAAGCAGGCTGTTAATGCATACTTATCTTCAAGTTTATTGGGCTTTGGTGTGGGCGTGTCATCCGGCATTTTCAGATCAGTAGCCTTCGGGAGTGCCATAGTAGTTGTAAAAATAAAGAAGGTTATTAGCAGAAAACCGAGATCAACCATGGGCGTTAAGTCAACCCTTGTCGACAGTTTCTTTGATTTACCTACACCGGGCTTTGAACCGGATGTGGCGCTAGTAATTTCAGCCATAGCAAGTTGTTTCCAATGGGATGTGATTCCACCATTTTTCCATAAAATCAAAGTGCCGTATGATGAAAGTCATTACATCCAACCGTTTCAATCTAGTAGCTTTACTTAACAAAATCAATGGGTATGAAAACAATCATTGTTGCAACAGACTTTTCACCGGTAGCTCATAATGCGGCTTTATATGCGGCCGATATGGCTAAAGAGATAAATGCTTCACTTCTATTGTTTCATGCATATCAAATACCGGTAGCTTTAGCAGAAGTTCCGGTAGCTTCTATTAGTGTTGAAGAAATGCATCAAGCAAGTTTGGAACAACTCCAAAACCTCCGAGCATCCCTTCAACATGTTTATGGAGAATCACTACAAATATCCATAGAGGCTGTTTTAGGAGATACAGTTGAGGAATTGAAAACAAAAACAGAAGAGTTGAAACCGTTTGCAGTGATTATGGGTTCGAAAGACAATCTAGGTTTGGAGAAAATCTTTCTTGGCAGCACAACCTTACACGCAATAAAGCATCTTAGCTATCCTGTAATTGCAATTCCGAGAGGCGTTAGTTACAAACACATTTCTAAAATGGGACTGGCCTGCGATTTCAGAGATGTAGTAAACGTTACACCGGTGAATGTTATCAAAGAAATGGTTGGTACTTTTAATGCCGAACTTCATGTATTAAACATACGTGATGAAGAACAGGATTTTGATGAGGCTGCTTTAGAATCAGCTTACCTAGAAACCATCCTCGAATCTGTAAAACCCAAATATCATTTCCTACCTGAAAGTGGATTTGCTGAAGGAATTGATCAATTTGCAATCAAAAATCAATTAGACCTTGTAATTGTATTGCCCAAAAAACATCCTTTCTGGGAATCGTTGTTCCATAAAAGCAGAAGTGCTGCATTGGTGAAGGAATCACATATTCCAATTATGAGTATTCATGAGAGTTGATCAAAACCAACCTCTTCTTTTAAATACTGTAATCATCCAAATTGGAATAAAAAGCATGGTCCCAACGGCAAGCCAAAAACCGTATTCATTGTGTAAGTAGGGAATTTTATCGAAGTTCATTCCAAATATTCCTCCTATAACCGTTGCGGGCGCTAGTAAACAAGTAACTATTGCCATCACTTTCATCACCTCGTTCATTTTAAGATTTACATTGTTAATGTAGAGGTCTTGCATGCTCACCATAATATCTCGGTAGTTCTCTGTTAAGTCGTGCGCTTGAATAATATGATCGTGAACGTCCTTGAAATACTTATTGGTTCGATCATCTAGTAATTCACTCTCACTCCTAATGATGCTTCCCAACAAATCACGGACCGGTACAATATTACGTTTCAATACAATGAGCTCTTTTCTTAATTGATTGATCTTAGCCAAACTTTGGGTGTTGCTGGACCGAACCACTTCTTCCTCTACCAACTCAATTTGCTCTCCAAGTTTTTCCATCACAGTGAAGTAGTTGTCTACAATCAAGTCCATCATATTGTAAAGCAAGTAGGCGGCACTTCTTTGCCGAATTTGACTTCTATCGATACTGAGTTTATGGCGTAGTGGGTTAAACACATCTCTGCTTGCATCTTCCTGAAAACTAATAACAAAGTCTTTCCCCAATGCGATACTTATTTGTTCTGTTTCTACGGTATTCTTCTCGGAGTTATAATACAACATATTCAATAAACAGAACAAGACCCCTTCTACGTCATCCATTTTTGGCCGCTGGTTCATGCTTAAGATATCTTCTTGCAAAAGCAGGTGAATCCCAAAATGGTTGCTAATTGTTTCGACATCAGATTTGCGTAGGCCGTCTACGTTGATCCAAGTAATTTTATTGCTATTCTTATAAGGAAAACAAGCGGCGATGGCATTCAATTCCTTACTCTCAATAGTATCTGCATCATAGTCATAAACGTTAATTACAATACGATCGGGTTCCTGGCGAACTGGGGCGATGGTTGGATTTACCTGCAAAATTTCCTTGGTACGGTCTGTTCCGAATAAATTGGGCAGGTACAAATATTTAAGGTATTTCTTGGTTTGTTTTCGAACACTCATGTTCAATATCTGTTTAATTGAATAGGTTGCTTTTTTGGTCTACATTTACAGTCTAATTCTTGAAATATGAAATGGTTACTCAGCTTATTATTTGCTTTCACGGTTTGGTCTTCTTTTTCACAAGCCACTTCTACTAAAAACTCAGACTACTATCAAATTTATGTATATCATTTCAAAACCGCTGAACAAGAAGCAGTTTTGGATAATTATCTTTCAAAAGCGTATATCTCTGCCGCGAAAAAATTTGGGATTAAACAAGTAGGCGCATTCAAACCGATCGCAAACGATACGGCGTCCGACAAGTTATTGGTGGTAGTGAGTACGCTCAGCAAGCTAGATCAATTGGTTCAATTACCAGCCGCTTTGCTGGCCAATGCAGACTATCAAAAAGAGGGCGCGACATACATCAATGCGAGTCACGACAATCCTCCTTACAATAGAATGGAGACCATCATTCTAAAAGGATTTAGATTAGCTACAAAATTTCAATTACCAAACTTAAGTAATGGAGTAGATAAGAAAATCTACGAGCTTAGAAGTTATGAAAGTCCTACTGAAAAGTATTATCGAAATAAAGTAGAAATGTTCAATGAGGGGGGGGAAATTCCACTTTTCAAGCGCCTAAACTTTAATGCAATTTTCTATGGTGATGTACTTGCCGGCTCCAGAATGCCCAATCTTATGTATATGACGAGTTTTGAAAGCATGGAAGCAAGAGAACAACATTGGAAAGAGTTCTTCGATTCACCTGAATGGAAAGCCCTGATAAGCAATAAGTACTACGAAAAAAATGTAAGCAAGGTCAATATTGTGTTGATGAAAGCCACAGCTTATTCAGATTACTAATCTCATAAAAAAGCCCCGATCTTAGGACCGGGGCTTTTTTAATGCTATAACTTTTCGTAAAGCGCGCGGAGTTTATCGCGCGTCATAATTTTTTCCCAATCAGCTCCGAGGGCATTTTCCCACAAAGGCTTCATGCCCAAACTCACATCCATCATTTTATTGAACTGCTCATCGCTTAGTCCTTTACAGATACCGGTAGGAATCTCAATTTGATTCTTCTCTACCATGTATTTGAATTCTTTCACACCGGCAGGATAATATTCTTCCAGGTGATTCATTACAATACAGTTACCAATTCCGTGTTTGGTTCCTAGTAAATAGCTTAAGCCATAACTTACTGCATGTGCAACTCCAACTTGAGAATAAGCGATGCTCATACCACCGGCATAACTGGCCATCATCAACATATCGTCACAAGTATCATCCCATGTATCTTTCTCAACAAATACTTTCTGGCATAGCTGGAGTGCTTTTTCTCCATAACTCTTACTGAACTCATTCAAATACGTTCCTTCCAAGCTTTCGATGCAATGGATATAGCAATCCATACCTGTATAGAAGCGCTGATTGGCGGGAGCATTGGCTGTTAATTCCGGATCCAATACAATTTGATCGAAAGGAGTGAAATCGGAGTTCATGCCTAATTTACGAGTAGGACCCGTTAATACGGTTGTTCTCGATACTTCAGCGCCGGTGCCACTGAGGGTAGGGATTCCCACCTTGTAAACGCCGGGAACTTTTACCAAATCCCAACCTTGATAATCAGCTGAAGAGCCGGGGTTGTTCATCATTAGGCCAACCGCTTTGGCTAAATCCATGGTGCTACCTCCACCGATACCGATGATTCCACTAACGGTACCAAACTCTTCTTTTAATTGTTTGGCCAAGGCATCAACCTGTGTTGTTTTAGGTTCATAAGTAACATCGGCCAAAATCACTTTATCTTTTCCTCTTACAGGAATTCTGTTCAGCAAGGGCTTTCCGTCAAAAAAATGATCTACCAAGAAGATCATTGGCGCGTCGCCTTTTCTTTGCGGAGCTAAAATTTCGTCGAGTTGGTTAAATGAGCCACGTCCATATACAACGTAACCCACCATTTTAAAGTTTCTGAATTTCATAGTAGGAACTACAATAGTTGATTGCAAAAGTACAGAAACATCTCAAGCTATGAATTAAAGATATTCAAGGATATTAGTATATATTATTAATTGTTAGTTCCTAATTCTTAATTTCTTCCCTATCTTAGAATCAAACTTGCTGCATATGAATAAGGCTAAACTGTTTATGTACTCCATTGTGGCCGCTTTGGCCGGGTTTATCTTTGGGTTCGATACTGTAGTTATTTCAGGTGCGAACCTTCCCATTAAAGAGCTATGGCACACTACACCCTTCTTTCACGGGTTGTTTATCATGTCTGCTGCATTGTGGGGTACTGTAATCGGTGCATTATTTGCCGGAGGGCCCATTGAAAAATATGGCAGAAAGAAAGTACTGTTAGCTATTGGAATTATCTATACAGTCTCGGCCTTTGGATCTGCCTTGGCCCAAGACCCTTACACTTTCTCCATTTTTAGAATTCTTGGTGGACTTGGAATTGGCGTGTCTTCTGTTGTAGCACCTACCTATATCTCAGAAATTTCAACGGCACAAATGCGAGGTAGACTGGTAGCGATGTATCAGTTTAATATCGTGTTTGGTATTCTGATCGCTTTCTTATCGAACTACTTCCTACAAGGTTTTGATGGCGCCAATGATTGGAGATGGATGTTGGGAGTACTAGCGATACCATCGGTTTTATATACTGTTTTTGTAATGGCGGTTCCTGAAAGTCCTCGTTGGTTAATTAGTTCGAAAAATGATATCGAAGGGGCCAAAAAAGTGTTGGCCACTTTAGGAACTGAAGATATCGACCAGTCAATAAGAGAAATTCAAGAAGGAGGAAAGCATGTTGCCGGATCCAATGACTCTATCTTAAAACCAAAATACAGACGCATACTCATGCTTGCTTTCTGGGTAGCATTTTTTAACCAATTAAGCGGCATCAACTTCATTCTCTATTATGCACCCGAACTATTGGTGCGAGCCGGAGTAGCTACCAAAGATTCTTTGTTTCAGTCCATTTCCATTGGAGGAATCAATTTGCTGTTCACCTTTGTAGGATTGTACTTAATTGACAGGGTTGGAAGAAAGACTTTATTGGTAATTGGCTCTTTTGGGTACATCATTAGCTTAGCAGCCGTTGCTTGGTGTTTCTATGCTGCAGCTTCTCCAAGCATTCTATTATTTTTCATATTATTATTTATTGCAGCCCATGCCATTGGTCAAGGTGCAGTGATCTGGGTATTTATTTCAGAAGTGTTCCCCAATTCGGTAAGAGCTGTGGGGCAAGGTTTCGGAGCGAGTGTTCACTGGGTATTTGCAGCATTGATTACATTGATTACACCTGTTTTCTTAGACGACAAAGACGGCATCTTAAAAGACAAACCCTATATCATCTTTGTTTTCTTTACAATCATGATGGTATTACAACTCATCTGGGTACTTACCAAAGTACCTGAAACCAAAGGTGTTTCTTTGGAGGATCTTGAAAAGAAATTAGTTGATAAAGAATAAAAAAGGGGTCTCGAAAATTCGAGACCCTTTTTTTATGAACCCAATACTTTTAGGGCTTTGGCTATATCTTCAGGCGTGTCAATTTCCACACCCATATAATCAACTACAATCATTCGCAAGGGTACACCATATTCCAAATAACGTAAACATTCAACTTTCTCAGCGGCTTCCAATGGCGTCATTGGCCAGTTTGTAAAATTCAACAGAGCTTGTTTGGTAAATGCGTAAACACCAATGTGTTCATAATAGGTAAGAGCTGCTTTTGTATCGCGTGGATAGGGAATTACAGAACGACTAAAAAACAATGAGTTCATGTTTTTGTCGACCGCTACTTTAACAAAATTAGGATCATTAATTTCTTCCTGCTTGGTTAATACCTGCATCATAGACGCCACTTGTACGGAAGGGTCGTTGAAACAATTCAACAAGCGTTCCAACGGTTCTCTCTTCACAAAAGGTGTATCGCCTTGAACATTCACTACAATATCAACCTCCATACCGGCAACAGCTTCCGCAATTCTATCGCTTCCGCTTTCGTGTTCTTTCTTACTCATCACCGCTTTACCGCCGTTAGAAACAATTTCATTGAAAATGATATCACTGTCTGTAACTACCCACACTTCATCAAACAAGCCGGTAGCAATGGTATTGTCGTACGTATGACGAATCACTGATTTATCGCCAAGCACTTGCATAAGTTTAGCCGGAAAACGAGTAGCCGCGTATCGGGCGGGAATCATCGCAACTTTCTTCATTGATCTTATTTGTTGCAAAATTAAGTGAATGAAGCTTCTGCTGCTAATAATCTGTTTTGATACTAGAGTCGAAAGGAAGTTTTAACTGTTCCAGTACATTTTCATCAGAACGATTTTCCAATACATCTAGTCCATATTTCACTTTTGTAACATCTCCATTTACAAAAGTTCCAAACAGTCGGTCCCATAGTGAAAAGATGTTTCCGAAATTAGTATCTGTCCAAGGACGTTCAAAATGGTGGTGGAATTTATGAATATTGGGTGTTACGAAAATAAGGCCCAGCGAGGACTCTAAAAAAGCTGGAATTCGAATATTGGCATGCGTGAGATAAGTAAAAATTACATTCAAGAATCGAAACACAAAATAAAAGGCAACAGGCGCTCCGGTAATGATTATTGCAGTAAGTGCAAACGCTTCACGTATCAACCAATCGCCGGGATGATGGCGTGTTCCGGTGGTAACATCTACATGGGTATCGCTATGATGCACCATGTGAAACTTCCAAAACCATTTGTACTTATGCAGCACGTAGTGACTGCAATACATTCCTATAAAATCCAATAATAAAATTGATACAAGTAGTTGAAGCCAAATGGGCATTGGAACCCAGTGAATGATTCCAATCTGTTTATCTTGAACCCATGTATAAACACCTGCTGTTGCTAATCCAACAATAAAGTTCACTACTGCGGTAGTGAGCAAGAAGCTCAAATTCACTCCTGCATGCTTCCATCTTTTGTATTGAAAACCAAAAACAGGTATCAGTTGCTCTAATAAACCAAATCCTACCATCCAAAAAGCCACCCACAAAAACAATTGCCAGGTTTTGATATGACTGAAGAATTCGAGAAAGTTTTGCATATAACAAGCTTTAAAAAAAATTCCCGCGAATACTCGCGGGAACTAATATAAAGTATTTCTACTGGAATTGTATTAGCTGTTCAACATCAAAGGCATTACCAGCATCAACAAATCTTCGCTTTCGCCTTGATCGGTTGGCTTAATGATACCGGCCTTAGTAGAAGTAGAGAGCTCCATAACGATATCATCGCTTTCAGCAGCATTCAGCATTTCAATCAAAAACTTCGCGTTGAAGGCAATTTGAAGGTCTTCGCCATTGTACTGACATTTCATTCTTTCGTTACCCTCGAAACTGAAGTCAACGTCTTGTGCAGCCAATTGCAATTCACTACCGGTAATGTTCAAAACAACTTGATTAGTGCTTTTATTACTGAAAATGCTTACACGACGAAGAGCGCTTTGGAAATCGGCTTTCGTTACGTTCAACTTGTATGGGTTATCAGAAGGAATTACCACTTTGTAGTCAGGGAAACGAGCATCAATCAAACGACAACTCAACTGAGTAGTTCCATGTTGAACAAAAAGGTGATTCGCATTGTAGCTAATAGTTAATTCGTCTTCATTATCGGGCATAGCCGATTTCAATAAAGTAAGAGGTTTCTTAGGAACGATCAAGTTGCCTGCTTTGGGACAAGCAACATCTGTTCTTTTATAACGAACAAGGCGATGTGCGTCTGTAGCAACAAATTGGATGAACTTTTTATCCATTTCGAAAAACACCCCTGTCATTGCCGGACGAAGATCATCGGTGCTCACAGCAAAAAGTGTTTTGTTGATGGCGGTAACCAAGGCGCTAGAGGTCATTGTGAAGGATGAGGTATCATCAGCAGCCGGTTCTTTAGGGAAATTATCTGGATTTTCTCCCATCACTTTATACTTACCATTATCGGAAGTGATTTCAACACCAAAGTTTTTATCGATATTAAAAGTGAGCGGTTGATCAGGTAGATTTTTGAGTGAATCCATCAAGATTTTTGCAGGGATACACACTTTACCGCTATCTTTTGCTTCAACTTCCAATTGAATTTTCATTACAGTTTCAAGGTCAGTCGCTACTACTGTCAACTTACCCTTTTCTACTTCAAAAAGAAAATCTTCCAGAATAGGGAGTACAGTGTTTGCATTAATTACCCCACTGATCTGTTGCAATTGCTTCAATAATGCTGAGGACGAAACGATGAACTTCATAAACAGAGTTAATAATTATTATAGGGGGCGAAACTACTGATTTTTAGCTAAAAGCGGTGAAATGTTACGAAATAGTGGATTACCTGTGATTTTACGGCACAACTGTTATTTCTAGGAGGTTTTGGGGGTAAAAATCAGTTGTTTTTCACCTCTAATTTGGGCGGAAACGGGGAGGAAATGGGCTAATTTTGCGTCATGCCTTTTCAACGAACGTTTACAAAAGAGCAGGCCCTTCAGAAAGCTCGCCACTATTGTGCCTACCAAGAACGCTGCCACCAGGAAGTGAAGGAAAAACTCTATTCATTTGGACTCTATAAGCAAGACGTGGAAACGCTTTTATCGCAGTTGATTGAGGAGGACTATTTAAACGAAGAGCGTTTTGCGATTCAATTTGCCGGTGGGAAATTTAGAATGAAACAGTGGGGACGAGTGAAAATCACCTATGAACTAAAGCAAAAAAGGGTAAGTCCCTATTGCATAAAAAAAGCATTGAAAGCCATTGATGAGCAAGAATACCAGGATTGTCTACAACGCCTAACAGAGAAAAAATGGAAGTCTGTAAGCGGTCCAGGTGTTAACAAGTTTGTTAAGCTCTCTAAAACCACCGATCACCTACTTCAAAAAGGATTCGAGAATGATCTGGTACGTGCCGCCGTTCAACAAGTTTCTAAAGGAGAGGTAGGCTAAAATGCAGTAAATTAGGATATGGATCCTAAAATTATCAAGCTCTACGACGAGTACACCCACAAACCACTCAGCAGAGAGGTTTTCCTCAAACGTTTGGTATTGCTAACCGGTAGTTTAACGGCCGCACTGAATGTATTGCCCAATCTAGAAGGCAATTACACGATTGCAGAAACCTCGGAAATCGACGAAGAACTTTTTACCGAAAAAGTGAGTTTTTCGGTAAAGTCGGGTAATATGAATGCCTATATTGCCCGTCCTGTAAAAGCAGGCAAATACCCAACAGTGCTGGTGATCCATGAAAACCGTGGACTCAATGCGCATATTGAAGATGTTGCTCGAAGAGCAGCAAAAGAGGGATTTCTTGCAATTGCGCCTGATGCACTTTCTCCGTTTGGTGGAACACCTGCTAATGAGGACGAAGCACGAGCCTTATTTACCAAACTAGACGCCGCAGCCAATTTAGAAAACTTCAAAGACACCGTTGCTTATGCTGCGAAGAGATCCGACAGTACCGGAAAAATAGGTTGTGTAGGATTTTGTTGGGGCGGAGGTATTGCCAATCAATTAGCCGTAAACAGTGCCGATATGAAGGCTGCTGTTGCTTTCTATGGCAGACAACCTGAATCCACTCAGGTGGGAATGATTAAAGGTGCGGTACAATTACACTATGCAGAACTCGACGAACGCATCAACGCAGGGATTGCCGCATATGAAAGCGCCTTGAAAGAAAACAAAATTGACTACGAACTCTATATGTATGCCGGTGTGAATCACGCATTTCACAACAATACTTCAACCGCGAGATACAATGAAGCTGCAGCAAAATTAGCTTGGTCGCGAACAGTTGAGTTTTGGAAGAAAAAATTGATGAATGCTTAATAGACCTTACAAATAATAAAAGGCCGAAGTAAATACTTCGGCCTTTTATTTTATAGCATGAGCTAATTATTTCTTTGGTTCTAACAATTGGAAGAACTGATCCAACATTGGTAATACAACAATACGTGTACGACGATTGATGGCTTTGTTCTCTTTTGTATCGTTACTAACCAGTGGTTTGTATTCTCCACGGCCGGCTGCAACCATTTTAGCAGGGTTCAAACCATATTTCTTTTGCAACAAACGAACCACAGTAGTAGCGCGTTTCACACTCAAATCCCAGTTGTCAACCAAAACTCCATTGCTGTAAGCAACATTATCAGTATGACCTTCTACCATGAATTCTAATTCAGGTTGATTCTTCAAAACAGCGGCAACTTTACCCAATACTTCTTGAGCTTTAGTAGTTACTTCATATTTACCGCTTTTGAAAAGAAGTTTATCTGAGATATCGATGTATACAACACCTTTATCAACTTTGATGTTGATGTCTTGATCATCCATGCTTCCAACAGCACCTTTCAAGTTCATAACCAAAGCAAGGTTTAATGAATCTTTGCGAGCCATTTGCTCTTGAAGCGTTTGAATGTAGTTGTCTTTTGCACCGATGTTTTCAAGTGACTTCTTAATGTTTTCAGCTTGTTGAGCAGAGATTACAGATAGATCCTGTAATTGCTTCAACGCTTGAGTGTTGTTTTCTTTGAGGAAAGCGATTTGTTTTGTTAAACCATCAACTTCTGCTGTTAAACCTGCGTTCTTTTTTGCCAGTTCATTCTTATCATCATTACAAGATTTTACATCTCCTTGTAATTTTAGGTAAGCAGCATTTAACTCGTTGTACTTAGCTAAAGCCGCAGCCTCAGCAGCCTTAAATTTTTTTGTACTTACGCAAGAACTTAAACTTGCGACAGCTACGATCAGTAATAAAAATCTACTTGTCATTTCAATTGGTTTTGAATGTTTGGAGTGCAAAGGTATTGGCTAAACCAAGTTCTGCCATCAATTTTAACAAAAAACTCTCCAGAAATTCAAAATTTACGCAAAGGTTTGAGATGCCTTAAATCTTGGTCAGGGAAGGCGCCTTTGATGTCACCAAAAAAAGAATAGATGTATTCAAAATCCTTCTGTTGATCCCCTGTAAGCAAATAGGGCTTGTCTACAATCAACTTCTTTTTTTCATAATCCATTCCAATTAATAAAATGGGCACTTTCGCTTCGGATGCAATATGATAGAAACCGGTTCGTAAACCGTCCACTTTTTTTCGGGTTCCCTCTGGCGCCATTGCCAACCAAAATTTAGGATGCGTATTAAATAAATGCGCCACTTCTCCCACCACCCCATGCGAAGATTTTCGATCAACCGGCTTACCACCGGCTGCGTAAAAAAACCAACCAAATGGGCCATCAAACAGCTCTTTTTTACCGATAAATCGAATGTGGGGAATATTTAATACAGAACGAGCTGCCAACCCATTTACAAAATCCATCCAACTTGTATGAGGCCCCACCAATAACAGAAGTTTAGGTTCGTTATAAGGAATGGTGCCTTGAGTTGACCAACCTTTCAATCGCCAGAAAAGTTTCCAAAACCATTTCATTTTATGAAGCAAAATTGTGCTATGAGGCAAATCATACTAATTGACTATCAATATCATTCTTTCCAAATATAATTTAATTAACTTGCATTCGTTAGTTTTTTATTCTCTCACGAATCAAGCTTGTTATGTATCATTATTCTGTGTTTCCATCGAAAGAACATTCAACAGCCCAGGCCGAATTAGAGGGCTGGATCAAATCGATGGCGGATCATTTACAACCTACCAATATTCATTGGTGCAACGGCAGTCAGGAAGAATACGATTCTTTATGCGATTTGCTAGTGAAGAAAGGAACTTTTATCAAACTCAACCCTGAAAAACGCCCCAACAGCTATGCCTGCTTCAGTGACCCTAGTGATGTTGCACGTGTAGAGGACCGAACATTTATCTGTAGTAGAAAAAAAGAAGATGCAGGACCCACCAACAATTGGATGGAACCTCGAGAAATGAAAAACATTTTGGAAGGCTTAACTGCCGGAGCCATGAAAGGAAGAACCATGTATGTGATTCCTTTTTGCATGGGACCTGTAGGATCTCCATTATCAAGATATGGTGTTCAAATAACAGATTCTGAATATGTGGTGGTGAACATGAGAATCATGACGAGAATGGGCGCATCCATTTTGCCCTATATCTACCAACATGGTTTTGTAAAATGTGTTCATACCAATGGCGCTCCATTGGAAGCCGGAAAAGAGGACAGTAAATGGCCTTGCAACCCCACCGTTAAATACATCTCACATTTTCCTGAAGAGCGTTTGATCATCTCATACGGCAGTGGATATGGTGGTAATGCATTGCTTGGTAAAAAATGTTTTGCACTCCGAATTGCTTCAGTTATGGGACAGGAAGAAGGTTGGCTTGCAGAACACATGCTTATACTCGGTGTAACCAATCCACAAGGCGAAAAAACGTATGTGGCGGCAGCTTTTCCAAGTGCTTGCGGTAAAACCAATTTTGCAATGATGATTCCGCCGAAAGGAATGGATGATTGGAAAGTGAGTACTGTAGGAGATGATATTGCTTGGATCCATAAAGGCGAAAATGGTAAGCTCTATGCAATCAATCCGGAAGCAGGATATTTTGGCGTAGCTCCAGGCACGAATGCCAAAACAAATCCGAATGCAATGGAGTCTATCAAGGCAAATACCATTTTTACCAATGTTGCCATTACAGCTGATGGTGATGTTTGGTGGGAAGGTATGACCAAAGAAGTGCCCGATGGATTGACCGATTGGCATGGCAAACCTTATGATAAAAGCAGTGGCAAACCTGCTGCACACCCCAATGCTCGTTTTACTGCGCCGGCATATCAAAACCCTGCAATTGATGAGAACTGGGAAAACCCTGAGGGTGTTATTATTGAGGCATTCATTTTTGGTGGAAGAAGAAGCACCGCTGTTCCACTCGTTTACCAATCCTTCAACTGGAGTTTTGGTGTATATCTAGCTGCCACTATGGGTAGTGAAATGACTGCCGCAGCGTTTGGAGAAATTGGAAAAGTGCGTCGTGACCCATATGCAATGCTGCCTTTCATGGGATATCATATGGGATCTTATTTTAATCATTGGCTTCAATTTGGACGCGACCTACCCAATGCTCCAAGAATTTTTGGCGTAAACTGGTTTAATAAAAATGAAAAGGGAGAGTTTGTATGGCCGGGCTTTGGTCAAAACCTCCGCGTGCTGAAATGGATTGTTGGAAGAGTGAAAGGAAAAGCCGCCGCTGTTGAATGCCCAATTGGCTGGAGACCTCGTTACCGTGATATGGACTGGAATGGCTTAGAAGACTTCAATAGAGAAGTTTTCCATAATATGATGCTAGTTGATCGCGAAACATGGAAACAAGAATTATTATCACACGAGGAATTGTTTTCAAAGCTCTACGACAGACTTCCGAAGGAGTTCTTATTCATGAGAGAGCTGTTGCTTTCTTCTTTATGGAGATCTCCTGAAAAAGTATCTTTAGCTCCTGAAAGAGAATAAACGAAAAGGCCGGAATACCGGCCTTTTTTATTTCGTACCATTTTTTGAATGTTTTATCACTTATTTTTCCGCTTGGAACGATGGCAAGGTATTCTTGCATAAATCTTTTATCATGCAAATCAAGTGGCGGAAATACGATCTCTATTTTACACTCATTACCTATGCTTTTTTCTTAATTGGCCTTATTGTTGAACCGATCAGTGGATGGTCGGCTGAAGCCAATTCCATGAAGATTCAATTCTCGGAGCTCAATTTGGTATTCGAACCATTTCCCTTTTATGTGCTTCCGAAGTTTCTTCAAATCAGCTCAATTGTGCTCATTGTATTACTTGGGCATTTTATACTTTTTGGAACTGATGGAAAAAAATTTCGCTCAATAAAAGCTGTTACATTATTAATTGTATGCTTTATTGTGAGTGCTCTGATCAACACAGAATCGTATTGGTTAAGCCATGCCTATCAATTAAAGATCGAAAATTATGGAGGGAGTTCACTTCAGCAACGTTCATTGAACTTTGGAATGATGTTTGGGTTAGTAACTGTGTTCTTATTAACTGTATACTATAGTGTTCGTGAAATTGTAATTCGAGCGATTCTCTTAGCTGATCACCAAAAAGATTTTAAGATAGTTCTATTGAATAGAATTGTTCTTGGACTATACGCTTATTTAGGCATCTTTTTCTTTTTCGCTTCACTTGGAGTTCTTAGGTCCGACGGCGCCGCCATCTTTTTCGTCTGCTTCTTAGCCCCTTTAATCATTTGCGTTTATTTTAATACTTTCTATTTGTTCCCTCGCTTTGAAGCATCAAAAAACCTCGGATTTTGGAAGAAGCTGCTTCGACAGCTTATTTTACCAACAGCCTTAACCATATTCGTTGGCATTCCCTTTATTGCTATTGACAGTCATTTGGCCGGACCTGTAATTAGCTTATTGTGGTTGTTTTTGGTAGTTGCAAGCCCGCTGGTTTCATTGGTTGCTTACCAGTTCTACAAAAAACAATTGTCTGAAATTTTAGACTTAAAAGAAAGTCTATCCACCACCACCGCCAGTTTACAATACTTACAAGCACAAGTAAACCCACACTTTCTTTTCAATGCATTAAATAATTTATACGGCGCGTCTATACAAGAAAACGCTCCTTTAACAGGTGAGGGCTTGTTGAATTTGAGCAATATGATGCGTTATCTTCTGGATCAACAACGCAATAAGTATATTCTGCTCAAAGACGAAGTGGACTTTATTAAATCCTACGTGAACTTCGAAAAAAAGCGTTGGGAAGGAAATCACTTGATCAAAATTGAATTGGACATTTCAGCGGAGCATTTACATCAGCAAATTAGCCCCATGCTCATCGTACCATTTATAGAAAATGCTTTTAAGCACGGACTTAGTTTGGAGCAAGAGGTATATATCAAAATCTCCATTCATACTACAACCGATTCTGTATATGTAGAAGTCACAAATCCAATTTTAGAAAAGAGCCACAGTGATCCGGAAAAAAATAGCCACGGAATTGGAATCAACAATGTGCGAGAACGTTTGGAACTGCTCTACCCCAAACAACATGAATTGATCATTCACTCCATTAACCAGCAATTCATTGTTCGATTGCTGATAAAAACAGTATAGCCATGAAATTCGTATTATTATCAATCCTGCTAGGAGCGGGACTAGGATCTTATTGTCAAAACTTTTCATTGACGCTTGAATCGAACGACAGTTCTGCTTATCAGTTAATCCCTCTTATTGCAGATAGAAACTATTCGAGTCCTGCAATTGAACTCGGAACAGTTATTTCCAAACCAAAGCATTATTCCATTCCACTTGAAAGAGCTCATTTTGCGTTGCTAAAATCGGAAGGAAGAGAGTTCAGGATCATGATCGCCCCAAACGAAAAGCTGGATATCAAAATTGGTCCTACACTTCAATTCTCGGGTTCACTTAAATCAGCCAACGAACTATTACAAAAACTAGGATTTGATTCGATCCCATTTTACCAGAAACTTCATGGAAGAGAAAACATCTATCGGAATTTGGGTTACAAGGAACTACTTGATCAAGTGCTGGAAGTTCAAATAAAAGAAGTGGAAGTAAAAAAAGCATTGATTCAGAAAACTAAAGTAAAACCGGTTTATAAAGCAATGCTCAGTAAGGAAGTTGAATACCTTGCGCAATGCTACTTATATGATTTAGGAAGAATCGATTTAAGAAATAGTAGTAACCCCGCAACTGATAGCTTCTTGGTAAATGTTATGAAGTGGCTGCCCATACCATCAGCAGCAACCTTGTCGAATAGTGTATATGGAGGAATGGTTACAGATTTTAGAATTCAGTACTCCATTAACAGCATTGCTATGGGAAGGAAAAAAGATCCCGAAGCCATGAAAAAAAGAATCAGCGATACACTGGGACTCTCTTTTGATTCTATCACTAGTTTAATCAACAAATATGGCGAAAGATACATCGTTGATTGGCTCTATTCGAAAAAACATTTTAAGCCAAATGTAGCTGAGAAAATACTCTTTAATAAGATCATTGATGCCTACAATGACCACTGGAATCACTCTGTTGCATATCTAACTGATGCTTTTCAAAAATCCTATCCTCAGTCTAGTTATCTCGAATCTTTAAATTCTTTAAATCAGTCAATTGAAATGACTTTAAAAAGCAACGAGACAAATCTAAACATTCATTTTATAACAGATTCTAGCACTAAGTCATTTGCAAGCCTCTTAGAAAAATACCGTGGCTCTTATGTTTATCTGGATTTCTGGGGTACTTGGTGCGGACCATGCAGAATGGAAATTCCTTATGCGAAAAAAATCAAAGAGCGATATAAGGGAACCGATCTAAAGTTTGTTTACTTAGATCTAGACGAAGAAGACAAGGATCAATTTTGGAAGAATTTTGTTCGATACAATGGTATGGAAGGCGATCATTATAGATTTAACCGCAGGGCAATGGAAGATTTTTGGAAACCAATTGAGGCAGCCGGAGGCAAAACGAATCTCTATCCAACCTATGTAATTATTGATCCCATGGGAAACATCCTGTTTCCAAATGCAGCACGCCCATCAGAAAAGGAAAAATTGTATGAGCAATTAGATCCATTAATTTTGAAAAAATGAAAGCACTTAGAACGGTAGCACTTGATGATGAGTCAATGGCATTATCGATCATAAAATCGATGGCAGAAGACATTCCTTTTGTAGAATTTAAAGCCCAATTTACGCAGCCTTCGAAAGCTTTAGAATACCTGCGTACAGAAGAAATCGATTTGTTGTTTCTAGACATCAAAATGCCGGATATTTCCGGCTTTGAGTTTTTGTCATTGCTCAAAAAAATTCCATTGATCATTCTTACTACCGCTTATTCAGAACATGCGGTAAAAGGATTTGAAATCAATGCTGTTGACTATTTGCTAAAACCCTTTTCGAGAGATCGCTTTAGAGAAGCTTGTACAAAAGCAAAAGAAAGATACCAATGGTTAGAAGGCAGAAGCAGCCAATCGGTTTTTATTAAAAGTGGCTATGAGCAAATAAAACTACAGATCAGCGATATATTATACGTTCAAAGTGCCGGAAACTATGTACAGTTTGTGCTCAACAACGACAAAATATTATCGCGAATGAGCATGCAAGAAGCAGTAGATTTATTAGAGCCATTCAATTTTAGTCGGGTACATCGTTCTTACATTGTATCCAATGAAAAGATCGATCGAAAAGAACGTGCCGCAGTATGGATTGGAACACACCGCATTCCACTTGCCGGTTAAGGAACACACGATCGGAATAATAATGGATTTTCGTTGTATGCTTTTAGAATTACCGGATGATATAAAACAGAGAAGCGGCGGAGAACCGTCGCTTCTTACTTACTAACCCATCAAAAATTACCGATTTACAACTGACAACGTCAGTACTATTTTTACGCGGCCTGCATTTCTTTCAGCTTCTCGCGAATTTTTGTTTCAATTTCTGTTGCGAGTTCAGGATTGTCGCGCAACAATTGTTTTACTGCTTCTCTACCTTGACCGAGTTTATCGGTATTATAGCTGAACCAACTACCGCTTTTGTTTACGATACCCAATTCAACACCCATATCAATGATCTCACCTGTTTTAGAGATGCCTTCTCCGAATACGATGTCAAATTCAGCAGCGCGGAATGGAGGAGCTACTTTGTTTTTCACCACTTTTACTTTTACTCGGTTACCAACTGCTTCGTCACCATCTTTAATTTGCGCCATTCTGCGAATATCCAAACGAACAGATGCATAGAATTTCAAAGCGTTACCACCGGTTGTTGTTTCGGGGTTTCCGAACATCACTCCAATTTTCTCACGAAGTTGGTTGATGAAAATACAAATGGTGTTGGTTTTGCTGATAGTAGCTGTAAGCTTACGCAAAGCCTGGCTCATCAATCGAGCTTGAAGACCCATTTTGCTATCACCCATTTCACCTTCCAATTCACCTTTTGGTACAAGGGCGGCAACAGAGTCGATCACTACTACATCCAACGCTCCTGAAAGAATCAAGCGATCAGCGATTTCCAATGCTTGCTCACCATAATCTGGTTGAGAAATCAGAAGATTGTCTACATCTACACCCAATCTTTGAGCATAAGCGCTATCAAAAGCATGTTCCGCATCGATGATGGCACACATTCCACCTTTCTTTTGAGCTTCTGCAATTACGTGCGTAGCAATGGTAGTTTTACCAGAAGATTCAGGACCATAAATTTCAATGATTCTGCCTTTAGGAAATCCGCCAATACCGAGGGCCGCATCCAATCCAATTGAGCCTGTAGAAACGATTTCCATTTGGCTTTCTCCCTTCTCATTCATCATCATCACACTTCCTTTTCCGAAATCCTTTTCAATCTTATCTATTGTAAGTTTGAGCGCTTTGAGTTTTTCACTGTTAGACATAGTAGTAAGTTTATTTTTCAAATTTATTGTAAACCAAAGGTAGGGGAAATATTCTTATTCACACTAATAAATTTAGTAAAATACAACTAATTTTTTTGGGGAGGCTATAAGAAAGCCCTGCCGATGCGACTCAACAGGGCGTCTCACATGAGTAAAAATGGTAAAAAGGACAAGGAAAAGGCTGAAATTTCTGTCGTATACAAATTTAACCTCATCTTAATGGCCTTACCAATACCACGAACTGGTAGTTTTTTGGAAATCGGCTTCAGGCAGCAGATATTTGCTAAAACTATGCGATTATGAAAAAAACCGTTTTATCCCTGCTTTTTAGCGCTTTTACGGGCTTATTGGCCTTTAGTCAAGAAAAGATAACTCCTGCCGAAGCTGGTGTCACCTATGGCGCCGGAACAACTAATACGAAAACGATCCCTGCCGCAGAATTGGAAAAGAAACTGAAAGACGAGAAATACCAAGGGAAGATCACCGGTAAAGTTCTTGAGGTTTGCCAAGAAAGAGGCTGTTGGATGAAGGTAGAAACAACCGAAGGAAAATCACTGATGGTAAAATTTAAAGACTATGGTTTTTTCATGCCTCAGAACATCGTTGGTAAGAAAGTAGTATTGGAAGGCGAAGCTATTGTAAAAGAAGTTTCAGTGAAACAACAACAAGACTATGCACAAGATGCAGGTAAGAGCGAAGAAGAAGTGAAGAAAATAACGAAAGTCAAAAAAGAATTGCAGTTTATTGCTGCAGGTGTACTGGTTTTATAAGATCAAGTATTATAGAAAAGTCCCGCTAGTTTCTTTTGGTTCTTACCAAGAGCTGCTAGCGGGATTTCTTATGCTTTGAAGAACGGAAAGTCTATAAAATAAAAAAGGGCCCGAATGGAAATTCAGCCCCGTTTTAAAATCCAATATCCTATGAAAAACCGAGGTAAAACTAAGGGCGATTTTTCAAAAATGCAATAGTCAAGCAAAAAAAGTTCGAATATTTTTTATTGTGCAAACTTGAAAAAAAATCTTTCCGCTTCCCGCTTGAATTTCAAGCGAATAGAAAATCATTTACCCGGTTTTCATTGTGTCTAATTGTTTTTGTAAAGCAAACATTTCATCTCTTAAACGTGCTGCTTCCATAAAATCAAGGTCTCGGGCTGCTTTCTCCATTTCTTTTTTGATCTTAGAAATGGCCTTCTCCACCTGAGGAATGGTTTGATAAACTACCTGTTCTTCCGCGGCTACCGGTACCAATTCCTGATCGCTTACCATTGCATATGGATTGTTAGGGTCAAAACCCTTGATGTCCAACACCGATGTTTGTGCGAATACTTGTTCTTTTGACTTAATAACTGTTCTAGGAGTGATGTTGTGTTCAATATTGTAAGCAATTTGCTTCTCTCTTCTTCTACCGGTCTCGTCAATTGTCTTTTGCATGCTTTCCGTCATCTTATCGGCATAAAAGATCACCAGTCCGTCCACATTACGGGCAGCTCTACCCGCAGTTTGAGTCAACGACTTTTCGTTTCGCAAAAATCCTTCTTTATCTGCATCCAGAATAGCCACCAATGAAACTTCGGGTAGATCCAATCCTTCCCTTAACAAGTTTACTCCTACCAATACATCTATTTCACCCAATCGCAATTGTCGTAATATCTCCACTCGATCCAAGGTATCTACTTCACTGTGAATGTACTTGCTCTTTATATTGATTCGATGCAAATACTTGTCCATTTCCTCCGCCATTCGCTTGGTGAGTGTTGTTACCAACACACGGTCACCCTTTGTTACACGCTTATCGATTTCGTCCAATAAATCATCAATTTGATTGTAGCTCGGTCTAATTTCAATAGGAGGGTCTAATAAACCTGTTGGCCTTACTACTTGTTCCACTACCACCCCACCGCATTTCTCCAATTCATAGTGGTCTGGGGTAGCAGAAACATAAATGGTTTGATTGAGCATCGACTCAAATTCGTGGAAGTTAAGCGGACGGTTATCAAGGGCCGAAGGCAATCGGAAGCCATAGTCAACCAAAACCAGCTTTCTACTTCTGTCTCCTCCATACATACCGCTTACTTGAGGAATGGTTTGATGACTCTCATCAATTACACATAAAAAGTCTTTAGGAAAATAATCTAATAAACAGAAGGGTCGGGTACCCGGAGAACGACGATCAAAAAATCGGGAGTAGTTTTCAACTCCATTACAATACCCTAATTCACGAATCATTTCCAAGTCGAAATTTACACGCTCATTGAGTCGTTGCGCTTCAATATATTTTCCGGTTTTCTTGAAGTATTCCACTTGAGCTGCGCATTCATCTTGAATTTCATAAATAACTTGCTGCAGCATGTCCTTTGGTGCTAAATACAAGTTAGCCGGGAAAATAGCTGCAGTATCCATCATACCAATACGCTTGCCGGTGTTTACATCAAAGCTTTCGATGGATTCAATTTCGTCGCCAAAGAAAGTTATTCGATAACCAAAATCAACATAAGGCAAATTGATGTCTACTGTATCTCCCTTTACACGGAAACTGCCACGGCCAAATTCTCCCTGACTTCTTGAATACAACGAATTGACCAAGGCATGCAAAAATCCTTGACGAGATAAAGTCATGCCTTGGTTTATACGAATAATTCCGTTCTCATATTCGGTAGGGTTTCCCATACCGTATATACAACTCACAGAAGCAACTACAATGATATCTCTTCTACCACTCAACAATTCTGAAGTGGCATGTAAGCGAAGTTTATCCAATTCTTCATTAATAGAAAGGTCTTTTTCTATATACGTATCACTTACCGGCATATAGGCTTCCGGTTGATAGTAATCATAATAACTTACAAAATAGCCAACTGCATTATCCGGAAAGAACTGCTTAAACTCACCGTACAATTGCGCCACCAATGTTTTATTGTGAGTTAAAACCAAGGTTGGTTTTTGTACATTCTGAATTACGTTTGCAATGGTAAATGTTTTACCACTTCCGGTTACACCTAGTAAGGTTTGATACTTTTCCCCTTCTATTAATCCCTTCGTTAGTTCTGCAATAGCAGTGGGTTGATCCCCTGCAGGACTATAGGGCGCCTGTAGTTTAAATGGCATACAACAATTCTATTTTATAGAAGCAGCGGTCTTTGTTAAGTATGCTGCCAGGTTTTCGATTGCTTTGGCAGCCAATACAATTTGTTCCTGTGCTTCTTTCCAACTTCTTTGTTCAATGGCCTCCCGAATTCCAGGCAAGGTTTTTACTCCATACCCTGTATAAAAACCGGGAGCATAAATGCTATGCTTGTACCAAGGTCTTCTTGGCAATCCTTGCTCCAATAACAAACTTTGCTCGGCCAAATAAAGATGCTTGTTCAATTCAGTTTGTTGCGCAGCAGTCAAACCCGTTTTCTGTAAAACAGCAGTTAAGGCTGTTGTTGCTTGAGACAAGGCGGCTACTGCATTGTGCAAACTTGCAAATTCCAAATAAGGCACTTCATCCTTTGGTAAGGGAGCATTGTACACTTCACGGGGGTCAGCAGCCAGCGTGTATTTCTTTTCTTTAATGATTTGATTCTCCACTTGAGTGGCCTCTCTTAAATTGTCGGCAAGTGCCACCACTTCAGTTACATAACCTGAAATTGTTTTTTGTAAAGAAGCATAATCAAAAGGCAATACTTCTGCATTTGCAAAGCGCATCGTTACACGGCCTGCTGTTTTTGCCAACGCAACGCCATAGGCAAATTCAGGGTCTTTAAATCTTCTATAATTGTCGTAAGAATCGTAGATAGAGTGGTACTCCCCACCTTCGTTTTCTCCACCAAAACCGAGGTTCAACGAAGGTATACCGATGTGTTGGAAGAAAGGTGAATAATCGGACCCAGCACCCAATGCACCGATACTGATCGTTTTTTTAGCCAATAAGTTTTTCTTCGCCGCCACTGAACTTGCATTTGTAATAGCGCGAGCTCTGTTTCTTTCCAAAACACTTACATCGGTTTGTGGATCAATAACGTCTCTTGCTACTTCATTCATGAAAGGTTCTAATGCATGTGAGCCCGCTGCTCCTAGAAACCCTCTGCCATTTCCATCACTATTTATATAGAGAACCGCTTTTTCTGCGAGCTCCTTTTGATGAAATTCTGCCCACTCAGTACTACCTAATAAACCGGGTTCTTCTCCATCCCAACCACAAAAGATAATCGTGCGTTTTGGTTTCCAACCTTGTTTCATTAATAATGAAATACCACGGGCCTCTTCCATTAAGGCAGCCATTCCACTCAAGGGATCGCTAGCACCATTTACCCAAGCATCGTGGTGATTTCCACGAATGATCCACTCATCCGGAAATTCAGTTCCCTTTATCGTTGCAATTACATTGTAAACAGGTTTTACTTCCCAGTTGAAAGCTAATTTCAAATGTACTTTAGTGGTACTCGGACCAACATGATAGGTAATAGGAAGAGCCCCTCTCCATGCGTCCGGAGCTACAGGTCCTGTCAATTGTTTCAAAAGCGGTAAAGCATCATGATAGCTAATGGGCAATACCGGAATCTTCAATAAGTTGATGACTTCACTTTTATCCAAGGTTTTGGCATCTTTCGAATGTCCGTATCCGGGAGTCAAAGGGTCACCGGGATAAATTGGCATGTCCATTACAGATCCTCTTTGCACACCCCATTCATTTTTGAAAGCACCCTGTGGATATACATCCCCTTGAAAATAGCCATCATCCATTGGGTCGGAATAGATCAAACAACCAATAGCACCGTGTTCTTGCGCTACTTTAGGTTTAATCCCCCTCCAAGATCTACCATATTTTGCGATTACAATTTTGCCTTTTACATCAATCCCTTTTTCTCTTAAAAACTCATAGTCTTCAGGTAAACCATAGTTTACAAAAACCAATTCTGCGGTCACGTCACCATCTGCACTCCAACAATTATACGTTGGCAGTTGCTCAGCTGTTTGATTAGAGGTTGCATCTTCTTTTAGAGCCGGCTCACTCAATACAGCTTTGAATTTTACAGGACCGGTCAATTCCAATACCCGTTCCTTAGGGGTGCTGAAAAGAGAATACAGTACTTCCACCTTGGAATCAATACCCAAACTCAGAAAGTAGTTGTTGATATACTCTGCAACAGCCTTTGTGCCGGGAGATCCCATAGCATGAGGCTTTGCCGACATATCCTTCAGGAGTTTGTCAACATTGGAGGCTTGTAAACTTTGATCGAAAGCTGCTTCCCATTTTTGTTGTTGTGCAGCATTTGCTCCGGGATAGCCGGAAATGGGAGATTGACTGAATGCGAGTCCGCTGAACAGGCCTAAGCCCATTGCAAGCAGTAATTTTTTTCTCATGCTTAGTTGAATTTTAAGTAGTGCAGGAGCTTAAAATTACAACTAAGCAGTCAATTCTCCTTAATCAACTTTGCGTTTTAAGTAAGAGCCGTAGTCGGGAATAGCGGCTTCATAATCTTCGTGCATGAGGGGAGAGGTCATTAAAAAATCGGCAGTCGCTCTGTTACTAGCAGTAGGGATGTTCCAAGCTACCGCCAAACGCAACAGTGCTTTTACATCACTGTCGTGCGGTTGTGCTTCCATGGGATCCCAGAAAAAGATGAGGGCATCAACTTCGCCTTCTGCAATCATGGCTCCCAATTGCTGATCACCACCCAAAGGACCACTAAGCATCCGTTTAACCGGGCGATCCAATTTTTCTTCCAATAGCTTACCTGTAGTACCGGTTGCAAACAATTCATGTTTGGCCAATACTGTTTTATTGTAAATAGCCCATTCAATCAAATCCTTCTTCTTATGATCGTGCGCCACCAGTGCTATCTTCTTACGTTTTTTTATAATACGTGTCTCCGCCATAACTGTTTTCTTATTTATATCGAAACAGGCAAAAGGTAATCCTGTTTTCATAAATGTTTAACAATCAACTGATAATTTTTACTGTTTTTTTGAGTTTTCCACAATTGGGCATGAATATTGTGGATAAACGAATCCCTTACGCCCATTATTTCTATGCAAAAGCTGCTTTTTACCGGACTTATTTGCCTTCTTTTTGAATGCGGATTTTCTCAAGGTTGGATGGTACTTCCTAATTTGAATGACCCCAAGCTCAAGAAAATTGACGCCCCATCTTTTTCCATTCAAATTAAAGAAAATAAAAATGTGTTGCTTCTTTGGGAAAGCACCGATTCTAGTCTGCAATATTTTACGATAGAAAGAAGCAGTAATAATCTGAATTTCGAGACGATTGGAGTGATAAAAAACGAAAACGGGTTGGGCAAGTTTAGCTGGATGGATGAGCAGCCGATCACCGGCAAAAGCTATTATCGGATCAAATGTAATAACGCTGCAGGCTTTACCGCTCGAACAATCAGCCAGCCGGCCTTCATCAACGGAGCACTGGAGTTTAAATTCTACCCGAATCCTGTAGACAACATTTTAATCGTTCGTACCGAACAGCCCTTGGAAATTTCTATTCTTGATCTTACCGGAAAACTGAAGTTAAACTTTCCTCAAGTTTCTGGTCTTCAACCACTTAATGTTAGTTCGTTAGAAAAAGGAATTTATTGGATGCGCGTCTATAACAAAACCTCCAATACCATTAACCTCGAACGATTGGCGAAAAACTAGTCCCCCTGTAATGATCATTGAGCCTTACTTAAATCACATTTAAAATTAATGTCTGGGAGGTTTTTCCATGCTTCGATGTGAAAACACTTATTTTCATCGCTTTACAAAATAACAATAAGGCAGCAAGCGTTCATAAGAGAGTTAATCCAAATCCAAATAAAAACATTCCATTTTCTTATGAACCGTTATCAAAGAAAACTTCTCAACCTGTTCGCTTTTGGCTTACTGGCGTTCGCAGTTTACATCAACTTCTTTCACAAAGAAGCGGGAGACAAACTGATTCGTTCGGTATCTTCGCAAGCAAGTTCTGCAACTTCAATGCGTTAATGTTAAGACGAGCAATTACAATGTTAAAAGCCGTTCGGTTCTGAATCGAATGGCTTTTTTATTCCAACAAACAGCGTTGGATTCTTGACTCGGATGCTGCGTGAGCTACGATCGTACCTAATAAAAAGAAGGCCAAGCTCATCGTTGCCAAATTAACACCTGTCCCTCCTAATAATACTAAATCATATACTATAGCCCCCAGTCCAATTACAAGGCCCATTGTAATAAAAGGAGGAAGGGGGAATTTTCCTTCATAGCCACCCGCCTCCGATTTTGCCAGTATTAAATGGGTGCGATACGAATAATGCATTCCCATATTCAAAAACGGCTTCGCCAATACAACCGCATAAGCTGAAGGCGATACCTTCACAACTTCTAATTCTTCAATCTCCCCAGAGATTATTTTTTGCATAAAAGCCTCCGATAGTTCAATCTTAGCCATGCTTCAATTTAGCCCTTTTTATTCGCATATAATTATACGTTAGTATACAACTTGTTTCGGAGGAACATTTTTTTCCAAAATAGGCTTTCCCTAACTTAGTGTTATGAGTAAGAAATTGTTTTTAGTAGACGCCCTCGCTCTGGTTTTTAGAGCATACTATGCATTAATTAGAAATCCCAGAATAACCTCGAAGGGACGAAACACCAATGCCCAATTTGGATTTACCAACGCTCTGGTAGACCTACTAAACAACCAAAAGCCATCTCATATGGCGGTTTGCTTCGATACTTCGGCTCCAACCGAACGTCACACAGACTTTGCCGAGTACAAAGCAAACAGAGAAGAAGCACCTGAGGACTTAATTGCTGCTCTTCCCGATATTAAAAGAATTATTGAAGGCTTCAATATTCCGGTTATGGAGCTAGACGGATATGAGGCCGATGACCTAATCGGAACCTTGGCGCAACAAGCCGCCAAAGTAGGCTACGAAGTGTATATGGTAACCCCCGATAAAGATTATGGTCAATTGGTTAGTGATAAAATAAAAATATACAAACCCGGTTATCAAGGCGGAGAAGTAGAGATTTTAGGTCCAACAGAAGTATGTGCTAAATGGAATATTAAAGAAGTGAGTCAAGTAATCGATATTCTGGGAATGATGGGCGATGCTGTCGATAATATTCCAGGTATTCCCGGTGTTGGCGAAAAAACAGCGGCCAAATTGTTGGCTGAATATGGTACGCTAGAGAATGTGCTGGAAAATGCCGACAAAATAAAAGGAGCCATGGGTGAAAAAGTTAGAAATGGTCGCGAATCGGCTATTCTCTCTAAAAAGCTAGCAACTATTATAACCAATGTTCCTGTTGAATTCCATGAGGAAGACTTCAAAGTAAAAGAATGGAATAAAGAAGAGTTAAAAGATGTGTTTACTGAACTTGAATTTAAAACCATTGCTCAAAGGCTCTTAGGCGAACAGATTCAAGTTGCCGCTCGAAAATCAAATATTGAAAAAGAGCAACCTCAAGGCGTTCAAACAGATTTGTTTGGCAATATCATTGAACCTGAAATAAAACAAACAGAAGAGCCGGTAGAGGAACCACAAGGGGAACGCAAAACGGTTCACAGCACTTCACATGTCTATCATTCTATTACTGAAGAAAAAGAACTAAAGTCGTTTATTCAACAACTCGGTAGTCAAAAAGAAATTTGTTTTGATACTGAAACCACCAATATCGACGCCAACAATGCAGAGTTAGTGGGAATGAGTTTTTCTTGGGTAGAACATGAAGCCTACTATGTTCCGGTTCCGTCCGATCAAAAACAAGCGGCTGCCTTACTTGCGCATTTTGCACCGGTTTTCGCGGATGTTTCCAAGAAATGGATCGGTCAAAACATCAAATACGACTTACTCGTATTAAAATGGTATGGATACACGCTGGCCGGCGACATATTCGATACCATGCTAGCTCATTATGTTATAGAACCGGATGGAAAAAGAAGCATGGATCTATTAAGTGCTCAATATTTGAATTACGAACCAATACATATTGATGAACTTATTGGTAAAAAGGGAAAGACACAAGGTAACATGCGTGATGTAGCACTTGAAAAAATTACTGAATATGCAGCTGAAGACGCCGACATCACTCTTCAATTAAAAAAGGTATTCGAACCCCAATTAGCTGCAAAGGAAGTAACGAAGGTATTTTACGAAGTAGAGAATCCTTTGGTAAAAGTGCTGACCGATATGGAATTTGAAGGTGTTAAGATTGATGTCGATTTCTTACAAGACTATTCCAAACAATTGGATGAAGAGGCCAAAAAAGCCGAGAAAAGGGTTTATGAACAAGCGGGAGTAAAATTCAATCTAGCTTCCCCAAAACAATTAGGTGAAGTACTATTTGAGAAACTAAAGTTAGACCCCAAGGCGAAAAAAACGAAAACAGGTCAATATGCAACAGGCGAAGACGTGTTGGCCAAATTAGCCGCAACCAATCCTATTGTAGATGATATTCTTGCATTTAGAGAATTGACAAAACTAAAATCAACTTATGTTGATGCACTTCCTGAACTGGTTAATGAAAAAACCGGCCGTGTGCATACTTCTTATGCTCAAGCGGTGGCTGTTACCGGTCGCCTTGCCAGCAATAATCCTAACCTTCAGAACATACCTGTAAGAACTGAAAGAGGAAAGGAAATTCGAAAAGCATTTATTCCAAGAGACGATAAGCACGTATTGCTTTCTGCCGATTACTCGCAAATTGAGCTCCGAATTGTGGCTGCTATAAGCGAAGATCCGGCAATGTGCGAGGCTTTCAAAAAAGGAACTGATATTCATACGGCTACCGCAGCAAAAGTTTACAATGTGCCAGAATCGGAAGTAACAAAGGAAATGCGTTACAAAGCAAAAAGCGTAAACTTTGGGATCATTTATGGACAGGGCGCTTTTGGTTTGGCCGATAATCTAGGAATTAGTAGAACAGAAGCAAAAGAAATCATTGATAACTATAAGAAGCAGTTCCAAGGAATTCAACAATATATGGACAACACGATCAATTTTGCACGTGAACATGGATATGTTGAAACTCTCATGGGAAGAAAACGTTGGTTGAGAGATATCAACTCTTCCAATTTTACAGTGCGAGGTTTTGCAGAACGTAACGCGATCAATTCTCCAATCCAAGGAACAGCCGCCGATATGATCAAACTTGCCATGCAGAAAGTTCATGCAGCAATGAAGAAAGCCGGAATGAAAAGTAAAATGATATTGCAAGTGCACGATGAATTGATTTTCGATGCATTGAAAGAAGAAGTGAAAGAACTAAAGCCTCTTATTATTGAAAACATGCAGTCCGCTCTTTTACTTCCGGGCGGTGTACCTGTAATAGCCGAGTGTGGTCAAGGTAATAACTGGCTGGAAGCACACTAAAATATTGAACATGAGTTACAAAAAGGATCCTAGGGTTGATGCATACATAAAAAATGCAGCGCCTTTTGCACGCCCCATACTTAAGCATTTAAGAGAATTGATTGTAACCACCTGTCCGGATGTTGAAGAAGGTATCAAATGGAGTTTCCCCAATTATAGTTATGCAGGGAGCATCTTATGCGGCTTTGCTTCATTCAAGGAACATTGTTCACTTGGGTTTTGGAAAGCATCGCTTATGAAAGATCCCACCTTGACTATGAACGCAAAATCTGAGGTTGCGATGGGACATTTAGGGAAAATCACTTCTCTAGAAATGCTTCCGCCCGATAAAAAGATAATAGCCTGGATAAAAGAAGCGATGGCATTAAACGAAGCAGGCATCAAACCAGTCAAACCTAAAAAATTAACTCCTAAAAAAACAGTGATTCCGGCCTATTTGGCTGCTTCTTTGAAAAAGTCGAAAAAGGCAGAAGCGCATTTTGAATCATTTTCGCCTTCCGGCAAAAAAGAATATATTGATTGGTTAGAAGAAGCAAAAACGGAGCCTACAAGAAATAAACGACTTGAGCAAGCGATGGAGTGGATTGAACAAGGATTACCCCGCAACTGGAAATACATGAAACAATACCAACATTTATTATGAAGTTTTTCTTAGCTATTGACTGGAGTTTTTATGGAAAAGTGGTAAACTTGATCGGGAGTCGATACGTTGTTTTTGCAGGCCTAACATTCATTTTAGCATATGTTGTATTCAAAAAAAAGATTGCATACAAAAAGATACAACCCAAGTTTCCGAAAAACACAGACTACTTACGAGAGATCTTCTACTCCATTATAACAATCGCTTTATTTGGATTGGTCCCTGTTTTTTTCATTAAAACTGATTCAATTAGAGTTCACACTTTTTATTATACTGATATCAATCAATACGGAAGCATCTATTTTATAAGTGCTTTCATAATCATGCTATTTCTACACGACAGCTATTTTTACTGGATGCATCGCTTGATGCATCATCCCAAAATATTTAAGTACGTTCACTTAATACATCACAAGTCTAACAACCCTTCACCCTGGGCAGCATATGCTTTTCATCCATTGGAAGCGATCATTGAAACCGGGATAGTTGTGTTATTCCTTTTTATCATGCCAATCCACACCTACCATCTTCCTTTCTTTTTTCTATTCATGATTGTTTACAATGTGTATGGACACCTGGGATGGGAGCTCTATCCAAAATGGTTTGCAACTCACCCAATTGGAAAGTGGATCAACACCTCTGTAAATCACAATCAGCACCACCAATATTTTAAAGGCAACTACGGACTCTACTTCTTATTCTGGGACCGATGGATGGGAACCATTCGTGATGATTACGAACAACAGTTCGTTTCTGTAAAAGAGCGCGCTTCTTCGAAATGACCTGTTTTGTAGTAACTTCGCTTCATGCAACTCAATCTTATTTATTGTTATGACGCCTATTGTGGATGGTGTTATGGTTTTAGTCCGGTGATAAGGAAAATTTCAGAGGAGTTTAAGGAGGATTTTCGATTTGAAGTATTGAGTGGAGGGATGATCATCACAGAAACGCCAATACCCATCAGCAGTACCGCGGCATACATACAAAAAGCATATAAAACAGTTGAAGAGTATACCGGTATTGAATTTGGACAAGATTATCTCTGGCATATTTTCAACCCCGATCAAAGTGATTGGTTCCCCTCATCTGAAAAGCCTTCAATCGCATTGTGCATTTTCAAAGAAATAAAGCCCGAGTTACAAGTAAGCTTTGCATCCGATCTGCAACACGCATTGCACTATGAGGGTCGCGATTTATGCGACGACGAAGCGTATCGTCATTTACTTGAAAAATACGAATTAGATCCGGATGATTTCTATACAAAACTTCATAGTGAATCTTACAAAGAGAAAGCCTATTATGAGTTTTCGCTGTGCAAGCAACTACAAGTCACCGGCTATCCTACTGTATTCGTTCAGGCCAATGAATCAAAATATTATTTGGTAGCTAAGGGTTATACCGATCACGCCACTCTTTCTGAACGTTTGAAAAATGTTATTGCAGAACTAAGTAAACTGAATTAAAATGATTTTGACCATTACACTCAATCCTTGCATCGATAAAAGTTCCACCTTACCCATTTTAGAACCGGAAACAAAGCTTCGCTGTGCGGAAGTAGTACATGAAGCCGGCGGTGGCGGCATCAATGTGTCAAAAGCATTGAAAAAATTAAGCTTACCCTCCTTTGCATTATTTCCTGCGGGTGGTCACAATGGAAACATGCTTTGTTCAATTTTGAAGAAAGATGATATTCTCTTTCATGCAATAGATACGCAAGTTGAAACCAGAGAGAATTGGATAGTATTAGAAAACAATACCAATCACCAATTCCGTTTTACTTTTCCTGGCAGAAAGGTTTCAGAAGATATCATTCACAGAATCGTAGATAAGATTCGTTCCATTAAGCCCGAGTTTATTATCGCGAGTGGCAGCATGCCCCCGGGTTTACCGGAATCAAGCTACGGAATGATCATAGATGCTGCAGCAGAAATTGGCTGCAAATGTGTGATTGACACTTCAGGTTCGGCCTTGGAAGCAATAAAAGGTAGAAAAGCTTTTTTAATTAAGCCAAATATTGGTGAAATGAGTAAGCTTCTTGATATGGATAAAATAGCGCCACATGAAGTAGCTGATTGTGCCCATAAATTGATTGAGGAGGAATATTCTTCCTTTGTTGTAGTTTCTATGGGCGCAGATGGAGCATGGTTGGTAGGAAAAGAAGAACGGCATTTCGTAAAAGCCCCTTCCGTTCCAAAGAAGAGTACTGTAGGAGCCGGCGATAGTATGGTTGCCGGAATTACCTACGCGCTTCACAATGGCTGTAGCATTAAGGAAGCGATACAATGGGGTGTTGCATGTGGAAGTGCTGCTACAATGAACGAGGGTACACAGCTATTTGATGCGAGTACCGTTGAACTTTTATTGAAACAAATACAACTTTCTTAGCTATTTTTTTCGAAAAGCAGATTCATACATTTCAATCCATTTATCAACTGAAATTTTCTTACATAATTCTCCAATCAAATCATAGGGAATTTGATCTGGTTTCTTAAATCGAATACAAGACTTACCCATATCTAATTTTGCTAGTCCCAATTTGGCGTATTCTTCTTGAAACCATTTGGTTAATACCGGGTCAGCATACAACCCCATATTATACAATGCTATAAAGTTCTTTTGAGCGGCAATATTAAGGAAAGGAAGGGGTAGCTTAGGGTCGCAATGGTAGCCATTGGGGTAAGTACTATGCGGTACAACAAAGCCGATCATGTTATAACTGATCTGTTCTTTAAATCCTTTTGGCAAGTTTTTCTTTACGATTGCTCTGAGTTTTTTTACTGCTGCTTGTTGTGGCTCGGCAATCTTTTCGATGTATTCATCAACCGAACCGGCTTCAATTTTCATACAAGAGGTTTTCACTAAAGTTAAAGAGCCGTCCCGATATTTTGGGATGGCTCTTTATTTATTTTATTGAATGATTACTGTCGGGGGCCTCTTTGGGGTCTCATAGAAGGTTCTATTTCTTCTTTCCATTTTTTATACTGTTCTTCCGTCAAAATCTTCTTGAGTTTTGAGTCTCTTTCGTCTGTAAGCGGTTGCATTTTTTCACGCATTACTTGCGGATCAGGACGCTCGCCGCTACCCATCATCTCTTCTCTTAATTTGTCTTGACCTTTGTAATAGGTAGTAAATACTTCATCAATTTCTTTCAGTTTAGCCTCTCCGGGTTTGAAAGCTGAATCCATTTTTTCGTGAATCATTTTCACTCTTTCTTCAACCGTTCTGCGCTGAAAACCGCCTCCGCCGCCTTGGGCGAATAATGCTACAGATGATACTGTAAGGGCAAAAGCCAACAGGAATAACTTCTTCATATTATTAAGTTTAATAGAAGATTGGACGTCGATTCTTCAAAAACCTTTTCTTGAGGAAATGAAAATTTTGTTAATCGTGCTTTTGGGGTCCGCGGTTCTTACCAAACCAAGGTGGTCGGTTGATCATTCTACTTACAACGGTATCAAACTTAGGAAGTTGATCGGGAGTACAAATGGCTCTCACTTTTGCAAAATGACGGTACATCGATAATTCCATTTTTGCTTGTGTAGCAGCCAAGTTATCTGCTTTTACAGCTAAAGCACTGTCACCGATACTTGTGTTGTTTAGATTACTGTACATCGACTTCTTGATGGACCGAACTTGTTCACTCCAATATTTCATAGAGTCACGGTTTTGATCCAACAGTATTTTAAAAGTATCTGCTTGTGATTTTGAGAAACCCAGTTCCTTCGTCATTTGTTCTACCATTGAAAACCCTCCTCTATTCATCGGTGGCTTTCCCGAACGATTGCTCCAAACGGTAAAATACAGCACTAATAATACGTTCGACACCAAGAGGATGCCTATGAGTATTACCAAAGCTTTGTTATTACGAATTAGTTGATTCATTTCTCATCAATTGTTGCAAGATAGCTTTCTGAGGCAGTATTGGTAAGTGAATATTCATTAGCCATCATTTGTTCCACATCAGAAGAGTTTGCTCCGGCTGAAGTTTCATTATTGGTGCTTGATGAATTAAAAGCCCAGAAGTTTAAAATGAGCACCAGTAAGGCTGTGGCTAATGCAAAAGAAGGTTTTGCAAGCTGACTGGAAAATCGACCCCAAGTCGATTGTCTCGCATACATCGCCGCCTCAATTCTTGTGTACAAAAAAGGCGAAGCTTCGGCACGTTGTATGCCGTCAACACTATTTAATGTTGATTCAATTCGTTCTTCTATGTTGTAGCTTTTGCTCATCTTACTTCAATTTAGACGTTTTAAGGGACAAAAACTTGCTTTTAATCTTTGGATTTTTCGTAATAATCTGCCAGAAACTTTCTAAGATTTTGCTTTGCTCTATGCATCAATGACTCGATGGATGGAACAGAAGTCTCCAAAATCTCCGCCACTTCTGCGTAACTCAACCCCTCAATTTTGTTTAAAGTAAATGCAACTTTTTGATTTTCAGGAAGTTTCTGTATTGCTTGAAACAAAACGGAAGCGTTTTCTTTGTTTTCTATTACCACGCCGGGATGATGGAATTCCGGCAATTCGATCGGTTCAAGGGATTCCCCGGTGAACAAGCTCTGAATAAACCCAAATCTCTTTTTTCGTTTCTTCTTTCTGATCCAATCGAGTGATTTGGTAACGGCAATTCGGTACAACCAGGTCGACAATTTCGACTCTCCCTTGAATTGATGAATACTCTCGAACGCTTGAACAAATACGTCTTGTGTTATGTCTTCTGCATCCTCCGGATGTTGTAGAATGCCTAAAACCGTGTTGTAAATCATGTCTTTCCATTGATTAACAACAGTTTTGTAGGCTTCCGGGTTACCCTTTTTGAGTTGTATGATGAGATCCTGATCGTTCAAAAAAAGATACAAGTTTGCGGAAAATTAAGGCTAATTGATCGATAATGGCCTATCAATTGCTGAAGTTTCTATGAACGGCGAACCGCCGTTTTAAACCCTCGTTAATTGAATTTCAATAACTAAACTTATCTTGCACCTTCAAAATGTGTAATTGACAACTATGGAATACAGTAAACTTATTGCCGTAACGGGCTTACCTGGTCTTCAAGAATTAATCAGTAGTAAAAATGATGGCGCTATTGTGCGTTCATTAGAGGACAAGTCAACAAAATTTGTGTCTTCTCGCATTCACAACTTTTCTCATTTGGAAAGTATTGAAGTATATACCATTCGTGAAAATGTAAACTTGATCGAGATTTTTCACGCAATGGACAAAGCCGGGGTAACCCTTCCGGACGAAAAAGATGCAAAAGCCGTAAAGTCTTACTTTGAAAAAGTATATGCGGATTTGGATTTCGACCGTGTTTACAACAGCGATATGAAGAAGATGGTTAAGTGGTTCTCTATCTTGAAAACGGCCGGTGTTGAGCTAAAATTGAGTGAAGTTCCTGCTGAAGAAGAAGTAGTTGAAGAAGCTCCAGCGGTTGTGGAAGAAACACCAAAAAAGAAAGCAGCCCCTAAAGCAAAAAAAGAAGCTACTGAAGAAAGTGAGGCGGCTCCAAAGAAAAAGGCGGCCCCTAAAGCTAAAAAGGAAGCCACTGAATCTGATGAAGAAGCTCCTAAGAAAAAAGCAGCTCCTAAAAAGAAATAACAATAACGATTTATTAATAAAGCTGTTCCTATCTTCAGGAACGGCTTTTGTTTTTTAAATAATCAGTCTAAACTATGAGTTACTCAGCAGCAATAGAAAAACCAGTACGTCATTTCTTGCCAGAAAACTTTACCATCTCCGATTGGCAATCGCTTGAACCATACTTCAATAACCTACTTCAAAGAGAGCTTATCAGTGTAGAAGCGCTCGAGGCTTGGTTAAAAGATAGTAGTGAGTTGGAAGCTGTAATAAGCGAAGACGCTTGCTGGCGTCAAATAAGAATGACTTGTGACACTACCGACAAAGAATTGGAAAACGCATTCGTATTTTTTGTTACGGAAATTCAACCTAAAATTCAGCCCATCGCAGATTTGTTGAACCGTAAGTTCATTGAATGTCCATTCACCGCCTCTCTGAACAAAGAGAAGTACTTTACTTATATACGTAGCATTAAGAAAAGCATTGAATTGTTTCGCGAAGAAAACATACCCCTTCAATCTGAATTAAGCGTGTTGGGTCAACAATTTGGTGCGATCTCGGGCAAAATGACCATTGAAGTGAATGGTAAAGAGTACACTTTACAACAGGCCGCAAAATTTCTAGAACAAGAAGATCGAGGTTTACGTGAGTCGGTTTATCGCAAAATCAATGAACGCAGATTAGAAGACAAACAAGCCCTTGATGACTTGTTCAGTACACTCGTTCAAAAAAGACATCAGGTTGCTTTAAATGCAGGGTTTGAGAACTACAGAGATTATAAGTTTAAAGAACTAGGACGGTTCGATTATACAAAAGAGTCTTGCTTTGAATTCCATCGGGCAGTAAAAGAAGAAGTACTCCCTTTGGTTAAACTTATTTATCAGCGGAAACAAAAATCGCTTAAACTTGAAAAGCTCCGCCCCTGGGATTTAGAAGCACAACCATCCGGTGTTCAGCCATTGAAACCATTCACAACAGGAGCAGAGTTATTGAGCAAAACCGTTCAATGTTTTGAAAAATTGAATCCCTTTTTTGCAGATTGTTTGCGCACCATGGATAAAATGAAGCGGTTTGATCTTGAAAGTAGAATTGGAAAAGCGCCCGGAGGATACAACTGTCCGTTAGCAGAAACAGGTGCGCCCTTTATTTTCATGAATGCTGCCGGACAAATGAGCGATGTTACAACAATGGTTCACGAGGGCGGACATGCGATACATTCTTTCCTGGCGCATCCGCTTGAATTAAGCGCTTTCAAAGAGTATCCTATGGAAATTGCCGAAGTGGCCAGTATGGCTATGGAATTGTTCAGCATGGACCATTGGGAAGTATTTTTCGAGAATGCGGAAGACCTGAAACGTGCTAAGGAACATCAATTGGAGCGCGTTATTACCATCTTCCCTTGGATTGCAACTATTGACAAGTTTCAACATTGGATTTATGAAAATCCACAACATAGCTTAGATGCCAGAAAAGTTAAATGGTTAGAAATCTTGAATGAGTTCTCTACTGATGTAATTGATTTTGAAGGATTAACAAAATACCGTGAATACGGGTGGCAGCGCCAACTTCACTTATTCGAAGTGCCTTTCTATTACATTGAATATGGTATTGCACAATTGGGTGCAATTGGGCTATGGAAGCGATATAAAGAAAACAAGCAAGCAGCACTTGAGGGCTATATTGCGTCTTTAAGTAAAGGTGGAACATTAACTCTACCTGAATTATATAGTACTGCCGGCATAGAATTTAATTTTTCGCCTGCACATATTAAGCAATTAATGCAATTCGTTAAGAACGAGATGGATAGTTTGCTAAACAACTAAGTGTTTTAAAAAATACCCACATTGTGGTATAGGCAATGTCATTTAGTGGGCTATCTTTGGTATATCAAATGAACTGATAGCGATTGTATCGCTCCATCATAAAAAAGCTACTAATCAGAGCCTTAACCAAAAGTCCCGGTGTTTCCACATCGGGGCTTTCTTTTTAGCGGCAGTTCTTGCAAACGCCGTTTACTACCATGTGAAATTCTTTTGCTTTAAATCCGTTGGGGAGTTTAACTATTGGAATTGATACTTCCGACAAACAAGAAGTATCGCCGCAGTTGTCACAAATGAAATGAACGTGATTATCGTGGTGGTGTCCTTCTTTACAGTCATCTTTACATAGAGCGTAGCGAATAGAGTTATCAGCCGTTGGAATTGTATGAACCATTCCTTTCTCTAAGAAAGTTTGAAGGGTTCTATAAACCGTTACCCGATCATACTTTTCGTCTGTCTTTTTTTCGATGTCGGCGTGTGAGAGCGCTCCATTTGCTTCTAAAAACAATTCTAGAATTCGTTTACGGCTTTCCGTAACACTTAGCTGATTTTGCTTTAATAAATAATCGATCTGAGCTTGCATGGTCTGCTATTTACTAAATAAGTTATTCGAGAAATTTCCATCCATTGCCTTTTCCTTCAAAATTCGAGGAATATCTTCCTCCAGTTCTTTTAATTCCTTTTTCTTTAGACCATCGTAAATTTTTCTTACTCTTCCATTTCTATCCACCAAGGCGAAGAATTGCGTATGCATAAACTGATCTTCTATTTTCTGCAGGCCGTTCTTTGGGTCGTCTAATAAATAACTATTTCTAGCTGTTAAATACAAACTGTCTTTTCTGCCGGTCAAAAACCACCATTTTTTGTTGTCTACCTGCAAAGAATCGGAATAATGTTTTAGCACGGGAAAACTATCGCGATCAGGATCACAGGTATGAGATACTACAATGAAGTCGGGCTCCGATTTAAACTTCTCGTAAATCACCTTCATGTTGGTGTTCAGCATTGGACAAATATTCGGGCAAGTGGTAAAGAAAAATTCCGTTACATAGACTCTTCCTTTTAAATCGGTTTCTGTCACTTTTTCCCCATCCTGATTAATAAAACTAAAGGGGCGAACGTAACTGAGCACCGGTAGTTTCACTTCTTCATACCCGGGTATCAATTTGGTCATCGTGAAATAAAATCCTCCGATCAAAACCGCGAAAAAAACGCCGTAATAAAGCCACTTCCTATTCATTTTGCTCCGTTTTTGTAAAGGTAGTTTCTTTTTTAGTGGAACCTTTGTTAAGTCGTTACAACAAAATATTTGCAACAAAGTTGCATCAATTTAAAATAAGAACCTACCTTTGCGGTATGAATTTTAAGATTAATTGGGATGCTTTGGGTATTTCTGCCTCTCTTGCCTGTGCTATACATTGTGCACTTTTGCCCCTGTTAATCAATAGTTTACCAATTTTAGGTGTTGAAATTATTCACAATACGAAGTTTGAATATTTCATGATTGGGTTGGCATTTGTAATTGGCGCCTATTCATTTTGGCATGGCTACAAAAAGCACCACCATAGTTTGACCCCATTTTTGATCTTCTCGGCCGGTATGGCTTTTCTTGTTGCCAAACAAATATGGCATGAATATCAATTGATTCTGTTGATTCCGGCGGTTGTTTTGATCGTTTATGGTCATGTTTCGAACTACCGATCTTGCAGGGTTCACAATCATGCTCATGCCGACGATTGCGATCATTAGCGAGTTTTCCCTATTTCAGAAACAGAATAGGCCTTGAATTTGTTATTTTTGTTATCCAAATTGAGAGCGCTATGATTAAAACAGGTAATCCCGTGATTAGCATTTATACAGAAATGACTCCAAACCCGGAAACAATGAAGTTTGTTGCCAACAAACTTTTGTATCCCGGTAAGAGCATTGATTTTCCGGATGTAGACGCAGCGAAGCCCTCGCCTTTAGCCACTGAATTGTTTGGCTTCCCCTTTATTAAGGCTGTTTTTATTGCCAGCAATTTCGTGACCCTTACTAAAAATTATGAAACGGAATGGAGTGATGTTATTCCTACCATCCGTCAGTTTTTGAAAGAATATTTAGAAGAAGGTAAGCCAGTAATCAACGAAGAGGAGTTGGCTACGCGCAAACAAGAGAGTTCTAATGAAGTTACCGCCGACGACGATGATGTGGTAAAGCGCATCAAAGAACTATTAGAGAATTACGTTAAACCAGCTGTAGAGATGGATGGTGGAGCCATTCAATTTAAAAGCTATAGTGAAGGAGTCGTAAATCTGATGTTGCAAGGAAGTTGTTCCGGTTGTCCTTCCTCAATGATCACACTTAAAACAGGAATCGAAGGAATGATGAAGCGAATGATACCGGAAGTAAAAGAAGTAGTAGCAGAAGCTGAATAAAAAATTAAATCCCGCAAATAGCGGGATTTTTTATTGTTGGCCTTTTTTGTTTTCCTTTAGCTCAAGTTGCTTTTTCAATTCATCTACTTGTGCCTTTAATTCTTGGATGGCGTTGATTAACACAGGAACCAGTTCTGCATAATTCATTCCAAGTTGACCTTTAGTGTCGTCTCCACTAACCACTTCGGGAACCAGTTTCTTTACCTCTTGAGCAATCAGTCCAATTTTGTGCTGTTGCGGTTGCTCAATCCAATCGTAAGATACAGGTCGCATCAACATCACTTCTTTCAATCCGTATGTTAAGGCATTTATGTTTTTCTTGAAACGAATATCAGAAGTTTGAATGGTTCCATTAACAGACCATACTTCCGTCCATCGCAAACCGGTTTTTCCAAGTGTGTAGGTATTATCCGCTCCCGGTACTATACCTTCGCTAGTAATTCGCGCACGCTCATTTGTTGTATTTGATCCATCGGTAAAAAATACTAAAGCCCTACCATTTGTTTCGTTTCCAATTACAAAGTCGGTTCCTGAAGCGCTGAGGTAAGCGGTATTGGCGCCCCCTTTTATACCCGAAGTATTGTTTGTAGAAGAATTGATGCCGGCCTTCAAAAAATTTGTGTTTCCGGAGGCGTTGTTTGCTGCTATTGAAAAAGTGCTGGTAGCTGAAAGGCCTCCATTTGTATTCTGCAGTTGAAAAATAAGAGCATCATTAATGCTCCCTTTTGCACCCATCACATTTTTTGAAGCAGTGTTTCCCGCATCTACTAAAAACTTTTCAGGATGGGTGGCATTAAATGTAGCGGTTCCTACGCCAACTCTTCCACTATGCATAACCGACAGTATGTTTGCATTAACATTTGCAGACCCATCATCAGAAACTGCTTGATAATTTACATACGCATCTGAACCACCATTGGCGGTATAATTGATTTTAAAAAGCTTTTGTGCAACCGGGTTGTCGGTATTCTCCAAATAAAAACCTGGTCCACCAAATCCATATCCTCCAACACCTGTAATGGTCACGCCATTAATATAAGAAGTTGAGATTCCGGACCCCTCGGTTCCCGACAAAATGTGAAACTCTGTTTTTGGAGAAGTATTTCCGAGGCCGATAAAGCCATCCTCAGCAATTCGCATCCGCTCAATGTTGTTGGTAATAAAAGGGAGCGGCTGATATGAGATCGTTCCAAGTAATTTGGTGCTCGAAATATTATTTCCGTCAAAATTCCAGGTGCTTCCGCCTGTTTGCGGAATAGATTGAGACCCAACTATCCAATTAGTTCCGTCACTAAACAACAAAGCTGATTCCTGTAACTGACTCAAAACAATCGATGCCACACCGTCGATGTTTTCACCATTTCCGGTGGCAATGGTAAGCGAAGGGGTTACTCCGGCGGTGCTTGCATTTTTTATTCTATATGATCGACCACTACAAGTAGTGGCATCTGGTAACGTAATGGTGGTTGCTGTGGCTCCGGTGAATACAACGGCATGATCGTTTTGATCAAGCTGCGTATCTGCTGTAACCGTTCTTACACGTAATGATACTGAACCGCGAACATCGAGGGTTGAATTCGGAGTAGTTGTTCCAATACCAACTTGAGCCGACGCGGCGCCGGAGCCTAACATTAGGGCTAGAAAGATGATGCGGTTTTTCATAGTTTGTATTGTTGAAATACAACTTTGGATTTAAGGACCGATCATCGAACCAATATTTGCTGAGTTAATTTGTGTTGAGCATTTCTAATGTCCAGAACATACGAGCCTGGTACTACAGAAGATGATAAACTGATCGAACAAATTCCTCCGGCTTGGGTGGTGATCTTTCCCTTTTGAATCAATTGTCCATTTACAGAAAGCAACTGGTAATCATACGTTCCTTCGTATTTTCCGGTAGCAGCAATGTAAACAAATTGATGAGCCGGATTATTTACCAAATAGAAATCGTCTGATTTGTTGCCACCCTGAATCAGTTCAATGGTTGAATACAATTCGTGACCGTCTGTATTCACACATTTGATTCGATACCAAGTGTTTCCGGTAAAAGCACGGGAATCTTGATAGTGAAAGTATCCTGACAACAGGGGTAATCCTTTTAACGTTCCAATTTTAGTAAAATTGCGCCCGTCTAAACTTCGTTCTATTTCAAAGCTGGCATCTGAGCTTACCCCACCCATTTTCCACTGAAGGAGGTTGTAAGAAGCTTGAGCTTTCGCGTTAAAATCAATAAAATAAAGAGGAGTGGCCCAGTTGATACTAGCAATGGCAAATTGTCCAAAACTTGAGGTACTGGTGCTTGAAATCGTCCCTTGTGTAGTAATGGTTCCGGAAGCGGTGCCGCCTCTGCTCGTCCATAAGCCGCCACTGTAATTTGCAACACGCATTTCCGACAATAGATAATCTGCAATGTTTACCTTGGGGTCGTCCCAGTTCAATGTTACAACAGCTGCGCCTCCGCTAACCTGATTCAAATCCCAATATTCATTCGGATTAACGATTACCAAAGGAGCTGCAACATTGGTTGCATTGGGTGTAGGTTTATTGTATCTCGCGTTGAATTCAGAACTAGAAGCTAATGAACTAATGGCGATGTTTCGATAGTAGGTATTATCGCCTACGGGAAAAGTAAATGCAGTAGTACCAATTTTCTTAACCCAACCTGAAACGTGGGCTGCATCCGATACACCTGAGTAAGACGAACCTGCCTCATATACCAAATAATTGGGAGTAACAGACGAGGCAATCAGCCCATCTGTAAATGTATGAGTCCCCGAAATACTCAAATTATTGTTCAAAGTAAACCCGGCTGCGTTATTTGTAACTAGGTTATAGGTTTTGAAGGTTTGCGTTCCATTAATTTGTTGTGCTGTAGTGCCAATTAAACGAAGGGTTCCCGTTCCGGCACTCATACCCACTTGAGCGTTGGATATATTTTGAGTGACATAAAAATCACCATTATTTGTAAAGGATGCACCACTGGCATTCGTAAAACCACCATTAACATACAGTGCTACAGCAGAGTTTGTAATATACATTGTACCGGTATTGGTCAAATCGACCTGAGCCTGCACATAATGTACACACAACAATACTAGAGCAGTTATGATGCGTATCGTTTTCATAGACTGGATTTGGGTTAAGGATATGGAGCTGGACTATTGACGAATCTGCTTTTTCACTTGCTCCAACTCTTTCTTTGTTTCATTCAATTCAGCCTTCAATTCTTTAATTGCATTGATCAATACAGGCACTAGTTCCGCATAATTCATCCCTAAGTTTTCCTTTGTTGAATCTCCAACAACAACCTCAGGAACAATTGCCTGCACTTCTTGAGCAATTAAGCCAACCTTATTTGTACCGCTGTTATCTTTCCAATCATAACGAACCGGGCGCATTTTTAGTACCTCGCTCAATCCGTATTGAAGTGGCTGGATGTTCTTTTTAAGCCTGAAATCAGATGTTTGGATGGTTCCATTGGCCGCATAAACCACACTCCAGCGTTTGGCAGAGGTTCCATTAGAGATACTATTATCAGTACCGGGCTGTATGGTAGTACTTGTTATTCGTACTCTTTCATCGGTTGTTGCTGTACCACCCGTAAAGAAAACCAGATCTTTACCGTTTGTTGCATTTCCAATTACGAGATCTTGACCGGTAGCATATAAATAGGCTGTATTTGTTCCACCAAGAATACCCGATGAGGAATACCCACTTCCGTTAATACCCATATCTATAAACTTATCAGTCTCACTTCCATTATTAGCCGTGGCAACAACATCAGAACTTGCTGCTGAACCACTACTAGTATTTTGGATATTCAATTGCAAATAGTTGTTGATACTACCCTTCCCGCTTATTACATTATAAGAGGTAGTGGTGCCTGCGTCAACTAGCAGTCTTTCAGGATAAGTACCATGAAAATTGGTAGAAGAAGAGCCGATTGCTACATTACCGTCGTCAGTTAAAAACATGGTTCTTCTGTTGGTAGTGCCTGAGCCGGTATAAATGGCTAAATCACCTTCACCCCAAATCTCTGGCGCACCTGAAGTGTTTACACCGTAAAAGAATCCATCCCACGCTCCTGAACCGCTGGAACTATTAGTAATTTGCATCCAGTTACTCGATGCTGAAGCTTTATGAATATGGAGGAGGTAGTTGGGTGAAGTTATTCCTATTCCCACATCTCCATCATCCTTGATTCTCATCTTTTCATCGGAACTTGCCGTTCCGTTGGTAAAGAATAGTAAATCTTTTGAAGAGGTTGCATTACCGATAGCAAAGTTATTTCCGGTTGCATATAAGTAAGCCAAGTTTGCTCCGCCTAATACACCTGTAGAAGTGTTCCCACCTCCATTAATTCCTAGATTTACAAACTTGTCACTTTCACTACCGTTGTTAGCCGTAGCTACAACGTCCGAACTAGCTGCTGTTCCAGAACTTGTGTTTTGAATATTCAACTGTAAATAACTGTTGATAGATCCCTTACCACTAATTACGTTAAAAGAAGTAGTGGTTCCTGCATCAACTAATAATTTCTCAGGATAGGTTGCATTGAAGCTACTTGTTCCAATGGCAACATTCCCCGTTTTACTGATACGAACTCGTTCTGTATTGTTGGTAATTATAGGAAGGTCGTAGTTGCTGGTTGTACCCAACTTCTTTTCCGATGTAACGTTATTACCACCTTGGATCCACGAAGTACCGGCTGTATTGCCAGGCAAGGTTTCTGAAACAACATACCAAACTGATCCGGTACTAAACAATCGAAGGGCCTCATGTTGTTCGTCTATCACCCATGTCGTTAATCCATCGATGGTTTGGGAAGAAGTAGTGGCAATGGTTAAATCAGAGCCATTTGAACTTTCGTTTTTAATCCAATAGAAACGACCTGCACAAGCAGTTGCATCGGGCAAGGTTAAGGTTGCCGCACTCGTTCCTGTGAATGCCAGTGTATTATCTGTTGTAGCAATAGAGGTGGAAGTAGTAAAAGATCGGTAGTTATAGGCGATCGTCCCTCTCACATCTAAATAAGAGTGTGGACTGGTTGTTCCAATTCCAATCTGAGCCATAGATTGTTGAACTGAAATTGCAAATAAAAGGATGGATGCAAGTTTTTTCATAGTAACGAAAGATTAATATTGGATATACATGAAACGAAATAATAATGCCATCATTTCAGATAGGTACATCTATTCAAACATAACTAGTGTATGCTTTAGCGTTAACTAAGTGCTTTACTTTACGAATCGCAACTTTACTAGTAGCTTCTACTACACTATTTTTTCTCCCAAATTATCCCTAGTACATAAAATCGGTTGGTTTGATAACGATTAAATGCATAAAAAGGAATGGTGACAGATTTGATATTAATTCCAAACATGATCCCGGGCTCGTTCAAATATTCGCCTGAATACAATCGAGTATTCTGCATCGTTAATCCGGCGTAAAACCATTTGTTGATATTGATGCCCGCTTCAGACCAATTGAAGAAAAATGATGAATATTCAAGCGATTTTGATTTTGTGGATTGTGTTTGATTGCTAATAAAGAACCGCTCGTTTTCAAAACTAGAATTCAATCCGAACGTGTAGCCTTTGAAACTGCCAAATGAAATTCCGGCAAGAGGAGTGAGTCCTATTTCAAAATCAGATCCAAAAACAAATTTCTTACCGGCTAGAAAAGTGAATGTATTGTCTTCATCGTAATTATACCTCGCTTCTCCATACCAACCTTTTTTCGATTGAAGATGAATAACAGGGACCACTGCGGCGCCTGAGCTCTGGCCTAAATAGTGGTATTGCTCTATACCCAATTGTGCAAACAAGGATGTAGAAGCAAGGGTTAGGATTACAAGTATCGAACAAAGTCGAATCATAATTATGCTGCTGACTCCACGGCCATCTTCTTCACATTGTCTATAACCAATATTTCAGCATTGGTAAGTTTATCAAGTATTAAGATATCCTTTAAGTAGGGATTCCATTGAAACACGAGCTTATCAAACGGACGCCATAATGTTACCCAGCTGAAAACATCCAAACTGTTTGTTACTGCGCTCATAAATCCATGAGGAGCTCCCTCGGGAAGTACGCTGGGCAAAATCCAATGACAGAGAATTCCAACCGCCAATGCAAACACCAATAGAATTACCGAGCGCTTTTTAAATCGTTTGAACTCGGCCTCTTTCAATGTTTTACGAATGGAAAAATGGCGTCGAATGGCGTGAATCAACGGCTCAATGTATTGTTTGTCGTTTTCACTATTGCAAGTAAACTTGTATTGAATAGTAGTGTATCGCTTCGCGGCAATGATGTAGTTCAAAATGTAGTTCTCGAATTCGTAGCTCAATTGCCTTCTGTAAAATGGAGCAGGATCGTGCTGATTGAAGTACTGGTCAATCGTCTCCTCGTTTACGGATAAATAGATGTTTATATGCTTAAACAGCGGGTTACTCATACATAGGGGATTGAATCCTCCGGCCAGTGCCGGTAGGTGACAAAACGATCCCAAGCAAAGTCTATGATATAAAGAGAACTCTTTGTTAAGCAACTAAAAGTAAACACTCATAAACCTAGAAATATCCACTTATTCGTTTTCGTTGGTAAAACAAAACACCCAAGCCGAATTGACTTGGGTGTTTTAAATATGTATTTGTATCAATTAAGATCCGAGCACTTCTCTGATTACCGCAACTAATTTTGATCCTTTTTCTTCAATAAGCTGCTCTGTCCAAGTTAAACTAATCGCTGTTGATATACAACGCCCCATTATGGCATCACTCGCTTTGAATTCCTTATTCGCTTGTGCTATTACTGCAGCCTTGTGCTCCGGACTCAAGGCGTTGAGGGTAATTCCTTGTTTCAGATGATCCCATTTGCGGATATAATGCCAGTTATTATCATACCAATAAAAGTTTCCGGCTAAAATACCTTGTTCTTTCAATTTTGCTACCACAGCTCTTGTCTGTTCTTCGGTGGGCAAAAACCAACTCAAAAAAGTATGACTGTCTCCTTGAGGATCGGGTATTCTTCTGAAACTTACTTCAGGTACTTGTGATAAGATATTCTTTAACTGTGTATGATGTTTTTTTTGTGTTGCCAAAAATTGAGGCAGTTTTCGTATTTGCGCTAAACCAACGGCAGCGTGTAATTCTGAAATTCGGAAATTGTATCCAACAAAAGGATGAAGGTCTGCTCCTCTGTCTACTCCTTTATGATCATGACCGTGGTCACTGTATCCATCACTCTTGATATAAACATCCTCTCTATTAGTCATTACAACACCACCTTCTCCGCAGGTCATAGTCTTCACAAAGTCGAAGGAAAAGGTTCCCGCATCTCCAATGGATCCCAATTGCTGGCCTTTATAGGTTCCGCCAATACTTTGACACGCGTCCTCCAACAAAACCAAATTGAATTCTTTACAGATTTCTTTTAAAGCATCAAGATCTGCCATGCTACCGCACATATGTACGGGCATAATGCATTTCGTTTTGGGTGTAATCGCTTTTCGTACTGCTTCAGGGTTAAGCGTTAAGGTATCGTCTACATCAACTAAAACAGGAGTAGCACCTACACTGATAACAGCTTCAAAACTTGCCACGAAAGTGAAAGAGGGAGTAATTACTTCGTCACCGTAGCCAACACCTAAAGCGCTGAGAGCAGTTGTAAGGGCAGCGGTGCCACTGCTTACCAATTGAGCATACTTGGTTCCAAAAGTCTTGCAGATCTCTTTTTCCAAGTCTACGGCTTTCCAAATACCTTTTCTCGGACCGTCGAACCCATATCGCATCAATATACCGTTATCCAATACATCTTGCAGTTCTTTGCGTTCTTCGGCGCCCCATGTTTCAAATCCTGGCATAAATTCGATTTATCTCATTATTAATAATGCAAAAATATAAAAAGTTTACTGGATCTCCTGCGGATCGCTTTCATTGTTACTTTGATCGATGGCCGTAACCCGATATTTTTCCGCACCTTGCTTAAAATAGGGGATCGAGAATTTTCCTTCTCCATTCAATGCGGGAATGATTTTTACTGCTGTAGCACGCTCGGTACCTCCGGCTTCTCCCTGCTGAATTTTGTAAAGTACAAACTTTCGAACAGGCTGAGATGATGTTGCAGAAAGCACTACCACATCAGCATAAGATGAGGTGGTGCTAATTTTAACTAAAGGCTTCTGAGGCTTATTTGAGTCGAACCATGTCATAGACGGAACAACCGCAGGTTCTGCAAAATAAGTGAGTCTCAAACTATCACTCCAACCGTTTGGATTGTTGTCAAATGATTTGCTACTGAAGAAAATCATTCCTTGAATATTCTCAGTGTTGCGAAGCGCTTGAATTTGCCTTGGCAGCATCGATTTGTCTTTCCAAGCAGCATTTGAATTCGCTCGATAGGGGGCCAATCCAATATAACAATGTTTACCATAACTGTGCTTGCTCCACCAATCGAGCAATACCTCATAGGCGGCACGAGGATGATTGAACTCCCAATACAATTGTGGAGCAACATAATCTATCCAATCTTTCTTAAGCCACAACAAAATATCGGCATACAAATCGTCGTAATTAGTTTGTCCGGCTTGTGTAGCACTTCCTTCCGGATCTTTGTCTTTATTTCTCCAAACACCAAAAGGAGAAATACCAAATCGAACATTTTTGTTGATCTTTTTTATGGCGGTATTCAACTTTACAATGATAGAGTCTACATTGGATCTTCTCCAGTCGTCTTTTGACAATCCATTTCCGTATTGAGAAAAGGATTTTTCATCGGGAAATTCTTTACCAGCGATGCGATAGGGATAGAAATAATCATCAAAATGAATCGCATCTACATCGTACCGGTTTACTACATCTTCAATTACTTTCACCACGAACTCTTGAGCATCTTTGTTTCCGGGGTCAAAATATTTTTTATCGCCGTAGTTTAAGAACCATTCCGGATGAATTTTAGTGATGTGATTATCTGCAATGGAAGATTTATTTAAATCAAAAACAGCTCTGTAAGGATTACACCACGCATGAAACTCCATTCCACGCTTATGTGCTTCTTCAATCATAAATTGCAGTGGATCATAATACGGAACGGGCGGCTTTCCTTGTTTGCCCGTTAGCCATTGACTCCACGGTTCATAAGGAGAGGGGTAGAAGGCATCTGTAGCGGGTCGAATTTGCATGATAATGGCGTTAATGCCATTCCGCTGATGCATATCGAGTATCTTGATAAACTCTTCTTTTTGACTATCGCTATTGTAATTACCGCGAGTGGGCCAGTCAATATGATCAACCGTGGCGATCCAAACAGCACGAAATTCCTTTTTTACTTGTGCAAAGCAAACCAGAATAGGCAGTAACGCAATTATGAGTGTAAGCAGTTTCTTCATTTGAATCATTGGATTTCTTCTATTATGTTGTTTCCCGAATTTTATCGAGCAGTTGATTAAGTTGATCTATTTCAGCTTCATTCAAACCTTTCAAAGCCGATTCTATTTCATCATTATATTGATCGAGATGCGACAAAAGCTCCAACCCTTTTTGAGTGATGGTTACATCTACCAGTCGTTTATCATGTGCGCAAACTACTTTTTGTACCAGCTCTTTTTTGATGAGTCGGTCCACAATTCTGCTGGTGTCGCTCATTTTATCCAGCATTCTTTGACGAATCTGTAAGGTACTTAACGGAGCATTTGCACCTCTAAGTATTCGGAGAATATTAAACTGTTGAGGGGTGATGTCGGCGCGTTCAAAAAAACCTTTATTCCGCTCCATCACCCAGTTGCTAGTGAATACAATATTTATCAATGCTTTGTGATAACCATTTCGAAACTTGTTTGAATTAATGTCTTTTTCAATACTCATATGAAAGGGTTTAAGTTTTGATTATAGGCTTACGCATCTTCCCACACTTTGGTTCCTTCGCTACAGTTGGCACATATATCAATGTTTTTTCTTCCGTGTAATACGTTATTTCTAAATTCTTTATACTCTTTCTGTTGCCACAATTCTTTAAAGCTCTGCTTTTTCAAGTCTCCCATTTTATGATCTGCGTCTTTGTCGAAGCAACAAGGGACCACTAAACCATCCCAAGTAATTACAGGAGCATGCCACAGTCGCCAACATTGATTTTCCAGATTACTCTTGACAATCATCTTGCCATCTTTTCCAATTTTGTACCGGCTGTATTTTTTATTATTTGGAATCAAGTTATTGGGATCTGTTTCATAGTCGTAAACTTGTGCAGTCTTGAATCGAACTTGGTCTACACCTACTTCAACACCGAGCCTCTTTACGTCTTCAATTTGGTGTTCGTTTGGCTTCACTACCAAAAATTGGAAAATAATGAAGGGAGTGTTGCTCTTCAACTCCTTCTTCCATTTTACGATTCTCTTAGCTCCTTCAATTACCTTTTCGAGCTGACCTCCCACCCTGTATTGTTGATATACGTCTTGAGTAGTTCCGTCTATTGAAATGATCAATCGATCCAGCCCGCTTTCCACCGTTTGGCGGGCATTGGCCTCCGTTAAATAATGGCCGTTTGTACTGGTAGCTGTATACAAGTTTTTATCAGCTGCATAGCGCACCATTTGCAAGAAGGCCGGATTCAGATACGGTTCCCCTTGAAAATAGAAGATCATGTAGAAGATGTCTTTCGACAACTGGTCAACAGTTGTGCGGAAAAAATCTTCTTGAAGCATTCCGGTAGGTCTCGTAAAAGACCGCAAACCACTTGGGCATTCCGGGCATCTCAAATTGCAGGAAGTTGTTGGTTCAATGGCCACTGAAACCGGTAGGCCCCATTGGATGGGTTTTTTTGACCATTTACTGATGTAGAAACTCGACCATACTTTCGCGATATTCCAAATTCTTCGAAGGCTCATTTTTCGAAGGATAGTAAGAGTATCGTTTACATTCAGCTGCGGCATCAACTGCAAAATTAGGATATAGCATTGAAAACTATTGATTTAGAACGATGTTTTCCAAATCTATGGCATAGAATCTTGGTTTTGAGGGATCTGCCATTCGTTGATTCGAATCAAGCCCTTAAAATTGGCTCAAATACAATGTATTGCAGGGTTTAATCGTTTATATCCATGGTAAAAACCAACTGTATTTACTATTTTTTCGTTCATTAGAATGTACCAACAGTCATCCATGAAACAACTATATCTACTGCTATTTCTTTTCGTTTCTTCCGCAGCTCTAGCTCAGGAGAAAATAGACACAGAAGCATTCATTAAAGAACAAGAGCAAATTCGAACCGCAGAGCAAGCGAGAGCCAGACGATTATCACCTGATAATACCAATGGAATCAACGGCACCTTTTCTGTAGCTACAGACAATTTTGATATTCACCATAGTACCATGGAATGGTATGTAAACCCCGCTATTCGATATATTTCGGGAAAAATAACATTCGATTATACTATCGTCAGCGCAACCAATACCATCACATTCGATTTAATAAAATCCCTGATTGTTGACAGTGTGCTCTACCATGGATCAAAAATCAGTTTTGTTCAAACCGATGCAAATGGAGTAGATATTAGTTTTCCTACTACACTTGCAAAAGGTCTAAAAGATTCTGTTAGTATTTTCTATCAAGGAGTTCCCGACAATACCGGAATGGGCTCTTACTACAATGGAGTTCACAATGGAACGATTCCTGTTAGTTGGACCCTTTCAGAACCTTATGGCTCTCGAGACTGGTGGCCTTGTAAAAACAACTTGCTGGATAAAACAGATTCTATTGATATCTATTTGAGTTGCCCCCAAGAGTTTCAAGGTTCCTCTAACGGCATGATCATCTCAAATACCGTAAATGGAAGTACGCGCACAACGCACTTCAAGCATCGCCACCCCATTGCTACTTACTTAGTAGCGATTGCTATATCAGATTATGAGATCACAAACGACTCCGTTATTGTAAACAATAAAAGTTATCTCATTCAAAATTTTACCTATAAAGGAATTGCTGCCAATTTCTTGTCGTTTGCTTCTTACTATAGAAACGGTTACAGAATTTTCACCAATTTATTTGGTCCGTATCCATTTGCTGATGAAAAATATGGCCATACCCAGTGGGGTTGGAACGGAGGAATGGAACATCAAACCAATAGCTTTATAAACCTTCCAACACCCAACCTTGCGGCCCACGAATTGGCGCATCATTGGTTTGGTGACTATATTACATGTGGCAGTTGGCAAGACACCTGGCTCAACGAAGGTTTTGCAACCTATGCTACGCTACTTTTTCTCGAATATGGCTACCCAAACTCCTACGGATCAACGCTAAACTCAACATTCAGAAGCGCCACTACTGATTCTTCGGGTGCAGTGTTTTGTTCCGATACGTCTAACGTAGCAAGAATTTTCAGTGGAAGAATTACCTACAATAAAGGTGCTTACGTATTACACATGCTGCGCTATGTTATGGGTGATTCTGCGTTTTATAAAGGCATCAGATATTATTTAGCAGATCCTGCCGTTAAAAATGGATTTGCAAAAACACCGGATCTGAAAAGAAACCTAGAGTTGGCATACGGAAAAGACCTTGGCTGGTTTTTCAATCAATGGGTATACGGAGAAGGGTATGCGAACTACAAAGGCGAATGGTATCAAAAACCAAACAATTGGATTAAACTCAAACTTTCGCAAAGTACCACACATCAATCTGTGCAATTCTATAAGATGCCTGTAACGGTTACCTTGAAAAATAGTACTCAAGCAAAATCATATGTGCTAGATCATGTTTCCAGTGGTCAAGAGTTCTGGTTGAACCCGGAGTTTGCAGTAGATACAATTATTATTGATCCGCAACAGAAGATCCTAGCTAAAATCAAACAAACAATAAAGATTTCGGCTCCGGACTTACCTGCTAATGGGCTTAAAATTTTTCCGAATCCAACTAGCGGTCCTTTACAAGTAGCTATTACAAACCCCGACGACGCCAAACTCTCAGTAAAAGTATTCAGTTCAACCGGTCAACTTGTTTATACCACAAGTTGGGAAACACCCGGTTATGATCAGGTGTTTACCATTCCTATGCAACAGTTTGCTCATGGTACCTATTTTGTTGAGGTGAAAAACTCAAAGTCATTAAAAGTCACAAAAAAAATAGTTCACTAGCCTACACTCAATACAAGGCCTTTAGTGATTCGATTTCAATCGGATGGTTCCTTAGTGCTACACCTGTAGTATATTTGCACCCATGGCCAAAAGAAAGAAGAAAAAGACGGCTAGATCGGGACCTTGGAAAGTATTTCTATATACGTTGATTATTGGCAACGTATTTCTCCTTGGCTATTTCGGTTATGTATGGATGAAGGAACGGTATGCTGCCGGCATCCGTTACAAGGCATTCGGAATACCGATCCCGGGTTCTTATTCTATTCACGGAATAGATGTTTCAAAATATCAAGATTTCATTGATTGGGAAAGTGTACAAGAAATGGAAGTAGAGCAAATTAAAATTGGCTTTGCTTTCATGAAAGCAACCGAAGGTGTTGGCAATAAAGACGCCCTCTTTAAAAGAAACTGGAAAAAAGCAAAAGAAGCCGGAATAACAAGAGGAGCCTATCACTTCTTCATATCTTCAAAAAGTGGCCGAATGCAGGCCGAAAATTTCATTAAAACGGTAAAACTAGAATCCGGCGATCTACCTCCTGTTTTGGATATAGAACAAACGAATGGTACACCCCCGGCTAAAATCAGAGAAAGAGCTCTCGAATTTTTAAAGATTGTAGAGAACTATTATGGAGTAACGCCTGTTATTTACACCAATGTTGATTTTTACAAACAGTATTTGAAAGAAGACTTCGACCGCTATCCTTTATGGGTTGCGCACTATTTAAGAAAAGAAGGGCCTAGAATTCAACGCGATTGGCACTTCTGGCAACACAGTGAAACAGGGTCTGTGAACGGTATTGGTTCGAAAGTGGATTTCAATGTTTTCAGTGGAGACTCAGCAGCTTTTCGTAAATTACTAGTACCGTAAATCAAACTCTAATGAGTGAATTTGAACCCGATGTTCGGAATTTTCTGGTAAGTATTGCCAAAATCGTTTCATTGACGCTGATGTGGCTTATGCTAACATTAGGATTGGGTTTGTACAATAACTGGCTAATACCCAAAGGAGAGCTACGCTGGCCTAACTATGTGTTCTACATCATTGTAATTGTAACATTTGTACTCCTGCTTCGCAAGTTGATAGAATTTTGGAAGCAAAGGTATCCGCACGGATAAACCTAAGAGCTGTGGTCCACCATGATCTTCCAAGACCCCTTTATCTTCTTAATAATAAGAGTGAAATGACCGGAAGCATCACCAATAGTTCTAGTGAGGTAGTATTTTCCGACAAGAAAGTAAGTGTCGGCATTCAGCTTTTTAAATTCGATAAAAGTAAATTGTAAGGTACCCATGGCAGCTCTATCAGGATATCCCTTCTTGTAATTATTGAGTGTATTGGTGTAGCCATAGGTAACACCCGACTTGCCTACGAACATCAACGAATCACTCTCCCAGTAGCCAACCATAAAGGAATCTACATTTCCTTGATTCCAATAGTTCTGTTGCTTCAGCATCATTGCTTTGATTGCTTCAACATCTTTATTGTTTTGAGCCTGGACAGAACCGCAGATAGCGATAATAAAGAAAAGAGAGTATAGTGCTTTCATCCCACTAATATAAAAAAAAGAGGCCGTATAAAACGACCTCTTTTATGTGGTGTGTTGATTTCTTAATTAAATAGTGAGCGCTTTCAAATAGGCTGCATCTACTTCGGCACTCTTTAACGGAGTGCTGTTTTCGTATTTCTCTTGCTCAACAATGTAGTATTTCATACCTGTTTGTGATGCCGTTTTCAACACTTTCTTATAGTCAATAGACCCTGTTCCTAAATCTACAGAAGCATCGTGTTCCTCAGCTTTAGCAGTTTTTGAGCGGTCTTTAACATGACAAAGCGTGAAGCGATTGGCATATTTTTTCATCCAGGCTTCTGGGTCTTGACCGGCTGTTACAACCCAATACATATCCATTTCAAAGTCGACCAATGAAGCATCGGTATTTTGGAGGAAAATGTCTTGAGGCATTTGACCATCAAGTGCTTTGAAGCTATAATCGTGGTTGTGATATGCGAAACGGATGCCGTTTTTCTTACAGATCTCACCGTTCTTATTGAACTGCTCAGCAAGCTTCTTATAGTCGTCGAGCGTTTTTTGAGCACCCACATAAGGGTTGATCAAGTATTTAAGGCCCACAGAAGCAGCTGAAGCTGCTTTTTTCTCGAAATCCTTTCCGGTATCACAATGGCTGCTCACCATTGAAAGACCCAGCTCATCGAGGGTTTTCTTGAAATCTACGGCGGTTAAGCCCCACCATAATCCGTTTGGACCTTCAAATCCTTCTACCTGTTTGTAGCCAAAGCCTGCAACTTGTTTCAGAACACCTTTAGGGTCTTTAGGGAAATCGTCGCGAAGCGTGTACAACTGTAATCCAAAATCACCCAATGGTTGCTCTGTTACAGTTGAAGCTGTGGCAGCAGTGCTGTCCTTTTTTTCAGAAGAACCCGGGCCACTGTCGTTACAGGAAGCCAGAGATCCGAAAGCGAATGCCGATGCAAACAGACCGGACTTTTTCAAAAAATCTCTACGATTTGAAGACATAATACGCTGTTGAATAAATTCAATAATAATATAGTAGTCCTTCGTCGAACAAAAAATTCGACAAAGACAGTCTTAATAGCGTTACAATACTAAACTAGGTTGCCCAAGCTCTGTCACCTTTTTTATAAGGAACACAGCCTTCGTATTTACCCGGAACGGCTACATAACGAAGGGCCTTGGTAGCACCTACTTCAGATGTAAAGAATCCTAACAATGTCAACTGTTTCATTAAACTGAAATAGTGTGTAGGATCTTCCGGTTTTTTAGACTTCTGATATTCTTTGGCTTCTTTATCCAAAGCAATCAACAAGTCTTTTCTTTGTTGAGGCGTTGCAGACATGAAGTCGGTCTTGTGCATTTTTTCACAAGCTTCGTTCACTTTTCCGATGCCTTCCAAGAATACTTTTTGATCTTTCTCTTCGTAACAATCCATTACCATGGTGTTCATAAATTCACCCACTTTCGCTTCTTTAGCGCCGGGTGTGCTTGTTGCCGGGATAATGGTTTCAGCGATTTCATCGAGAAGCGCAATGGTTTCTTTGCTCAATGGTAAACCTGCCGCTTTATCAGCTCCGGTTTTACAACCACTGAGAAAAAACTCAGCTCCTACAACGGTACCACCTACCAACACAGCAACTCTAGACAATGCTTCGCGTCTGTTCATATGTGATCGTTTATAGTTTTAAATTTATAAATTTCCTTTTTTCAATTCTTCAACCGCATGGTTAGCTGCTCTAGCTGTTAAGGCCATATAAGTTAAAGAAGGGTTTTGACAAGCAGATGAAGTCATACAAGCTCCGTCGGTCACAAACACATTTTTTGCATCCCACACTTGATTGAATTCATTCAATACAGATGTTTTAGCATCTCTACCCATTCTGGCTGTGCCCATTTCGTGAATTCCATGACCAATTGCATGCCCTGCATCCCAAGTAGAAATATCTTTTACTCCGGTTGCTTCCAACATGTTTTTCATTTCTTCAACAATGGCCTTGCGCATTTTCAGTTCATTCTCTTTCAACTCTGCGTCCATTGCAAGAATAGGTAAGCCCCATTTATCTGTCTTCTGTTTATCAAGATAAATTCTGTTTTCATGATAAGGAAGAATTTCACCGAAGCCGGTTGCCCCCATGGTCCAACCTCCCGGTTCTACGATCGCTTCTTTATAATCGGCACCAATACTCATTTCTGCGATCTCTCTACTCCAACCTCCTCTACCTGCACTACCTTGATAGCCGAATCCTCTTAAGAAATCGCGCTTGTCATCTCCAATATTTGCAAAACGAGGAATGTAAAAACCATTGGCTCTTCTTCCGTAATAATAGCTGTCTTCGTATCCATCCACTTTTCCACTAGCACCCAAATTATAATGGTGGTCCATTACATTGTGCCCCAACTCACCCGAACTACTTCCTAATCCGCCTTCCCATACATCGGTGGCTGAATTGAAAAGAATCCAAGTTGAATTCAAAGCCGAAGCGCAAGAAAAAACAATCTTGGCGGTAAACTCATACGTTTTATTCGTGACCGCATCCAACACCTCCACACCTTTGGCTTTTTTGGTGTCTTTGTCGTAAATGATCTTGGTTACAATTGAATCCGGACGAACAGTTAAATTTCCTGTTGCTAAGGCCGGTGGCAAGGTAGACGATTGTGTACTAAAGTAACCACCGAAAGGACAACCCTCCCAGCAACGGTTTCTAAACTGACAATTGGTTCTGCCGGGAATTGCCTGTGTTAGGTTTGCAACACGACCAATAATCAAATGACGAGTGCCTTTATAATGTTCCTTAATTCTTGCTGCCGCATCTTTCTCTACACAATTCAAATCCATTGGTGGAAGAAACTGCCCATCAGGTAAATTTGGAATACCTTCTTTACTTCCGCTGATTCCCGCATGTTTTTCAACATGGTCGTACCAAGGAGCAATGTCTTTATATCGAATCGGCCAATCCACGCCGTGTCCATCTTTCAAATTAGCTTCGAAGTCAAGGTCGCTTAAACGATAGCTTTGACGACCCCATAAAATACTTCTGCCGCCCATTCTATATACCCTCCACCAAGTAAATGGCTTCACTTCGTGGTAAGGACATTCTTTTTCGTTTACCCATGCATCAATAACTTGCTCTTGGGCGGCCCATCCTCTGTGAACAACAGGCTTATCATGTCGCTGTTGCGCTGTGGTTTGGCCTCTGTGCTTAAAATCCCAAGGATTCATTCCGGCGGTCTTGTAATCTTTTAAGTGCTCAAAAGCTCCTCCTCTTTCGAGCATCAATACCTTCAATCCTTTTTCGGTGAGCTCTTTTGCTGCCCAACCTCCGCTGATTCCACTTCCAATTACGATTGCATCGTAACTGTTTTGAATATCCGCTTTGGTATTGATGTTTACATTTGGTGAATCCGCAGGCATGTTATAGTTAAGGTTTAGTGATTATAAGTTTCCTTTTTTCAATTCTTCAACTGCATGATTGGCCGCTCTCGCTGTTAGCGCCATATAAGTGAGCGATGGATTTTGAGTTCCGGTGCTTACCATACTTGCGCCATCTGTTACGAAAACATTACTACAATGATGCAATTGATTCCATTTGTTAAGCAAAGAAGTTTTGGGATCATTTCCCATTCTCACACCGCCCATTTCATGAATGTCGTTACCCGGTACACGACCGTTATCGAATGGATTGATATTTTTGCAACCTGCTGCTTCCAGCATTGCAACTCCTTGCTCCAAAAAGTCTTTCAATATTTTGTTATCATTCTCGCCATAGTCAACAGAGGTGATTAACAACGGTACTCCCCATTCATCTTTCTGATCCTTGCTTAATCGAACGTGATTCTTTTCTTGTGGAATCGTTTCTCCTTGCATCATCATAAAAACACCCCAACCGCCCGGTTGACTTGCAAATTCCTTGAAGCCTTCTCCTATACCTTCTGCACCGTCTGAATTATGCCAGTTTACTCTACTGCAAGAATAGTGTACCATATAACCTCGCAGAAAATCCATCTCTTGCTTCCGAACATTTCTAAAGTTTGGCATCATGGCAGCAGTTGGCCTTCTTCCATATTCTTCTATATCATCAAAGCCTTCAATACCGGCGGTAATGTTGCCGCGGTAATCATGGAAAGCAATGTATTTTCCCATCAAGCCATTATCGTTACCCAATCCGTTTGGAAATCGATTGGAAGTTGAATTCAACAAAATCAGGTTCGAGTTCAAACATGCAGCATTCACGAAAATAATTTTCGCGAAATATTCTGTTGCTTCGTGCGTGTTTGAATCAATTACTCGTACTCCTACAGCCTTTTGTTTTTGTTCATCATAAATTATTGAATGAACAACCGCATGAGGACGAATGGTTAAGTTCCCGGTATTCGCAGCCCAAGGAAGTGTTGATGAATTGGAGCTGAAATAGCCTCCAAATGGGCAACCGCGATAACAGATATTTCTTGCTTGACACTGCCCTCTTCCTTGTTCCAAATGAACCGGATTGGGTTGTGTTAAATGCGCACATCTGCCTTGTATAACAGTTCTTCCGGGAAACTTCGAATGGATTTTTGATTGAATATGCTTTTCAGGGCAATTCATTTCCCAAGGAGGAAGAAACTCACCATCGGGTAATGTTTCCAAGCCGTCCTTATTTCCACTGATTCCTGCAAACTTCTCAACATAGCTATACCAAGGAGCAAGATCATCATAACGTATGGGCCAATCAATTGCAAAACCATCACGAGCGGGTGCTTCAAATTCAAACCGGCTCCAACGCTGGGTTTGACGTGCCCATATTAAACTCTTCCCTCCAACTTGATAACCTCTGATCCAATCGAAAGGCTTTTCTTGAATATAAGGGTGGTGTTTGTCTTTAATAAAGAAATGCTCCGTTGCTTCATCGTACGCATAGCATTTTGAAGCTATAGGATTTTCTTCTACCATCGCCTTTGTTCTTCCACCTCGGTGTTTCATTTCCCAAGGATTCAAAAGGGTAGTAGGATAATCTTTCTTGTGCTGAACATCTCGGCCACGTTCCAATACCAATGTTTTCAATCCTTTCTCGCATAGTTCTTTTGCGGCCCAGCCACCACTGATGCCACTGCCGATAACAATTGCATCGAATGTGTTTTGAGCAACGCCTCCGGAATTAATATTTACACTGGTTGAATCGTTTGGCATGTTACTATTATATAGTTCCTTTTTTCAATTCTTTTACAGCAAAATCAGCGGCTCTTGCTGTAAGAGCCATGTATGTAAGGGATGGATTTACGCAAGCTGCACTTACCATGCAAGAACCATCTGTTACAAATACATTTTTAGCGTCCCAAACCTGGTTGTTTCCGTTGAGTACTGAAGTCTTTGGATCTTTACCCATACGAGCAGTTCCCATTTCATGAATTCCCATACCCAACGCATAATCGCGATCGTATCCTTTGATATTTTTCAAGCCGGCAGCTTCAAGCATTGCTTTTGCTTGATTCTGCATGTCTACGCGCATCTTCTTTTCGTTCTCTTTAATCTCAGCATCAATAGCAAGTACAGGCAATCCCCATTTATCTTTCTTATTGGGATCCAGTGTCACTTTATTTTCATGATAAGGAAGCGTTTCACCAAATGCGGTCATACCAATAGTCCATGGACCCGGTTCAGATAATGCTTCTTTCAATTCTGTACCGATATTCAATTCAGCAATTTCTCTGCCCCATCCTTGTCTGCTAGCACTTCCTTGATATCCGTATCCTCTTATATAGTCTTGTTTGTCGCCAAACAAATTTTGCCAGCGAGGAATATAGAAACCGTTGGGTCTTCTTCCGTAGTAGTACTTATCTTCAAATCCTTCAACTGTTGCAGAAGCGCCTACTCTAAAGTGATGATCCATTAAGTTATGTCCAAGCTCACCACTGCTGCTACCCAATCCGGCCGGCCAAATATCAGTCGCTGTATTCATGAGAATCCAGGTTGAGTTGAGAGTAGAGGCATTCAAGAACACAATCTTAGCATAATACTCATAGGTTTTGTTGGTTTCTGCATCTAATACTTCAACCCCTTTCGCTTTCTTCGTGTCTTTATCGTAAATAAGCTTGGTTACAATTGAGTTTACACGCATGGTCAAATTACCGGTAGCCATTGCCGCAGGCAGTGTAGAGGACTGCGTACTGAAATAACCTCCAAACGGACATCCGTGAGAACATCTGTTTCTATATTGGCAAAGTGTTCTTCCGGGCAACTCTTTAGTGAGGTTAGCAGAGCGACCAATAGTAAGCAATCTCTTGCCCTGATAATGATCTTTTAATTTAGCTGCCACATCTTTCTCTACACAATTCAACTCCATCGGTGGTTGAAAATCTCCGTCAGGCAACTGAAGTAATCCATCTTTATTACCATTCACCCCTGCAAACTTTTCTGCGTAGCTATACCAAGGAGCAATATCTTTATAACGAATAGGCCAATCGATCGCAACACCATCTTTGGCGTTTGCCTCAAAGTCGAAGTCGCTCCAACGGTACGACTGACGACCCCACATCAATGAACGACCTCCAACATGGTATCCTCTGTACCAATCGAAACGTTTCACTTCAGTGTAAGGACAATCTTTATCACTTGCCCACCATTTTAAATTGATCTCGTTGAGAGGATAATCTCTTTTTAAAACGGGGTAATCTTTGATCATTTGTTGGGTTCTACCTCCACGGTGTGGGTACTCCCAAGGATCTTTACCGGTGTCAACATAATCGACCTTGTGTTTGATATCGAACCCTCGTTCAAGCATCAATACTTTTAATCCTTTTTCTGTGAGTTCCTTTGCGGCCCATCCGCCACTGATTCCGGAACCAATAACGATGGCATCAAAAGTGTTTTGCTCTTTTGCTGCTCCGTTTACATTCACCGAGGTAGTATCATTTGGCATAGCGATTCAATTTGCAATTAGTTGAATGGAGGAATCCCGACTGGTTTAAACCAGTCGGGATCTATCTTAAATCTTATAAATTACCTTTTTTCAATTCACTTACCGCATAATCTGCAGCGCGTGCTGTAAATGCCATGTAAGTGAGAGATGGGTTTTGACAAGCCGCAGAAGTCATGAAACTTCCGTCTGTTACAAATACATTCTTTGCATCCCATACTTGGTTCCACTTGTTAAGAACCGATGTTTTAGGATCGTGGCCCATACGTGCCGTACCCATTTCGTGGATACCGCGACCAGGTGTACCATCGCCATCGAACGCTTGAACATTTTTCAAACCGGCTGCTTCCAACATTTCTTGCGCATCGTCTTTCATGTCTTTGCGCATTTTCAATTCGTTCTCTTTCAATTCACAATCAAATGCCAACACATTCAAGCCCCACTTATCTTTTTTGGATTTATCGAGTGTTACTTTATTCTCATGATAAGGAAGAATTTCACCGAAACCACCCATACCAAATTGCCATGGTCCTGGTTCTAACAATTCTTCTTTGAATTCTGCGCCAATTGTAAATTCAGCAATTTCACGACCCCAGCCTGTTCTGCTCGCTCCTCCTTGATATCCAAAACCGCGCAAATAATCGCGTTTGTCTCCAAAGAAGTTGCGATAACGAGGAATGTATACTCCATTTGCTCTACGGCCATATGTATATCTGTCTTCGTAACCTTCAAAAGAACCAAAAGCGTATACGCCTAGGTGATGGTCCATTAAATTGTGACCCAACTCACCACTGCTACTTCCTAAACCACCCTCCCACACATCGGTAGCGGAGTTCATCATAATCCAAGTTGAGTTTAAAGTAGATGCATTTAAGAAAATGATCTTTGCTTTATACTCGTAGGTTTTATTTGTTTCTGCATCCAACACTTCAACACCGGTTGCTTTCTTAGTGTCTTTGTCATAAAGTACTTTAGTAACAATACTCCATGGACGAAGAGTTAGATTTCCGGTTTTTTCAGCGGCAGGTAAAGTAGCCGATTGAGTACTGAAATAACCGCCGAAAGGACAACCGTACCAGCATTTATCGCGGAACTGACATTGACGATCATTCAAAGGAACAGTGGCGTGTGCGCAACGTCCGATGATCATTTTGCGAATTCCTTTATAGTGTTGCTTAATTCGAGCTGCTACATCTTTCTCAACGCAGGTCATGTCCATCGGAGGTAAGAATTCGCTATCCGGTAATTCGGGAAGTCCTTCTTTAGAACCACTGATTCCGGCGAATTTTTCAACATAGCTGTACCATTGTTCCAGCTCTTTATAGCGCACCGGCCAGTCTACTGCAATTCCTTGTTTAGCATTTTCTTCAAAATACAAATCGCTCCATCTATAAGACTGACGGCCCCACATCAAGGAACGGCCACCTACGTGGTAACCACGGAACCAATCGAATCTTTTAATTTCAGTATAGGGAGAATCTTTATCACTTGCCCACCAATCGAGGTTGCGTTCGTTCAATGGATAGTCTCTCTTCAACACCGGATAATTGTTGATCATTTCTTGGGTTCTTTGCCCGCGATGGGGATGGTCCCAAGCCTCTTTATTTGCTTCTAAATAATCAACTTTGTGTTTGATATCTTTTCCTCTTTCGAGCATCAATACCTTGAGTCCTTTTTCGGTTAACTCTTTGGCAGCCCAGCCACCACTGATTCCGGAACCAACGACGATTGCGTCATAAACATTCTCAGCCATATTAATTCTTTGATGGGTTTACAATAGTTAGTACTAATTCTTTAATGAATCCTAATTTATTAAATGATTCGATTATACATCGCAAATTTGAACTGCTTTTTGAAGAGCGGCTAATTGTTGGGCTTGATCATTGCTGGTAGGAATGAATTCTTGCGCAACATATCCTTTGTATCCTAGGTCCAGTATGGCTTTCATGATAGCCGGGTAGTAGAGCTCTTGACTTTCGTCAATTTCACGACGACCGGGAACGCCTCCTGTATGAATGTGACCAATATAGTCTTTATAAGTGCGAATGGTTCTGATCACATCTCCTTCATCTATTTGCATGTGATAGATGTCGTAAAGTAGTTTGAAGTTGGGCGATCCAATTCGTTTTGCAAGTTCAACACCCCATGCTGTTTTATCACACTGGTAATCTTTATGATCCACTTTGCTGTTCAATAATTCCATTACGATGGTTACTCCGTGTTGCTCCGCGGTACTCATGATCTTCTTCAACCCGTCACTACAGTTTTTCCAACCGGTTTCGTCGTCTTTACCTCTACGACTGCCGCTGAAGCAAATCAGGTTTTTATACCCGGCTTTTGCAACCAGAGGAATCATATCGAGGTAATTTTGGATAAGTTTTGAATGAAAATTAGTGTCGTTCCATCCATCTACAAGGTTAATTTCTGCTCCATTGCACATCGTTGATATGAGGTTGTACTTTTTTAACGTTGGCCATTCTGAGGGGCCCACTAAGTCAATTCCAATCAATCCAATCTTTTTGCCTTCTGCGCACAATGTTTCCAATGGAATATTTCCATAGCACCAACGACAGGCGGAGTGCTGAATATTACCTTTCAATGTTGTGGAGTTTGATGTTTCATTTGAGAAAGAACCCAATACTGTAGTGGCGCCAATGGCCGCCGTTCCGGCTACGAGATTCTTCAATGCATTGCGGCGAGACTGATTTGTAGGCATACAGCAATAGTTGATAAGATGGAAGGGTAAATTACTAAAGAAAAAAACATCACCCATAAAATAGGTGATGTTTAACGAAAAAAATTATTTAGTGTAACGAACAGTTGTTTTGAACTGGTATTATTTTAACAAAGACTGATAGTATTTTATCAGGCTGCTTTCTTCTTTGATTTCATGAAGAAGTACAAACCTGCAAATGCTACAGTTAAAATAATCGGAATCACCAATGTTGCATTGATAATTTCCGGACCTGCTGCTTTCTTCGCCGCGTCTACTGCTTCTGCAGAAGCATTTGCAGCGTCAGAACCAAGCTTAGAGTTTACGATGTTATCATAGAATTTACCCATGAAAATCATATAAACAGAAACGGCAAACATTCCTGCACCGCCCATTAAATTCAATCCAACGGCGCCGGTTTTAGGTAAGTTTTCAGCCACGAAACCGAGCATGTTTGGCCAGAAATAACAAACTCCTAATCCAAAGATCAAGGCTCCAACGAACACGGTGTTTCCTGTAGCGTGGCCTAGAATATACAAACCAACCGCTGAAAGCGCTGCTGAAATCAACAACACACCAGTAGTAGAAAGTTTGTGAACCACAGGCTCTGCCAATCCGCGACCAATTACCATTACTCCGGTAGAAATAGTAAGAATGAGAAGGGCATTGTCTGTAACCGATTTCAATAATACCTCGATCCACTGACCGGTAAACAATTCAGTAATAGCGGTACCGAACATTAGAACGATCATTAATATGAAAAGTGGGTTGCCTAAAGACTTATACATTTCTGAAGAGGAAACTCCGGATGCAACTCTCTCTGTTACCGGAAAATCGAGTTTGAAGAACAAATAGCCATACAATACAGTTGGAACCAACATTACGGCTACTAGTACTTTCCAGTTAGAAAGAACATGGGTTGCTGCATCTGTTTGTCCAAAGAAATATACAATTAGAGTTCCAATTACAATTCCACCGGGGAACCACAAATGAAAGTGATTGAGTTTGATAGCTTTCTTTTCTGTGTAAAGAGCTGTAACCAGTGGGTTACAAGCAGCTTCTACCGTACCATTGCCCATTCCAATAAAGAGTGTTGAAATAAACAATCCGGTAAAACCTGAAGCGGTAATGGTTAGAATGATCCCTGCAAGGTGAAGTACAAAAGCACCTACAAGCAGTTTCTTCATTCCTATAATATCTACTAAAAATCCGCCTAAAATTACGGCGAGAGGAAAGCCCCAAAAAGCAGTACTTGTGATGATACTCGCATCTTCTTGCGACAAATTGAAATCAACTTTCCAGGTACCCAATAATCCTGCACGGATACCAAAAGACAAAGACGTAACTAACAGAGCTAAACAGCTTGCAATGAACAGCTGGTTTCGGTTAATGTTGGCTTGCATATCGTGTTGTTTTGTTTTGTGACGTGAATATATATTTTATGGAACTAACACTTGTTTATTAAACGGAGCAGTATATATATTTTTATGAGTGGATAAATGTATATTATTTTATCTTATTTTACTACTCGTTTTTTTATTAGGTTTGTGACCTTCATACACCTTTTTCAAATCACTAATTGCTTTCACATGAATAGAAAACTTAGAATGGGAATGGTAGGTGGTGGTAAAGATGCATTCATCGGAGCCATTCATCGCCATGCAGCATTTATGGACGGTTTAGTAGAACTGTCTTGCGGTGCGTTGAGTATCAATCCGGAAATTGCAGTGGCATCGGGCAAATCTTTGTTTTTGCCGGAAGATCGAATTTATTTGACCTATGAAGAAATGATCAAGAAAGAGGCAGCATTGCCTGCCGATAAAAGAATCGACTTCATTACCATTGTTACTCCCAATTTCGCGCATTTCGCACCGGCAATGATGGCTTTAGATCATGGTTTTCACGTGGTGATTGAAAAGCCGATAACTTTTACAATTGAAGAAGCGAAGCAGTTAAAACAGAAAGTAGAAGAAACCGGCTTATTGCTTTGTTTAACGCATACTTATTCAGGATACCCAATGGTAAAGCAAGCCAAGGCAATGTTTGCCGGAGGTGCTTTTGGAGCCATTCGTAAAGTTTGGGTAGAATATCCTCAAGGATGGTTGAGTAAACTTTCTGAAAGAGAAGGAAATGCACAAGCTGCTTGGAGAACCGATCCGAAGAAAAGCGGTAAGAGCGGATGTATGGGTGATATTGGAACCCACGCAGCTCACTTAGCAGAATATATTACAGGTGCAAAAATTACCAAAATTTGTGCTGACTTAAACGTGATGGTGCCGGGTCGTATGTTAGACGATGACGGAAACGTTTTGTTGAAATTCGATAACGGAGCGGCGGGTGTACTCATGGCTTCACAAGTTGCTGCCGGTGAAGAAAACGCACTCAAGATTCGTGTATATGGCGAGAAAGGTGGTATTGAATGGGCGCAACACGAGCCGAATACTTTGTTGGTAAAATGGTTGGATCAACCTACTCAAATATTGAGAGCCGGTGGTAACTATGGTGATCGATTGAGCAGTTTTGCTACTCACAACTGCCGCACTCCGGGTGGTCATCCGGAAGGCTACTTGGAAGCTTTCGGCAACATCTACCGAAATTTTGCTTTAAGCCTTGCAGCAAGAATTGACGGAACTACTGCTACACCTGAAATGCAAGACTTCCCCAAAGTTGATGAAGGCATTAGAGGTATGGCTTTTATAGACAATGTGGTTGCTTCTTCACAGTCAGACGCAAAATGGTACGATCATACGATTTAATATAACTACAGGGGTTCCTTTGGAACTCCTGTTTTAATTTTCACTTGTTTATGAATACAATTAAAGGACCGGCAATTTTTCTGGCGCAATTTATGGGCGATACAGCGCCGTTCAATTCTTTAAAGTCTATTTGCCAATGGGCAAGAAGTCTCGGTTTTGTTGGGGTGCAAATCCCAAGTTGGGACCCCCGCTGCATCGATCTTCAAAAAGCAGCAGAAAGTAAAACCTATGCCGATGAAATTAAAGGCATCGTAAATAGTTGTGGTTTGGAAATCACAGAGCTAAGCACACACCTTCAAGGACAATTGGTTGCCGTACATCCTGCTTACGATACTTTGTTCGACGGTTTTGCTCCCGAAGCAGTTCGAGGCAATCCTAAAGCCAGAACCGAATGGGCCATTCAACAATTAAAATACGCCGCCAAAGCGTCTCAAAACCTTGGCCTTAATGCTCATGCTACCTTTAGTGGGGCTTTGTTATGGCCAACTGTTTACCCCTGGCCTCAGCGTCCGGCAGGTTTGGTTGAAACCGGATTCAAAGAGCTGGCGAACCGTTGGTTGCCAATTTTGAACGTATTTGACGAAAACGGTGTTGACCTTTGCTACGAAGTTCACCCGGGTGAAGATCTCCACGATGGTGTGAGCTATGAACTCTTCTTAAAACATACAAACAACCACCCTCGTGCTTGTTTGTTGTACGATCCCTCTCACTTTGTATTGCAATGCTTAAACTACTTAGAATATATCGATATCTACCACGAACGAATTCGCATGTTCCATGTTAAAGATGCAGAGTTCAATCCAACCGGAAGACAAGGTGTTTATGGCGGCTATCAAGGATGGGTTGATAGAGCCGGACGATTCCGCAGCTTGGGCGATGGTCAAGTTGATTTCAAAGGCGTTTTCAGCAAACTAACTCAATACAATTATAAAGGTTGGGCAGTTATGGAATGGGAATGCGCTTTGAAGCATCCGGAAGATGGAGCAGCTGAAGGTGCTGTTTTTATCAAGAACAATATCATAAGAGTAACAGAAAAAGCGTTTGATGACTTCGCCGGTACCGGAAGCGATGAAAATTTCAATCGCTCCGTATTGGGTTTGTAAAGTACATTTGTAATTGAAATCTAAGAACATAAAAATAAAGAAAATGAAAAAGTTATTATTTGTAATGAGTGCGGCTGTATTACTGTATGCTTGTGGCGGAAGTGAAGCTGCTAAACCTGAAGAAAAGAAAGAAGAAGCGTCTGCACAAACAGCATCTGTTAGTAGTGCCGACGAAAAAGCGTTGGAATTAATCGGTTCTAAGGGATGTACCGCTTGTCACGCTATTGATAAAAAAGTGATCGGACCCGCATACATCGATGTTTCTAAAAAATACGAATCAAGTCCTGCTCAAATTGATTCGCTCGCAACAAAAGTAATCAAAGGAGGCAAAGGCGTTTGGGGTGAAGTTATGATGACTCCAAACAACGTAACCCCGGAAGAAGCAAAAGATATGGTTACTTACATCCTGAACTTAAAAAATGCAAAATAAAAACGAGGGCCGCTTAAACAGCGGCCTTTGTTTTTAAAAAGATTCGATAAGTGGGCTATTAATTGTTAAAGTCGTTTTTTCTCAATCCACTTATCAAACTTTAAGCAAAACATTCTCGTCTATTCCGTTAATTTGTTGCAAACAACATCGAACAAATCTATTATTGTAGTTTTTACATTTAAATTGAATAAAATCACAAGCATGAAAAAATGGCTCTCCTTTGCTGCAATTGTTGTGGCAGCTGCTACCTGGATCGCAATGCGCCCGATCACTAACAATTCCGATGCAAAAGCCGGTGACAATACACTAACAGCCAAAGAAAAGAAAGAAGGTTGGAAACTACTATTCGATGGTAAAACAAAGAAAGGATGGCACGTTTACAATAACAAAAGCGATGGTTCTGCTTGGAAGGTAGAAAATGGTTGTCTTCATTTAGATCCGGCTCAAATGAACGGATGGCAAACTGTTGGTGGTGGCGATATCGTGAGTGAAGAAGAGTACGATAATTTTCATCTGAAATTAGAATGGAAACTAGCCGATAGCGCTAATAGCGGTGTTATTCTTTTTGTGAAAGAAGATCCCAAATATGCATTCCCTTGGGTTACAGGTCCTGAAATGCAAGTGCTCGACAACAATGGTCACCCCGATGCAAAAATCATCAAACACCGCGCAAGCGATTTGTATGATATGATTAGCTCTAGCCCCGAAACCGTTAAGAAAGCCGGAGAATGGAATTTAGCAGAAGTGATCAGCGATCACGGTAAACTCGAATTTCGTTTGAACGGCGTAAGTGTTTTGAAAACAACTATGTGGGATGATAATTGGAGAGCAATGATCAAGAAAAGCAAATTCAAAGACATGGCCGATTTCGGTACCTACAAAAAAGGTAAACTCGGATTACAAGATCATGGAAATAAAGTATGGTTTAAGAATATCAAGATTAAGGCACTGAAATAAGAGTCGTAATCGACTTCAACATAAAAGGCGCTCCATAATGGAAGCGCCTTTTTGTTTATCTATTCTTTTACAATTCAACCATGGATCACTATTTCTTACTCCAGTAGTCAACCACCAAAACATTGTCCAATATGGGTTTTAGAAGATTCCCAAACTCTTTATGTTTCGGGTGTGGCAAATAAGTATCTCTATCTTTTTCACTGTCAAAACTCAGAAAGAAACAGTGGGTGAACCCTTGATTGAGACCCTCGGGACTGTTGTTCAAGCCCCATTCAAAAGCTTTGATCTCTTTTATTTCATTTTTTAAATTGGCAAAAGCCTTGATCACCGCTTCTATTTGTTCTGGCTTCGCATCGTCTTTAAACTTGAACATTACCACGTGTTGTAGCATTGATTTGCTTTTTTTCGTTTGCGCAAACCCGGTCATTGTTCCGAAAAGCGCTAGCACTAACAATAATTGTTTCATTTATTAGATTTTAGGGAGTTTGTATCCATTGAAATACTCTTTACCCAAGTATTTCTTATTTACAGCTTCGTCTGTAAAACGCTCTTTCGTTGCATCCCACACCAATTTCTGTTGTGTTCTGAAAGCTATATTGCCAAGCTGACATACTGTTGCAATATGGGCGCCTGTTTCAATTGGGCAATTAAGCATGTCTTGCTTTCTCGCTCTAACAGCTGCAATAAAATTCTCCCAATGCTTTTGTAAGCCATTATCGCTTGGCGATTTGCGCTCAACTTTTACTTTCTCTTTGCTTTGTCTTTCTTCATACACTTCCCAACCTCCTCTATCCAACTCGAGCGTTCCATTGTTTCCGATAAAAGCAATGCCGTGATCCTTTCCATACAAACCGTTGTCGATTCCCATGGCATGATCCCAAATCAAATTGAATTTATCGAACTCGTATAAAGCTCCCATGGTGTCGGGTGTTTCCTGACTTAAATCGGGATAAGCAAAGTTGCCGCCGAGAGCAGAAACCGACTTAGGCACAGAAGCATTCATTCCAAATACAGCATAATCCATTAGGTGAACACCCCAATCGGTCATCAAACCTCCTGCATAATCCCAAAACCAACGGAAGTGAAAATGGAAGCGGCTTGCATTAAACGCTCTTTTCGGTGCCGGACCAAGCCACATATCGTAATGAACACCGGGAGGCGGTGCAGTATCCGGTCTTTTTGGTTCCGGACGCATCCATCCTTGATAACACCAAACTTTAACAGTACGAATATTTCCCAAAGCACCGGTTCTAATATAATCAACAGCATCTCTGAAGTGTTGCTGACTTCTTTGCCATTGACCGCCTTGTACAATTCGATTGTATTTTTTCTGAGCGGCTACCATGGCCCTGCATTCTTCAATAGAATTTCCAACAGGCTTTTCTACATACACATCTTTTCCAAGCGCCACAGCCTCAATCATAATCAATGCATGCCAATGATCCGGAGTTCCAATAATTACGGCATCAATATCTTTCTGCTCCAATAACTTCCTGTAATCTGTATAAAGCTTCACTTTGGAAGCATCAATATTCTGTTTTGCTAATTCTCCTGCTCGCTTATTTAATACGTTTTCATCTACGTCACAAAGTGCTACTACATTCACACCGGGAACTTTAATGGCTGCTTGTAAATTGCTCCACCCCATCCCTGCAATTCCGATTGCACCAATATTAACTTGATCACTAGGAGCGATGCCTGATTTTAAAATATGAAAACCCGGAGTATTGAAGGCAGACAATAGCATACCCCCTCCTGCCAATGCTGCAGATTGTTGTAAAAACCGACGACGTTGGTTCATATGTTTATAAATGTATGATGAAGAAATTACTGCAAGTTTGCCTTGATGTATTCAATGCTCTTCGTAATACTATCCATTGGAGCACCCGGACAAATATCTTGTTCAACAAAGAAGTGCTTCATGCCACTTTTCTTCGCATTGGCGAAAATGGTTTTGAAATCAATAACACCATTTCCAACTTCAGTGAAGAATTTCTTTTCTGTTTTGTCCATGTCTTTAACATGCCACATCGGGAATCTACCGGGGTTTGCAGCAAACAAGTCAACAGGATTCTTACCTGCTTTTACTGCCCAGTACAAGTCCAATTCAAACTTCACCAATTTAGAATCGGTTTCTTTGATCAATATATCTAAAGGAGTAACACCATTCAGGTTAGCAAATTCAAAGTCGTGGTTGTGATAAGCCAATTGAAGTCCGGCAGACTTAGCCACTTCACCTGCTTTATTCAATCCCTCGGCGATTTTCTTGAAGTTATCAGCAGATCCACGGTGTTGTTCTTCTAACCAAGGAATAACAATAAATGATTGGCCAAGGGCTTTTGAATCGTCTACGGTTTGTTTCCAATCAGATTCCCAGCCATCTTTCAAAAAGATACCGGCCGCGAAAGTATGTCCACTTGGAGATGTCAAACCATTTGCGCTCAATTCTGCTTTCAATTCTGCCGGAGTCAATCCAAACCATTTTCCTTTGCCGTAAGCAAAGGTTTCTACTTCCTTAAAGCCTTTTGATGCAACAAGTTTCAGGGTTCCTTTGGGGTCTTTGAACATTTCATTGCGAAGTGTATAAAGCTGAACACCGATGGCGTGTTTCTTTTTGAAGAAATCAGAACCGTCTACCATGAAAGCTGCAGAAAGCAGAGAAGATTGCTTGATAAAATCACGACGTGATGGCATAGCAAAATGATTTAGTGTTGAAATTATTGGACGTGGAAATTACTAAATCCTTTGACGGCTAAAAAATATATTTCCAAGAACTAAAATGAACTGTGGATTTGACAATTAACTGTTTACAATTGCTTTTGAAAGAACCCTGGGATTTGATCAAGCATAAAAAAAACGCGATTTCTCGCGTTTCTTTAATTATTTTTCATCTGGAAGCACTATTCATTCCATTTCCTTCAATAATGTTTTAAGAGCATCCACATGTTGACCGTACAATTTCCGTACGTACCATTTATTTAAAAAATAAACGCCGATTGTTAACACTACTGCCGAGCCAAAAAGTATAGGATACACCTCACTTGAATGTGCTTCATGATTGGGGGTCTTATAAAAGGCGATGAGTCCGGCACTTATATAGGCTACAGGAGTCAATACGTTACCCAATATGAAATACAAACGAACGTATTGTTCGAGTAGCTTTACCTGATTTTCTAAATTGGACTTCACTTCACAAGCAACGCATTCCATTTTATGCAAAAGCTTGCTTTTCTTGTAGTAATAGAATCCAAATATGGCACCCAATGCAAAGAGCAAAATGGAAACGGTCCAATAAAGACCATCGTCTGATAAGAAATAATAGGCGGTAAAGCTCACGTACAAAACGAGAACCGCCATCAATTCCCAGAACAAATTGCGCTTGATTTTAGCAATCGGTCGCTTTGATTTACGCTGTAAAATCCGAGCTAAAGCAGCATCGTCTACTACTTTACTTTCGCCAAGCGACTGCCAACCTTGTTTTAATAGATCAAGACTCATAGGCCACTTCTTGAGTTAGTTTACGTAACTTTTCTTTAATTCGATTCATTTTTACCCGCAGGTTGTTTTGGTTGATACCCATAATCTCTTCCATCTCCTCGTAACTCTTATCATCTAGGTATAACATTACAATTGCTTTTTCGATGGCTCCTAGTTGTTCTATGGCTTTATATAAAAACTGTATTTGTTGCTCTTTCTCTTTATCGGCTTGTTCGTCTTGAATATTCGCGGGTGCGAGTTCCGGATATACGATCGGTACGGCCCGCTGTGCTTTTCTTACGCCCGATATAGCAGTATTAAGTGCAATTCTATAAATCCAAGTTGTGAATTTGGAATCGCCCCTAAAGCCCGGATAGGCTTTCCAAATTTGAATAACAATTTCTTGGAACAAATCCTCACGGTCCTGTTCCTGGTCACAATACACATGACAAACCTTGTGCAGTAATGCCTGGTGTTGTTGAATTAGTTTTACAATTTCGTCTTGTTGTACCTTTGGCGGCAAACAAAATAGTTTTAGTGGTGTAGTATAAGTAGCGTTCAACGCAAAAATATTACAACAGGAATTAAATTAGTATGAAGAAGATTTATCATTTGGGCACTTGCAGCACCAACCAACGCATTATCCAAGAAACCGGTATCACACCGCAAAAATTTGAGATGCAGGATATTAAGACTGAAAAGATCAGTCCGGAACAATTGGATCAAATGAAAGAAATGGCAGGATCCTACGAAGCCCTTTTTAGCAGAAAAGCGCTCAAATACAAGGAATTAGGGTTGAAAGACAAGGCGCTAAGCGAAAAAGACTATCGTAATTATATCTTGGAAGAGTACACATTTTTAAAACGCCCGGTTGTTATTATTGGCAAGGAGATCTTTGTTGGTAACGACAAAAAAACGGTTGAGAAACTGTCACTTGCCGTAAAATAAAAAGCGGATTGAATCATCAATCCGCCCTTCGTTTATAATGGTTTTCCAATTTACTTTTCTAAGGTTTTGGTAATCACATCAAGTAATCCGGCTTCAGGTTTATCCAGCGTGAGCTCCCAGAACATGATGCCTCCTAATTTCAGCTTTTTACAATATTCTGTTTTTGCTTTGATGGAAGTGGGGTCGTCAAAAGTCATGAAGATTTTCTTCTCCGCGCTATAACGCCAAATGGCTTTTGAAATCGGATCTGTATAGGTTACATACCCATCTGTATCGGGATATTTTGAATACAAGATCTTATACGGTACGAAATCTAAAAACACACCGGATTGATAAATGCCGTTTCTATCCGCTGAAACGTTGGCCCAAGCACGAGCATAAAAAGCTGCACCCAGCACTATTTTTGATGCGGGTACTCCGGCTTTCATCAATAATTTCACGCCATTATCTCCCGACTCTTTTTGGTCTTTATTCGAATACAGCGGAGTGTGATGACCGGTTACTCTGCTAAAACCGCTTACCAAATCATAACTCATGAGGTTAACGCGATCTACCAACGGCATTACCGCTTTCCAATCAATCGCCGAATCTACAAATGGCGTAAATCCACCTGCAGCAAAACTTATCTCGCGACCCTTTCCTATCGATTTACGCAATTTTCGAATGAGATCTGTAAAATTGTCTTTATCAGAAAGGCTTCTTGAGTGGCCCGGATAACCTTCAATAACGGGGTATTCCCAATCTAGGTCCAATCCATCGGCATTGTAATTATCCATGATGCGTCGAACGCTGGCAGCAAACTTTGCCCTGCTGGTATCACGGGAAAAAACCTCCGAACAAGGAGCACATCCACCCCATCCACCAAGCGCCACCATAACTTTAAGTTGAGGATTTTGCTTCTTAAGATCTGTAAGTGCTTTTAAAATCTGACGTTGGCGATCACTTCCAAATGCCAATGTATCTCCATTTAAATGCAAAAAGCTATAAATGATATGTGTAAGTGATTTTACGGAATAGGCATTGATTACGGTATCATTACCGGTATAATAAGCGATAACATCCGGTTTTTTGGTTTGAGCCGAAGATGGTGTAACAAATACCAATAAAAAAGCAAATGCCATCAGGAATTTAATACCCGCCATTCTGAAATTCATGTGATCTCTCTTTAAGTTTAGTTAATAAATACTTCATCAATAAAAGCCCATCCTTTCTCACCCTTCCCGCTATGCCATTTGGGAAGTTTCGAAACAGGAATAGCTTTGAGTTTGATGCATTGCACCGTTTTTGGCTCAAAGCTCAAATAGAAAGGCACTACTTGAGGGGCTTCATATGCGGCAGGCTGTTTGGGCGTAATGGTTCCAATTAACTTTAAATCTTTTGGATTGGTGCCACCCCAAACTTCAATCTTTAGAGGAGGAAATATATAGCTACTAACGCTGCTCAATGTACTAACAGCGAGTTCTTTTATTGTCACAGGTTTGTTGAAAAAAGCAAGCGCTTCCATATCATTGTTTTGATAACCCAACCACTGTCCGCCCGCGAAATTATTCTCCCCTTTGATCAAATCGAACAAGGCTTTTGGACCGGTAGAGCCATATTTGGGATCCGATGGCAAGGTCAACACTACGCTATCGGGGCGATAGGTACTCTTATAAAAATACTGCGACACCAATGCGCTGCTATGCCAGCCCGGCTTGAACGCCTTCGCCTTAATGGCCATAGTACCGGTTATCATCTCCCTTCCATCATAAACCTTCGACTTCAAACTATCGGGCTCTGTTCCATCCGTTGTATACCGAATCACAGCTCCATTGATATAATGTTTCATCTTCAATAGCTGTGGCTCAATTATAGTGGTCTCTTCGTTCAAGATTACAGGAGAGGGAAGTTGCATTACCAAGGTATCGTTCTTATATCCCAATTCAACCAATAAGCCTGGATTCGATTTTTTTAGTGCTGCTACTTGATCTTTTTCTAATCCTGTATTCCAGGCTACCAGGTTTTTTAAACTTTTCAAGGGAGCTACCGCATTTACTAAACCTGCATCTGTTTTAGTACCCGTTAAACTGAGCATTTCCAGTTTCTTGAGTCCTTGCAATGCATCGATACCGGATGTAGTAACATTGGTAAAGTTCAAGTGCAATCGCTCCAAATTAGCGAAGCCTGCAATTACTTTTAAGTCTTCATCCGTAACCGGCATCTTATTCAAATCCAACTCCACAATTTGCTTACCAACAGGTTCCAATTCTTTCAACGCTGCTTGATTGTAGAAGGGAGCATTATAGAAATGAACCAGTAAAGCCGGACTTTGCAATGCAATAGCAGTGATCACTCTATTACTATTGTTTAGTTTGGCAATTGTTCCTGCATCGGCCGGCGGGAAGGTATAGGTTTTGATAGAAGATTTGTCGAATTTACTTGCAGCTAATAATCTCAATGTATCTGTTTCAGGCAAGGCAGACAGTTTCTGAGTAAAGGAAGCTCCCGAATTGATCCACGCACCCAAGAGCACCATCTCCTCGTCCGTCAGCGATGGTTTTCCCGGAGGCGGCATGTGTTTCTTATCCGTTTCAGGTAAATGAATTCGCTTCAACAAAAGACTGGCAGTAGGGTTGGCGCTGTCCCACAAGGCACCCGATTTGCCTCCCTTTAAAAGGTCTTCCATCGTTTCCATGATCAACTCGCCCTTGCTCTTCTTTGTATTATGACAGGTTACGCATTTTGCATCAAGTATGGGCTGAATTACATCGGCGAAAACCAAGGCCTGATCAAAAGAAACTTCGGGCTTTTGCTTGTCAGACTGTAAAGGCGCAAACACAAAGTCCTCGCCGTGCGTAATATTGGCACCTAAATGTGCAACGATCACAACGATGATCACAAGCAATGGACTAAGGATCCACTTTAATTTAGGAACAAGGCTATTTGCATTCAGCTTATCACGAAACAAATACCAGCAAAGTGTAAGCGCAGACAATACAATTCCAAACCACTTATGGCGAACCAAGGTATCTCCTTCATATCCGGGTTCTTGAGATAGAAACAAACCAAATAGAGACGTAAGTACAGTGAAAAAAGCAGTTAACAAAATGAGGGTATCGCTCAGTTCTTTTGAAATGATCTTTTTTGGCTCAAGGAAGAAATAAGTAACGACACTAAAAAAAATCAATACAATTGGAAAGTGCAGAATCATTGGATGCATTCTTCCAAATACTTGAATAAAGGCAGGCACTTGCAAACTGCTATCGAACAACACTAGAAAAAAAAGTAGCGCTGTAATTCCAATTAATATTGTAAAAATGATGCTGCGCAATCGTGTCATACTTAATAAACATTTATTTCATCAATGAAAAACCATGCGTGCAAGCCCTTACCATCGTGCCATTCAGGTATTTTGGTAACAGCAGCAGCTACAACCTTTATTTTGGACCCGTATAAATTTCTTGGAAGTTTTATATCTACAAATTGACCCGTAGCACCGTTGTGCTGCTCAGTAGCATTGATATCAATACTCGTTTCCCAGGTTTCGACGCCATTCTTATCAATACTATAAATAGATACCGCTTTCGGTAAGAAAATCCAAGCGGCCTGATTTTCCAAAACATGTAAGCTTACCGTATGCACTTGGCGAGGTTGCACAAACTCAATTGTAAACGAAATCGAATCGCTGTCGAATCCTTTCCATGCCGAATCTTGATGTGAACCTGTTCCACTCTTTGCATCAAACAAAGAACTGCCCGTTCCGGGATATTTTGAATTGGTAGGCGAGGTTTCAATTGCTTTGATTGTGTAGCCGGTTTTTGCAAACTCAACAGTTACAACCTTAGACGGAATAAAACCTTTGCCGGCCGATAGCGCTTTTAATTGAACGCGGTCTCCTTTTAAATAAATATACTTCCTCGCCTTCGTAGATTGAATCGAGGGTTCTGTCCCATCTATTGTATAATAGATTTGTGTATGGGGTTGATTAAATTCCAATTGAACTTTGGCTGACCTGTTATAAAACAATGAAGCATATCTTACAATAGGTGGTGCCAATTGAAAACTGTCTTGAGCTAAAACAGTAAAAGAAGTCAACATTAAAAGAATAAAACACAAAAATCTCATTACGCAATCGGTCTTAATTTGTAAGGATATACTTTCCCTGAATTCCATTGAGCCACATATAAGTTTTCCTCATCATCCACGCATACATCGTGCGGATAATCGAACACTTTTATGGTTTGATACATTTCTTGCAACTGATTGCTCTTATACGTGGGTTCACTTCCTGCAATATTTGAAACCACTTTATTGTTCTTATCAAGAATGGTAACAAAACCCGACTGCTGCCAAAGCCTGCTCTGACTCTGTAGCACAGCTGCATACAAATAGTCACCTTTAATTACCGGCCTGCATACCCATGCTCCCGGAAGCGCAATAGTGTCGATATAGGTGCCGTCCATTTCATAACGTTTGAATGCATTCTCTTCTCTCGATGTTACAATCAACACCGGATGTGATGCATCTCGCGCATCAATGCAAACACCGTGGGCATTTTTTACAAATGCAGCTCCTGATCCTCTTCCTCCAAAATGCCGGATATACTGTCCTTTTGAATTGTATTGTATGATAAAGTCCTTACCGTATCCATCCGCTACATATATATCACCATTAGGCGCAATGGCCGTTTCAGTTGGAATGTATTCTTCTTGTTTGGCATACATTCCTGTTTCTTTAGGATAATCCAGCGTCATGAAAACTCTTCCACTCAAGGTTGTTTTAACCACCTGATGACGATTGTTGTCGCAAATAAACAATACCTCCTCGCCATTTTCGTCGAACAATGTTAAACCATGCGCTCCAGGATATTCAGAGCCCCAGCTGTCTAGCAGGTTGCCCGATTTATCATAGATGATTACGTTGTTCTTTGTTTCATTGGTCAGCAAAAAAATGCGACCTTTTTTGTCTTGAACCATTTCATGACAATCCTTTACCGGATTCTTCATGGCATCGGCCTTGCTCCATTTTGTGTCAATTTTGTAACGCTTATTGCCGTATCCAAGAATGGTGTCTTGAGTTGGAAAGGCGTTTACCAATGGAGACATTGCTAAACCGGCACCGGTCAACAATGAGTTTTGAAGGAAAGTTCTTCTTTTCATATTAAGCAATAATGCCTTTAACGAGGTTACCGGATACATCGGTCAAGCGGTAACGACGTCCAAGATGTTTGTAGGTCAGTTCTTCGTGATTCAATCCCATTAAATGAAGAATAGTTGCATGCAAATCGTGCACGTGCACCGGATCTTTCACAATATTGTATCCAAAATCATCTGTTTCTCCATACACAACTCCGGGCTTCACACCACCACCGGCCATCCAAATAGTAAAGCAGCGCGGATGGTGATCGCGACCATAATTTTCTTTCTCTAATTTACCTTGACAATAGTTGGTTCTTCCAAACTCTCCACCCCAAATCACCAAGGTTTCATCTAACAAGCCTCTTTGCTTTAGATCAGTAATCAATGCTGCCGATGCCTGATCCACATCCTGACACTGGCCCTTCATTTGACCAGGTAAATTATCATGCGCATCCCAACCTTGATGGTATAGTTGTACAAATCGAACCCCGTTTTCTGAAAGCTTCCGAGCCAGCAAGCAATTGGCTGCAAAAGTGCCGGGCACCAAACAATCGGGACCGTACATTTTTACAATGCTCTCTGGTTCTTTGCTTAAATCAGTAATATCGGGAACCGCTGTTTGCATGCGGTAGGCCATTTCGTATTGTTGAATCTTGGTGGTGATTTCCGGATCTCCGAATTCATTGTAAGAATCTTGGTTCAACTCCGATAATTTATCCAACATCTTTCTTCGATCCTCTTTGCTCACACTTTCGGGATCATTCAAATAAAGAACCGGATGATCGCCACTACTGAATTGAACACCTTGGTGCACTGAATCTAAGAAACCATTCGACCACAACTTAGAATATACTCCTTGACCATTACCCTTACCTCTTGATAACAACACGCAGAATGCCGGTAGATTTTTATTCTCACTTCCCAATCCATAACTCAACCAAGAACCCATACTAGGCCTGTTACCCACCTGAGCACCTGTTTGGAAGAAGGTCAAAGCCGGATCATGATTGATGGCTTCTGTATACATACTCTTGATGATACAAAGTTCATCTACTACACTGGCCGTATGCGGCAATAATTCGCTTATCCAAGCACGTGATTGACCATACTGATCAAATTTAAACGCTGATGGCGCCAAGGGGAATTTTGCCTGGTTGGCAGTCATACCGGTCAAGCGTTGTCCCATTCGAATGGAAGCCGGGAGGTCTTCTCCAAACATCTCAATCAGCTTAGGCTTATAATCAAACAAGTCTAATTGCGAAGGAGCACCGTTTTGGAAAAGATAAATGATGCGTTTTGCTTTAGGCGCAAAATGGGGCAAACCCGCAACGAGCGCATCTTTTTCTTTTGATCCGAATAGATCGGGGATCATCAATGACCCCAAAGCCACACTTCCAACGCCCACTCCCAATCGCGACAAAAAGCGGCGACGGTTCATATTCAGATGGTGTTCCAAAAATTCTTTTGCCATAACTATGATTTTGTAATGGTTTCTTCCAAATTATAAATGGTAGTAATCGTTTTCATCAGCGCCGCTAATTTGTTCTGATCCAATTTAGGATCTTGCGGATATTCACCTGCTTTTAAAGTAAGCGCTGCATTGAGTTTTTTAGAAGTGAATTGTTGAAGTTGATCTTGGTAATAAGAACTCAACACTTGCAATTCTTTTGAACTTGGCTTTCTACATACAATTCGCTCGAACGCATTTTCAACTGCTTTCTCTCCGTCTGATCCGCTGCTTACTATTTTCTGTGCTAATACACGAGAGGCTTCCAAAACCGTAGGATCATTGAGCATCATCAAGGCTTGTAACGGTGTATTGGTCTTAGACCTCTTTACTTCGCATTGATCTCTGTTGCTGGCATCAAATAAGATCATTGATGGCGGAGGCACTGTTAATTTGATGAAGGTGTACAAACCTCTTCTATACAAAGCATCCCCGTGATCTTGTCTATAACTTGCCAATGCACCGCGGCCTGAAGTAGCGGCTTCCCATAATCCTTTGGGTTGATAGGGCTTCACACTCGGGCCACCAATCTCTTTCACCAACATACCACTGGAAGAAAGTACAATGTCTCTCACTAATTCTGCTTTTACTCTCACGCGAGGCGCATGTGATAAGTAGATGTTCTCCGGATCTTTTTCTTGTTTTTCAGAAGTAGTTTTTGCCGACTGACGATACGTGGCCGACATTAATATTTGCTTGATCAAATATTTAACATCCCAGTTGTGTTCCATGAAATCTACTGCCAACCAATCGAGCAATGCGGGATGAGAAGGCAATTCACCTTGCATACCAAAATCGCCTACTGTTTTAACAATCCCTCTTCCGAACAATTCTTGCCAAATCTGATTCACAAATACTCTTGCTGTAAGCGGATTGTTCTTATCAACCGTCCATTCTGCTAAACCAAGTCTATTCGATGGAAATTTCTTCTGATCGAATTTCATCACGGCCGGTAATGCTTGCGGTTGTACTTCTTGGTCGGGCAAATTGTAAACACCTCTTTTAAGAGTAAAGGTTTTTCTTACCGAATCTTTCAACTCGCCCATTACAGAAACGGTCAAGGCAGACGTATCTTTCCAATTAATGAATTTCAACAGGCTGTTTCGATCCTCTTGTGTAATTTTTATCAAAGGATTTTTAGCAGGTTTTGAAATGCTCACATCACCCTCATATCCTACTTCATACGTGTTATTGAAGAACGCGAGCATTTGATAATAATCCTTTTGACTAAAAGGATCGTACTTATGATCGTGACATTGAGCACATTCAATCGTAAGTCCGAGTATACCTTTACCAAATGTTTTTGTCTTATCTAAAAGGTATTCAATTCTGTATTCTTCATCAATCACCCCGCCTTCTTCCGTATACTTATGGTTTCTAAAAAAGCCGGTAGCCAGTTGCTGTTCTTTCGTTGCATTCGGCAACATATCTCCGGCAATTTGATAGGTGAGGAATTGATCGTAATGCATGTTGCTGTTAAAAGCATGAATCACCCAATCGCGCCAGGGCCATTGCGTACGAACATTATCATCTTGATATCCATAACTATCGGCATAACGAGCAAGGTCCATCCAATACACAGCCATTTTTTCACCGTATTGGGGTTGCGCCAACAATCGATCTACTTGTTTTTCGTATGCGTTGTCCGATTTATCGTTTACAAAAGCTTGCGTTTCTTCAGGAGTCGGTACAAGACCTGTAACATCTAGGCTAACACGCTTGAGTAATCGCTCTTTATCGGCTTCTTCGTTTGGCTCTAAACCTCTGCGATCGAGTTCTTGATAGATGAACTTATCGATGTCATTTTTTACCCAATCAGAAGAAACATCGGGAGGACTTGCTTTTTTAGGTTGGATAAAAGCCCAGTGCTTTTCGTATCGAGCACCTTGCTTGATCCACTTTTTAACCAATGCCACTTCATACTCGGTTAATGCACCTAAATGCGATTCAGGTGTCGGCATTTGATAGGTAGTGTCTTTTGAACTAACACGTAGGTAAACTTCCGATGCATCGGGGTCTCCGGGTTTTAACGCAAAAGCACCTTTTGTTTCCTTTAGAGGAGCGTATGCACTATCTGCAATATCGAGTCTAAGTCCCGCTTTGCGGTGGCCTGCGTCCGGACCATGACAAGCAAAGCATTTATCGGAGAAAATGGGTCTGATGTGGAAATTATAGCTTACCTGGTCGGGGAGTTCAGGACTGTTTCCGCTTGAGAAGCAAGAAGCCGCCAAAACCATTCCGGTAAAGCATGCAATAACGCCTAATTTTTTTGAGATCATAGTATAAAGCAATCAGGCAGAGAAGTTACGACGAAAAGCCCGTTCAGAGTGCACTTGTGGAGGTCGTTAAAGCAAAAAGGAACAATCGGTTGAGTAATACAGTTTTTTAAAAAGTTAGCTTCCTTTTTTTGCTAAGAAAACACTGTAAAATTTTTCTATATGATGCTCTTACTTGTTTGAAACTAAGCATCTTTTTAGCTTAAAACAAGGTTTAGGGTTTGTCAAAAATGCTAAATAGCAGAATGGTGAAAATCGACGATTTTAAAAGAAAAAAGGGTCATTTTGAGCCGAAAACGACTAAAAATGACCCCTTTTTGCCTATTTTTTGATTATTCTATGATTCTCAATTTTGCGTAATTCAGCATGATCTTCTTCTCGCCATTGTGCTCAAATTTTACGGTGGCGATCGGATTGTGAGCTGCTCCCTCCATTTTCACTACTTCACCAAAACCAAATTTTTGATGCTCTACTCGCTCTCCAACTTTCAAATTGCTGGTATCACTTGCTACGAAATCGGCCGAAGGAGTGTGTTCCACCACTTTCGGTGCAGCGGGTTTCGGGGGCAAATAACTGGGTTGGGCCGGTGCCTGTTTTTTAGCCGGAGGAGGACCATACCTTCTTTCCGCATCCGAAGCTTCTCTTCTGGATCCACCGCTTCCCCATCCGCCTCCATTCATTCTATCAAAAGCAGAGGACTGATTGAAATTTGTGAATCCTTGATTCTTAATGCCGCCTCCCGCAAAGGAACGATCCAAATAATCTTCCGGAAGTTCGTCGATGAAACGACTCGGTTCGTTCTGAATCAAATTGCCAAAACGATAACGCGAATTCGCATAACTAATCCAGAGTTTTTTCTTTGCACGCGTGATCACCACATAGAACAAGCGGCGTTCTTCTTCCAATTCTTCGCGCGTATTAATTGACATCGCACTCGGAAACAGTGTTTCTTCCAAGCCACCGGCAAACACACAACTGAACTCAAGTCCTTTTGCGGCGTGAATGGTCATGAGTTTCACCGTATCTGAATCAGGATCTTTATCATCTGCATCGGTAAGCAGGGTTACTTGTTGTAAATAACCTCCCAAACTTTTATCAACCAATTCACCGTCTTCATTATCGGGGCTTTCTGTCCATTCTTTGATACTGTTCAACAATTCCTGGATGTTCTCATAACGCTGAACACCTTCTGCACTTTTATCGTTGAACATCTCTTTTACAATGCCCGTTTGTTTACCAACATGAAAAGCTACTTCATAAGCATTGGCCTTGGTCAGCATGCTTTGAAAGCTCTTGATCATGGTAACAAAATTATCTATGGACTCAAGCGTACCTGCTTTGTAGCCAAACATCGCAGCGTTTTCCAATACTTGCCACATGCTGATGTTTCGGTCGTTGGCATTCAATACCGCTCTGTCTACCGATGTTTTACCAATACCACGAGCCGGATAATTTACAATCCGCTTCAGCGCTTCCTCATCATTGGGGTTTACCACCAATCGCAGGTAAGCGATCATATCCTTGATCTCCTTTCTTTGATAGAAGCTGATACCGCCATAAATCGTATACGGAATGGCCATCCTTCTCAAAGCTTCTTCAAAAGCACGGCTCTGAGCGTTTGTGCGATAGAGAATGGCAAAGTCGCGGTTCATGAAATGATTGCGCAACTTTTGTTCTTGAATGGTATCGGCTACAAACTTACCCTCATCGTTATCTGAATTGGTTCTTACCAATCGAATTTTTTCACCATCCGCATTGTCGGTCCAAAGGTCTTTAGGAATCTGTCCCTTATTGTTGCGAATCACTTCGTTCGCTACATTAATGATCGTTTTGGTACTTCTGTAATTCTGTTCCAGCTTCACCACTTTTACATTGTCATAGTCTTGTTGGAACTGCAAGATGTTTTCAATGGTAGCACCGCGGAAACTGTAGATACTCTGCGCATCATCACCCACTACACATACATTCTCGTGCATGGCACCGAGAAGTTTGATGATCTCGTATTGTGCCGGGTTGGTATCTTGATACTCGTCGATCAAAATGTATTTGAACTTGCGTTGGTATTTGGACAAGGCTTCCGGACTCGTCTTCAGTAATTCATAAAACTTCAACAACAAATCATCAAAGTCCATCGCACCGTTTTTGAAACAGCGCTTTACATATGCGTCATAAATCTGGGCAATAGCAGGACGATTGGCGCGCATGTCTTCCTGCTGGATATGATAATCTGCGGCATATTGTGCAGCACTTACCAAAGCGTTCTTCGCTGAAGAAATGCGGTTGTAAACGGTTGCGGGTTTGTAGTGTTTGTCGTCTAAATTCATTTCATTCACCACTGTTTTCACTACGCTTTTCGCATCGTCGGTATCATAAATCGTGAAATGATTGGGATATCCAATCTTGTCGGCTTCGGAACGAAGAATTCGCGCGAACACGCTGTGAAAAGTTCCGATGTATAGATTTCTAGCTTCGCCATTGCCGAGGATGCGCTCCACGCGCTCCTTCATTTCTTTGGCGGCTTTGTTTGTAAATGTTAGGGCGAGAATATTGAAGGCATCTACTCCGTTCGCCATCAAATGGGCGATTCGGGTGGTCAATACTTTGGTCTTTCCACTTCCTGCACCTGCTACGATCATGATCGGACCGTTTATATGGGTCACGGCTTCTCGTTGGCGCTCATTCAAGTCATTCAAATACGATTGCATGGTTGCAAATTACATCGTTTGCCGCTGCCAACAGCATTTTAGAGTGGGATGTTTTTGGGAAAAAGTGGTAAACAGGAAACGAGGATGAGAGGAACGAGGAGACGAGGAAGGGGAGAGAAGACTGAAGTTTAAATTTTCATTTCACCAAAGACACCATGTAGTTCAAGTTTTGAGTTATTGAGTTCTGTGTGGTAGGTTTTGGGCTTTAGGTTTTAGGCTTTTTTTTGACCACAGATTCCACAAATTAATACAGATTCCCACAGATTAGCCCCTGATATTCAATCAACCTGACTGCGATCAGGATTTACAGGATTAAAGGATTGACAGGATAGTTGCCGCAACTCTTGTTTTCCGGCTTTTCATTTTTGCACCGCAACGGCGCAGCGAGCGCAGCGGTTTCGCAGCGTCCCTCTTCCTTATTTGTATTTCATTCCCACATTATCAAATAATCACACTCTCAAATCATCCTCCTCCTCGTTCCTCGCCTCCTCGTCTCCTCATTTCCCTATCTTTGATCAATGAAATTAACTGCCGGACAATACCATCAGCTCGCTATCCAACGCATCAATGCCTCCGGCGCATTTTTAGACGATGGCGATAAAGGCCTCTTACTTCCCGGAAAATTCATCCCCAAAGACGCCAAAGTGGGTGATGTGCTCGAGGTTTTTGTTTACCATGATTCTGAGGATCGTTTGATTGCAACAACCACCAAGCCCAAAGCCGTATTAGGCGATATCGCCAATTTGAAAGTTGTTTCTACTACTAACCAAGGGGCATTTTTGGATTGGGGATTGATGAAAGATCTCTTTGTTCCGCGGAGTAAACAACGATCGGGAATGCGCGTGGGTGGTTATTATATCGTAAAAATTTATACCGACGAGCAGACCGGTCGAGTAGTGGCTTCAGAAAAAATTGAGCCCTTTCTTTCCAATGAAACGCTTACTGTAAAGGAAAAGGAGATCGTAGACCTATTGGTGTATCGAACTACCAATCTTGGTTATGAAGTAATCATCAACAATCAACACATTGGTTTGGTCTACTTCAATGAGGTTTTCCAAAAATTGGCCTTGGGCGATACATTAAAAGGGACCATTAAAACCATTCGCCCGGATAACAAAATCGACGTTTCTATAGGTCAAACCGGATACAAGAAAGTAGTAAACGAAGAAACCAAGATCCTTGACTTATTAAGAGAACACAACGGATACCTACCCTTTCACGACAAATCGGATCCGGAAGAAGTGTATGAGTTTTTTGGAATGAGTAAGAAAACCTTCAAAATGACTCTTGGAAAACTTTATAAAGAACGCAAAATTGAGTTCACGCAAACCGGCATAAAACTGATCGATAAAGATTAGGGGATTTTTGAGTGTTTTGACCAATTTTGCCCTATTTCCGACCAAAATCACTCAAATTTTGGCCGAATTTGTCCGAAAACATACTTTTTCAAATACCTGCTTATGCTCAAAAAGACATTATTGTTAGCTGCTTTTGTTGGAGCTTTTTCCTTTTCAAAGGCGCAAGTCAATCTTTCCGCTACAGAATCGGCTCTATTGGCAAAAGTGGAGGCTTCTATGCCCGAAACTTGGAAATTATTGGAGGAATCGGTGAATATCAATAGCGGTACCTTCAATATAGCGGGTGTCAAAAAAGTAGGAGAAATCTATGCAAAAGAGCTAAAAAAGCTCGGATTTACGGTAGAATGGGTCAATTTACCCGATTCTTTGAAAAGAGCGGGGCATTTGGTTGCGTACCGTAAAGGTGGTAAAGGAAAGAAAATTTTCTTGATAGGACATTTGGATACTGTGTTTGAACCGGACATGCCTTCTACTCCATTTACCAAGTTAAACGATAGTACGGCAACGGGTCAAGGTGTCAATGATATGAAGGGAGGAGATGTGGTCATCATTGCTGCTTTGAAAGCGCTCGAACAACAGGGACTCTTGAAAGATGCGAATATTACGGTATACATGACCGGCGACGAAGAAAATGCCGGCGATCCGCACGAAGTAAGCAGAAAAGACTTTATTGAGCGCGCCAAACAACACGATATTGCTCTGGCATTCGAAACGGCCACCTCCTTTAATATTATAACTACAGCACGCCGCGGAGCGAGTGGCTGGCAATTGGAAGTAGAAGCGACCCAGGGTCATTCATCCGGAGTCTTTGGTTCGGGTGGATATGGGTCTATTTATGAGGCAAGTAGAATTATCAATAGCTTCAGAGAACGTCTTTCAGGTATACAATACTTGACATTTAACCCGGGACTCATTATTGGCGGATCGGAGGTAAATTACAATGAATCGAAGCAAAATGGGCTTGTTTCGGGCAAAACCAACATCATTTCGCCCAAAACGGTGGTAATTGGAGACCTTCGTTTTATATCGGAACAACAGAAAAATGCGGCTCGCGATAGCATGCGAGCCATCGTTGCTAATAACCTACCCGGCACAAAAGCCTATATCAGATTTTCCGATGGAATTCCTGCCATGCCCCCAACTCAAGGCAACTTATTGCTCGCGGAAAAGCTCAGCGAGGTAAGTCAGGCAATGGGGCTGGGACCAGTATCTCCCGGAAATCCCGGTTTGAGAGGAGCAGGAGATATCTCCTATGTTGCAGAGTACCTGAATTGTTTGGATGGATTGGGTGCTTCCGGTAGAGGAGCACACGCGCCCGGTGAAACCATTAAATTGAATGAATATCCATTTCTGATTAAAAGAGCGGCTGTTTTGATAAGTAGATTGATAGCAAATTAGTATTAGTTGCATTTTGTAGAAAAGGGTCGATTTCGAGTGAAATTGGCCCTTTTTTGATTGATTTATCTTGTTTTTGAGGTTTTTTGACCACAGATAACGCGGATTAGGACAGATAGACACAGATTAGCGGTTGTGTGTTTGATTAGACTAATTGAATTTCAGCCTTTAATCTGTGTTAATTTGCATTTATAATCCTGCAAATCTGTGGTCAAAAAAAGCCTAACACCTAAAGCCCAAAGCCTAAGGCGTAACGCCTAATACCTAACCACCTCTTCATCATCCTTAATCTTCAATTAACCGTTCATTAACGAGCGCTTAACACACGTGAACAAGTTTTGCAGTTCAAAACTCTGCAAATGAAAAAATATGTACTCTCTTTAGTTGCTTTAGCATTATTGGCTACGGCCTGTAAAAAAGGTGATCCGATTGACCACCCTCATTTTTCAAATGAAGACGCTGCAACTTTCAGTGAAATCAGCTCTATTAAAGTTGGAGAATTGGGCGCTGCCGAAATCACCGCCTTCGACCCCGAAACAAACCGACTTTTTGTTGTTACCAACAGCGGCTCCAGCCGAATCGACATTCTCGATCTTTCAAACCCGGCTCTTCCTGTATTAATCGGGAACATTAGCATTACACCTTATGGTGGCGGTGTAAACAGTGTTTCTGTGAGCGATGGGAAACTGGCAGCAGCGGTAGAAGGTTTTGTAAAGACCGATCCGGGTAAAGTAGTTGTGTTTAGAACGAAGGACTATAAACTGATTAAAGAAATTCCGGTGGGAGCGCTACCCGATATGGTTACCTATTCTCCCGACGGAGAGTTCATCTTAACTGCCAATGAAGGTGAGCCAAATGACTCTTATACAATTGATCCGGTTGGTTCCGTTTCCATCATTGAAGTGAAAAGAAACTACGCAGTACAAACCATCGGTTTTGAAGCATTTACGGGCAAAAAAGACGAATTATTGGCAAAAGGACTGAGAATTTATGGTCCAAATGCCAGTTTTATGCAAGATATCGAACCTGAGTATGTGGCCATTTCTCAGGATTCCAGAACAGCTTGGGTAACCTTACAAGAGAACAATGGTATCGCGAAAATTGACATTAAGAGCAGAAAAGTCACCAATATCTTCCCTTTAGGCTTCAAATCCTTCAATTTAGCTGAAAATGCGATCGATCCCAGTGATCGCGATGGAGGAATCAATTTCAATGCCTGGCCTGTAAAAGCGAGCTACCTTCCTGATGGTATCGGCGTTTTTGAATTATGGGGTAAGCCTTATGTATTTACAGCCAACGAAGGTGATGCACGTGAATATGCCGGCTTTGTAGAAAACAAGCGTGTGAAAGACATCGTATTAAATCCGGCTGTTTTCACAGACGCAAGCTTGAGAACAGATGCCAAACTAGGCAGACTTAACATTACCACTACGCTGGGTAATACCGATGGTGATGCCAAAAACTTCGAAGAATTGTATACGGGCGGCGCTCGCTCTTTCAGTGTATGGAATGGAAATACCGGTGCCTTGCTTTTTGACAGCAAAAATGAGCTGGATAAATCTTGCGCAGCCCTTGGTTATTACGACGATGCTCGCAGTGATGACAAAGGTGTAGAACCGGAAGGCATGACCTTGGGTTGGGTTGGAAAGCGCCCAATTGCTTTTGTTGGAATGGAACGTGCCGATGCGGTTGCTATCTATGATATCAGTCAGCCCACAAGCCCTGTATTGATTAAAATATTGAAAACCGGCGATGCTCCTGAGGGGGTAACTTTTGTTCCGGCCTGCGATAGTCCAACCAAGAAAAGTCTCTTGATTGTGAGCAGTGAAAACGACGGAGTAGTAAAAGTGTATTCTGTAGAATAAGGGCAAAAACAGCTAAAATTTGTCAAAAAAGGGGTGTTTTTAATCAAAAACACCCCTTTTTTATGCATTTTTTCAATTATTGAGCTCTGAGAATTCTTTGCGCATCTTTGCGTTCTTCTTCTCTTTGCGGTAAAGTAAACTGTTCGAAAATTTAGTAAGCTAAAAAAACCAAGTAGGTATCTATTATTTTTTTGACCACTGATTCGCACAGATTAGAACGGATTAACCACAGATTAGTGACCGCAAATTCTAACACCCAATAAATTGAAGCATCAGCCTAAGGCCTAAAGCCCAAAGCCTAGCCCTGCCTCTTCAACAATTTCATCCCAATTTCCCTTCCCTGCCCCTGAAATAGCGCCAAATTGATCCAAAAAAAGGCAAATTGCTCCATTAATTCGAATTTATCATTGCCACCAATATCGTAACAAGCGGCGAAACCGGAATCGAGTGCCAATTGTTGGGCGGCAGCTTTTCCGGGCTTGCTATCTCCGGCAACAAAGAGGTCCAATGATTGATCTCCGTACACCGGATTTTGCATGTTATTGAAACCTGTGGTATTGAAGCATTTTACCACATCGCGGGTGGCGGTGTTATCGAGAATTGCCTGAGCCGTATTTGAATATCCTTGGGGACCGCGGTTCATTACGATGTTCATGGAGTCGATAATGATTTTGCCGCTGGTATCTCCGAGGCTTCTAGCCACTTCAACCGCCATAGGCGCCGGCGTGGCCAATAACACAATTGTTGCTTTTTGAACCGCCTCTTGGATCGACAAAACAGCAGTATTGGGATTGTTCAAGAGTTGTTGTCCTTTAAAGGAAGCCAAGTCACGAACACCCAATAGAATGGTGTGTCCTTTTCGAGCCCATTGAGTGGCGAGCGCTCCGCCAACATTTCCTGTACCTATAATGGCAATAGTCATAATCTTTTATTTGTGTTCTTTAAGTTAGTACAAAAAGCCGCTCTCGGCTACTGCTTTTTTGGGTAGAGCTGCTTCACCCAGCATTTCTTTTAGATTTCTTTCAATGGGATTGCAGATGGCAGTTAATGGGATTACAAGGAGAAGGCTTTATCACCCGCAAAGTATACCCCGTAGTTCCCCCGAAAGTAGAGTACACCATCACAGACCGTGGCCTCCGTGCGGTGGAGATCATCAAAATTATTAGGGGTTATGGAGTGGAGTTGATGAAGGAGTTTGGGGTGGAGGAGGGTTGACATATTCATATAGCTCAATCCCACAAACCAGCGCTTTCAAATTGCAATGTCTTCTTTTCGCATTTTGGGCATATATAGAAAAATCGGGCACCGTCTAGATCGGAATCGTCATGTTGTTTTATGTACCTGCCTCTGCTATTAAAAGGGCCCAATTGTGGATCGCTTCCATAAATCTTAAACCGTTCCGGGTCTAATTTCGTGGGCTTGGGGGGATTGCTAATACCAAGAACCTCCGTGTCGAACTCAGTAGGTTCGCTGTAAATAGTCTTCGATATCAGAGACCTTTTCTTACTGTCTAGAATTATTTCAGAAGCCCCGGTATCGAGAAGCATTCCTACTCCATGCATCAGCATTTTTGACTGATATTCACAGGACTTGCATTTCGCTTGATAGATATGGCCCATAGCATGAAATTTCATTTAGTCAAAAGACTATTTCGTGTGCACCACTACCTTACGTTATGTTTATTATGATACTTGTCTTCTCGCTCACCCTATACACATTTACTTTCTAAATCAGAAAATAATAAATGATGTCCTTTGTGCTGACTTAGTAAATTTTTCTGCAAAGACTTTGATTCTTCTAGACTATCTATAGTATGGTTTACTTCATTACGATTAACTCGTCCTTTTGCAAAAATCTCAAAAAATGTAGCCAACGTTTCGGATTTAGCGTTCATGCAAGATTTCAGGACATAAAACCGCCAACCCGGCACTAAATTTTATTTAAAGAACTGCAATTAAATTTAAGCACTTCACCCCGCATGACGTCAAACCCATATAACCGCCTCGTGCTTCTTTTCTGTCGTGTTGTTGTCTGTCCATTTCGTGTCGTATTGGTGCGTTGGCTTGGTGGCTCTTTATTTTTTCATTTGTCCAATCTTAGGAACTATTGTTATTAGAAATCTTTGGTTTGCATCGCCAATGTCAGGCTGCGTCCTTGGAATACCTTTCTCACCACTGCCAGCAACAATTATTTCACAGTTCTTCAATTCGTCAAGTCCAAGATTGTTTTGCTCCCAAAACTTAATTAGCGATTGAGCCCTGTGATAGCTTAGGTCGTCATTTCCAGCCCAATTGTCTTTTGATGCTTGACCCTCGACTACAATTAGATATTTGATATTTTCCTCCTCTGGATATTTTAAAATGAGTTGTTTAATTACGTTACCGGCTTTAAGCAAGTCAGCTCGTTTGTCAGGCACAATTTTAGAGATGTCATAACTACCTTTTGGAAACAAAAACTGCATATTTAAAATGTGTTTTTTGTTCTCTGCGTCATACTTAAAATATGCCGTGTCGATATTGTTGACTGTTTTTTCGATTTCCTTAATTCGGTCAAGTTCCCTGCCTTTTTCTCCAAGTTCTCCAATCATCTTATTTTGCATGGTATAAACCAAAACAAAGAGAACAAGCATGACAAAAAACAAACTTGTCATTAAGTCTGAATAGCTTAACCAAAAGAAGTCTCTTTTTTTCTCGTTTGATTTAGCCATCTTATTTCTCTATTGGGATTTCTATTTTGCTTAAGGTTTTTTTCAAGTCAATAATAGCTTCAATTAGAGCCTTATTAGTTTCAATTGATTGCTTTTGCGAATCCTTGAAATCATTTCGCATGTCAACGATTTGATTTTTCAAAACATTGAATTCATCCTTTTGGATGGATGAGTTTTCTACAAAAACTTTAATGGCATTTTGTATTTCATTAATTCCTGTGAAAAAGTTGTTGTTACTGCCAATAAAGGATTGAATTTGCTCAGTAGAAGTTTTAAAGTAACTATTGAGTTCCTTGTAAACCTCTTTGATATCTTGATTAAGTTCATCAACTTGGGTCCGCCAAACTTCTCTGTGGTCGTTTATAGTAGGGAAGTGTTTTTCTAAAGAATCTTTGAATTGCTTCTGTAATTCAATAGTGGCAACACTATTATTGCTTATTGCTTTAAGATTTAAATTGAAGTCCTTAAACTGTTCAATGATTACATTCATGTCATGGGCAACTTTCTCTGTTTTGTCAACATAACCATTTAGGCCCTTTTGATACGCTTGAAATTTTTCTAAGTGCTCTGCTGATCCTTTAAGGTCCGCAAACACTTCTGCAATTTTGGTTGCAGTCCTGGTTAGACTTAACTTGTTTATTTCTTCAAGAACAGTCTGTTGCTTTTGTAAATTTTCATTGAGAAGATGACCTGAATCTTTGTAGTCATCCATGTTCTCACCAAATTTGATAATAAAATGATTTAAAACATCTTTAAAACTTCCAAGAGATTTGGAAACGCCAATATTCAAAAATGGTAGTAGTTCTCTTTGTAAAAAATCGTAATAATGGTTTTTGTCTGTATCATTTTTGTAGGCCGCTGGCTTGTAAACCAAAGCTGAATTAATCACAGTAAAAGCTAATCCTACCAAACTTGCAAACATTGCGGCAATAACCCCATTCAGTAACTGGGCAATACTATCAGATGAAATTGTCGTAGTAGTTCCTTCAGTTGTAGCGGAGAAATCAATCCCCCACAAACCAATAATAATTCCAACAAAGGTTCCTCCCAATCCGATATATAAAGGAACATTTATAAGGTTGCCAATTTCATTGTCAACCTTTTCAAGATGCCTTTCGCAAGTGTCTTTTAAAATCCCAAAGTCTGCTGATGCTCCTTTGTTTTTGCACAAATAGGCATTAGTGGATTTAATTATCTCTGAAAAGTGTGAATGATTCGCTTTTGTTGAATTAGGAATAACTAAAAGCTCGACTTGATCCGCATCTTCTGATTCCTCAATTATTTGGACATAATTTGGGAGTGAATCCAAGTATTTATCAAATTGGTCAGATTCACTTAGAACTGCTTTTGTTATAAAGAATTTTTCGATTTGTATTTCTTTAAACGAACTTGGAAAAAACCGCTGATACGACTTTATTTTAAAGAAGACGTTGAAAAATACTAATATTTGTAATCCGACAAGGGCTAAAATGAATATAATCTCAAATGTCATGTTCTCTGCTTTTAAAATAGGGTTGTTTGATTGTCGTCCTTTTTGTTTTGAGTTTTTTTAGTTCTCGGTTTAGTTGCTTTCTTTTTAGACTTTTCCTCGACTGGATTCAGTTTCCTTTGTTCAAGTTCTTTATACAAGTCGGTTGCCATTGGATAATTACCCTCAACGTATGCCTTCACGAGAAAGGCGTGTGAAAGCGGTTTTTTCGGGTTTAAAACATCGCAATTAGTTTCATAGTCAAGTAAAACAATATCCTCTTTTTTTGATGCTTCTTTAAGTCGCTCAATTATTTCTGAAACCTTGTTTTCTAATACCCATAAATAACTCGGAAGATAAATCTGTATTCTAGCATCAATATAATTCAGCAAGTCGGTGCCATTTACGCCTTTACGATGCCCTAAAGGTTTTCCATATTTTCTGACAGTTCTTTTTATGTCTTTCATTGTGTCATTAGAGAACATCGCTTCGTCAATATCAGCACTTTCAAAAACTTTTAAAGCCTGCCAAATCCCCTCAACAGATTTGGCTTTGCGGTTTTCTGAAAAAGGGATAGGAATATTTCCGTGGGGATAAAACGGACTCAATTTAACTAAGCCAGTTGTTGCTTTTGAGGTAACATCAACGATTTTGGCATTGGGGTATTTTGCCAACAACGCTTTTTCCTTCTTCTTTTTATTCTCGATGTATATCATTAGGCAAGACTTTCAATATTTTTAATATATTCTATCGGAATCCAAGTTTTTACGAGGACTTCCGCTTGGTTATATGGTTTTTCGTTGTCCAATAAATTGTAGTGCCTTACTCGTTCAGCTTTCTTTAAAATGTCAAACCTAATATTTGACAAATGCTGTACTTCTTTGCCAATTATAGGAGTGTAAGAAGAAAATGCCGCAGCATTTTTGTCTGAAAACTCAGTATGCTCAAAATAGGCTATCTCAATATCTATATCAAGCCAAACTGGTCTTGAAATCCTCCCGTCTCTTTGAGCAATAAATAACATCGGATGTTCTTTATTAAATGCAGCTCTTACAAAATCTTTTTTACCATTAATTGTATCGTTTTGGCGTGAACCTAAGCTACCACCAGGCATTGGGATTTCTATTCTGTTTAAATCACAATAATACCAAGAAAATAAACCTCCATTTTCCTTAATAGATTTAAGATTTGACCTATCAGTAAAATGATAAAATCCCGCAATACCATTGTCTTGTAGGATTCTTTGAAAATCTCTCCAATTGAATTTTTTTGTTAATAGTGCTTTTAGCTTATTTTCCTTTTCTGTTTTTTTTGCTTCTTCGATTTTTCTTATTTCCTCGGCTTCTTCCCTTGCAATCCTTTGTTGTTCTAATTTCTTTTCTTGTTCAATTCGCAGACTTTCGGCTTCTTCTTGTTGTTGTCTAAGAAGTTCTGCTTGTCGTTTCTTGAAAACTTCTAGTTCCTTTTCTTTGAGTTTTTCTACTGCTCTTGAAAGCCGTTCAATACCTTTTTTATAGTCCGGTTTAATTGACTTCGAAAGTCTATTTATAAGTAGTTTGGCGTCATCAAGTTTATTTTGTTCTATCAGCGAATAATGATGATTGAGTTCTTTTTTAATGTTGCTTTCATATATTTTATTTTGCCTTTTCTTTTCTTGCTCTTTGGTTTTATGACGTCTAAGGGCAGATTTTTCAGATAATAATCTTTCGAGTTGTTTGAAATCTTTGTCAAACGCAGAAACAGTGAAATCCGATAATTCAACTTTGTCATTCACTTTGTTCTTGCCGAGAAGTGAAAACAGTTTATTTATTCGTTCGTCAAATGACGAAGTGTCTGGATTGAAAACTTCTTTAACACTTGATTTCTGTAGCTCAAGTAGAGTCAAGTTTGATTGATGACGCTTGATTTCATTTTCAAGTTCATGCAGGTCGTATAATTTCTTTCTTTTCTTCGTTGGTTTTGTTTCTGATAGAATTTCAGGCTCGTTTTCTATTGCATCTACAATTTGTTCAGCAGTTACAAAATCAATCAGAGGTTGGAGAATTTCCTTTCTTTCTTCGTCATTAGTAGCACTTGACGCTTTTGTAAGTATTTCTTCTTTGTCTATTCCTTTCTCAATAGTTGCCTTAGCGTCTTGATACACTTTTACATCAGACTTTTTCTTCTTGCCTACAAAGAAGATTTTAATAGTTGTCCATATTTTTTTGAAAAACTTCATTATTCAGGTCGTGTGTTGGGGCAAACGCAAATGTGGTGCAATTGTGTGTCTGCTTTTGGGTAGCGTCGCACCTCTTTTGATTTTGCTGAAGCGTTGGCTTGTCTGTTCATTTTTCCTGTCGTTTTATTGTTGCACTGTCGTCTTTTTGCATTACCGGTACCACGTAAATATACGAAACACTAATCAAATAAATAAACTCTCAATCTGTTGTATTCCATATAGTTAGTGTTATACATTTACTATATACAATTAGCACAATCCACCAATCTCCCTCCCCTAATTCTTCATCACCGCCGTCCTCTCACTCACTCCGTTCTCATTCACACTCTCGATCTGAAAATAATAGGTGAGGTCTTTGTCCATGTATTTGATGTAGTTTTCGTTGGAACTGTGCACCATGATGCAACTGTACATATTATTGGGAGCAATGCCGTAATAGATGTTGTATGCATAGGCGTTGCTTACCGGGCTCCAACGAACCCAAGCGCTTCTTCGATTCTACTAGGTAATCTATATTTTGTTTGATTTACCATTTAGTTTTTTAATCGTCCTATTGCAAAAACCTTGAAAACAGTTCTAGGCAACGTTCAGGTTTTTGCGAAGTCGGGGAATTCACTGATTTACTAGCCCGGTATAAAAGCTCATTTGAAAATATGGTGTTGAAGTTATGAACTAAAACTGAAATTTGAACGTTGAACCCGATCCACAGCTGATGCTTGCACATAGCTGATGTAACAATGTCCACCCTGCTTTTGCAAACACTTTTGTTGGCAGCACACCATATTTATAACTTCAATTTTTCACATAGAAATAACTTCGTAAATGAGCCGTTCCGTAATATTCAACTTTTAGTATCGGAAAGTAATACCCTACTCCACTGCTAATAAGATTATCGGGGTAAAGTTTTAGCATCTTGCTTATCTACGCAGATCTGTCAATCATTACTAGAAATTTAGAATACTCTCTGGTTAGAAAAAACCGTGTCTTTCAATGGCACTATTAAACTTGAATTCAAAAGCCGAAGTATAGGAGTATATTCACTGTCAGTAAATTTATTAACGTTGGTATTGTAAAACAAATTTGTGCTTTTTTAGGAAATGCTGTCGAATTGCTTTTTTGTTATAATAATTGTAGGGTCCCAATTTATTCAGTAATCAGATACTCGTGCTAGGGTACGTTTGTTTCTTAGCTACCCATATGACATAAGGCTTAGAGAAATTAGAATTGTAAAAAGTGAATACTTTCGCTTCCGTCAGCCTGCATTTTTGGCAATACCCATTTTTTACGTTCGCCATTTTTCTCGGTTAACTTTAATGTGGATATGTGTAGAACTGCAGAGTGTTGCCTGTGCGTTGACAAAAGACGGGCTCTTATGCAAGGTTGGCTTCTGTGTGTCAGCTTTATGTACCTTTCAAATGTGTCTGACTTGGTGCGTTGGCTAAGTTTTAATGATGTCCATTAATTCCTCAAACGATGATATGCCATGAATTTCTTTGGTGTCGACCCAATCAATACCGTTATTAGGAATGTAACTTATAATTCCTGTTTTAAAATTATGCTGTTCATTAAATTGTTGTAAGTCTATAAGCCAATTCATTGGAAGCTTTTTTAGCCGTAATATTTCTTGGAAATCATTTGAAAGCTTATTTATGCTATTTCCTTTTTGTACCAACAATAGCAGTCCAATGTCTATGGTTTTTGCTACTTGCAAATAACCTGCAAGCTGTGAATAATCTTTAAGGCTTAACTGGGGTAAATATTTTGCTTCAATTAATATTAGTCTTGCTTTATTGTTTTCACAAACAGCAAAAACTATATCGACCTTTAATTTAGGAATGTATGAATTTTCTGGCTTAATAGTAATTCCCGATTGAAGTTCTAAGTCCTTAACCAGTGTATCTAAAGTGTTGTTGCACGAGTAGTAAACTTTAAAATCACCATATAAGTATGAACTTAAATACCGAATAAACTTTTTTGAAAATTCTTCGTAATAACTAATTTCATTCATCCTATTGAATATTTACATTTAATCCTTTTACTGTAATTTTCCTTTTAATCATTTCTTGGTTTAGCTTGTTTGAAACAGAAGAACAAATAAAAGCTCTTTGATTGGTAGTATTCACTACCAATAATGGGCTATTGAAGCCACTTCCAATAGTTGAAACTAAAACAATATTTTCAGAACAACTGTTCAAAATCTTACTCATTGAGCCCATATGCCTTTTACCATTCAAAGAAGTAGCAAATAAGTAGGCGATGCCTTGGTCTAATCCAGCAAAGTCAACAAATGTTTCATCTTCAAGCAGCTTGCTTATTTTAGTTTTTTTCTTTGATATTTCTTTGTCAGGAAAATATGTTGATTGAATTTTCTCGAATGCTTTTTGCAATTCTTTTTTCGAACCTTTTGATAGTCGAGGAAAGAAATTTATTAGGCTGTTTTTCTGTTTAATTAGTTTATCGATTTCGTCTTTTGGTGCATGAGGACAATTTAAAACTGCACAAAAATGATGATAATGGAAAAATATTTTATTTCTTACTTCGATGGGAAGTTCAGACGAATTTTGGTCGCTATGAACTGTTATTGGGCTCGGCTTACGTAATTTTCTTAGATAACATGGAATCTGTTCTTCTTTCTTCTGCTTCTTTTCAATTGTAGTTACATCAATTGATTTTGCCTTCAGCGCAAAAGAATGTTGCGCTAAAAAGGATTTCACAAGAAACCTAATCTTAAACCCTTTCTTCCATCCCTTGTAGTCTGGGTCAGACGCTGCATGTTGATTTGGATGATTATATAAAATTTGGTCAGTAATAGAGCCTAAATCAGTAAGCCATGAACATAATTGAACAACGAATTTGAAATTCTTTGTACTGCCAGGAATTTCGACTGATACAACAGGTGCATCATCAGTAAAACGCCTGTGAGAAAGCGTAAGACTTGCCCTTGTGTCGAAGACGCCTGAGAGAAAACTTTCAACACTTATTCCTGTAAGTTTAGTTTTTGCAATTGCTAAGTCAACAGTTGATAATAAAAAGCCGCCGATAGGTAAATTTAGGGCTTGTAAATCCTTTATCAATGGTGAAATATCTGCACCCTCAATTGGTGTAATTAACCACCGACTATTACCAATTTCGTAGGTAACATCAAAATTGTAAGTAGTATTAAAACGTTGGCGTATATTGGTAAGAATGTCACTCGCAATGATATTCATTCGCATAGGGTCCATCCCCCATTTTTTAAAGGGAAGGTCAATAACAAAAGTATTTGTGTCAACTTTACCACCACCAACTAAAAGCCCTAATAAATATGCTTTAATGTGATTGAAATTACCCATTGTCTATGTGCTTGGTTAAGGCTTTTGCAATTACCCAACCAAATATTGGAGGAACTGCATTTCCGATTACTTTATAAGCGTCAGCAATAGTTTTGAAAGGAAAAGTAAAATCGTCTGGGAACGATTGTATTCTCGCAACTTCCCTAATTGTAAAACGCCTATTTTCAAAAGGGTGGGTAATGCCACAATTTTCTGGTTGAGCTGAAGCTGTGATTGTTCCGTTTATTTCACCAAGAGCAAATCTTCTGTAGAAATTAGGGGCTCTGTATTTTTGTGGATTGTTCCAAATTTTCAAAAACCTCTCAGACATATCTTTTGGGTTCATGTTTTTCCAAGACCTTCCAGTTGTAATTGTATTTGAAATTTCATGTAATGGAGTTCTTTTTTTAAATTTTTCGAGTGCCTCTCTACCATCAAGGCAAGCACCGATTTTGTCAACCATATATTGTCCGCCTGGTGAATACTTCCAAAAGTCGTTGTATTGTGGGGCATCTTTTGGTATATCACATAAGGCAGAACCTAAATACAAATCATACGGGCTTTCTTTTTCATTCGGAAGGTTATACTCCGCAACTACTTGGTCTAAAAGAGAAAAGTCAAAGTAACCAATGTCTTTACGGATGCCAACAATTATTAACCGTTGTCTGTTTGAAGGCACGCCATAATCACAGGTCTTGAATAATTTATAATTCGTTTTGAAACCGAGTTTTTCCGTTCTTTTAACTATTTCATCAGGAATACTTGTTCCATTATCCATTTTTGAGGAAAGAATTCCTTTCACATTTTCAAATACAAATCCAATCGGTGGATTTTTTCTTTTAAGTGCTTGCTTTAAAAGGTTTTCACATTCTTCAAATAAATTACCTCTTTCATCATTGATGCCTTTTCTTAAACCAGCATTTGAAAAAGGCTGGCAAGGGAAGCCTGCAATTAAAAAATCAAAATCAGGAATAGTGTTTATGGCAATGTTTTTTATGTCATCTTTTACGAAAGAATGTTTTCCGAAAAATGATTTGTTTGAATTATAGACTAACTCTGCGGCAGGATCAATATCGTTTGCAAATTCAATTTTGAATTTATTTTTTTCAAAGTGTCTATCTCTAAAATTAAACCCTCCGGTAAATCCTAAATCTAAACCGCCGCAACCGCTAAAAAGCGATACAACTTTGTATGTTTTTTTTGTTAAAGTTATTGCCTTACTTTTTGTTGTTTTAAAATTAATCAGTATCTGCGGTTCTTCTACTGCTGACAATTCTGAATTTTCTTTATACGATTTATACATGAGTTAGATATTTAGCTTTCCTTCTTTTGTTGATTTTAATCGCAGGTATTTCGCTTTTTCTTCGGCTATTTGAAATAATTCTTTCGAGTTATCCTCTTTATAGATGAGTATTGCGATTTTTTCACTGTAAAACTCTCTGTCTAATTTTTTTCTGTCTAACTGAAAGACTTTTGCAAGTTTTGGTAGTATTTCTTCTGGAACAGTTCTTTTATTGTTCTCAATTTTTGATAAAGTTGATTGGTCAATGTCGAGAGCTGCGGCAAGTTTTGTCAGTGTCAAGTTGTTTTCAACCCTTAGCTTGTGTATATACTCTCCAAATGTTTCTTTCATGGTCTTGAAATTTTACCTTGACAGTTTTGTCAAATTTAGCAGCCTTTTTTGAATTGCCAAAATCTTTAGCTAAAATGCTTTATATAGCTTCATTGAGTTGTTGATGAAAATTGTCTTGCCCAGATTTGAATTGAAGTCCATGAGATTTCTGTCAGCTGGGTTGTACGTTGGCTAGGGGCGTTGGTATTTTTAGCTCGTTGCAAGGCTTGTTTTATGTCAGGGTTTTGTGTGCCCTGCAATGTGCTAAAGATAGCGTTGCGCAGCATGGCAAAGTCTAGGGTGTTAGAATATGTACGGTATGTTTCAATTGTGTGACATATAACGAGCAAGGCTTAATGCATGTTGGAAATTTGTGTTCCGTCTGGTGATAACTGCTGCTGATTGAAAATATAGAGTTAAATATTAAGAACTAACGTTGGTCTTTATTTAATGATCCCCGAACCGAAGTACAACAGAACTACTGCTACCGATTACTCCTAAATCAAGCCAGACTGTTGGTAATACCAATGTTAGAAGTAGTATATTTCTATTTCTTTAACTCGAAGAAATTTATTATTTCAGTCTCTCGAATTTCAAAGCCTTCGAAAACATGAACCAGATTAAAGATACCTAACGGATATTCAGATACTTGTGCAACAAAATGTCCTTTGCCCTTACTGTCGTAAATATTCAAATCATATTTTTTTTCTGTACCTAAACTTCTATAATTGTCAATACTAGATAGTTCAATATAAATTGGATAATCTCTACCTTTATATTTGACTTTTAATTCTTGTCTTTCTTTATTTGTTGCTCTTAATACCAACTTGTTGAAAAGTTTCTTGAAATCGTCAACTGAATGGTATCTGTAAGTCTCATTGTAAAAGTTAGAGTTAAATCTGTCTTGATTGTTATCAACTTCAACTACAATAAGATTAGAAATACTAATATTGAAAATACACTTATTAGTGTTGACATAAATTAGGCACTTCTCATTAAAATTTTCAATAGAAAGTTTTTTCAAATGAGTCAGATTAATATTTAGAAACCTGATTGTAGATTTCGCTAATAATATATTGAAGTTTTCCATTTTAGTTTTATCTTGTCTTTGAAATAATTATTAGTCCTGTTTTTCGATCTTTAATTACAAAGTCACCGTCATTATCAATAACTATTTCATTCCCTTTGCTTCTTGCAATAATTCTTTCATCGTCTCGAACTATAAAGTCTTCCTGAACTGGATACATTCTACCGCTATATTGTAGCTCTGGCATGCCATCGGCCACCAAACCGGAATGACAATCTTCAACTTCAACTAATACTTTATTTATCAAATTGAGCGCCTCATTGTTACTCGTACAAAAATCAGCTATTTCAAGCCTATAGTAAAATGACTAAAGTCTTTCCATTTTATTTAATTCAACACCACAATCTCTTAGGGGGAATATTGATTGTATTTAAAACATCAATGATTGTCATAGTCTAAGTTGTATTGTTGCTAAAGAGCAAGTATTGCCGATTGTGCGGAATTTTGTATTCGTCCGCCCGGAACTTCTGACTGGCTTTTTGATAAAGTTAAATATTAAGAACTAAAGCTGGGCGGCACCTGTCCCGTTTTTCACGGGATTCGTCAAGCCCCGAACCACAGCACAGAAGAATTACCGCAACCCATTGTTGCTACGTCCAGCCCCACTATTGGCAATACCAATGTTGTGCGTAGTATCAGTAATGTCACATAAGCCCCTGTATAAAATTTGAAAGGTTTCATAAATTCCTTCATAGCCCCAATCTGCCAAATAGCTTGGATGGTTCATGTAAATCATTTTTTGTCCGGCCGAATTTATTTGAATTTTATATTTTGTATGTCTGTCAATACCGTCCCCTAATATTTTGTTGTCGTACAAACAATGAATAACGGGATTACTAAAAACTATTATTAAGTCCGGTGCAATGGAATTTATTTGCAATTCAATGATGTTTTTGTTTCGAATCCCGGCGTTATAAATTTCCGGGTAGTCTAAACGAGTTGTGTTATTGTCTTCGTCATCTATAATCTTTGAAGCCTTTTTAACGTTTATCCATGCAATTTTTGATAAGGCATATTGTAGCTCTGTATAATTATTATCACTTGTTTGTAAAAATTCTGGAAAATCTCTCCATTCTATCTCTTGCCCGTGCTCAATAGACTTAAACAACAGCCAAAGTAATGCCGCGATTTTCTTAGGTGTCTGAACTTTTGGATTTCCAACACCCATAATATCTTCATTAGGCTGTTCTTCGATGTCAACAAGCTGAGCGTGGCTGTAGCCATAAGATTCTGCTAGTATGACAAGTATTTTTAGTTCTTCCTTTTGGTAAATGTCTGGGCAAATAATTCCGTCAGCAATAAACCCTTCATCTGTCTCCCATGCATGAGTTTGCTTGATTAAGTCTATTATCTCTTGTTTGGTCTGTTGATATTTTAGTCTGTCGAATTTCATAATAGAATATTACGCACAACACGTAAATATACGAAACACCAATCAAATTGCTATACCATCATCCTATTATATTCCACATAGTTAGTGTTATACACTTTTTATCAAATATTAGCACAATCCCGCCTAATTCTTCATCACACTCGTCCTCTCGCTCACCCCATTCTCATTCACACTCTCGATCTGAAAATAATAGGTGAGGTCTTTGTCCATGGTTTTGATGTAGTATTCGTTGGCGCTGTGCACCATGATGCAACTGTACATTTTATCGGGAGCAATGCCGTAATAGATGTTGTATGCATAAGCGTTGCTTACCGGACTCCAACGAACCCAAGCGCTTCTTCTGTCCTTTTCACCACGCAGCACCATGAACTCTTTTACCTTGTCGGGTTTTGCGCCCAGGCCATTTCCAAAAACACGAAACCCGCTGAGGGCAAAGGTTCCGGTGGGCATGTGAATATTCACCATCTTTATATATCGTGTTTTGATGGGAGACTTTAATTCAATATAATCGTGTGGTACGTCGGTCTTGTTATTGCTCTTATCTATCAACAGTTGCCAGTTCTTTCCATCTACTGAATGATACAATTGGTATTGATGATAGGTATTCGGAATCTTCCCTAAGAAAGCTGAATCTACATCCTGATCGGCATAGTTGATTTGAATGGCGCGAACTTCCGATACATTACCCAAATCAGTTTGAAAGTACTCGCCCTTCTTTCCTGTTTTAGCACTCCAATAAGTTTTTACATTTTCATCCACCGCCAAATTCGCACCATTGCCTCCCAATGTGCTCGACACCAATACCGGCTTCTGATAATTCAATAACATCCAACCGGTAAACTTCGACTCCAAATGATCTTCTTTTCGCTTTGGCAGATAATGAGGATAATCTCCAAAACGCGTATTCGTATACAGCAGCCCGTCTTTGTCGTAACCCGCGGGCCACAAACCCAGTCTTCGCTCAAAATTATTCTTCACATTCAGCACCATGGTTGATACGTGCCACAGGTTGTCCCAACGATCGTTAAACGTAGCTCCGTGACCCGACCCTCTAATAAACCCTCCCGGTTTAAAACTAAAGGGATTGTGGACTTGCTGCTCAAAAGGACCCAAAGGGCTATTACTTACCGCCACACCGTCGGCATATCCACTGAATTCGGTAGCGGGTGCTCCATATTGCAAGTAATATTTTCCATTGTGTTTGTTCATCCAAGCCCCTTCCATAAAGGGATCTAAGAATGTATTGTCATAGTACTCCCCAAATCGGTGCCAGCCGTATTTTTCATGATTCAAGTGCAACAACTCTTTTCTTTCGCCAATGGGTTTGAAGGTTTTTCGGTCGATCTCAATTCCATACAAAGGATACAAGTTGCTGCTTCCATAATAACAATACAGCCGACCATCATCGTCTAAAAAGAAACTCGGGTCCCAGGCTCCTACTTCAAAACTATCCACCGCTTCTTTCCACTCGTCTACACGCGGATTGGTGCTCATCCAAATCGGAAAATTCTTCGCATAGGTTGATCCAATTACAAACAAGGTATCACCCATTGAAAACACGGCCGGAGCACAGAGCTCATCGTACACTTTATGATAGGGTTTCAAAAACAAGCGCGGAACGAAATTCCATTTACTCAAATCGTGACTCCACCAATATCCCCACTGATTCGTCGAAAACAAATAATAGTCTCCTTTGAAATAAGTGATCACCGGATCTGCGGTTGCCCTGTGTCGGCCCCAAGTTGAAAAGTTGGGAATGGGCGTGTAACCATAATCCAAGTTGATGGGATTGCAATAAGTGGCAGGCTCTGAAGAGGCTTGAGCATTTACTTGGTTAACAGAAGCAAAAAATGATAAGAAAGAGAAAAAGGAAAGAAGTTTGATGATTCGCATTCGTTAGTGTTTGTGAAACGAATTTAAGAAAACAGAGAGGCTTCCCGATTCCTAATTTCAGAAAGGGTTTCAAAACCTTTGAATTGCAAGCTCGGCCTAAATTTCCTATCTTTGCCGTCCGTTAAAAACACGTAGTATATGTTCAACAAACGCATTAAGATCAAAACATTGTTACAATCAGAGCCTGCCGGACAGGAGGTGACCGTTATGGGATGGGTAAGAACCTTCCGTAACAATCAATTTATTGCCCTGAACGATGGATCTACCAATGCGAACTTGCAAGTGGTGTTGGAATTGGGTGCTTTTGACGAAACTACGCTGAAACGCCTCACCACCTCGGCTTCGGTGAAAGTTACCGGTACCGTAATTCCTTCTCTTGGAAAAGGTCAGAAATTAGAAGTAAAAGCCACTTCACTTGAAGTTTTGGGTGATAGTGATGCTGAAAAATATCCTTTGCAACCTAAAAAACACAGTCTTGAGTTCTTGCGCGAAAACGCACACTTGCGTTTCCGTACCAATACGTTTGGATCTGTGTTCCGTTTGCGTCATGCATTGGCTTTTGCGGTTCACAAATTCTACAACGAAAAAGGATTTGTATACATGCACACACCGATCATCACAGCCAGTGATGCGGAAGGTGCGGGAGAAATGTTCCGTGTGACCACCCTTCCTTTCGACGAAACTCCGAGAAACGAAGACGGTACTGTAAACTTCAAAGAAGACTTTTTTGGAAGATCTACCAACCTTACTGTGAGTGGTCAATTGGAGGGAGAGCTTGGTGCTACTGCCTTTGGTGAGATCTATACTTTTGGACCCACTTTCCGTGCAGAGAATTCAAATACAGCGCGCCACTTGGCGGAGTTCTGGATGATTGAACCGGAAATGGCTTTCTATGATTTGGAAGACAATATGAATCTTGCTGAAGAATTCATCAAGTACATCATTCAATACGCGATGGACAACAATCGCGAAGATCTTGAGTTCCTTGCGCAACGTTTGCAAGAAGAAGAAAAGAGTTTGCCTCAAGACAAGCGCAGTGAAATGGGCTTGATTGAAAAACTGGAGTTTGTTTTGAACAATGCTTTCGAGCGATTGACCTATACTGAAGCGATTGAAATTTTGAGAGAAAGCAATCACAATAAGAAGAAGAAATTCCAATATCCGATTACGGGATGGGGAATGGATCTTCAAAGTGAGCATGAGCGTTACTTGGTAGAAAAGCATTTTAAAAAGCCGGTTATTTTAACCAACTATCCAAAAGAGATCAAGGCTTTTTACATGCGTCAGAACGATGATGGAAAAACGGTAGCAGCCATGGACATCCTAGCTCCGGGCATTGGTGAAATTGTGGGTGGATCTCAGCGTGAAGAGCGCATGGAAAAATTATTGGCGAGAATGGAGGAGATGCACATCCCTGCTGAAGAGTTGTGGTGGTACCTCGATACGCGTCGCTTTGGTACGGTACCTCACGCAGGTTTCGGATTGGGCTTCGAAAGAATGGTTCAGTTTGTAACCGGTATGGGCAATATCAGAGACGTAATCGCCTTCCCAAGAACACCGAAGACTGCAGAGTTTTAATTCAGTTCAAATAATTGATATTAAAAGCCCATTGGTGAGTTTTTGAGTTGTTTGGTTATTTAGTTTTTGAGTTTGGGGCTTTGAACAAGATACTGGCTTTACCTTGTGCTTTTGCATTGTTGCGCGAACATGAGCGCCATTCATAAATAGTGTAGCAACTTAAGAACTTTAAAAACTCAACAACTCAATTACTTAGCAATTAATAGCGTGAAGCGTCAATGCTTCGAAACCGGCTTCTTTCTATAAAACCCGTTTTGAGGTTCCTCTCTGCGCTTTTTTGCTTTGCAAAAAATGCTCGTTCGGAATGACGGGCTAGGGAGTAAATAACCCAGATTTCTCGCTATCGCTCGAAATTGTCCCACTGCACACTTGTGTATCAAGTCACAATAATTTATCTTTTTATAGTACCATTTTTTTATCTCTGCCGAAATCGTTGTCCGAAGCCATTTCGAGCATGCTTCGCAAGGCCGAAGGCCTGAAGAAGGATGCGAGAAATCTTAGAATGCGTTGTTATCCAATCAGCTCTTTTGAAAGCGATTTTATCACTAAACTCATTGGTGAGTTTTTTAGTGATTTAGTTGTTTAGTTTTTGAGTTTGGGGCTATAAATAATGTCATAGCCTTGAAAGGTGCTTTTATTGAAAAGCTTTTTCATGAGAAGAATTCGCTTTTGATACGACTACTTAAAAACTAAATAACTCAATAACATATCACTTAATAGAACGTAGCGCTAATGCTTCGAAACGGGCTTCTTTCTATAAAACCCGTTCTGAGGTTCCTCTCTCCTTCGTTTGCTTTGCAAACTCAGTCGTTCGGAATGACCCCTCATTTTTTTATTAAACATTCGATATTTTTCGTGGCCCCCACTTCGGCCCTTCGATAATCCCTTCGGGTACCCTTCGACTGCTCCTTCGGAGCGTTCAGGGCAAGCTCAGGGACCTCGAAGGCCCAAGCTCAAAATATCGGTTGGAGGAATCGCACTTTAAGATGATTGATCTCAATAACACTACACCTTATCTATCATTAATTGCCCTCCATAATTCTCTGCGTTCCTCCGCGCCTCAATATTTCAACCACTCCAAATTCAAAACCACTCCACCTCTGCGTCTCAAAAACCCATCCACTCCAAACACAAAGCCTCTCCCTCTCTGCGTCAAATTCACAACTTCTCTCTGCGTTCCTCCGCGCCTCACCTCAACTCAGCCACCCAAAATTCAAAACCACTCCACCTCCGCGTCTAAAACCTCCCTCTTTCACCCAAACTCGCTACTGATTTTACTCATATCGTAATCAAAAGCCCAAAGCCTTTGGCTATTTTTGCGGACTTTGTCTAAAAAGCAGCTCCATATCGCCCTCGTAGGGAATCCGAACAGCGGAAAAAGCTCACTGTTTAACGAATTGACCGGTCTCCAGCAGAAAGTGGGGAATTTTCCGGGGGTTACGGTTGACAAGAAAGCCGGATCCTTCAAGTTAAGCACCGATGTGGAGGCCACACTGATCGATTTGCCCGGCACTTATTCCCTCTACCCGCGTCGCGAAGACGAATGGGTGGCCTATAAAGTTTTGATGCGGGAAGATCGAGAGCTGGAAATGGATCTCATCTTATTGGTTGTTGACGCCAGCAACCTCAAACGAAACCTTCTTTTTGTTTCCCAGATCATCGACCTTAAGATCCCTGTGATTGTTGCCCTGAGCATGGTGGATTTGGCAAAGCAAAAAGATATCGTAATTGACGTGCCCGCCCTCGAACGCGAATTGGGTGTTCCCGTGGTTCCGGTGAATCCGCGCAAAGGCAAAGGCATTCCCCAACTTAAAAAGGCGATCGAAGACACGGCAGCTGAAAAATACAAAGCTCCGGTTCGTGATTTTATTCCCGTAGCCGGTAATGCCCTTGAAGCTGTGAAAGAAGTGAAAGAGCTCTTCCCCGAATTGAGTGATTATAAAGCCGTTCACTACCTCATAAATCACGAAAACTTCCAACTTTCGGGCGATTTACAGCAAAAAATCGAGAAAATCGAGCAAAAACACCAGTTTAATCATACAAAAGTGCAGGCGGAAGAAATTCTGCAACGATACCAACGGATCAGCGCGATCATGAAAAAATCGGTGTCGGAACCAACACCTTTGGAAAAGAAGATTTTCAGTGATAAGCTGGATAACCTGCTTTTACATCGAGTTTGGGGCTATATTATCCTTTTGTCGGTTCTTTTCTTGCTTTTTCAATCTGTTTTCTGGTTAGCGGAATATCCCATGAATTTTATTGAATGGGGATTTGCATCTGTGAGCGATTGGTTTGCGTCATTTTTGCCCAAAAATTGGCTTTCTGACCTGTTTTTGAACGGAATTTTGGCCGGATTGAGCGGAATTTTGGTTTTTGTGCCTCAAATCATGATTCTCTTTGGTTTGATTACGGTGTTAGAAGATACCGGTTATATGGCTCGAATTAGCTTCCTTTCCGACAAATTAATGCGGAAAGTTGGCTTGAATGGGAAAAGTGTGATGCCTATGATCAGCGGGTTCGCTTGCGCGGTTCCGGCCATCATGAGTACCCGGAATATCGAAAACAAGAAGGAACGGTTACTCACCATGTTGGTGACCCCTTTAATGAGCTGCTCCGCCCGTCTGCCGGTCTATACCATTCTTATTTCTCTCGTTATTCCCGATAAACTGTTTTTCGGTTTTCTGAGTCAGCGCGGCCTGGTGATGATGGGATTGTATTTACTGGGACTGGTAATGGCGCTGATTGTTTCGTATGTGGCCAAATGGTTTATCAAAATCAAGGAAAAGAGCTTCTTCATTCTGGAATTGCCAACCTATCGCCCTCCGCGGTGGAACAACGTGGTGGTTACCATGATCAATAAGGCAAAAATCTTTGTATTTGATGCCGGTAAAATCATCATGATCATCAGCTTGATTCTCTGGGCTTTGAGTTCTTATGGTCCCGGCGATAAACGAGCAGAGATCCAAACCGAGTATGAGGCTTTGATTGTAAAAAACCCGGAGGCAAAAGACAGTTTGAGTCAAGAAATGGGTGCGAAACTATTGGAGTACTCCTATGCCGGCAGAATCGGAAAAGCGATTGAACCCGCCATCAAACCACTCGGATACGACTGGAAGATTGGAATTGCACTCGTGACTTCTTTCGCCGCTCGCGAAGTTTTTGTTGGTACGATGGCCACTTTATACAGTGTGGAAGGCGGCGATGATGCCGATGCCAATACGCTTTCCGAAAAAATGAAAGCAGCTACCTGGACAGACGGCAGACCTATTTATACCCTCGCTTCCGGCCTTTCTTTATTGATTTTCTATGTGTTAGCGATGCAGTGTATGAGCACGCTGGCGGTTGTAAAGCGCGAAACCAAGAGCTGGAAATGGCCGCTGATCCAACTCGCCTATATGACCTTCTTGGCCTACACTATGAGTTTACTCGTATATCAGCTTCTCAAGTAAGATTGGGCTTTACTTTACAAGATTTTATTGGTTTCTTCGTTTGAGAGAAAGGAAGATTTTAGACGCAGAGGCGGAGTGGTTCTGTATTTGGAGTTGCTGAGTTTTGAAGAGGCGCAGAGGTACGCAGAGGTGTCCTTTTTTTGTGTGGTTGATTTATTTGAGACCCAGAGAGGAGTTGTTGCGTGTTCGAAGAGGTTGAAGTTTGAGGTGCGGAGGTACGCAGAGTAGTTTTTTGAGACCTTTTCAGGGTCGGAACGATTTGATATAGATAAAACCCTAATCCACATACCGATGAAAGCAAATGTACTTGCATTCTTAAGCTTGTTTGTTGCAACGAGCTTGTTTGCCCAAGAATCTAAATGGCATTATACCGAAGAGTTTTACTTCGTAAAAGAAGTTCCGGTGAAAGAATACCGTGGTCATCAATTCCGTTACGAGATAGCGGTTAAATCGATGCCCGGCGATAGTTTGTCAAAGCCTCGTATTCATGGAATCAATGTAGGCAAAGGACCGGACGATTTCCTCCGCAGTAATTTTAGTTTAGAAACCCGCCAAGAACAAGACTGGACCGTTTACACCATTGTTGGTACCATCGACCCTGAAGCATTCAAGCTTTGGTTCTATACCGCAGTTAACGGAAATGGAGAATTCTACTTTGATGATATCAGCTTTTATGTTGAAGTAAGTCCTGGCTATTGGAAACAACTTCCCTTATTCAACGCCAGCTTTGAAAATGGAAAGAAAAATATTTTTGATGGTTTCTATGTGAGCGGAAGAAACAGCAAATGGGTACAAACAAAAATCACCAATACTGTTGTAAAAAGCGGACAGAAAGCATTAATGGTAAATAGTACCGGACAAAAACCCATTGCATTCAATTATTAAAGCATTGTAAATACTTAATTAGGAATATAAGTAAGCCTATTGTATAAAAGAAAAACCCGGTTAAAGACACATGCTCTAACCGGGCTTCTTTTTAAAGTATATTACTCATTAACACGTTGTTAGAGTAGAGGCGGCTTTGATAGGGATTTTTTCACTAAACTCTTTGGTGAGTTTTTGAGTTTGGGCATTACAAAAGATACCGGTTTGAATTTGTTCTTTTGGGCATACTTGCGTGAAGATCAGTGCCGCGCGTCAATAGTGTAACAACTAAAGAACTTAAAAACTCAACAACTCAATAACTAAGCAATTATTGGAGTAAATCTTCAATGCTTCGAAACCGGCTTCTTTCTATAAGACCCGTTTTGAGGTTCCTCTCTGCGCTTTTTTGCTTTGCAAAAAATGCTCGATCGGAATGACGGGCTGTGTGGGAGTCAACCCAGATTTCTCGCTATCGCTCGAAATTGTCGCACTGCACACTTCTATATCAAGCCACAATAATTTCATTCTTTGAAGTACCATTCGTTCATTCTCACCGAAAACGCTATTTAGAGTGAATTTCGAGCATGCTTCGCAAGGCCGAAGGCCTGAAGAAGGATGCGAGAAATCTGGGTTTTTAATATATTTCCCCGTCATCCCGAACGAGCGAGGCTGCGAAGCAGTCGCAGCGAGAGAGGGACCTCAAAACGCGTTGTTATGGACGAAGTGCTTGTGAAACTGTTTTGTTCACTAAACTCGTTGGTGAGTTTTTTAGTGATTTAGTTTTTGAGTTTGGCATTAAAAAAGATACGGGTTTAAATTTGTTCTTTTAGACATTTTGCGTGAAGATCAGTGCCATGTGTCAATAGTGTAACAACTAAAGAACTTAAAAACTCAACAACTCAATAACTAAGCAATTAATGGAGTAAATCTTCAATGCTTCGAAACCGGCTTCTTTCTATAAAGCCCATTCTGAGGTTCCTCTCTCCTTCGTTTGCTTTGCAAACTCAGTCGTTCGGAATGACGGGGCAATTTTTATTAATCATTCGACATTTTTCGTGGGACCCACTCAAAATATCGGTTGGAGGATTCGCTTGGCTAAAAGATTGGACTGTTATATAGTACTATCGCTCATTAACTAGTATGTTATGAAATGATTGAGATCTTTTATTTAAATAGCACAACAACTAAAATACTCATCACTTAATGCGTGTCTCAATAATTCCGTTGCTTCGCTTTCTTATACTTCTCATAAATCACTTCGCTCATCGTTTTATTTTGCACTTTGCTTTCAATCCATGATATCACATCCAAATAAGCAAAGGCCCTTGTTTCATGTCGATTCTTTTCCAGGTGCTTGATTTTTTGCAAGAGCTTTTCAAGTTCTGTTTTCAATGCTGTTCTTGGTAATCCGAACGACACTTTTAGGAATCTGAAAATTTCTTCCTCCACAACCGTCAAGTTTTTCATTTTCGACATGTATCGATACACCGATTTTGTTAAACTCTCCATCAACTCGAAGTTGCCTAATTCAAAGTGGCTCATCAAGTGCATCAGGCGCGCATAACATTGAAGATCGATACGAAGGTCTTGAGATCCGTTAATGATTTCTTGGAGATAGTCGAGCGCTCTTGAGTATTGTCCGCTACCAAAATATAGTGATGCGAACTTATACCGGAACACCAAAATTCTATGGCGGTCAACAAACACCGCATATTCATTCAACTTCGCTTCAATCTCGGGAATCAATACCAGACCCTCTTTGAAGGTCCCTCGCATTAAGTGTTGATTCAGCTTGGCGCTGTTGATATAAATGGAAGTATGTGTTCTAAAATTATCGTGTGCTTGTGCAATTTCGGTTTTTTCAAAAGCCTCAAACTTCTTTAATGCAATTTCAAATTTTTGGAAGTTGCGTAGATCAAAATGAGCATTCAACAAATTGTGCATGCCCTTGATGTAGTGACCGGTTTCAATGGCCAGCATTTGTGGACTCTCGTCGTACAAATCGATCCACTTTTGCGAATAACGATAGTACATTAAAAAGTCTTGACGAATAAATGCATACCAACAATAGCTCTGATAGAGGTAAAGTTTTTCATAAAAGCCATTAACGGCATTCATGTCTTTGGGAAGGTATTCCTTGAAGAACTGGTTTACTTCTTTTTCGTCTTCTTCATTGCGAGAGTGACCGTGCAATACATACCAGCGATAAAGCAATAGCGCAAGATTTGAAAGTCGTGTTACGCGATCGATATGGCTACTGATCTCTAAAGCCTCATTTGCTAAGTCCGCGGTTTTATCCGTAGTACTTCTAGTAATGTGAAGTGTTTCGATTTTTTTCTCTAGAGAAATGATTTGAACAAGCGTATTGAATTTTTGATTGGCGCGCGCCATTTCTTTCGCACGTTCTAAGATGCGAAGCGCTTGAATCTTTAATCCTTTGTTGTATAAGATACGAGCTTCATCTAGGTGCTCACTCAACTGAAGATCTATATTATCCGCCAGTTTCAACAAGCGTAAGCTTGCGAGTAACTGTTTGTAGAGATGCGTTTTTAAATTTGCTAGTTGTGTTTTAGTAATTCCCGACATCTTTTTCAAGATCAGGTTCTCATCATATTCTGTGAGCTTATCTAAAACATCGAACAATTGAATAATTTTCAACTCCTCTTTAGCCGAACTCCTCTTTATATATAGTTTAAAATGCCTTTTCTCGGATTTTTCCAGTGAATGAACCAGTTGAAACAAAGTATCTGAAAATTTGCTGGGCATAATAGCAAAATTAGTTATAAATCCCTTGTTTTCAAATAGTTGTGGACAAACTGATCGTTTTGCGATAATAAAACAGAGCAATAATTGATTTTTTCCGGCAAGAAACGCGCGTTACTTTTACATCATCAACAGCGCTACTAAAGCATCTGGAAAATATGGCAGGCAATCGTGAGAAATGGTGCAATCAGGTAGAGGCCAAATAACAGACAGCGCTGTTACTGAAGCGAATATAAGAATTTTTCATATGGCAAGCAATCGTTAGAGGCCGTTCCGTTTCCACGGGAGGGCTTTTTTCTTTTATATACCTCCTCATTTCTTGCTACAAGTTTTTAATTTTCAATTCATTAGTTCATTATAGCCCAGTCGGTTTTTGTTCAAAAAAAACTAAAAATAATTTTTAATTTTTTTTCAAAGTGGATTTCAGCCGGGTAACCGCGGCCAATAACGGTCAAAAGACGGCTCATCGATTTCCCGTTTGTTTTTTATCTTCATTCCATGTCACAGATTACTACCATTGTTTTTGATTTGGGAGGCGTTTTAATTGATTGGAACCCCCAATACCTATACCGCAAGATTTTCTCGAATGAAGCCGAAATGAATTGGTTTCTGGAAAATATTTGTACTTCTGATTGGAATGAGGAACAAGACGGCGGTCGTTCACTAAAAGAGGCAACCGAATTATTGATAAACGCACACCCGGAGCAGGAGGCAAATATCAGAGCCTTTTATGATCGTTGGGTCGAAATGTTGGGTGGACCTATTGAAGGAACCGTAGAAGTCTTTCGTAATATAAAATCTAATTCTAACTATTCCACCTATGCGCTTACCAATTGGAGCGCAGAAACCTTTCCAACAGCATTGGGAATGTACGATTTCCTACATTGGTTTGATGGACGCCTGGTATCGGGTGAAGAAAATACAAGAAAGCCATTTAAGATCATCTATGAAAAGTTGATTGCTCGTTTCAATATTGATCCCTCAAAATCGATTTATATCGACGACAATCTCCGCAACCTTCACCCCGCAAAAGAGCTTGGGTTTACAATCATTCACTTTCAAAATCCGGAACAATTAGCAGCGGAGTTGAAACAATTGGGAGTTCGCTTTTCTTAGATTTATAACGTATTGTGCTATTGGAATATACAGTCTCCAACGTTTCATGACATACCAGTTAATGAGTGATGAGGCTTTATAAAAGTGTACTTTTCTATCAAAGCGACTCCTCCAACCGATATTTTGAGTGGGTCCCACGAGGTCCCTGAGCGGTCCCTGAGCAGACCGTAGGTCTAGTCGAAGGGTACCCGAAGGGATTATCGAAGGGCCGAAGTGGGGCCACGAAAAATGTCGAATGATTAATAAAAATTGCCCCGTCATTCCGAACGACTGAGTTTGCAAAGCAAACGAAGGAGAGAGGAACCTCAGAACGGGTTTTGAAGATAGAAGCCGGTTTCGAAGCAATGACGCTCCAAGCCATTAAGTGCTAGGTTTTTTGAGTTGTTTAGTTTTTAAGTAGTCGTATCAACAGCGAATTCTTCTCACGAAAAAGTCTTTCAATAAAGGCGCCTTTCAACGCTCTGACATTATTCAAAGCCACAAACTCAAAAACTAAATAACCAAACCACTCAAAAACTCACCAACCAGTTTAATGAAAAGAATCCCTTTGAAAAGCGCCTCTTTCATAACAACAGGTTTTGAGGTCCCTCTCTCGCTGCGGCTGCTCCGCAGCCTCGCTCGATCGGGATGACGGGGATTTTTTATAACAACCCAGATTTCTCGCATCCTTCTTCAGGCCTTCGGCCTTGCGAAGCATGCTCGAAATGGCTTCGAACATCGTTTTCCGCAGATATGGACGAATGGTACTCAAAAAATGAAATCATTTTAAATACATAAGAAGTATGATAAAGAGCTAGTGTAGGAGAACGAACTCTTGCTTTTTTGATACCATCGCTTTTTCTTGATTCACCAATAGCACAGCGCGTTAGATTTATAATGATTTGAGCGAAACCAGCCTTTCAACGGCCCTTTCAAGCGTTTCTTCCTTTTTTGCAAAACAAAAACGGATTACTTTGTTGTCGTCTGAATTATAGTAAAATGCTGAAACAGGAATGGTGGTAACCCCCGCCTTCTTTGTTAGCTCAACCGCAAATTCATGATCGGGAAGATTGCTTATTTTATCATACTTCGCTGTAATGAAGTAACTACCGGAGCTGTGTAATAATTCGAACGGAGTTTCCTTCATCAATTGAATAAAATAATCTCTTTTCTTTTGCATGGCCGGGCCTAATCCAAGGTATGCTTCCCTGTTAGTTAAGTAGCGAGACAATGCAACTTGTGATGGAGTATGACAGCTGAAACAATTGAATTGGTGGATCTTTCTAAACTCTTCCATCAAGGGCGCATCTGCAATACAATACCCCAACTTCCAACCGGTACAGTGGTATACTTTTCCAAACGAAAAACATACAAATGAGCGTTTTTTTAATTCAGGAAATCGCAATACAGATTGGTGTTGCTTTTGATCAAAAACAAGATGTTCATATACTTCATCACTGATGATAAATATATTCGTTCCTTCAACTATTGATGCGAGTGATTTTAAATCTTCTTCCGTTAGAATGGATCCGGTTGGATTGTGCGGCGAGTTAATAATGATCGCTTTTGTTTTTGAATTTATTTTTCTTCGAACCTCATTCCAATTAACGGCATAGGAAGGAAAGTCAAGCGGGATGCGCACTGCAACGGCACCGTTTACTTCAATGTTTGGAATATAACTGTCGTATGCGGGCTCGAACACAATTACCTCATCTCCCGGATTTAATATGGTTGTTAGTGCTGTATAAATGGCATATGTGCCACCGGGGGTAATGGTTATTTCGTTTGCGGGATCAATCTTCGCGTTGTATAAAAAATCAGCCTTTTCGGCAATCGCTTCTCTTAGTGGCATATAACCCTGCATGGGTACATATTGATTAAAGCCTTCTTTCATTACTCGCGTTACTTCATCCATCAATGCTTCGTCCATTGAGAAATCGGGAAAGCCCTGACCTAAATTGATGGCATTGTGTTGTGCGGCCAAACCGCTCATTACTGTAAAAATAGTAGTGCCTACTTTGGGAAGTTTGGATTGAATGTGCATGAATGCAATTTAAGAACCTGGGGCGGTCCACCAGTAAAAATTTGTATCACTTTCCAAATGAAAGCCGGTTGCAGGGTAAAGGCTGTTGCCGATATCATTCGTTTTCGCCGTTTCTAAAAGAAGTCCTGCTGCATTTGTAGAAATCGCGAGTTCTTTTGCAGCATCTATCAGTTTCTTAGAGATTCCCTTTCCTCTATGTTCGGGTAAAACAAACAGATCGTTGAGTATCCAAATTCTTTTCATTCTTGTGGATGAATAGGAGGGATAGAGCTGGGTAAATCCTATTAATTGGTTTTCTTCTTTAAAACCATAGATCACGGATTCATTTGATTGAATTCTTGCCTTTAAAAATTCCCGCGCCCCTATAGGATCTGGTTCTTGTTTGTAAAACGCACGATATTCTTCGAAGAGGAAAGCAATTTCATCGAGGTTGGTCAGGTTTGCTAAGATGATCATTCCTATTTCTTTTTATAAACTGGTACTGTACTGCAGGGTTCTCCATACATGATACTTTTTGCAACCGGACGAAGGAGCTTGGTTGCTTCCAGATAGGCAAAGGCGCCGATTTCCAACTCGCCACAACCCTTTACAACTACTCGTTGGTCTTGATAGTCGGCGGGGTTTAATTCTTGAATCCTTTTTTGCAATACTTGTTTTTGAGCATCTTCCTCAGAGCCGAAAATTACATCTTTCGCATAAGGTTGGAGATTCGATGCAACTAACATATATGCCCATACCGGTATGATAGCATCGGATGAGCAAGTAACGGCAACAATTTTGTCTTGATATTGAGTCCAGTCGTGCGTTTGAAGAGACTGACGAAAATCCTTTTCTTTTAACATCAACTCCATGAAAAGCATGGGCTTTAGATCAAACACCATGATTTCATTTTTAGGAAAATAGGTCTCCAGATCGAGTGTTATCAACCCGCTCTCGGATACTTTATTAATAATTGGAGTAGTCATAGTGCAAAATTAGTAAAGACAGGGAAGTATAGAAGCTCCGAGTATAATATTTCGCATCTCGGAAATGCGCATTTCTGTCAATAATGTGGGTTTTGGTGCTATTAATGCACAAAAAAGCCGGCCTTTTAATGGGCCGGCTTTTCTTTATTCGTTTCTTCTTAGAAGAACTTGTATCTATTGTCCACGATATTCGCTGCTTTTCTTTTCGTGTCGAAAAGTGAGCGGCCTACGAACATTTTAAATTGATTGATTTGAATTGCTTGTTGTGCTTTCAAATCCAAGCTTGTGTTAGGTACTGCTCCAACATAAACTGTTTGCAAGTAGTACACTCCAAGCTCTCCTCCAATTGCACCTGAAAGTTTTGCTTGGAAGCCTTTATTAAAGGCGGCTCCGGCAACTTTAGGTTCAAATCCGATGTTCTTAATTGTAGGGTTACCAAAACTTACGCTATCCGCAGTTACTACTTGTGTTTGAAGCGCATTCGCTACATCAGCCAAAGTAGCCGGGTTTCCAACTTTCTTGGCAATCATGTCCTTTTTCTTTTCTTGTCTTACTTTGAACTCTACGTCAGGGCGTGCTGCTTCTGCGTCTTTCGTTCCTTCTTTATAAATTTTGCGTACCAATGGAACGATGTAGTTTCCTGAAATTTCGTAAGGTTTTTCAGAAACCGATCCTTCAGAAGCATCATTGAAAATCCAACGGATCATTTCACGTGCATTTCCTTGTACTCCCGGAATTTCGGTTGCCAACGGATCAATTTGCTCTGCTTTTAAAACACTGAAGTTTCTAGCTTTTGCATTTTCTGCAAATTTCTTTGTGTCTCTACTTTCAGCCGCAAATTGAGTAGCCAATCCTAAAGCAGCATTTGCAGTAGCATCGCTAGTAACAATCTGTTTTGTGAAGTAGGCAATTTTATAAGCAGGTGAACCGCCTTTTTGAGATAATACTTCTATATAATGATATCCGAAGTCTGTTTTCACTACACCTTTTGATCCTGCCGGATTTTCAAAAATATAGTTATTGAATTCAGGAACCATTGTACCTGGTTCTACTTTTTCATACTTACCACCTCTGGTTTTGCTACCATCATCATCTGAGTATTTTACGCAGAGTGTATCAAAATTAGCTCCGCCTCTGATGGCTGTTTGAATAGAGTCAGCCAATTTCTTAGCATCTTCTTCAGATCTAATTGGATAAGTTTGACCGGTGCTTGGATCTTGCTTAATAGTACCAATTAAAATATGACGAACATTTACAGAGTCGGGAATATTTCTTGAAGCGATTACGCGAGAGAGTACATAGGTACCACCATCATTGTATGGACCGTAGATTGCAGGATGTGCAATGATTGAATCAATTGCAGGAATCTGAATTTTTTTACGGGTGATGAAGGCGTCGTAGTACTGAGTTGCACTTCCTTGCGCTTGCAAAAATTGAGAAACGTTGGTTGTGGTTGCAAAACTATCTCTTACTGCATTCAATGAATTGATTGCAGAAACCGTGTCTTCGTGATTAGGCGCACCACTAAAAAACACAAAATCAATTGATGCAGCTTTTTCTTGTTTATAGGCCGCTTTGTTTTTATTTACATATGCAGTGATATCTTCATCGGTAACCTTTATTGCTGAATCGGGGATACTTGCATAAGGAACTGCTACGAAATTGATGGTTGCAATTTGACTGTTTTCGTTTGCACTTTTTTCAACCAACCATTTTGGTACATAAAAGCTATTTGCCAAAAGGTCTTGGTATTTCTCTCTTTTGCGAAATTTCGCAACTGCAGGCATGTATTCACCAAAGAAAGAATTATAGTCGGCACTATTCTTATTCTTTTTAATAGATTGAATTGTTTGGTAAGCTTGGTTGGCATCGTATACGCCTTCATTATTAGTGAAGCGTTGACGGAGATCTTGCGGAGGGTTTGGACCGAAGATATAGTCGCTCAATTCAGCATCGGTTGCGTCGAGACCTAAATCTGTGTAAACAGATTCCATGATAGCATCGTCTGCTAATTCATTCCAAAGCGCTTGTCTTTGTTGTGCTCTGGTATTTTCGTCCATGGTTTGTCCGTACTGACGAGCATAGTTGTCTTCGATTCTTTTCATTTTTTCCTCGAAGGATTGACGCTCGATGGTAGTACCATTTACTTTTCCAAGAGTGTTTGAGCTGTTTCCGAATACACTTTTGTTTCTCAGACCTTCTTCCACCACAAACACGATAAGGGCAAAAGCAATGGCACCAGAGATGATCCAGGCAGCACGGTCACGTAGACTTTGAATAATAGACATAGGTTCTCTTTAATTCTTTTGAATGGGTAGCAAAAATAGGGGAAAAAAGATTATGAACAAATTGTGGAAAAACGGCTGAAACTTAGGTGCGGAGAGGGGAGAGGCGGTTTTTGAAGCTGTCTTCTGCCTGATTTTGCTAAATTTCGGGATTGGGGGCCGTATTTTACAGGTGATCGCTGTTTTCTAGCCATTTCTACTATTCTTGACCATAGTTTAATTGATTCTTAAATCGTCATTTTGAGATTTATCGAAGGTTTCACGAAAATTCGTATTCTTCCTTATTATATATAGGTATAGAAAGGGTAAGAAATAGGGTTCATTTTGTGTATCCACAGCAGTATGTGAATGGAGCTGATTTTATGTTAATAAACTAGCTTTTTTTACTTTGAAACTGTTAATTGAAATAGAACAAATCATGAAGTTTCTATTAATTCTTTGAGAATTGTGGACTAAAATGATTTTGTACGGTTTTTATCAACAGCTTTATCGGATGATTTCTTTGATTGATTTTTACCCATGGCTTTTTTATCCATACTGTTGATTACTGTACTGTTTTCTTGGTTTCACTGGTTTCCACGATGTGAAAGAAATGTTGATAGCTGTGGAAAAGTCGAATTTCTTAATTTTACAAATTATAGAGACAATAGAATATCCACTAATTCACAGCCGTAATAATAGTAGGTTATTTGTCTTTATATAATATAATACAATTAATACAAGAGAAATGCACATTGAAGTTGCTGAGAAAAATTTAGATAAAGTTGGTTTTTTAGATTTGAAGGTGGATCCAAGTTTGGATCTGTTTGATGAAATCGAAAAGCTTAAGAAGGAAAAGAATATGGTTCTCTTGGCGCATTATTACCAAGAACCGGATATTCAAGATGTAGCCGATTATATTGGTGATAGTTTAGGATTGGCACAATTTGCAAAAAAAACAAGTGCTGATATGATAGTTTTTGCCGGAGTTCATTTTATGGCTGAAACTGCAAAAATTTTGAATCCTGACAAAAAAGTGCTCTTACCAGATTTGAAAGCGGGTTGTTCTCTTGCCGATAGTGCCCCGGCTGATTTGTTTAAAAAATTTAAGGAGCAGCATCCCGATCATATTGTTATCAGCTATATAAATTGTACTGCACAGATCAAAGCTCTGAGTGATATAATTTGTACGTCTTCTAATGCTGAAAAAATTATTAATTCATTACCTGCAGATCAAAAGATAATTTTTGCACCGGATAAAAATTTAGGTGGTTATTTGAATAGAAAAACAGGCAGGAATATGGTGTTGTGGAACGGTGCATGTATGGTCCATGAAATTTTTAGTTTGGAAAAGATTACGAAGCTTAAGATTAGGCATCCGGAAGCCAAGTTTATTGCACATCCTGAGTGTGAGGAGCCTTTATTGAGAATCGCTGATTTTATTGGATCCACTACTGCTTTGTTGAATTATACTATAAAGGATGATAGTAAATCTTATATAGTGGCTACAGAGACAGGGATTTTACATCAAATGCAAAAGGAAAATCCTGGTAAAACATTTATACCCGCACCTCCGGATAATAATTGTGCATGCAACGATTGTCCTCACATGAAGTTGAATACACTCGAAAAATTATACCTGTGTATGAAATACGAATTACCTGAGATTTTGATGAGTAAGGAATTGATTGAGAAGAGTAGAATACCGATTGAAAGAATGTTGGATATAAGTGCTACTTAAAATAGAAAGCTCGATCATAGATCGAGCTTTTTTTATCTTCCCATGTATACCATGAGAATTTGAATATCGCTTGGATTTACTCCACTTATTCTACTTGCTTGACCAAGTGTTCTTGGTTTTACTTTAAGAAACTTTTGCATTGCTTCTGCTGAGAGTGCCGGTATTTTTTTGTAGTCAAAGCTATCGGGAATTATTAGATCTTCTAATTGACTCATTCGTTGTACCAGTTCTTTTTCTTTCTCGATGTAGACGTCGTATTTAATTTGTGTTTCTGTTTGTTCTATAAATTCTGTTTCGATTTCTTTGAATTGGTTTAGAAATTCAAAATGATCGATCATCCCTTTTAATGAAATGTTTGGTCTAACGAGAAGATTGATAGCTTTTTGTTTTTGCGATAAAGGAGCTGAATTATTTTTCTCTAAGAAAGGCGTTGCTTCTGAAGGTTCTACAGATGTTTCTATTAAGCTATTTTTTAATATATCTACTGTTCTTAATTTTTCTTCTACACGTTTTAATCGATCTGTTTTTGCAAGTCCAATTTTTACACTCAATGGTGTAAGTCTAATATCTGCGTTGTCTTGGCGAAGTAAGGTTCTGTATTCTGCTCTTGATGTAAACATTCTGTAAGGTTCTTCGGTTCCTTTAGAAATAAGATCATCTACTAGCACTCCGATATATGCTTCGCTTCTTTTTAATATGAATGGCTCTTGATTTGTGATTTTCAAATGTGCATTGATTCCGGCCATTAATCCTTGGCAAGCTGCTTCTTCGTATCCTGTTGTTCCATTGATTTGTCCGGCAAAAAAGAGATTGTTTATTTGTTTCGTTTCGAGAGAATGTTTGAGTTGAGTAGGAGGGAAGAAGTCGTACTCGATAGCATAACCCGGTCTGAATATTTTTACATTCTCAAATCCCGGAACATTACGAAGAGCTTCGTATTGTACTTCTTCCGGGAGTGAGGTAGAGAAGCCGTTGACGTATATTTCAACGGTATTCCATCCTTCGGGCTCAATGAATAATTGATGTCTTTCGCGTTCTGCAAAGCGATTTATCTTGTCTTCAATACTTGGACAGTAACGAGGGCCAACACCTTCAATACGTCCGGTATACATTGGACTTCTGTCGAAACCAGTTTTAAGAATATCGTGTACAGTTGTATTGGTAAAGCTGATCCAACAAGATCTTTGTTCTGTAGGTTTCTTGGTATTGGTATAAGAAAAGCCAACTATTTCGTCATCGCCTTTTTGTTCTTCCATTTTAGAATAATCAAGGCTTCTTCCATCTATTCTAGGAGGCGTACCTGTTTTCAAACGGTCGCTTTCGAAACCAAGGGATACGAGCTGTTCAGTAATACCGGTTGCTGCTTTTTCAGCGACTCTACCTCCACCGAATCTTTTCTCACCAATATGTATTACACCGTTTAGGAATGTTCCGCTGGTAACTACTACGGCTTTGGATCTGATTTCATGTCCTAGACCTGTAACCACTCCTTTTACTTGATCTCCTTCGATGATCAATCCATTTACCATGTCTTGGTAAAACTCAACATTCGGAGTCTGCTCTAACATTTCCCTCCAGGTAGCAGCGAAGAGCATTCGATCACTTTGAGCTCTTGGGCTCCACATGGCAGGTCCTTTTGATTTATTAAGCATGCGGAATTGAATCATGCTTATATCGGTAACGATACCCGAGTATCCTCCAAGTGCATCTATCTCTCTAACAATTTGACCTTTGGCAATACCTCCCATGGCCGGGTTGCAACTCATTTGGGCGATGGTTTGCATGTTCATAGTGATCAAAAGAACTTTTGATCCCATATTGGCTGCAGCTGCTGCGGCTTCACATCCGGCATGACCGGCACCTACTACTATTACATCGTATTGTTGAAACATGATGCAAAGTTAGTTATAGGTGATAAGTTTTGTGTGGTAAGTTTTGAGAAGAGGGTGAAATGAGAATGCCGAGATTATATGGTGTTCCACGTGGAAACAAAAGGAGGTGTTTTTAGAAGAATAATGGACTTAGAAATAACTACTTATAACCAATTACCTAAAGTTCCACGTGGAACTCATTTAAAGTAGGCGCTTAAGGCTCTTTGTTCGGCCGCACGCATTTCTTTGATATGTTTCGGGGATTTGTCTTTGTATCCACAAAGGTGAAGTAGTCCATGGAAGATCACCCGATGAAGTTCTTGTTGGAGGGTAGAGGAGAAGGAAAGGGCGTTATCTTTTACTCGATCTACACTTATGTATAGTTCTCCTTCGATGGCACTGCCTTCGCTAAGGTCGAAAGTGATGATGTCGGTATAGTAGTCGTGCTGAAGGAATTGTTTATTCATTGAGAGCAGGTACTCGTCGGAACAAAGGATAATACTCAGTGTTTTGAGGGGTCGACCTTCCTTTTTAGCCAGTTTCGTTAAGAAAAGCTTTAATTCCTTTCTGTTTTTTAAGGAGGGAACAGGAATAAGATTGTGAAACTGTACTTTTGGGGTCTGGTTCATATTGTTCAATTAACGAAGCAAAGCTAAGGCTGTTAGAGAATTAGTTATGAAAAGATTATCAGAAGTAAAAGCGGGCTCGAGAGTAAAGATTGTAAGCTTCGAGAATAATGATTTGTTTTTGAAGTTGATGGAAATGGGTTGTGTACCCGGTGAGTTGGTTCAAGTAGAACAAATTGCCCCTCTAGGAGATCCCATATCAATTACGGTTGCGGGATACAGTTTGAGCTTACGAATCAATGAGGCAGATAACATCTTTGTTGAAGACATCGCCTAATTCAAATTCCCGAAAATGAAGATCGGTTTATACTTTGGATCGTTCAATCCTATACATCACGGTCATTTAATAATAGCGAATCATATCCTCAATCATGGTTCGGTTGATCAAGTATGGTTTGTAGTAAGTCCTCAAAACCCGCATAAACCTTCGGGGACATTGTTAAACGAGTACCATCGCCTTTATTTAGTTCAACTAGCCATTGAGGGATGTGAGGGATTGGTAGCAAGTGATATTGAATTCAAGCTACCGCGACCATCTTATACTATTGATACACTCACCTACTTATCAGAGAAATATCCGCAACATCAATTCAAGGTGGTGATGGGTAGCGATAGTTTCAGAAACTTATCGAAATGGAAGAACTATGAAATACTGATTCGCGACTATTCCTTTATTATATATGAACGTCCCGGCTTTCCGGTAGAAACAATACCAACCGGGGCTGATGTAACTGTGTTGAAAGCTCCGCTTTTGGAAATTTCGGCTACACATATACGTAATACTATTAAGGAAGGAAAATCAGTACAGTTCTTGGTTCCCGATAAAGTTAGGGAAGAGATGGAGCGAAACTCCTATTATAAATAAAGCTGGCGCAGGGTTGTGCTTAACTCTCTTTGGTGATTGCTTGCAATCCAATTAATTTACTCTCTTAAATGTAGCCGTTGGTATTAGTTCGACACATCCCATTTTTGAAAGCCGTTTTTCTGCATAGTCTTACCGGATTTGGCGGACCGCAGGGTCATTTCGGAATGATGTTGAAAACCTTTGTAGATGAGCGAAAGGATGTGAGTAAAGAAGAATTAATGGATTATAATTCTTTTTGCCAACTTCTTCCCGGAGCCTCGTCTACACAAGTACTCACGCTTATTGGCTATAAACGAGGCGGTGCGCCTTTGGCCATTCTTACCTTATTGATATGGATACTTCCGGCGAGTTTACTCATGGGTGCGTTGAGTTTTCTGTTGCGCAGAATCAGTGAGCAATCGATGCAAGTAACATTGTTTCGTTTTATTCAACCGATGGCAGTTGGATTTCTGATCTATGCTTCTTTGAAGAGTTATTCATTGGCAATTCATAATACCATTACAAGAAGTATTTTGATTGTATCTGCCATTGCTACGTTTGTACTTTTTAAAATGCCCTGGATCTTTCCGCTATTGATTGTTTTGGGAGGAGCGGTTACAAATATTAGTGACAAGAGGATTCCTCAAAAAGGGCAAGCGCCGAAAAAGATAAAATGGGGTAATCTCTGGGTTTGGGCTATTTTGTTTTTGGTTTTGGGGGTATTGAGTGAATTGGCCAGAAAAAACGACTGGCAATACCGAAGGCCTATCAACTTAGCTGAGAATACCTATCGTTTTGGAAGCTTGGTATTTGGAGGTGGTCAAGTTCTGATTCCAATGATGTATGAACAATTTGTAGAAAGACCTACCTCGGAAACGGTGATAAAGAAGAACCAGAACAAAAAGGAAAATGTAATTGCGATAAATAAGGATGAGTTCTATACAGGTGCCGGAGTGGTTCGAGCAATTCCAGGACCCGTATTTTCGATCGGTTCATTTATGGGTGGTATGGCAATGAGTGATAGAAGTTCTGCCTGGCAAGTATTGGGCTGTATTATAGGTACGGTCGGCATATTTTTACCGAGCGCATTGTTTGTTTTATTCTTCTTTCCCATTTGGAATAACTTAAAAAAATATGCAGTAGTATATCGTTCTCTAGAGGGTATCAATGCGGTAGCGGTGGGCATTATGTTTGCTTCAATTTTGTATATGAGCAAAGACATTGCCTTTTTTTCGAATACTCTAGATAGTTATATAAATATTATTGTAATGGTTGGCACTTGGTTGCTACTGCAGTATTCTAAAGTAGCGTCTCCCGCAATTGTAGCGTTAACCCTTTCAATTGGAACTTTTTCTACCTTTTTATAATGCAAGTAGCTTCTTAACAAGGTGTACCTAATCTGAACAGCGTCATATCTTATCTTTGTACTATGCTGAAAGAAACATTATACAACGCAACAGAAGCCGGGGCTCAAATCCTTCTTCATTATTTCAATAATAAGGATCTAGCCATTAGTCATAAAGACGGGGTCAATAATTTGGTCACTGAAGCAGATCATGCCTCAGAAAAAGCGATCATTGAAACCATCAAATCGACATTTCCGGATCATTTTATTTTGAGCGAAGAAGTGGGTGCTATAGAAACGGGGAGCGAATATAAGTGGATTATCGACCCCATTGATGGGACGATCAACTATGCTCACGGAATTCCGCTTTGTTGTGTATCAATTGGCATTGAACATAATGGCACAATAATTATGGGAGCCGTTTACAATCCCTTTTTAAAAGAATTCTACTTTGCCGAAAAAGGGCAAGGCGCCTTCTTAAATGATCAAAAATTATCGGTAAGCGAAGAAGGCAGTGTTTTAAAATCGTGTTTGGTAACCGGGTTTCCGTATACCTATATAAATCAGCCCAATGGTCCCTTGGAAAGTTTTTCAAGATTTATCCGTGAAGGGATTCCTGTAAGAAGACTGGGTTCGGCTGCGATCGACTTATGTTGGGTGGCGGCCGGAAGATTTGATGGTTTCTACGAACACAAATTGAATGCTTGGGATAGTGCTGCCGGTTATTTGATGGTGGAGGAAGCCGGTGGTAAAGTAACCGATTTCAAGGGACAGCCATATTCACCTTATCAGCCACATATTCTTGCTACCAATGGTAAGATCCATGACGAAATGTTGTTATGGGTGAACGATCAACGATAATTTTTCACGCCACACTATTACAGATAGAAACTCAGATCCACTGAATGCGGTTTACAGTACAGATCATCAATTACTTGACGGCGGCATATCTTGAAATATGCATCGACTCTTTGTTGGCTGCTGCCAAGGGTTATGATGTTGAAATATTGGTTTCGGATAATAATTCCGGGGACCCCGACTACCCGGCATTGGCCTCAAAATATTCAAACATTGCTTTCGAAACCAATGAGATAAATCTTGGATTTGGCGCAGCCCACAATGAATTGGCAAAAAAAGCCACCGGAAACTATTTGGTTATTTTGAATCCGGATATAATTGTTCCTGAAACATTTTTTCAAAAACTACTACTAACGATAGAAACAAACCCTGAATTTGGTGCAATTGGATGCAGAATGATCAACGGATCAGGAACCTTTTTGAAAGAATCAAAAAGAGGGGCTCCGACTATTTGGAATTCCTTTTGTTACTTTTCAAAGCTGAGCTTGCTTTTTCCCAAGAGTAAAGTATTTGCGGGGTATCATGTTGGATGGATTCCAGAAAGAGCCCTGTCGGTGGTACCGGTACTATCGGGAGCCTGTATGGTGTTACTTAAGTCGACATACCTGAACGAAGGTGGGTTTGATGAGCGGTTTTTCATGTATGGAGAAGATGTAGAGTTGAGTGAACGCTTGTTGAAAAAGGGGTATAAAAACTATTACCAGGGAGGGTTGACTGTTTTGCATTATAAAGGACGAAGCAGTGCTCAGAAAGCTGAAAGCATTAAATATTTCTATAATGCGATTTGGGTTTATTGGAAAATCAAACTCGGCATTTCAAAGGATGGAATCAAAACAAGTAAATTCAAAGGAGTTTCAGAGAGCGAGCGGTCAATCTTAAGTAGGCAAAAAGAGGAAGATCAGAAAAGGGGACGGAACAAAGAAATAGAAGTAGGCACCGATATGGGATATGCGCAAGTGATTGAATATATTGAAACGAAGAAAGAATCCGGGATTGTGCTAACAAAGAAGGGGTGCAGCTGGGCTCTTAGTCCAAAGGGAAAACTGCCTAGATTTGGCGAAAACTAGACAACAAAACAACGCATATTCCCTTAATTTTGAATCAGCTAACCAAATTAAAAGGTATCTTGCCGCATGGCATTAATTGAACTTTCTCTACCCAACAGCATCGCCAAGGCTCTGCGATTACCGCCGAAATCGCCGAGAAGACAGCAATTGAAAGTGCTCAAGAAATTGCTGAAGAAAGCGCGATTTACAGAGTTTGGTCAAGCCTATCATTTCGATGAAATTTTATTGAATAAGCATATTGGCATTAAGTTTCAGCAACTGGTGCCAACATATGACTATTCCAAGATATATAAAGACTGGTGGCATAAAACCTTAGAAGGAAGCTCCGATGTTTGTTGGCCCGGCAAAATAAAGTATTACGCATTGAGCAGTGGCACATCAGAAGCCGCCAGTAAATACATCCCCATCACCAACGATTTATTGAAGGGAAACCGAGTAGTTATGATCAAACAATTGTTGAGTTTGAGAAACTACCAAGACCTTCCCATGAAGAGCATAGGCAAAGGTTGGTTGATGATTGGAGGAAGTACGGACTTACAAAAGGGCGAGGGTTATTATTCCGGCGACCTTAGCGGTATTACAGCTAAGAAAGCGCCTTTTTGGTTTTCTCCATTTTATAAGCCAGGAAAAAAAATAGCGAAAACGAAAGATTGGACCAGCAAGATTGAGATGATCATTGAGGAAGCGCCGAATTGGGATATCGGATTTGTGGTTGGCGTTCCTGCGTGGATCCAGTTGGTGATGGAAAAAATTATCGAGCGCTATAATTTAAAAACGATTCACGATATCTGGCCAAACTTGGCATTTTTTGTTCACGGAGGTGTTTCTTTTGAACCGTATAAAAAAGGGTTCGAAAAATTATTAGGAAAGCCGCTGATTTACATTGAGACCTATTTGGCTTCCGAAGGATTTTTAGCATACCAAGACCGTCAGGGGGTAACCAGCATGCGCTTGGTTTTGAACGATCATATTTATTTTGAGTTTGTTCCCTTTGACGATACCAACTTTGACGCTGATGGAAATTTAGTAGAGAATCCCAAAGCTTTAATGATTCATGAAGTGGAGGAAGGCAAAGACTACGCAATTCTGTTGAGTACCAGCGCCGGAGCTTGGAGGTATTTGATTGGCGACACGGTTCGATTCACCGATACCGAGCGATGTGAAATTGTGATCACCGGACGAACAAAGCATTTTTTAAGTTTAGTAGGGGAGCATTTGAGTGTAGACAATATGAACAAAGCTATTCAGTTGTCTAGCGAGGAGTTGAATGTATCGATTCCCGAATTCACGGTGGCGGGGGTGCCACATGGGTTGTTTTTTGCACACCATTGGTATGTGGCATCGGATGATGCTTTGGATACTGAACTATTGAAACAAAAAATTGATCAACACCTGTGCGTGTTGAATGATGACTATGCGGTGGAGCGGAAGAGTGCATTGAAAGATATTTTTGTTACGGTATTATCTGAAGACACGTTCTTAGAGTTTATGAAATCGAAGGGTAAGGTTGGTGGTCAACATAAGTTTCCGCGAGTAATGAAAGGTAAGATGTTAGAAGAATGGACTGCATTTCTGGCCAAACAAAAAAACACAAAACAATAAGACTGGACCAATGATAACGCTTGAGAAAATTGGAATGGAGGCAATGGAGTCGTTGCGAGAAATTGGAATCCGAACATTTACGGAAACTTTTGGTGCTCTAAATACTCCGGAAAACATGAAAAAGTATTTAGACGAAAGTTTTGCAACAGAGAAACTTAAGCAGGAATTAACGAACCCGAATTCTGTTTTTTATTTTGCAAAAGAGGGTGAGGCCATCATTGGATATTTGAAGTTAAACTTTGCCGGCGCTCAAACAGAATTAAACGACGGATCGGCTGTTGAAATTGAGCGGATATATGTTGTGAAAGAATATCAAGGCAAAAAGATTGGTCAGTTATTGTATGATAAGGCAATTGAAGTGGCGAAGGAAACAGAGGCTGCATATGTGTGGCTGGGTGTTTGGGAAGAGAATGTAAAAGCCATTGCTTTTTATAATAAGAATGGGTTTGTTCCATTCAACAAACACCGGTTTACACTTGGCGAAGATGTTCAAACAGACATCATGATGAAAAAGGTATTGTAAACCGTTTAATCTCCTTTCCGAATTATTTTTTGTATAGAACCGTATGACAGAAGCGATTTTAAACGGAATAACTCTTGGTTTTGTGCTGGCGATTTCTGTCGGTCCGGTTATTTTTACTATTATCAAACAAAGCTTAACTAACGGACCGAAAGGAGGATTTAGTTTTGTTGCGGGGGTTTGGTTAAGTGATATTGTATTAGTGGTTATCAGCAATGCTTTTTCTGAACTGGTAAGTGGGCTGTTGAAATATAAAATGATGATTGGTGTGGTGGGAAGCGTGTTTTTGTTTTTGATGGGAGTTGTATATATTTTCTTCAAGAAAGTGAGTATTGCAACAGCTGATGGAGAGCCTCAACGGTTTCGAAAGAGAGATGTGGCGAAGATTTTTTCATCCGGCTTCTTAATAAATACCCTCAATCCTAACGTGATCATCTTTTGGCTGGGAGTAGCAACGGCTTTTTCCGGGAAGTTTAATTTATTCGAACGAATCATAATTTTCTCGGTTTGTATTGGAATCAATATCGTTGCAGACGCTTTGAAGGTTATACTGGCCGGTAGGCTGAGCAAGAAACTCACTTTCAAAACAATTGGAACCATCAATAAGATATCGGGTATTTTATTGATTGCATTTGGTGTAGCGCTCTTTTACGGTGCGGTGATTTTAAGGAAATAGTGCTCTGTTAACAAAACCCCAACAATATTAAAGCGCGTAGGGTTGTAATTTGCCGATCATTATGAGAATTCTTCTATATTTTTCTTTTCTCCTCTTTTTGGACGCTAGTGTAGTGGCCCAAACCACCGATATCGTTCAAATTCGAAAGAAGAATTCCACCAAGGTTTTAAAATCTTATTTCCCAACCGCTTTTATTGCCGGAAGCACTTATGATGGTTTTCAAATCAGCGGAATCATAAAGGCGATTCATGGCGATACCTTGTACATTGCTCAGCAAGAAACAAAGTTGATGAGAACCGAGTTCGGATCTGTTGTAGACACGATGTTCTACACTGTTGGAATTCCGTTGGTAAACATCGAGCGATTTTATTTTGGATCGCGTTATGAGAACGGGAAATCCAAAGGATTTGCGCAAGCAACCCTACCGAATATTATGGTGGTGGCAGGAACTGCTTATGTGGGTCTAGAATTATTCAATACGCTTTATAGACGTGAAAGTCTAAACGAACATAATAAATGGCCATCGCTCATCGGCGCTTCTACAGCGGCTTTGACGGGATACTTTTGGAAGAAAATTGCACGAAAAAGAGATCGTGTTGGCGGAAGGTATGTTGCGGTTTACATAAAAGCAGGATCAATTAAAACACCTTCTTAGTATCTTGCAGAAAACCGACTAAACCCATGTTCGCAAAAGCAAAAGAAATTCTATCAAAACTCTGGAGGGTTACCAAAAAGGTTTTCATTTTCTTACTCATTTTTCACTTAGTATATATTGTTGTATTAAAATGGGTTGATCCCCCAATCACTATTACTCAGTTGGTGAGCTTGGTAACAGGCGATGGACTGAAGCGCGATTATGTGGATTATGATGAAATGAGCAAGTATGCAAAGCTTGCCGTTATTTCTTCAGAAGATCAACTATTTCCGGATCATAGTGGGTTTGATTGGAAGAGCATCGAAAAAGCCCAACAATACAATAAGAAAAAGCCCAACAGAATACGCGGGGCCTCTACCATTAGCCAACAGGTGGCAAAGAATGTTTTTCTTTGGCAGGGGCGAAGTTGGTTTCGGAAAGGCCTGGAAGTGTACCTCACTTTTATGATTGAAACCATTTGGGGTAAAAAGCGAATTCTGGAAATGTATTTGAATGTAATTGAAATGGGTCAGGGGGTTTATGGGATTGAAGCAGCTTCGCAGTTCTATTTTAAGAAACCGGCTTCGAAATTAAGTCGATCCGAGGCAGCAATCATTGCGGCTTGTTTACCCAATCCGGTAAGGTTTACGGTTAAGCCGATGTCGAGATTTGTTGCTCGAAAGTACCCTTGGATCATGGTACAAATGGGAAACCTGGAATCAGATGAGGATATAAGGAAGCTAATTGATGCAAAATAGCGTTTCAAGAAGTGGGTCTTTAATAATTTTGAAATTGCCCCAAAAAACCTATTTTTTTCGATTTTTGCCCCAAAACTGGCCAAAACCGAGTAAAAAGAGCTCAATTCTACCTAAAATCGCCTTATTTCAAACTATCAATTGCTTCAATTGCTGCCTGTAAACGTTCTTCGCCGGTTCCGCTAATAAGGGTCCAAGGAGTATCTTGATTGATTAAAATATCTTTATAAATGTTGAAGAGCTTGGCCCTTGTTTCTAGGTCCGGATATTCTCTAAGTTCGTCTTTCACCCAAGGAAGATCAATATTACATAGTAGATATAGGTCGTATTTTCTAGAAACAATGTTATCGAGAATAAAGCTATGGCAGTTGTTAAAGACAAACTCAGCCCACACTTTCATTACGTACATATCGGTATCAACGATAAGCAGGTCTTGATTTTTTGATACATTGGAACGGACTTGTTCCACCGCCTCGTCTTCGCCTCGAAGCTGACCTTTGGCGATGGTGAGCAAATCGTCGAATGAATAATTCATCCCGTTTTTTAGGAGGTACTCACGTGCGAACTCTTTTACCCAAATGGTATTGAAATGGTTGGCGAGTTGATCGCACAGCGTGCTTTTGCCCGTGCTTTCCGGACCAATGATCACTATTTTTTTCGGTTGAGTTGCTTCCATGCAGGTTGGTGCTTCAATACGGTTTTGTAAACAGGACAGTCTTCACTATGGGCACCGGGAAGATATCCGGTGCTCATTAAAAACTCATTGACGATTTCCCCACCTGTAAAACGAAAGGTTTTCTTAAAAAGTTTGGTCCACTCCTCTTTTGTTAAGGGATGGTTCTGATTCAACCAGTTTTTAAAAGAACCAAACTCTTTCTGTAGCGATTCGATTACTTGTGCATTGTGAATGGCGGCGTGGACCTTAAGTCGGTTTCTAATAATACCTTCATCACTCAACAATCGTTCGATATCTTTTTCTTTATAACGCGCAACCTTTTTTATTTCGAAGGAAGAGTACGCTTTTCGAAAATGGTGTTCTTTTTTGAGAATAGTAGTCCAACTTAATCCGGCTTGATTGATTTCTAGAATAAGTCTGCAAAATAATTCATCGTCGGTTTCAATAGGGAACCCGTAGAGATGGTCGTGATAATGCTTATGAAGGTCTTTAGTTGGACCATCCATGGTTGCAATAGCTTTGCAATAAGACATAGGTTAAGTGCTGCTTTTGATGTTTTCGATTGCTTTTCTTCTCCATTCCATAAGACCACTAAACGCCAGCAGCAACAATATTACATAATATGCACTGGTGAGCGCGTAATGTTTTACAAAATATAATGGGATGGAAAAAATATTGGTTAAAATCCACCAGTACCAGGACTCAACTTTTTTCTTGGCCATTAGCCACATTCCGGTGAATGCGCTGGCACTTGCAATGGAGTCGGCCCAAGGTATTGTATCGGCCGCAAAGCCTTTTTTAACTAAACTTAAAATACTGAAAAGGCTAACCAAGAAGAACGAGAAGAATCCTAATTGATACACTATCTCTTTTTTATTAGAGTATGCTATAGGCGTCTGTGGTTTATTGTCTTCTTTTTTCAAAGCCCACAACCACCAACCATAAATGCTAACAATGGTATAGTAAAAGTTCACGGCAGCTTCTCCAAATAGTGCACCTTTAGCAGAAAGGAAGATGTAGATAATGGTATTGATCAAACCAACAGGATAAACCAAGATGTTCTCTTTTTTACTGAACCAAACGCTTGCTATTCCTGCAATAACACCGATCCACTCAAGCGGTTTAGCGTTTTGTAGTTGAGTGAGAAGTTCAGAAAAGAATTGTGACAACATCTGACGAAGATACTAAAATACAAAAGCATATACATGATCTTGCTTGTGCATTAGAGATGATTGCTAGCGATGCCTGTGATATGGCTTAATCTTCGGTTGGAAACTTTTTGTGATACTTAAGATGGTTAATTACGATCCTCAGTTCGGTGAATTCAATGTCTTTGCCTAGTGCCTCTCTGTATTCTGTTAGGGATTGGGGGCCGAGTTTTAATATTTCTTCTTCTAATTGTTTGAGTTTTTTCGAATCGATGAGCTTATCGGCATCAAGGTCTCCGTTCAGCACAAATGCGGCGAGATGTCCTTGAATAGTGGAAGTAGCCAACCCGCGTAATTCGGCTATGGCTGCTATTGAAGAACCATTCTTAAAGAAATTCAATGTTTCTAGCTGTGAAGATCCAATGGCGTTTTTCTTTTTTACTTGAATTACGGGTAACTCTTCTCTCTTAAAGAGTGGGCCTATTGCGGGTAATCCAATTTGGTCGAAAGAGCTGTTTTGGAGTTGTGATAATTTACCCCAGAAAATGGTCTCGGTATCGAGTAAAAATTTCACATAGGTCTTTTGCTTTAGATCAGTTGATGCTTGAAGCGCTTCTTTATGAAGGGGAAGAATCAATTCGTTGTGAAGATTTTCAGCAAACCATTTCAAACCTTTTGAAACCCTGTCGTGCAAAACAGCGTTTGTGGGGCCATCTTTGAGTAGCCTTGATTTTAACTCTTCGGAAAATTTATCTGCGACATCGGCTTGATTGTTGGCTGTAGTTATCAAGCTGTTGCAAAAGCTCATTACGAGTTCTTTGCTTTGAATAGTTTTTGAGTCGCAGTTTTTTTTCAAAGAATGAAGTGCCTGAACAAGGGGTTTCCACTCGAAGAGTTTGACTAACTGAATATTGGCATGGTATTGAGCTTCTTGTTTCAAGAGCATTTCCAATTCAGGAATGGCCTCTTCGGAAGCCATGAAGGCGTTTACTTCTTTATTGGTGCTAATGGCACCGGGGGTTATTTTCGAAAGCAACGTAATTCCATCGAGCGTTGTACAACGGCTGAGTGCTACATAAACTTGGCCGGGCGAAAAAGATTGTGCAGCATCAATCACAACTTTATCGAAGGTAAGACCTTGGCTTTTGTGAATGGTGATGCCCCAGGCCAATCGAATTGGATATTGAGAAAACGAACCGAGTTCTTCTTCTTCTATTGCATTGTCCTCTTTATTTAAAACATAGCGGATGTTTCTCCAGGTTTCTTTTTCAAGTTTGAATTCCGAGTCATCATCGATACCTTTTACAAAAATTTCTTTTTCATTGATTTTTGTAATGATGGCTCTTTTACCGTTAAAGTATCGTCTGCTTTCGCCCACATCATTTTTGATGAACATAATATGAGCGCCTTCTTTCAGCTCGAGTTCCATTTCTGTTGGAAGCGCGTTCTCATTGAACTCTTTACTGATAGTGCCTTTGAAGTAAAAACTTTTTGAGTTTAGTTTCGCGAGTCCGGCGGCATTCAGGGCATCTGCTTTTCTATTATGGGTAGTAAGAGTGATGCAGTCGTCCGGAATATGATAATTGGTATTGGTTCTGCTTTCGAGTTTTTGCCAATTTGCTGCTGTCATAGTGTTATTTCTTACATTATTAAGCAGGTTGATAAAATCCTCTTCTTTTTGACGGTATATTTTTTTTAGTTCAATACAAAGCGGAGGGTTGTCTCGCAGCACTTGAGATTGAAAGAAAAAGGGCCCACTGTAATATTCTTGCAGATATGTCCATTCTTCTTGTTGTACAACGGGCGGGAGCTGGTGAAGGTCGCCTATGAACAACACTTGTAAACCACCGAAGGGTAGTCGGGGGTTTTTGCGGACGTATCTAAGAATGGTGTCGATAGCGTCGAGCGTATCGGCGCGAAGCATACTCACTTCATCTATGATGAGTAGTTCTAATTCTTGGAGTAGTTCTCTTTTGTGTTGAATGAATTTTATTTTTTCGATAAGGCTGTGTTTGTCTACAATACCTTGTTCAGTAAACCCTGCTTTGGTTCCGGGGATGAAGGGACCGAAGGGTAGTTGAAAAAGAGAGTGTAGGGTAACACCTCCGGCATTAATTGCTGCTACTCCGGTAGGTGCAGCGACAACTGTATTTTTCACAGCCGATTCTACAATGTGTTTCAGGAAGGTTGTTTTACCGGTTCCTGCTTTACCTGTAAGAAAGATCGATCGGTTTGTGTTTTTCACAAACGAAGCGGCTAATTCGAAAGGGGTATTGATAGAATCGTAATGCATAAAATGGGGCGGTGAAGATAAATCAAAACAGTGGTATGGGATAGAGATACCGGGATAAACCCGGTATCAATTTAGGCTGCAATGGGTTCTTTTTTCGGTTTAGGGCTTAACACAAGAAAGCCGCTTGCTTCAATTTCGGCCCTTGTTCTTTTAACGCCGTCTTTGTCTACATACGTATTGTAGATCAACTTTCCTTCGACGTAGATTTCGGCTCCTTTCTTGAGGTATTTTTCTGCTGTTTCGGCAGATTTGCCCCAGATGTTAACGGAATGCCACTGTGTGTCTTCTTTTTTCACACCGTCTTTTGTAACATATTGATCGTTTGTGGCGATGTTCAGTTTTGCCAATTTGCGATCATTGTTAATGATTTTGATTTCAGGATCTTGACCAAGGTGGCCAATCAATTGGATTCTGTTTTTGAATTCGTACATGGCTATTATTTTTTGAGTGAAAGGCAAAGCGAACAACTTTGCCTCTTAATGAAGGCAAAGGTGAAGTTGTAAGATTCTCGGATCTGTTTTTTATACGCTTATATTCGCATGTAAACGTATATAACAGTAAAATACAACCGAATTAAATTATTTTTGTATGGAAACGAAGCAGTGTAAGTGGTGTGGATCTATTGTGAAGGGCAGAACGGACAAAAAGTTTTGCAATGATTATTGCAGAAGTGCTTTTCACTATAAACAGAAGGATGAAAAGCCGGAGATAATGAAACGGATTATTCGGCAGCTGGAGCGTAATTGGGTGTTGCTAGGTCATTGGAAGAAGAGGGGTCTTCAATCTGTTGACATAAAAGCCGCAAGAATGCAGGGTTTTGTGGAGGACTGTTATACAGGAATGGAAACCAAGAATGGAAAGAGGTGCAAGTTGGTTTTTGATAGGGCGTTTGTTTGTGAGAAGGGCGGGGGGGTGATTAGGGGAATATGAGGTAGGAGCGAGGAGACGAGGAAACGATGAACGAGGAGGAGAGGAGAAGGAAGAGGAGGAGGAACAGGGGGAAGACAGGAACGAGGAGAAGAGGAACGAGGAAGAGAGGAGAAGTAAGAAGGAGAATATAGGAGAGAGTAAACGAGGAGAAAGAAGAGGGGGAGGTGCAGGGGGGAAGACAGGAACGAGGAGAAGAGGAACGAGGAAGAGAGGAGAAGTAAGAAGGAGAATATAGGAGAGAGTAAACGAGGAGAAAGAAGAGGGGGAGGTGCAGGGGGGAAGACAGGAACGAGGAGAAGAGGAACGAGGAAGAGAGGAGAAGTAAGAAGGAGAATATAGGAGAGAGTAAACGAGGAGAAAGAAGAGGGGGAGGTGCAGGGGGGAAGACAGGAACGAGGAGAAGAGGAACGAGGAAGAGAGGAGAAGTAAGAAGGAGAATATAGGAGAGAGTAAACGAGGAGAAAGAAGAGGGGGAGGTGCAGGGGGGAAGACAGGAACGAGGAGAAGAGGAACGAGGAAGAGAGGAGAAGTAAGAAGGAGAATATAGGAGAGAGTAAACGAGGAGAAAGAAGAGGGGGAGGTGCAGGGGGGAAGACAGGAACGAGGAGAAGAGGAACGAGGAAGAGAGGAGAAGTAAGAAGGAGAATATAGGAGAGAGTAAACGAGGAGAAAGAAGAGGGGGAGGTGCAGGGGGGAAGACAGGAACGAGGAGAAGAGGAACGAGGAAGAGAGGAGAAGTAAGAAGGAGAATATAGGAGAGAGTAAACGAGGAGAAAGAAGAGGGGGAGGTGCAGGGGGGAAGACAGGAACGAGGAGAAGAGGAACGAGGAAGAGAGGAGAAGTAAGAAGGAGAATATAGGAGAGAGTAAACGAGGAGAAAGAAGAGGGGGAGGAACAGGGGGAAAACAGGAGCGAGGAGAAGAAGAGGCGAGGAGTGTGGGGAGGGGGGTGAAGGAAAGAACAGGAGAATACTGAATCGTTTTGGTAATTTGTATCAAAATTTTGCCATGATTGATACGGTTGACGGATATCTGAAAGACGGGTGTATGCGCTGTAAGTATGGTGCGACGCCGGATTGCAAGGTTAACTTGTGGAGGCCGGTTTTAGTTGAGTTAAGAAAGATAGTGGTAAGGTCGGGATTGTTAGAAGAAGTAAAATGGGGTGTTCCTTGTTATACCGATAATGGAAAGAACATCCTTCTGTTGAGTGCTTTTAAAGAATACGCTTGCATCAGTTTTATGAAAGGCTCGATGCTGCTTGACCCCGCAAAAAAATTGATTCAGCAAGGTGTTAATACGCAAGAAGCAAGAATAATAAAGTATTATAAATCATCGGAGGTAAAAGAGGATCGCGAAATAATATTGAAACTCATACAAGATGCTGTTGAGATTGAGCGTTCGGGACGAAAGTTGGAAAAACCCAAAGCCACAAATGAACTGCCCGAACCGCTTTTGCATGCATTTGAGAAAGATGTTCTATTCAAAGAGGCTTTTTATAAACTTAGCCCTAGTAAACAAAGAGGATATCTTATTGGATTATCGAGTGCAAAGCAAACGAGCACTTTATTAAATCGAATTGAAAAGCTTCGAATAGAAATTACTGCACAATAGAAAAAAGGAGCTGAGCCTAGTCGAACTTTAGAAATGAATCGAGCTTCGATCAGCGGGCTGCGATATTCGAAATGCTGCTACTTGAGATATGATTTATTAGATTGAGACTGAATGATAGCAGACAGTGTTCTTATTTTAGTTGTCGCACTTTAATTTCTCGGTCTGTAATTGAGTTTTGTTTGGTACCGCTGATAAGACCTCGGCATGAAGTAGTTCCGCAGCGGCATACAAAAGACTCCATGTGTTCATCAAGGAACACAGCGTAATCGAGTGTGAGTTCTTCGCCTTTTTTGATATCACGAAGCGCAATTACATTCAGTCCGTCGCAAACGGTATTAGCTTCACAACTATGGTTTTGAGGAGCCCAACCGGAGGGGTCGTCATCCCATAACAAGAACACTTCGTTGCTTACCGGCCAAGCGTAACGGCGGAAGATCTCTTTTTCGTTTTCGTTCCAATTTGCTTCCACGTGGCGACGCGTAGCAATTCGCTGGCTTCGTTCTTCACCGGCAAAAACCACTTCGCTTTTCGCAATGTTTTGATTGGCGTAGATGCCGTAACCGGCGATGGAATTTCCTCGAACAACAAACTTGCGTTGTTTCTTTTTATGACGGGCAATTCCTTCTGCAATGATGTGTTTAAGGAAGCCTTCCTGGCCAATTCCATCAAATTTTAGAATAAAATCTGCAGAACCCTCCATCCCGTCTTTATAAAAAACAGAGCAGGTGAAGTTTATTTCAAGAAAGAATATTTTGCCTTTATCATTTACTCGGAAATCGAGACGCGCATAACCAATTCCACCAAATCCTTTGAAGATGCGCTCAGCATATTCCCGTAGTTCTTTTTCTAATATAGGATCGTCGCAAGGAAAGTTACAATCAGGATGAAGCTCCGAAGTTTTGAGGGCATAGGTTTTAAAGGCACGGCCTTCGGGAAACTTATACTCTACAGGTTTGAATGTTTTGCAAGTATTGTCTCCATTGGCGGCAACAAGTACGGTGAATTCTCTACCAGCGATGTATTCTTCAACCAGAAGAGGTCCGTATTCTTCCAGAATATCGGCCACTTTTTTTCTAAGCTCTTCTTCGTTTTGAACGAGAGAGTGCTCGTCTACTCCCAAACTATCACCCGCTTTGGCCGGTTTCACGAAAAGCGGGAATTCAAGGTATTTGAGGCATTGAGGGATATCGTCTTCCGATTCTACCAACACAAATTGAGGCGTAGGCACGCCCTCGCAATAAGCTACATATTTCATTAGCTCTTTGGTGGGGTCGTAAAGTTTCGACGAAGGTCCTGTATGCGGGAGGTTGAGAAGTTCAAACGTATGAATAACGTCTATTGAAGGCACTTCCCATTCGAGGTATCCTTCACAGAGGTTTACAAAAATGTCGTAATTCTTTTTGCTTAGTTCTTTTAGTTGACGGTAGGTTGTAAGCTTGTTGAGGAAAACATGGTCAACTTGATCGTTCGGTAATAGAGGCGCCAGATCTCTCGGGGGATCATAATTTTTATAATCCACACCTGTTGTTGAATAATCAGGCTGAAGTACACATACTCTCATATTTGAACGCGACGATGGTTGATTAGTAAGGTATATTCAAATGTAATAGATAATTCAATAAAAAGATCAAATCTTCTTATTAATAGCATCTTTTATTATGGTTTCAATTAAAGAGGTAAAGCTTGCATTTGATACTCTAAGAATGGCTCCGATAGAAGTAAAGTCTTCGTCTTCACTTAATCCGCATTGCGCGTTTACTTCAAGAACATATAGATTGCCTGTTTCGGTATCCATTCGAATATCTAATCTACCGTAACCGGTACCTTTTACCGAACAATAGGCTTTCAAAGTAAGGTCTTTCAAGGCTTTTGCGAGTGCCGGTTCTACTGAGATATAGTTGTAGAAGTTTTCTTCATTTGGCATTGGGGTTTCGTCTTCATAAATTTCCCAAAGTCGATCGAAAGATAGAAAGCGTTCATTTTCAGGAAGGGAGGGATGAAACACCCGTTCAACGGGTTCGTAAACTGTACACTCTTCAGGGTTGGTATAGGAGCCAACAATAAAGGTGGTAAACTCTTTCCCTTTGATGAATTGTTCTACGAAGAGTCCACCGGTATTCAGTTGCCAACCCCGGTAACCGGAATTGAGTTCGTTTACGCGATCAATGAGTTCTTGTTTTGATTCAACCACATTCTTTACAGAAACGCCCATGCTACCACCTGAAATAGCCGGTTTTATAATAAAAGGGGTTTCTATTTGATCACAAATGGTTTCTAAAGAATGGGATGTTTCGTCAACGATACCCCATTTGGGAGTTTCAACCATGGCTTGGTCGAACGCTTTTTTCATCGGAATTTTTGAAGTAGTGATGTCGTAGAAATAAGCGTTAGAGCCGGTGTATTGAATTTGATGCTTTTCAAGTTCGTGAATGACAGAGATACCGGGTGTGCCGTTTACTTCATCTCCATCACAAAGGTTAATGACCAAGGGCTTTTTAGGTTGACTTTTCTCCTTGATTTCATTTATAGTGCCAGGGATATTATTGATGGTTATGGGCTGCCATTGCCATGGTGTATTAAGTTCGGAGAATACTTTTTCGTATTCTTTCAAACTTTGAGAGAAATCGTAGTAGTACTGAAGATTGGGGTCTTCTGTTTCCAGGTGTGGTACGAGTACCCAAAGCGCATAGTCATCAAAAGCCTTCATGAACCAGTTTTGCTGTTTATACCTTTTGTAGGATTTGCTCCTGTATAAAATTCGTTAAACGATAGTGTTGTAGAATTTCATTGGAAAGGTAGGCTGCACCTTGAATCAACTGAAGGCATTCGGGTTTACCGCATTGACAAACAAAGGGTTGGTCCATTTTCCATTCAGTTGAAGGATAGAAGAAAGTGATTTCTTCGCCTGCTTCAATGGTGTCTAATGCGATCAATTCCATGGTATCGGTATTGAAGAATGCATTCGGTTTGCAGCTATGATTAATATATTGAAGATGGCTGGGTTGCAACGTTATGTGCGTATGCTCACCAACCTGAACCGTTAGATAATTGGGTGTTGAAAGGGTTTCGCCGGCATAAAAGGGGCTGATAACATCACCCGAATTAAACTTTTGAGTTGCATTTAATTGCTGTTGACCTGTAGTTCTATTCTTAAGAACAACAGCGTAGGGAGCCGTGAAAACCACGTCTGTATTGAATTGTGAAAGATTGTTGTTTGCCATTTCTTAAGGATTAGTGTTAAAGTACTTTAAAGATAGTTATATATGTTTATTGAAAGTGTTATTTAAGAATATTATATAAATAGTGTTTATAAACTATCATTAATTGTGAACTTTTATTACAATCTATCAGTGGTTCAAAGCATATAAAATCGCTGTTTAGAGCAATCAATAGGTTCAATTGATGAATAGTAATGTAGATGAATGGATGAGTGATCTTTTTAATAGAAGTGGAATCTCAAAATTCATAATAGGGCATGAAAAGGCGACATTGAAAAGCAGATCGTGCATTGGCTTGATGGTTGGGCGTCAGTACTCGGCAATGGTTAGTGGGTAGCAATTATTACTGTGTAAATCATCATTTTAAAAATGATTAAATTCTTTGGTGTCCAACAAGCGTTTCTTTTTAATTTTTTAATTTTCTAAAATTCGCTCCTGACCTGAATTTTGCAAGATTTTCATTCGAAAAAGAAAAGACTAAATTGTAAATTGCGCAAAGCATTTCCTTTCGTTGCAATCATCAACCTATAAACAGCAAGGGCACGTTATATGAAAAAGAGCGTATTGAAAGTTCACCCTAAAGACAATGTTATTGTTGCACTCAGTACTCTTGAAAAAGGCAGTACCATTGAATTTGAGGGTAAAACATACCTTATTCAAGAAACCATACCGCCCAAGCATAAGTTTTATGAGGAAGATATGAAACCCGGCGATTCGGTATATATGTATGGGGTTTTGGTAGGAAAGATACAGGTACCTGTAAAAAGCGGTTCCTTGATGACCACTGAGAACTTAAAGCACGCGGCAGATCCATTCAACTACAAAAATTCTAATTATACCTGGACCGGTCCGGATGTAAGTGCGTATAAAAACAGAACTTTTAATGGGTACCACCGCGCCGATGGCCGAGTAGGAACAGCCAACTACTGGCTTTTCATTCCAACGGTTTTCTGCGAGAATAGAAATCTCGATGTTATAAAAGAAGCACTTCACAATGAATTGGGATATGCCGTTACGGGAAAGTATAAGTCGTATACCCATCATTTGCTGCAGGCTTATATGAAAGGAGAAGACATTTCAAATTTCAATTTGTTACCATCGGATGCCCCCGCAGTTAACCGACCGTTTAAAAATGTGGATGGGATAAAATTTCTGAATCATCAAGGTGGCTGCGGTGGCACTCGCCAGGACTCGGAAGTTTTGGGCTCCCTTTTGGCGGCCTATGCCGACCATCCAAATGTTGGAGGTATCACTGTTTTGAGCTTGGGCTGCCAGCACTTGCAGACCAACCACTTTTTAAAACAAGTAAAAGACCGCAATCCTCATTTCAATAAACCGATATACATATTTGAACAACAACAAAGCCAAAGCGAAGAGCAATTGATTGCCGATGCAATCAGAAAAACATTTGAAGGATTGGTTAAGATCAACCAACAGGAACGCAAACCTGCGGGATTGGAGCATCTCTGTATTGGAGTAAAGTGTGGCGGTAGTGATGGATTTAGCGGTATTTCCGCGAACCCGGCAGTGGGTTATTGTGCAGACATGGTAGTAGCGCTGGGCGGTAAGGTGTTATTGGCAGAATTTCCGGAACTCTGTGGTGTAGAACAAGAATTGATTGATCGATCTGTTTCAAAAGAGGTTGCAGAAAAGTTCATTCATTTGATGACCACCTACAATAACCAAGCTTTAAGTGTGGGCTCGGGTTTTCATATGAATCCATCACCGGGAAATATTAAAGATGGATTGATTACAGACGCTATCAAGAGCGCCGGAGCAGCAAAGAAAGGGGGCACGGCACCGGTAGCGGATTGTTTGGATTATACAGAGCCAGCAACGAAACCAGGACTAAGCTTGGTTTGTACGCCGGGCAACGACGTAGAAGCAACAACCGGTAAAGCCGCAAGCGGCGCAACACTCATTCTTTTTACAACAGGTTTGGGAACCCCTACAGGAAACCCTGTTTGTCCTACTATTAAAGTTGCCACCAATACTCCATTGGCAACCCGAATGAAAGATATTATTGATATTGATTGTGGTCCAATAGTAGCGGGAGAAAAAACGATCGAAGAGATGGGGACCGATATATTGGAATATTGTATTAAAGCTGCCAGCGGCGAAATCATTCCGAAAGCGGTTCAGTTGTTACAAGACGACTTTATCCCTTGGAAGCGAGGCGTATCGCTTTAATTATTTGCAGTGGATTCAACTGTTTCACTTTTCCATTTGAATTCTTCAGACCGAATTCTCCAAATGAAACCATCTAATATGTAATGGGTGATTTGGGGAACGGCAAGAAACGGAATTAACAATCGTAAAGTGGCATCAGAAAATGCCGGAAGATTCCATTGAAATACGGGAAAGACTGTTGCTCTTTCTTTCCAAACCAAACCATCCCACAGCCCCTCTTCTATAAAAGCAAATAGTATCAGCAAGGCAATCAAAAGGAGCCAACCGTATTGACTGAAGATCAGTTTTAAGAATGACCCCGACTTTGATTCTGTTCCGTATTTCTTCTTACCATAAATCCATACCAGCGCTACGTAAGGAATTCCATGGCTAACCACATTTAATAAGGTGAAAGCCATATCTCCATTGAAATATACAATTCCTATAAACCAGGATAATCCTGTTCCGCTAATGATCAAGAATTTTGGCCAATTGAAAATTGCAGGGTCTTTTTTGATTCTTTCCAAAACCAGAATCGAGAGATAGATTGTTATGGATATAACGTACAATAAATTAAGTACAGTAAGAATTGCGCCGGCATTGAAATAGAGGAAATCGTTTTCTACAAACCAATTGAAATTTCGGGGTCCGGATAAATGCCAATATAGAAGCGGGTAGATTGTTAACCAATAAATGAAGAAGGTTTCAAAATTGCGCACCCATTTTTTAATTGGATCTCTGCGGCTATAGATTCGAAGAAACCCATATTGTTGTCGAACAAAATGGAAAACTGCTGTATATGCCAGCACTCTCCAAAATAAAAGGCTTGAAAAACTGTAAAGCAGCACACCAATAGTAAATGCAATTACCGGAATAGCAATAAGTAGGGTACTCTGCTCTTTCAGAGCCTGCTTATCGAAATAGGTTCGAAAGAGCGTGCTGTAAACGTGTCCCACATCAATCAATAGAATGAGCACCACCCATGCGGCTTCGGGAAGTTGATCGTTGTTTTGAAAGAAAGCAGGAAACAGCGCGATAATAGCAATACTCAGAAAAGGCGGTAATAAAATGAAGAGGAATTCTATCCAAGGAAACCCCAACCAAGGTTGTTTGTTAACTGCGCTATTATTACCCATTCAAACAATTTTTAGCTGCATTCAAGCCTTGATAGAAGGCTTCTTCAAAAATACTAATACCCGCCAGATCTGTATGTGCGAAATGTATTCGAGGGTCCGGGCTTTTTGCAAGGCTACCAAGTACCGGTCCATGTACCAGCCCCGGTTTGGGTTTTACCATGGCATGCCCCCACAATAGAATTTCGATGGAGATGATGTTTGATTCAAAATTTGGATACACTCTTTTCATTTCTTGTAGCACTAATTCTTTCCAATTTTCAATGGGAGTTTCGTATGCTTTCTGTCTTTGTGCTTTGGCGTCTTTTTCGCTAAGTGGAATGTAAAGTGTAAAGTTGTGCTCGCTTATTTTTTGATTGAGCAACTGATGTGTTGCATTGACGTACCCCAACGACAGACTGCCATAGCACACATTGTCCCATGATAGTGGAGCACCGCTTATTTCGAGCGGGGTACTGCAGTTGATGTTTGCCACCAACCAAGGAACGTATTCAAAATGAGTTTTGACCAATGCTGCCCGTTCTTTATGCTCCCATATTCTGTTTGTAATGAACTGTGGGGTTGCGATGATGAGTTGTTTACAAAGAAATCCGGTGCTCTCATTGTTAATTGGATTCAAGACAGAAATCTTAATTCCTGCTTCTACCGGTTGTACTTCGGTGACCAAGGCGTTTGTTCTTATTTGGTCCTTGATTTTCTCGCGCAGTTTCTTTACCAAGAAACCATTTCCTTCAGGCCAGGTGATGACATCATCTGATTTTACATTTGCGCCTTTTCCTTTTCTTGCTGCGAAATAGTGTAAGCCAATCCATGCGCTGCATTCATAAATTGACGTGCCAAAATCATCGCGTGTGCAATAGTTGATATAATTTTCTAAATGAGAATTGAAAAAGGATTGTTGCTTTAACCACTCGATCATGGTGATCTGATCAAGTTTCAACCACTCTTCATCCTTACTAGAGTTGGCTATCGGAATGTCGAAGACCCACTTACCATCCGAGCCCTTTTTTTCTTTTAATACCTCCATTAATTTCAGAAAGGAGGCGACCTTGGATTCGTCTTCTGTTAAAAGTCCAAACTTTGGTACCAACCCTTCTTGCCATTTCCCGTTGATGAAAAGTCGCTCTTGAGAATCGAAGCAAATGTATTCCTCTTTGTAGATGGGTAATTGGTTTTCATCGTATCCTTGAACGATTCCTTCTTCTTCAAGAAATTGAAGGTATTCTATGAGATGATTATTGGGAATGGGAATATAGTGCGCCCCCCATGGATATTCAGATGTTTTATTGGATCCGAAAGCCGCATTTCCTCCAACTTCTTTATCGAGCTCGAGAAGTAAAAACTGTTTTTGGTTTTTATGAAGTTCACGCCCGGCAACCAAACCTGAAATGCCACCGCCAATGATGATGGTGTCGACTTCTGTGAATGTGGTTGGATTTGCTTTGACCCCTTCTCTTATTAGATGCCCAACTTTGCTGTTAGCACCTACCATTGAAACTTTAATAGGCAATTTTGTACTGCAGCTTTCTAGTAAAAAACCGGCAGAAGATAGTAGTGAAGCGGCTTGTATAAAAGAACGACGGTTCATAAACTAGGGCTCCAAAAATTTCGACCATTCTTCTTCAAAATAAGTGACCAAGGCTTGATTGTTCAATCTGTTTATTTCGAGTTTTGCGGTGGTCTTCATGTCTTCGGGAAAAACAAAGAGGTCGTTGATCGTTTCTTTGTTTAAAAATCTTAATGGAGTTGGTAGTTGAGAGAACCAATTGAAATTGCTTGACTTCATCGCCATGATGTATCCCCATTCTCCAAAAGACGGAACATAGTTGTGGTATGCTTTTGTTTGCAGTCCAACGGATCGAAGGGTTTGGTCTACACACCAGAAGCTTTTCGGTGCCACATAGGGTGAAGTACTTTGAATCACCACCAATCCTTTTTCGTCCAAACTTTTATAGAGTGTGTTATAAAACGCACTGCTGTATAATTTTCCGATTGAATAATTGGAGGGGTCCGGAAAATCGACAATGATTGCATTGAAAACTTGGCTGTTCTTGCGGAGCCATATATAGGCGTCGGCATTGACGATGGTTAGCTTTTTGTTCTTAAGCGACTCGTGGTTTAGTGACATCAGCATGCTTTGGCTGCTGAAAAGTTCTGTCATTTTAGGATCTAGATCAACCAGTGTGATTTTTTCAACATCGGGGTATTTGAGAATTTCACGCACGGCCAAACCATCGCCGCCCCCCAAAACCAATATGTTTTTTCTTGAAGGAAGCGAAGACAAAGCCGGGTGAACGAGGGCTTCATGATAGCGGTATTCGTCTGCGGAACTAAACTGCAGGTTGCCGTTCAGAAAGAGTCGGGTTTCTTTTTTATTTTTTGTGATTACAATTCTTTGATAGGGGGTAGAGGTTGCATAAACCACTTGGTCATTGAAGGTCAGCGTTTCGCTATAGTTCATGATTTTATCTGCATAAGCGAAACATATAGCACTAGAGAGCAGAAGAATGATGGCTGCAGAGTGCAAAGGTTTTGTGTTTCGGAGTTCTTCCTTGAACTTAAAAACCAGGTACCAGCCTACACCGATATTTAAAATACCAAAGAATAAAGAAGTGCGAATGATGCCTAAATGTGGAACTAATAGCAATGGGAAAATAATGGACGCTAAGAGAGCACCAATATAATCGAAACTGAAAACCCGGCTGATCAATTCTTTGAACTCGAGACGGTTTTCCAAAATCCGCATTAGCAATGGAATCTCTACTCCAACAAGAATACCGGTAATTCCAACTAGTGCATACAATACTATTCGGAAGGATTCTGCAACCGGAAAGAGCAGAAAAAGCAGAATGGAGCTAAAGCCGCCCACCATTCCAACCAATAGTTCGGTTTTTACAAACCAACGAAGCAAGTTGCCCTTAAAAAATTTCGATAAGTAAGAGCCAATTCCCATTGAGAAAAGATAGACCCCAATGATGGTACTAAACTGTGTAACGCTATCGCCAAGAAGGTAACTCGCTAATGTGCCTGCTACTAGTTCATAAATAAGTCCGCAAGTAGCAATCACGAAGACTGCTAGCAGTAGGATCCATTCTTCTTTCTTTTCTCTTGCGCTCATGATTTAGTGAATGGCGGATGCAATGATCAGAGCAACGGAAAGCATGAAGAATCCGAAGAAAATAGCAAGTGCCGTGTTTTTGTTTTCAATGATTTCTTTTCGCAGGTTGTGTTTTGGTGTCAGTATTTCTAAAATAAAAAAAGAAACCACCAAAATAGCAATGCCTAAGAAAGCATAGATGATTGAATTTACAAATGCAGAACTCATAGTTAGTTGATTTATTTGTGATAGCCGGGTCCGCTTGCAGACCATTTTTCCTGTGAAGCACTATTAAAATATACTCGGCCGGTTAGTTCGTAAAACAGAAAAATTGCCAGTACTATTAAATAGGCGATGATTGGTATTTTAAGAATTTTTAATTTATTCATTTGTTGGAAATTTAGAATCGTAAAACGGACTATTGGTCCAACGTGATTTTTCCACTTGAAAACGAATGACGCCGAGAACTATTGACAGTATTACAATAAAGATAAGCGTGTGAATCAGGTTTTTTGAGCCGGCAACATCATAAGTGGCTTTTACAGATATGCGTTCAACCGGAATTAATTTAAAACTCTCTCTTACGCCTTCTACTGAAACAATGTATTTTCCGGAGGGAATTCCCGTGAGAAATCCTGATTCCGATTTAGAACCTTCACTCCAGCTTTCACCACCATCGTATCCTGAATAGTATTCGACCCCTTGTTCCATACTGTATTCTTTTCCTGAAATAATATCGGTGAGTATTACAGAAACACTGGTCCATGTATTATCAACGGGGGCGCTCACATCAAATTTAATGTTTGAGATAGACCTTGTTAGCTCCACCGTATCAAGAGTGGTGCTGAAAGTGTTTGTGCTGTCTTTAAAATAGAAGCTTTGATTGAAAAGCTCCTTGTTCTGTTTGCCTTTGTCTAAAGCAAGATGGGCAACCAGCACTAAAACAACCGCCATAAGCGTGGTGATTATCAGCTCAAGAAAAGTATACTTAAAAACCGGCTTGAGTGGGTGTATTTCTATTGAACTACTTGGTAGCTCAATATTTGCATTGTTGAGTGCTTTTGATACCTGTTTTCTTGAATAATACTCTGCTTTAAACCAAAAGACGCCTTCTCTGGTGTCTTTGTCTTTGATCCACATAAATGGCGGCGCAATGTATTCTTTAGAAAAGAAAGAATTGTTGTTGAAGGCATTGTAAGCGAATACGCCGCTACCGCTGTCTACTCTTGATTCATAACTATTGTATAATTCGAATTCAGCATCTTCATATTTAAAGAAGTCGAATTCTTCATAAATCAAGACCGGATGATTTCCTTGTTCTTTGGCAAATGTGAATTGACCATTGTATTCATTAAGGTAGGCGAATCCGTAGTTTGGATGGAATAAAGTGAATTCATTCCACTTATAGCCGCTGCTGCGTTCGGCTTTACTTAAGTAACCAACAACTGTATAGGATATACCCTTGTGATTGAAACTGCTACCAATTGGTATGTATGGTTCAGTTTCGTTTTTAAGAATTTTCTGTTCGGCAAATCTGAAATTTGCTTTTGCCGAATAAGGGTGTTGGCATTTGTTACAGATGGTGCTTTGTGTATAAGGATAGAGTGGTAGTGCTATTTGGTTATTGCAGTTTGAGCAGCCAAATGAAAAGCTCGAATTTTTAAATGGTCTTAGGTTTTCAAAGCGGAGCTCATCAAAATCCATGTACTCTGTTACATATGGATACTTTTGAAATCCATCTCCCTCAAAGATTGTATAATGCGTACCCGATTCGGTTGAAAAGCTGCAATCAAGCAGTGCTTTGAAAGAATCAATGCAAAAAGCTTCTCCCTCAACCTTTATTGAGAATAGGCTGTTTTTTTGCTCAAGTGAAAGTACGGGCCCTTGGTCCCATAAAACATATCCACTGTCGATCTTTAAATTATGTAGCGACTCGTTGGTTTGAAAGTCAATGTTTTTTGCGGTAAGAAAACTATAGATTCCGTATGCTTCCCCCAATAACTTCGATGTGCCGTCTGAACATTCAAGGGTCCAGTAATTAAAAACACCTTCTTCATAAAAAAACTGAACCCTTCCAAGTACGGTGAATTCATGTTCTTTCCAAGCGCCTTTAGTGCCTACTTGAATCACACTTACAGGATCTTTTATTGAATCTAGCTTTATTTTAGATTGTAATGCGCTTTGACTTACAACCGCACCGCAGCTGCAAGTCTTTAAATTAGTGTCTATCCGCTTGAATTGAACCAGCGTTTTGCAGGAGGGGCATTCAATGAGTTTTCCCTGGTTCATTAGCGTACGATTTCTTGTTGGTGAAGAATGGTTGCTTCAAGTTTTTCAACTATAGAATTGAAAATGGAACGTACAACTCCATCATTAACTCTTTGGAAGTTGCTTAGATATATGTCGATGTTCAAAAGTTGATGCTCAGGCCAAGAGTGAGCCGAGAGATGGCTTTCACTTAAACAAACAATGGCCGTAAATCCGCCAGGATCAAATTGATGGTAAACCTCTCCTAGGTTCTGAAGTTGGTGAAATGTGATTTGTTGGTCGATTACTGTTTTTAGGTAATCGGCCTTCTCCAGATAGTTTAGGTTGGAGCACTGAAGGCTTGCGATAAGGTGTAGTCCCGGTTTGTACAATGATCGAAAATTGTAAAAATGAAATTAATAATTAAAGGCGAATGATCATCATCATTCGCCTAATTTATTCGATCGATTGTTGATTTTTAATGTGATGCTTTGTAGGGATGAACTGTTTTTTCGCCGGCGTTTACTGCAAAGGGTAATATGTTTTGTTTCGGAGGAAGCGGACATGTTGCGAAATCAGAGAAAGCACAAGGCGGGTTGAAGGCTTTGTTGAAATCTACGATCACCACTCCTGCAGCTGTGGGCTTGTTTACATACATGAATCTGCCTGCGGGATAGGTATCCACACCACTTGTTGCGTCTCCAAAAATGATGAACAATTCATTGCCACCCTCATCAATTGCATCGAGCTTGTATTGTTTGCCCTGCCAGGTGAATACAAGTTTACCGGGAGAAGGCTGAAGCGTGGTTTGACCCAATACGTTTGTAATCGGAATTTTCTTTCCATAAGAAGGCTCGAAACTGGCGGTTATCTTCCACTGTAAATCAGGAGCAAATCGAGGGATTTCGTTGTAATAGTTTAAAGCCGGGCTCCTTGTATCACGAAAACGAACACCAATTTTATCTTCTCTTTTAATAATGGTGAACCGAAACTGACCCAAAACCAGAGTTGGGTTATTGCTTGAGTCGGGATTGAAGATCTCTTTTTTAAGAATGGGGACACCCTTAGAGTCGGTGGCCACCACTTCATCGGCACTGATCCATTCTACACTATACCCCGTTCTTTTGAATGTGCCTGCTAAGCTTGGAAAATATGGATGATTGAAAACCAATTTATTTGAGGAGTCGCTGCCAAAAGTATTTCGTCCTTCTTCTAACCAAAACAAACCCGCGAGATTGATCCAGCCTGTTGGCGCTTTCAAATCGGATAATCTTTTGGCCTGCCATGTTTCAATTTCAATATTGTAATGATCGTTGGATTGAGCAAAGCCAATGAATGTAAATAACAAGAAAGAAAGCAAGAATAGAACTCGACTCATTTTATAGACAATTATAGTATAAAGGTACGATTTTTCTTATTCGAGCGGGGCTTTGTACATTCGCATGATGGATCTTAACAATTTATATGATGTTCATTGCCACAGCCCAAAGGTGGGTGTTAAGTCCATTGTGAATTACTATGAGGGTTTTTCAACGATGCAAGGGGCTCCTTATGTTTCTGCCGGCATTCATCCTTGGTATCCTGATAAAACAAGCTTACAAGAACTGGAATCGATTCTTTCCAAAAAGGAACTTATTGCCATTGGCGAATGCGGGCTCGACAAGGTTTGCAGCACCGATTGGGAGCTCCAACTAGATCTCTTTAAATCTCAGATAGTGTTGGCGGATCGATATGGCAAGCCCCTGATCATTCATTGTGTTCGCGCTTGGAGTGAATTGATCGCTTCATTGAAAGGAGTGCGTGTTCCGGTAGTGATCCATGGTTTCAATAAAGGTGTTGAATTAGCAAAAGCGCTATTAGCAGAAGGTTATTATATAAGTATTGGATTGACGGCCTTGAAACCTGGAATGGAAGAGTTGATAAAAGCGATTCCGGTGGAGAAGATGTTTTGCGAAACGGACGATAGAGCCGAATCGGTAGTAGAGGTGTATAAAGCAATCGCTGCAATTAAAGAAATTGATTTGAATTCCTTTGCTTTGCAGGTTCAAAAAAACGTATTGAAGGTTTTTGAAATAGAATAGTATGACAACTGATTTTTCTTGGTTATCGAGAACGAAATTATTAATTGGAGAAGAGGCGTTGATTAAGTTGGCCAATACACATGTATTGGTGGTTGGCTTGGGTGGAGTAGGTTCTTTTGCTGCAGAGTTTATTGCCAGAAGTGGAGTAGGAAGAATGACGATCATTGATGGCGATGTAGTGGATCCTTCCAATAGAAATAGACAGTTGCCCGCTTTGGCAACCAATCATGGAGTATCGAAGGCAGAAATTATGTGTGAACGATTGAAAGCCATCAATCCTGAATTAGAATTGGAGACCATCAAGGAGTTTGTTACCCCGGAACGCGTATTGGAGCAATTGAAAGGAAAGCCCGATTATGTTATCGATGCCATTGATAGTATAACGCCGAAGGTTACCTTTATTAAGACTGCTGTGGAGATGGGTTTAAAGGTAGTAAGTAGCATGGGTGCAGGTGCGAAACTAGATCCAACCAAGCTTCAAGTAGTAGACATTTCCAAAACCTATAATTGTCCATTTGCCCAACAGGTTAGAAAACTCCTGAAAACACACGGAATTCGTAAAGGAGTAACAGCGGTGTTTTCACCGGAAAAGCATATCAAGGAAAGTTTGATGCTTACAGATGGGAAAAATTACAAGAAATCGGCGTACGGTACCATCTCTTATTTACCTGCAGTTTTTGGAGCTGTTACGGCGAGTGTAGTTATCCACGATGTAATTGGCGCAGAGTATTAGGAGGCCAACAGAACAATCATAGCGTCGTTTTCTGCTAGTGTTGGCCAGAGTAGGTACCACAGAAGTGCATGAAACAAACTTGGGGTATTTGCAAGTTCTCCTTCAAAAAGAGATTTGGGTTTGTGATTCTCAGTAATCAAACCTAGCGAAAGAAATAGTTTTTCATTTTCGTAAATGGCATAGGTGGCAAGTGGTTTGTTTTCAAGTTTTAAAACAAACTGTTTTGAATTGTGGGTGATGAAATAGCTGGAAGACCACCATTTCTTTCCTACAACCTCAAGAACCGTTTCGTCTTTTGAGTTCCGGATTATGGTTTTGTTTAACAGAAATCCTGTTCTTTTAATTTGAAAGGTTTCACCATTTAAACTGAATTCCTGTTTGTTAGCACCTGGGTTGATCTTAAACTCAAGTGTTCCTCCTTGATTCAAGTATAATCCAAATTGATTTGATGTACTCATCGGCTTTTTCATTATGAGTAGACTTCTAGGTGAAAATGTTACCGGAGCCTGTGTTAAATTATTATTACCAGATATTAGAAACGAGCCGTTTGAAGAGGAGCTTGCCCATTGTTAAGTACGGTAGCTAATAATATCTGTGGGTTAATGGTTCCCTTTAATTCGTTTTTCACCCAACATTGAATTAAGTTGTTGGTATGTTTTAATTGAAGTCTTCCTTTGAAAAGTGTGGCTCCGGGAGTTTCTATGAATTCGATCAAACCCTTTTTAGACGAGATGTGACAAGCCAGTTTCTCGCTGCCCATCCATACACAAACCTGGAGTTGACGCAAGTGAGGCTTTACTGATATAAGGGGTTTAAGAGTGTTCATAGACGGAATACAATGTACAAAAAATATGCCTTAGATACAAGTACAGTCTTTCCGTTAAAACGGACTTGATTAAAAAGTTCCTTTATATATTCTTATTTGGTCCATTCCCAAAAGTGGTGAAATTGATCAGGGTGCTCGTGTTTGATCAAGGTGAAACCAATTTCTTCAAGCGATTCTTTTATGAAAGTTTTTGTTGCCGGGAAATCGAAATTGGAAATATGATCGTTGATGAGATCCAATCCTTCTTTAGAAAGTTTGTTCCAGGTATTGATACAATTGTTGATATAGTCGTATAAATATTGACTACGAGAAGCCCTGTTTTCTCTAGCCACATCAATTATGATGAATCGACCTTCCTTTTCTAGGTTGTTGTAAATTTTGGTCCAAAGTGCATATTTGGCCTCATCTTGCAGGTGGTGTATGGCAAAAGAGGAGTAAATAATATTGACAGTTTTATCAAGGTATTGCTCGAAGGATTCCATGTTTGCATTGTGCAAATGAAGTCCGTTGCCTATAAAAGCAAACCGTTCTGCGGCAATATTCAAAGCTGGTTGTGCAAGGTCGAGACCAATATAGGCGCTAATATTATAAGGTTTCAAGAGGGAGCAGATGGGTTCCCCATCGCCGCAGCCCAAATCAAGGATTCGGAGTGCATCGGCCTTGGTCGAGAAGTTCTTAAACGAGCTGTTTAGCAATGATCTTAATTCTGTATGATGCATGTAATTTTCTGCTATCAGTAATTGGTAAACAGACCAGCTGTTTTCGAAGATGGTGGTTGAGTTGCTCACGAGAAGCCTGTATTTATTTGATGGGAATGAAGATAGTTTAAAATAAAATAGTTGCCATATAAAGATGAGCGCTTTTCAAGGGATAGAATCGAATCTCAGAATGAAATGATGGACTTTCAAATGATTGGCAAGTGAACAGACTTTTAGACTTCCAGACTTTCGTTCTTTTCGAGAGAATCCATTAATTTACCTGAAAATAGCGATCATGTTTTTGAAGGCCATACCTTATCATGTTCAGGTGCGCGATTATTTTAAAGAACAAGAAGTCAGCTGGGAATTTTTCTCAAAAGCCCAAACGCAGGAGGAGCAGTTGAAGGAGTTCAAATCGGCACTGCTAAAGAATACCTATTTATTTACTGAAGAGGGCGAGCCCATGTTGTTTGCCCAATTGGGAAAAGCAAAGAGTGCATTGGAGCTAGAAGCCTTACCTGTATATATTTACCAAGCACCCTACACAGATGAGTTTAATGCCAGTATTGCTTATTTGGAAAAAGAGGCGCACTTGGTTTTTTCCGGTCCTGTTCTAAAACTACTTTCCGATCAAGAACTACTAGCTGTATTGGCACACGAACTTTCACATATTAAACTCTATACGATGTTGGAAGGGGAGTTAGAAGTGGCAGATAGGATTGTAACGGCAATTGCCAATAACCGTTATTCAAACAACGCACATTACGAAACCGCACGATTGTTTAAATTATTTACTGAGATATTTTGTGATCGAGGAGCGCTATTGGTTACTCAAAATGCCGACGCGGTGGTTGCCTCACTGGTAAAAATCACTACCGGACTAGACAATGTGCACGCCCCTTCCTATCGTCAGCAAACCGAAACCATTCTTAATTCTGAGCAAGGATTGAAATCGGAAGGACTCTCTCATCCCGAAAACTTTATTCGTTGCAAAGCCCTCGATTGGTGGATAGAAGATGAAGCTACTGCAGACAAAAAGATTGCGGAATTATTAGAAAAGCAGACGACTCTCGATCAAATGGACATCTTTAAACAAAAATCACTCAGCGAGCTCACCAAAAAGGTTTTACAGCTTTTTTTAAAGCCAAAATGGTTTCAAAGCGTGAGTGTATTGGCGCAAGCCCGACAATATTTCCCCACTTATCAATCGGATGAAAAAGCGGTGCTTTCAATAGAGCTGGTAGATACAATTAAGGGTTTTGACAAGAGCATTCAACAATACCTTAGTTATGTGCTGCTTGATTTTGTGAGATTGGATCCAAACTTAGAAGAGATTCCGGCCGGTTGGGCCTTTCAGTTTTCTGAGGACCTAGGACTTCAAGAACACTATGAAAAAATTCTAAAGAAAGAATTCAAATGGAGTGAAAAAGCACTTCAGCAAAACAAAAAGAAACAGCTAGCAGCGTACTATCAAGTAAAAGAGGGAGCTGCGGATCAAATTTATGAAGACTAAAATAGTGAAAATGGAATCGCGTGTACAGTTTCAAGAATATATAGAAAGTTGTTTTGAGCAAGGAGCGTTTGCAACCGATGATGTAATTGCTTTTGTGCTTCCTGTGTTTAAAGAGGTGCTTGGCTTTCATGAAGAAGGCAAAGTGGGGCCCTTTCATTTACCTATCAGTTTGTTTGTAAATGAAAATGTGTTGGATATTGACGAGAATCTCGCAATATCAGCAAAGAGCAATTTGTCTGCAATAGAACAATTGTTTAGAAAATACAAAGCCACCCAATTTGAAGTCGCAGACCGAGAAAAGTTTGAATCTGATGACGAAGGCTATGGGTTTAGTGACACGATGGATCTGTATTTGGGTGAGGATGCGGACCTAAAAGATCCCGCATTCATTAAAGGGTATCGTTGTTATGAACTGTTGTTTGATCATCATGATGCTTTAACAGACATATTCTCGCTGGGGTTGATCTTAGCTTCTGTTTCAATGGGCTTGGACCTAAACGATGAGTTCGACCTAAAAGTTTTTGTGAGAAATCGCAAATCGCCTACTTCTGTTCATTCATCAATTCATCCAACTATTGCATCGTTGATTACTGAGATGACAGAATTGGATCGAAGTAAACGAAGCAAGGACTTGTATGAAATCATCCGCAAACTCGAGCACTATCGTGAATATGATGTGGAACGTCAGCTGGATTTAAGTAAGGTGAACGGATGGAAACAACAGCAGGTTCAAACTCGTTCTCAATTCATTCTCACCAAACTACGAAACCGGCTTTTTGATACTAGCAGGAGGAACCGTTTGTTGTATTACAAATCGAACATGCGTTTTGTAAACCTTACGGTTAGTAGCGTACCAATTGTATTGCATTACCAGAGTATAAGACCCGATCTTTTGTTTACTTGGAACGAAGAAATCAGTTCCAAGTTAATTGGAATGAAGGAAATGGTGTTGAACAAATACCTTCGATTTGAAGACCATCCATATATTGCTTCGTCATTGGATAAAATAAGATCGGAAAGCCAAAGAGATGTTCAAGAATATGGATTTAGCCAATTAAAAATGGTAGTTGCATTTTTGAACTGGCATAATTTGAAAGAAGACATAGAAGAGCGAATTCAAAGTCCGCTGCTTTTGGTTTCGGTTGCATTGAAGAAAAATAAAAAGCTTAAAGAGGATCATTACGTACTAGAAGTACTCGATAATACTGCAGAAGTAAACCCCGTATTGGCCAATCAGTTGAGAGATCTTTATGGAATTCAATTACCTGATTTTGTTGATCTCGATGAAATGAAGCTTGAAAGCTTTTATCAACTCATCAAAAAACAAATTGATGGTGCAAATCAAGGGATTCAATTAAAGTACATCGATAAACCCAGAATTCGATTGATTCATTCAGTTGCCCGTCAAACGGTTACCAATTTTAAAAGAAGACTTCGGCCCAAAGGTCAAAGAACCAATAGCTATTTGGATGTTGAGTACAGTTATGACGCTCAACACTATAAGCCCTTGGGATTAGAGCTGTATCGGCAAAGAGTGGAGCCCAATGCAAGTTTCTTACAATACCTAATTGACGATGCCATAAAACTGCAAGCCTCCAATATGGCGGGCGATGCCGTGAAAACAAAAGAGCTGTATGAATTAATGGAAAGCGACAGCAATCCTTATAGTTGGGACTTTGATACCTGCAATATGGTGTTGGGAAATTTCAACTATAAAAAGATGAGTTTGGTGCGCGATTACAATTCTATGGTAGACGAAGGTCGCGTACATGAGGTGTTTGAAGAATTGTTCAGCGAAAAGCCTAAAAAGTATGAATTGGATTCTGTGTCTTTAGACGAACCTGAACATTGGCACCATGTGATAACCGCAGATCCTACTCAAACAAAGGCAATACTGAATAGCAGAACCGGCAAAAGCTATATCATTCAGGGTCCTCCGGGTACGGGTAAAAGCCAAACAATTACCAATTTAATCGCCGATTACCTCGCGTTAGGAAAAACAGTATTGTTTGTATGCGAGAAAAGAGCGGCACTCGATGTTGTGTTTCATCGATTGAAACAAGCAGGACTTGATGAGCTGTGTTGTTATATTCACGACAGTCAGAATGATAAGAAGTCTTTCATAATGGGCTTGAAGGAAACCTATGAAGATTTCAGCACCAAACAGTGGCAGTATGCAGAGATCGTTTCAAAGAGAAATGAAGTGTTAGCGGAGATCAATGAGCATATTGGCTTGTTGAAACATTTTCATTTGAATCATCTTAAAGAGCCTGCAACTATAGGAATGAGCTTGCGCGCTTTTATTGACAGACTCGTGAGCATGCAAGTGCCCAACTTTGCAATGAAAGCAAGCGAAAAAGAACGCTTGCCAGATTATGCTCAGTGGAAAGCCTCAGGAGAAGTGATTAAGAATTTAGCCCAAGCGCTCGAAGATCTGGGTGCAGAGCCCATATTTAGTGAGCATCCTTTTGGCGCAATAAAAACAAAACTCTGGACAGAAGATCGGCCAATTCATTTAATTGAAACTATTGCATCGCAATGTAGAAGCGTGCTGCAACAAATTCAACAAGTTTCTGATAAGGTTGAGTTAGACGCTGTGTTTACTAGCGAGTTTCAAAAGTTGAAAGGATTGGTTCAAGATGCGGTGTTATTGGCGCCGCTGGCTCAAACCGGTCAAATGGATTTGATTGATGCAAATAGTTTTGCTTCTAAGGGGTTCGAAAACGACTATTCCGGATACCAAAAAGCCAAGAAAGATCAACAAGAGGCTTTGGAGCATGCGGCAAATTGGAAGGAAAAATGGAATCGTACTCAGGTTGAAGAAGCGTTGCGCTTAGCAAGCGATAAAGAAGGAAAGCTGTTCAGTTTTTTCAGTGGTGCTTGGCGAAAGTTGAAACAACAAATTCAAGAAACGTATGATTTCAATCAACATACGGTAAAGCCAAGGTTTACCGAAGTTCTTACGCAGCTTAAGGAATGGCACGATAGAACGGCAAAAACAGAAAGCATAAAACAGGGACTAGAACAAAAGTACCGATTATCTCATATCGATACTGCCTATTTAGGAATAGAGCAATTACGAAAAAAGAAGGGCGATCCGGAACTCGATTATTTAATGAATCGAACCGACGGTGAAAAAACTGTTCTCGCCTTAGAAGGTTTGCAACAACAGTTGAACAAGTTAGAGTTGGATTTGCAGCAGTTGTTATTTGAGTTTAAGGAACAACCATTAGCGCAGCTTGGTGATTTGTTGGAAAGCATTGAGATGAATGCTGAATCGGTAATGGAGATGCTTCCCATTTTAAAGCAAGTATCACAATTACCTCAGAATGTACAGTATGCATTGGCTAAAATTCCTTTGGAGCCAACGGCACTAGAGGCGCTTGTGGCATCCTACAGTTATCAGCAGTATTTGCAGGCCGACCGTATGTTTCAAAGTACAGACATGCTGGTAGTAGAGCGTTCGGTTCAAAAACTCAAAGCCGCCTATGAGCAGTTGATGCAATTGAACGCTTTGTATATACGCGCTTCTATTCGAAAGAACTTTCATCACAATATTGAAAAGAGTAATACCGCCATTAGCCAGTTGAATACGGAAGAGCGTCAGTTTAAGAAAGATTACAATGAAGGAAGAAAGCTTTTAGAAAACGAGTTTGGAAAGTCTATGCGCTATAAAAGCATTCGAGAATTGGCTACTAAAGAGAGTGGATTGGTATTGAAAGACCTCAAACCAGTTTGGTTGATGAGTCCTTTAAGTGTGAGTGATAGTCTGCCCCTCGATGAAAAGTTTTTTGATGTAGTAATATTTGATGAAGCCAGCCAAATTACCTTGGAAGAAGGTATTCCTGCATTGTTTAGAAGTCAACAATCGATTATTGTAGGAGACGACAAACAAATGCCGCCTACCAACTTCTTTTCTACAAAGGCGGAAGATCCCGATGATCTTTCCAACACGCTGGCCATGGATGAAGATGAAGTAATATCAGATGATGCTGATAGTTTGTTGGTTCAGGGTGCCAGAAAGCTTCCCTCTTCTATGTTGAGTTGGCATTATAGAAGTCATTATGAAACTTTGATCAGTTACAGTAACCATGCTTTTTATCAAGCGGGATTGTTAACCATACCCGATACGGCGGTTCACCAGAAGGAATTAAAAGAACTAATTGTTGAGGATGCCGCGCAAATAAATACGGATGCTTTGTTTGATAGAAGTATTAGTTATCACTACCTGCCCAAGAGTATTTATGAGAAACGCGCCAATTTGGATGAAGCGAAATACATTGCACATATGGTGAGAGATTTGTTGAAGCGAAAAAGGGAAGAAAGTATTGCAATTGTGGCTTTTAGCCAAGAACAGCAACAAACTATAGAAGATGCGCTTACCGATTTGGCGGCTACCGATCGCGAGTTTGAACAGCTATTAGAAGAAGCCTATGAGAGAACCGAGCAGGATCAATTTGTTGGATTGATTGTGAAGAATCTGGAAAATATTCAAGGTGATGAGCGCGACATCGTTATTATGAGTGTTTGTTATGGCTTTGATGCCAACAAGAGAATGATCATGAATTTCGGTCCTATAAATAAGAAGGGTGGTGAGAAGCGGTTGAATGTGTTGTTTAGTAGAGCAAAGAAGCATATGGCCGTGGTAAGCAGTATTCAGCATCATCATATCACTAATGAATACAATGAGGGTGCGAATTACTTCAAGCGATTCTTACACTACGCAGCATCGGTGAGTAAAGGGGAGCTAGGAATGGCGCGGCAAATTTTGGATGGTTTGGTGTTGAACAAAAAATCTACTCAATCAACTCGATTGTATACAGCGGTTTTAGATCCATTGAAGAAAGCTCTAGAGTTGGCAGGATGGGATGTAGCAACACATGTAGGTCAATCTGACTTTAAAGCAAGTATCGCCATTCGAGAGCCGGGTGCCGATAAATATGTTTTAACGGTGCTGATTGATGATGATTTTCATTATAACAACGAGAATATTGTAGAGCAATATTTTCAGCGTCCGGCCTTGTTAAGGAGTTTTGGTTGGAAGTGTTTGCAAATTTTTGCCAAGGACTGGTTGCAGGATCCTTCGAAGGTGTTGCAGAAAATTGATGAAGCGCTGAAAAATGATTCTAATGAAGAGTTGTCGAAACCGGCGTTATCGGATTTTGTAGTCAAGGTAGCGAAAACAGAAGATGCCTCTACTGAGAACTGGGAACGATATGTTGCAGAAGAAGAGGGCAAATCAAAGTTTTGGGAGGTCAGTTTGCAAGGAACAAAGCTTTTGGTTCGCTTTGGAAAACTAGGATCGAAGGGGCAAACCCAAGTGAAAAATTTCCCGGATGAAGCAACTGCGGTGAGAGAAAAAGATAAATTGGTTCGTGAGAAGGTTAACAAGGGATATCAGAGAACCTAAGAAAATAAAAGTATAGCGAATATAATGGCTGGGGAAAGCAAGGCTGTTTTTGTTCTTGCAAAAGAAGAAGAGCGTTTTGTTGTTTCTATAGAATCACGGGTTGGTTCAACAAGCTACAGAACCATTTGTGTAAATCGTAAAATTGATCAACGAATATCAATAGATGTTCTGTAAATTCCCAGTTCAATTAAAACTTATGAGTTCACGTCGACAATTTCTTGGAATGGCCGCTTTATCTGGCGGCGCTTTGGTAACAGGGTCATCATTTAAGTCTTCAGAAGAATACGATGTTCCTTCTGTAATAGAAAACTTGAAACCTATGACAGATGGGGTAGAGCCCATTACTGTAGAGGAGCGGAAAAAAAGAATTGCACGTGCTCAGGAGTTAATGGAAAAGAATAAGATCGATGGGATCTTTATAGAAGGAACTACCAGCAGTGTTTATTTCACCGGAATGCGCTGGGGTCAAAGCGAGCGCACCTTTGGATTGGTAATTCCCGCGAAAGGAGCCATCGCCTATATCTGTCCGAAGTTTGAAGAGGACCGAGCAAAAGAATTGATCAATCCTGTTTTTGGAGATGATGTGCGTTGTTGGGAAGAACATGAGAGTCCTTATAAGCTGATCGTTGATGTAATTAAAAGCAGAGGTGTTAAATACAAGCGTATTGGTATGGAAGAACGAGTTCGTTTCTTCATTGCTAATGGCGTTCAATTGGCTGCGCCCGATTTTAAAGTGGTAGACGCTACTCCAGTAACAGCAGGATGTAGAATGATCAAGTCGCCAGCAGAATTGGCGCTCATGCAGAAAGCAAATGATGTTACCATTGAAGCATACAAAGCTACTTTTTCATCCATCAAACCAGGCATGAAGCAAGGAGAGCTGAATGCTAATTTGGGAGCGGCTTTCAGAAAGTTGGGTTATAGTGGTGGTGCATTGATTGCAATTGGTAAGTATTCTGCTATGCCGCATGGAAGTATTGTTCCGCAGGTAATTCAGGAAGGAGATATCGTTTTGATTGACGGCGGCACTAGTGTTGAAGGCTATGCATCAGATATTACCAGAACCATCGTTTGTGGTAAACCCACTGCCCGACAAATTGAGGTGTGGAACTTAGAACTGGAAGCGCAAAATGCAGCTTTTAATGCCATAAAAATTGGAGCACCTTGTGAAGTGGTTGATGCCGCAGCTAGGGCCGTTATTGAAAAAGCGGGTTATGGTAAGAACTACGGATTACCCGGATTGCCGCATCGCACAGGGCACGGAATTGGAATGGAGGGCCATGAATGGACCAACTTTGTAAAAGGGAATAAAACGCCAATACAAGCCGGTATGTGCTTCAGCAATGAGCCTACAATTTCGATCCCCGGAGAGTTTGGTATTCGATTGGAAGACTGCTTATATGTTACTCCTTCGGGCCCCAAGTTTTTCACTCAACAAAGCGCTTCTATTGAGCAGCCTTTCGGATAATTAAAATATTTAATATCAATTGTTTAGAGCCGGTTTTTGGGTAAATCCCAACCGGCTCTTAAACATTCTATTGGATATCTAAAAAAATTACGGATATTAATATAACAGACGTATCTTCTGCCCCAATGCTTACATCAGTGCATCAAATATTCGATATGCCTCCCCAAGATCTAGATGACTATCTGGAACGAGGGTGGTTTCGGATGCAGCAAACCATTTTCACAACGCACTCGATACACAAATATGGCCAGCCGTATACTACTTTATGGCTGAGAAATAGATTGACAGACTTTGAAGCGAACAGCACTTTTAAATCTCTGGCGAAACGAAACAAGAACTTTAGAGTTTCCATCATGCCGTTTGAAAAAACCGAGCCCTTTGATGAACTCTACGCAAAGTATCGTGCCCCATTGCCGGAAGATAGAATTGACGATTTGGATCAAGTATTGTTTGGAGATAAAAAAAGGAATCGCTTTAGGAGCTATACTGTTTCCGTTTTTGATGGCGATAAAATGATTGGCGCGGGCGTGTTTGACTTGGGACAAGAATCGGCCGCAGGTATTACATCCTTCTACGATCCCGCCTATGCGAAGTACAGTCTTGGAAAGTATTTGATCTATTTGAAAATGGAGTATTGCAAAAGCATTGGGATGAAATATTTCTATCCCGGATACTTTGTACCCGGATTGCCCGCCTTCGATTACAAGCTCACTATGAATCGAGAAACCCTAGAGTTTTACGATCCTTCAAAAGAGCGTTGGTTAGATATTTCGGAGTACAATCCTTCTTGCGTATTTACAGATGTGATAAAGGCAGCGCTAGATCACTATAAATTCATATTACAAAAAGAGGGATTGATGTCTACTTTGGTTCATTATATACCCTATAGTGCAACTGCCGAAATGTTGGGTATTACACATCACTTGGCCATTCCATATTTTCTTCATTTGCCCGGCCAACACAAATCAGGATCAGATTTAGCCATTACCTATCATCCCTTCAAAAAGGAATACCAATTTTTCCAATGTACGCATTTGGATCCGGAAGACTTTCTTAAGAATGAGTTTCACACCTATTGCTTTACACTTGCAAATTTTGTGAGAGTGAAGAAATTGCAGATGTTTAATCCGGTCAGTTAATTAATAAGTAAGAATTAATAATTAAGAATGGGTACAGATTGAAATGGGAGAATTGTTCTAGTTTTTGGTCTTCTTTTGGGTAGACCTTCGGTCTGAATTGAGCAGGACTTTTGGTAATGCAACTATCTAAAATCGTTATTGACTTCGTTGCAAAAAAAATCGATAGAAACAAACCTTGAGGAGTGTTCCTATCGATCAGATATTAAGAGGAGACGTTTGCTATTTGGCGGGAGTGATTACAATGTTACGGTATTCAATAGGACCATGATCTCCTTGCATCATGATGGGTCCGGGTAAGCCTTCATTGCTATCAATAGCACCACCCGTTATACCTGGAATTTCTTGTTTGTAAATCACCGTTTTTCCATTTGCAACTACTGTAACAATACGACCAACAATAGTAATATCATACGATTGCCATTCTCCGGGTGCTTTTGCAACTTGATAGAGGGGTTTAATAAAGCCATAGATTGCACCTAATTCTCCTACGTTTGGTTCATGCCCTTTTGCATCGTTTACTTGAACTTCATAACGACCTCTCAGATAAACACCACTATTGCTTTCTTCGGGATAGCGGAATTCTATGTGTAACTTGAAATCTGTGAAGGTTTTAGTAGTGCGAATGTTGACTCCCGATTTAGGGCTTTTCAATACGCCCTTCTCTACTGTCCACTGGTTGTTTTTTCCCATAGGTTCCCATCCGGTAAGATCTTTTCCATTAAATAGTTTAATAGGAGCTCCCCAAACCGGTTCTTTAGCGGGAATTAAGTCTGGTGCTCGTTTCGCAACAAACTCCCATTTTTCTCCAATCGGATATAGGATGGTACCTTTTAAACTATCGCCTTCAAAAACGCCTTCCATTACCAGTGGCTTGTTTATGTTTTCCCATTGAGGAGGGATAGAGAAATGAAATTTATTTCCTTCTACAAATATTTCTGAAATTGGACGAGCGCTTCCGCCATCGTGAACGAAATGTCCTACCAGTGTTTTAATTCCTGAATGAGAAATTTCTAACCAAGACGGACGAACACGGTCGCTTGCATAAATAGAAATATCCCAACGCCCTTCAATTTTTCCGTTAGCAAATGTGAATTGACTGGTCACAAAACTTAGGGCGAGCAACAAAACGAACTTTACATTTTTCATATCAGCTTATTTAATAAATGGCAATAATGGTTTAGCGGCTTTTAACCAAGCTCTTGCAATAAGTTCATGACCTGCGGGCATTGGGTGTATGCCGTCCCAAATCCAGTAATTAGCAGCGGCTCTGTTTAACGCTGCATCGAACAAATATTGCAAGGGAATAAAAACAGCCTTGAATTCTTTCGCTAAGTTTTTAACAATAGCAGCCCGCGCAAGGGTAGGTTCTTTCCATCGATCGTATTCTTTCAACACCTGACCTACCGGTAAAATAAAAGGCTCCATCAATATAAGTTTTATTTCCGGAATTTTTACTGTGGTTTCTGCGAGAAGGCTGCGGTAACGTTCTTCAAATTTTGTTATTGGCTCTCCATATCCATTCAGCAATGCATATACATCATTGATTCCGATAAGAACGCTTAGGATTGTTGGTTCAAGGGCGATGGTGTCGTCTTGCCAGCGCTTTTGTAAATCGCCAACGGTGTTCCCGCTGATGCCTCTGTTGAATATTTGAAGAGACTCATTTGGATGGTCGTACCAAAGTTTTGACGAAGCAATGTAAGCATAGCCGTGACCCATTACATGATTCCAGTCGTTGTTTCGGGTTCTGTTTCCATCAGTGATAGAATCTCCTTGGAAGAGAATGCGGTAATTCGCTTTAGTAGAAATTGGATCTGCATTTGGCAATAGGGAAACGGCTGTTCCGGCTAGACTTATGTTTTTGACAAAATCTCTTCTGCTTTGCATGCATCTAAGATACCAACTGTTTTGTTTTCTTCTTTTATTAATTGTTCAAACTACAATTGTAAATTTTACTTCATATAATTCTGTAAATTGAGAACACTAAAACTAATGGAATGAAATACACACTGCTTCCTTTCTTTTTGTTCCTTGCCATTGTTTCTTCTGCTCAAGGTGTTTCCAAAGAACTTCCACAATTGTATAAAAAAGTTGAAGGAAGGATGATTGAATGGAGACGACATTTCCACCAATACCCTGAACTATCCAATCGAGAGTTTAAAACGGGAAAATTCATTGCTGATACATTAACTGCGCTTGGATTGCAAGTAAAATATCCTGTGGCGAAAACAGGTGTGGTGGCGATTTTAAAAGGAGGAAAGCCGGGTCCTGTAATTGGTTTGCGTGCCGATATTGATGCGCTTCCCATTGTTGAAAGAACGCCAGTTCCGTTTGCTTCTAAAGAAACATCAACGTACAATGGACAAAATGTTGGAGTAATGCATGCGTGCGGCCACGATGCACATACGGCCATCTTGTTGGCAACAGCCGCAGTATTGAAACAAATACAATCTGAAGTACCGGGTACCGTGGTCTTCTTTTTTCAGCCGGCAGAAGAAGGTGCACCAACAGGTGAAGAAGGTGGCGCACCGTTGATGATAAAAGAAGGTGCTATGGATGATCCCAAAGTTCAAGCAATGTATGGCTTGCACATGGCTTCAGGAATGCCTGCAGGAATGTTGGCTTATAAACCAGGTGCTGCACAAGCTTCTTCTGATCTTTTCAAAATAAGTGTTCAGGGGAAAGGAAGCCATGGTTCCATGCCTTGGGGAGGAGTTGATCCAATAATGGTTTCCGCAGAAATCATGACCAATATTCAAACCATTGTAAGCCGCCAGTCTAACTTAACAAAAGCACCGGTGGTTATTTCGGTTGGTTCCATTCACAGCGGCGTTCGCTCGAATATCATTCCCGAAACAGCAGAAATGTTGGGCACTATTCGAACGTTGGATCCGCAAATGCGATTGGAGGTTCATGCCAGTTTGAAAAAGATGATACCTGCCATTGCTGAGAGTATGGGTGCGAAAGCCAGCATTGATATTGTAACGCAAACATTGGTTAATTATAATGACCTGGAACTGTCTAAAAAAATTCCTGAATTTTTAAAGCGCGCTGCCGGTGCCGATAAAGTAATTGAAAGTACTTGGACAACAGCAGCGGAGGATTTCTCTTTCTATGGAACAAAAGCGCCGTCTTTCTTTTTTAGTTTGGGCGGATTGGCTCCCGGTAAAACGCCTGATCAAGCCGGCCCACATCATACGCCTGATTTTTATTTAGATGAATCTGGTTTTATTGTAGGCGTAAAAGCCTTTGTTGAAATTGTACTCAGCGGAAAGTAATCCCTACTATTATTAAATAACTGAAATATACTACTCGTGAAAAAATTAGTTGCACTAATTGCATTAGCTGTGTTATCATCAAGCATGTTGAATGCACAAACTCCGGCCAAGCTCACAAAGATCTATCCCGAATTGGAAACCAAACTGATTGAGTGGCGTCGGTATTTACATGCTAATCCGGAACTGAGTTTCGCAGAAATGAATACCGGAAAGCTTATTGCAGACAGTTTGAAGAGTTTCGGACTATCCGTAAAGTATCCGGTGGCAAAAACCGGAGTGATTGCAATATTAAAAGGTGGTAAGCCGGGACCGGTTATTGGAATTCGTGCTGATATTGATGCGCTACCCGTAACTGAACGTGCCCCCATTTCTTTTGCTTCAAAAGTGACAGCCGATTATGCCGGTCAGAAAGTGGGTGTGATGCACGCTTGTGGTCATGATGCTCATACTGCCATTTTGCTGGCAACTGCATATGCCCTTAAGCAAGTACAATCGCAGCTACCGGGAACCGTGGTGTTTTTCTTTCAACCCGCAGAGGAGGGAAATCCAAACGGGGGTCCGGGTGGTGCAGAAACCATGTTGAAAGAAAATGTGATGGATGATCCGAAGATTGATAAGATGTATGCCTTGCACATGAGTGCAGCCCAACCGGTAGGCACCATTGGTTATGCGCAGGGTGCAGCAATGGCTTCAGCCGATATGTTCAAGATTGTTGTGAAAGGCAAAGGCAGTCATGGCTCGATGCCGTGGGGAGGAGTAGATCCTATCATGGTTTCAGCCCAGATCATTCAGAATTTGCAGACAATTGTGAGTCGACAATCAAATCTAACCAAAGCGCCATTGGTAATTTCAGTAGGTTCTTTGCATTCAGGTGTTCGCAGCAATATTATTCCGGAAACGGCGGAGATTGTTGGAAGCTTGAGAGCATTGGATGAACAAATGCGATTGGATGCGCATGCGAGTATGCGCAAAATGGCTAAAGCAATTGCAGAGAGTGCCGGCGCTACAGCTACGGTAGAAATAAACACGTCAACTTTGGTTACAGTGAATGATGTTGATTTGTGTAAGAAAGCAGCTCCTGCATTGGCGCGTGCTGCCGGTGCCGATAATGTAAAAATCATTCCTTGGATTACGGGCTCAGAGGATTTTTCTTATTTCGGACAAAAAGCGCCCGCAATGTTGTTTATGCTAGGGGGACTGCCCAAAGGTAAAAAGCCCGAGGAGGCTGCACCGCACCATACGCCTGATTTTTACTTGGATGAGAGCGGATTTATTGTTGGGGTGAGGGCGTTTGTAGAGTTGGTGTTTAACCAATAGAAGAGTAGAATTTTTAACAAGCTTAAACTATATTTTGTAAGCCGCAGCATAGCTGCGGCTATTTTATTGACTATGATCAATTGTTTTCAATAAGTATTGGGAATCTCTCACCCGATTGAGGGATTGAAAGCGAGTTGTTGATGAATAGTTTTGATACTGAACAATTCGTCGATATGAAATCGGTTCTCGCCTTATTATTTTTTGTCATTTTTGGTGCATGCAACACCCCGTATTATAGCTCTCCTAATAGTATGTTGGGGCAGCCAGCCTCTTTATACTTAATTGATGGTCGACAAATCAATGGTAAGATCGCTGTACGAACCTTTGATGATTACAGTTCAGTAGCACGAATACAATTTTCAGAGGGGGCTACAAATCAATATCGAGATTATTTTATTGAGGATATACAATCGATATACATGAATGGAAGTGTATATCAGGTAAAGCTATTAATTGGGAGTCAGTTTTGGGGTGGCGATGCATTGCGTTTGGTTAAGAGGCTGAGTGCAGAGAACGGCAGAATGGCAATGTTTGAACATGAGAAAATGTTTAAGAATGCAACAACGGGAAAAATGGAGAAGATCACTGAGTTCTTCTTGCAATTGCCCAATAGCCAACGAAGAGAGATATACAATGCGGAAAGCGCCAAATTCACTCCCAATTTTGATGATAAGATGGCTGCTATTGTTGTTGATTGCCCCGAACTCGCTGCAAAAATTAAATCGAAGCATCGCGACTATTTCTACCCATTTCTTGCAAACAATAGTGAATTGAGAAGAAGAACAGTATTGCTTCAAATAATTAATGAGTATAATTCCTGTAAACAATGAAACTAAAGTATCTATTAGTACTAACTTTTCTGTGGCTTTCTAGGCCACTCAATGCACAAGTAGCGGTTCATTTGAACGGTATACACTGTTTTTCAGAAACAGAAGATGGAAGTGGAAGTGACGAAATTTTTATGATCGTCAATTCTTTTTGCGATGGCCAATACAAGGGAACGATGAAGGTTCCGGGAAGGAGCTATATGGGCGGTATAGATGCAGGAGGAACCTATTTTAAAGATGAGATTCCGATGTATCTGGGCTCGAGCGGTTTGATTGTGTTGGATCTGTATTTGTATGAGTGGGACAATGAAGACCCTGATAAGATAAAATTGCGTTTCGAAGGAGCTTACGAGAAATTGTTATCAAAAGGACTCCCGGTTTTGGAAAAGGTTGATGTGCCTGCTAATTCAATCGAAATTCAAAAACTGCCATTTGATAAGTTGAATACCGCTGATCCATTGGCGCCTTTAATTGCTGAAATGTCAAGTAAGAATGACCTTTTTGGAAGATACCGGATTATCATTCAGCCCAGTCTTGCCAATGCCGCTGTAAATCTCCAAGAAGTACTTCCTAAAATAAACAATGATCGTTTTATTGACCAGATACCCTATCATAAGGTTCTTCGAATGAAAAAGGACCAAGGTGACTACGGAGTTTATCTAAGCGTTGATCCACAAACTCCGGGAATAAATCAAATTCCAATGAGAAAGAAATGGGACCAATTCAAGTGGTTAGGAAGTCCAACAAGTATTGGAAGTACTTGGGATTCAGATAATAAAACATATGTAACTGATTTTGTTGAAGCCAAAATGTTCGGATACAATAACGCAGCATACGTTGTACAAGGAGATATTTTAAAAACCTTCATGTCACAAAAAACAGGCAAGCTTTTTAGGTTGGGCTTGCCCATCACTGATGAACGCAATTTAGCCGATTTCAAATTTGTTGGTTCGTCGGCCAATAGTTGGATGGATGCAGGATATGTAAAAATCAGCAAGTTTCAAAAAGGAGTGATAATCTGGAAGCCCGGAAAGACAACGGTTTTATCAAACGAAGAATACGAGAAAGGACCGATTGATTTTAAGAAAGTTGATTCTAAAGAGTTGGTTGGAACTCCTCTTAATCCTAAAGCTACTAATGGAAATTTATCTAATTCGGAAATTGATCAACTGATTCTGAGGAAAGGAAAAGAGGCAAAGCTTGGAGCTATTCATTCCGAAGCTCCGGCGCCAAGACCAACGGCCGGAGTGGGCGGACGCTTTTTACGATTTGAAAAAGGCTGGGTGTATTACAATCCATCGGTGCAACAGGCTTTTGTTGTATCGGGAGTTTTCATGACAGTTTGGGCTGCGGAAGGTTATGAAACAGGATCTCTTGGTTTCCCTCTTTCTGATAACATGAGCGATCAAAATTTTAAAGAATTCAATCAAGTTCAACATTTCGATAAAGCTTCCATTTATGTGGGACCAAACGGAACTAAAATAATTAAAGGAACCATTAATACAAAAGGTAAATAAACGATTATGAAAAGTATCATCACGGCATTGTTTTGTAGTATTTCTTTGATGACCATGGCTCAAAAAACAATTGCGGTTGACACGTCTTCTAAACCGAATTTGCGTCAATTTCAAAACAAAGTAACGCCGCTGTCTCCTTATGAAAGAGAGCACAGATCTTTTAATGACAATGGCACTATTGTAAATTTTTATGAAAACAACTTATTAGCAGGAAAAAGATGGAGTGTTGATATGCTGGGAAAAACAGAGCTTTCGTTTCCTACATTATCAGCAGATTGGAATGATGTGATTTCTTCCTTGCTATTGCCCAAAAACTACAAAGTTGTTTTGTATGAACATGCCAATTTTCAGGGCGAACAGAGAATTATATTAGGATTGAAACAAATTGAACATAGCGACAAACCCGTTTGGACAGGCACTGTAAACTTTGCCAATACTGAATGGAATGATAGAGTTAGTAGTATAAAAATCATCAGATTATGAAAATGAAAATTTATTTGTTGACTAGTATGGTCATTCTTGTCAATCATTTTTCTTACGCACAGTTCACTAGGAACAATACAGCTGCTCAGCCTACATTGAACCTACAAATGGAAGAAGCTAAGAAATTAATTCAACAGAAATCAACTCAACTAAAACTTGGAAGTCCTCATGCAGAAACTCCAGAAGTAAAACCAACTGCTGTAAGAGGTGGGTACTACCAACGATTCAATAGTGGTTGGCTTTACTACAATCCAAAGATGAAGGCCGCTTTCTTTACATCCGGTGAAATAACTGTAAAGTGGGGAGAATTGGGTTATGAATCTGGCATAATGGGATTTCCGGCAGGTGATCTAGTGAACACACCAAATAGAACCGGAAAATTTCAGGTTTTTGATAATGGAACACTCTACTTTAGCCCTACTACCGGTGCGCATTTTATAAGAGGTGAAATTAGAAATGAGTGGCTGAAGAGGGGTGCTGAAAATTCGGCGATGCTAGGGTTTCCGAAAACTGATGAGCTTGAGATTTTTGAAAATGGATACACTCGGTACCAGCAGTTTGAGAAGGGCAGTTTGTTTTTTTCCTTATCTGAAGGAGTAGCATTTGTGAATAATCCTAATCAAACCCAAGCGCCTGATTTGGGCTCTCAGTTCCGTACTGTTGAAATCGAAGTTACAAGCATCTACGGTTCGGAGTCGGGTGTAACCATTGAAAATACATTAGAGTTGTACGGATGGTTTGATTTGAGAGTATATGTGAAGAAAGATCAAGAAGTGCGAGATATTGAAGGGCGTTCACACTCCATTTTCAATATTGAAGAAAAGCGATATGCCACCATTGGTTATTCCGATGGTATTACTCCCAGCTTACAAGGTCGAGATTTTCACAGAAAGTACAAACTTAGAACAGAAGATATAGAACAAGGTGCATTTATTCGTGCTATTGGATGGTTAAATGATGTAGATGACGATAGCTCAAATGATTACTTAGGTATGCAAAACTCCTCCGGAAAAGTAAATTATAATGGTGGAAATCATCGGTATCATGATCAATTGTTAAAGCCTTTATTGGCGAAAGTAAGCGACTCTGTTACTTATGCCTTTGTTGAAGGGAGCGACAATGTTATTATAAAAATTAAAATTACGGTCACAAAATAGGAATATGAAACATACATTATTATTTATACTTGTTTTAATGAGTTTTGCAGTTCAAGCTCAAACTCCGGAGGAAACAGCCGCAAAAATAAAAGCCATGAGAGAAAAGGCTTTGCAGGGCACCATTAAATTTGAGATCAGTGGAAAAACCTATGTTAACAAAGCTTCTATAATAAAAGCATCAAAAGGTTTTTATGTAGTGCAAACTTTCAACATGGGGACAGGACAAGATTATATTTTCTTGCCGTTTCTAAAGCTTTTGGCAAGTACACAAACAATTTCAACTGGAAAAGAAGATCAAGGTTCTTGTTTTGTAAATGGAGTACTATATAAAATGGTAGGAAAGGTCACACTTGTTTCAATAAAAGGAGCAATCAGCGGTAGTTTTTCAGGATCATTATACAAAAGTGTTAAGGGTGTAAATAAGTTTGAAACGGCATCGAGCGGCGCAATATCAGGTAGTTTTGGAAATTTACAATTGTAACTATGACTATTCAGCATCCTATTCTTGTTCGAATTATTTGTTTTGTATCGGGCCTTTGTTTTTTGTTTTGGTCGGTTAGTTCATTGTACAGCTATTTTCAAACCGCCTATTTTAAGCAAAGTGCTGAAGCTGAGGTAATCGGCTATGGTAGGGTTGGAATGGGACCGGTTCGGCCCAAGCTTTCATTCGAATTCAAAGGGAAAAAATACATGTCTCTTTCAATGAATTTTCCGCTACGAATATTTAAAAGTCGCAAACCTTATGCAATTGGAGAAATAGTTTCAATTGGATTTGATTCTAATAAACCGTCTTTCGTTGCAATAAAGAACTGGTCTTTTTGGATCATTTATGTGATTGTTTTGTTGATGTCATTCATTTTATTTTCCATTGGAATTAAAGGAATGCCAAAGAAAAAAAGTGCATGAGAACTTTGTTGGTGTCTTTATTTATAACGATGGCTTTGAGCGTAAAACCTCAAAAGCCATCTTTTCTTTTAGACAGGGCGCAAGTATATTTAATTAAGTTACCGCCAGGATTGGACAGTTCCAATGTGGTATTGAAGGTTTTTTCAAAAAAAGGCCTTGCGCTTCCGCCGTATTCTTTTCTACCTGGCGGTAAAAAGAAGCAATCCGGAACTTTTGTTTATACCAAAGATTCTAGTTCTTATATCGGTGGGATTCAACTACCCCTTTGCATTCCCTCCGGTACTTGGGTTTGGTTCTTTAATTATGACGATCACTTACTTATTGTCGACGATGACTTATATTTAAAAATTACAGAACGAGGCGGGAGGGCTCTGCCGTATGAACTTCCGCAGTCGTTCGATTTGTTACAAAAGAATGTGTACAGTTTTAGGGATTTAAAAAACATTCAACTAAACAACTCAAAACTTCTGCTTAATCAACTTTCTGTGCCTAAATTTAAGGATACAACTGTAGAAGTTCGTTATAAAGATAGTTTGACAATGCCGCTCTTTTTCAAAGATCCACGATTTTCGAAGTTTTGGAATGAATTAAAAAGGGACAGTGAATTGAAGTTTGATTTAAATGGGTACGTGTTTATGAATCAACTTTGGATTCCACTTAAAAAAAGTGTCAGAAATTATTCTGATGGGTGCAATGCAGTGTTGCAAAATTTTCAATTAAAAAAGCACTGTTTTGATGGCGGCTTTGTACCAACTATTCCAAACGGCGTAAAGTACGATAGGATATTTATTAAATTGGTTTTTAAGAAATAGATGGGACTTAAAAAATTTATCAGTATTGCAATTGGTTTGAGCTGCGTATTTTTATTACAAGCACAAGAATACAAGGCAGATAGATATACCATTGAAACAGGAATGCCTTCAAATTACGTAGAACAAGTTATATCCGACAGTACCGGATTTTTATGGGTGGCAACCAAGAAGGGCATCAGAAGGTATGACGGATATCAATTCATTCAAAAGAATCATCCTGGAAAGAACATCGTGAGTATTGCCGGTAATGCAACCGGTTTATTCTACACAAGTAATAATGATGGTCTCTTTTATTATTCTTATAGTCGTAATCAGTCTCTTGTAATTGCCCCCACACATTTTGAAGACAGCAATGCATTGAATGATCATTTCAGTAATTTGTTTTCAGATACTGATGGATGGGTATGGTGTACTGATTTCTCAAATATTAAGAGAATTAATCTGGCTACAAAAGAGATGCAACAATTTGCATTAAATGGAATTTTTAATACAACAGATAGAATTGCTAGCTTTACGGAACCTCGTAAAGGATGTGTTTGGATAGCTTCCATAAACGGGTTATATGTTTGGGAAAAAGAGTTGAAAGCTATTAGGAAGCGAAATGAAACAGTCTTCAGTCAACCATTTACAGCTATTGAAAGCATAGGCAAAGATTCAATAGCGCTTGCGGGTTTTTCTTGGGTGTATGTAGTTAAAGCTTCAACATTTGAAATTCTTAGAAAAATTCCATTGGAGCCCGGTGCTACTGTTCAAAAAATAGCCAGCATTCAAAGTCCTACGAGAAAGTCGCTTGTATTCGCAACTAGAGGGTCGGTGTTGGAATATGATTTTGTATCAATTAAGAAGATTTTTAGCCTTGACCGTTTTAGCGGGGTCATCAATCATTTACATGTACAATCCAATGCGTTGCTGTGGATAAGCACCTCGCAGGGTTTGATAAAGCTTACACCTAGCCAGTCTGCTATTAAAACCTATTTTTTACCATCTGCATACTCGTTTGACGAGAATCAGATTGTGCAGGTTGCTCCTGTAGATAATAGGGGAAACTATTTTGTGCTAGGTACAGCGGGAAAGCCCATAATAACAGATCTACTCACTTCTTGGGCTACAGTTCCTGTGCCTACAGCGGTACATTTTGTTTTAAATGATATTGACAGAATTCTGTTTGCTACCGATAAGGGAGTGTACAAGTACGACCCGGTTCATAATAAACTGGTACATTTTCCGAAGTCTTCATCTTTTTCCATTAAGAAGCTAGTTAGAAAGGGTATGACAATTTGGGCGCTTTTGAAATCGAATCGGGTTGTTGTACTTAATGATATTGATTTCAGTGAACACACAAACAGGATTATTTATGATGATGTTTTTTCGGTCGCAAATGTTTGGAATGACATACAAGTAGACGATCAGAATCAAGTTTTTTTAGCCGGCTGGATTTCTACCAACTATGGTATAGCAAAATATGATTCAACTACTAAAAGGTTTGAAAAAGTAGCAAGTAAAACACCATCAGAAAGAACCCTAATAGGCGATTATTATAATAGGATTTGTGTTTCGAAGAACTTTCATCTTTTGGTTTCTGGTTATGGTGGTTTTAATAGTTTTGATGAGAATGGAATCGCTCATAAAAAAATTTCGATAGATTCTTATCCGTTTCCAAATGAACATGTAGAGGGAATTCAAGAACTTCAAAATGGCGAAGTGTGGATGGGAACCGAAGAAGGAATAGTTGTCTGGAATCCGAGATCCGATCAAGTGCAGCAAGTCAGCACTCAAAATGGATTGTATTCCAATTATGCTGTACATGGGTTTGATCTTTTGCCTACCGGTGAAATAGCGGTCGGCTTTAATAATGCGTTAAGTTTGATAGCACCTGATAAGGTGTTTAATACGAGTTTAAATGAAAAACTCGTATTATCTGCTTTGTATATGAATGGTTCCTTGGTAGAGGAAAAGACGATTGTAGAAGTTAGTCCTGAAAACAGGAATCTCACTTTTCACTTTAGTGCACTGAATTTTGCTGATGAACGAAAGTTGAATTATCAATATCGAATAGACCAAGGTAATTGGCAGTCTTTGGGCCATGTTCCAATTTGGTCGTTTTCCAATTTTAAACCCGGACGTTACATTGTTGAAGTTAGAGTAAGCGACAATACAGATCGTTGGCAGTTAAAGCAACTGAGCTTTGAGATAATAGCCTATCCAAGATTTGTAGAAACACTCTGGTTTCCGATTGTTCTTTTCGCAATTGTTGGGCTCATTTTGGTCTCCATACTTATGTGGAGAATCAGAGAGTTGAAACAATTGAATAATTTACGACAAGAGATATCGCAAGAGCTTCATGACGAAATGGGCGCCACGCTGAGTTCTGCAAAAATAATGAACGATATAGTATTGAAGGATATGGAAATTAGCGCTAAATCGAGAACCTATTTGTCTCGGTTAGCAAAAGAAATTACCCAACTTCAATACCAGCTTGAAGAGATTATTTGGAGTCTCAAGCCCGGTAATCAAAATTTACGAGAAGCGATTGAGAAGGCGATTCAATTTGGAACGAGTGTATTTGATGCAAAAGACATTCACTTTAATCATAATATTCAATTTGATGAGGTACAACAGCCGGTGTCTTTTGAAGTAAAAAGAAAACTGTACCTCTTTTTGAAAGAGGCAATGAACAATATCGCCAAACACAGTAAAGCGAATAGTGTATTATTAAATGTTGAACTGCGGAATGGCCAAGTTAAGATTGAGATTAAAGACAATGGCGTGGGCTTCTCTGTAAGTGAAGTTAGTGCTAGAAATGGAATTGATGGAATGAGAAAAACTGCTGAAAAATTAAAAGCTGAATTGAGAATTGAATCTATGCCGAATAAAGGAACGTTTATATCCTTGGAAACAAAAATTTGATATGATTAAAGTTGCTATTTATGAAGATCATGCTAGTTTATTAGAATCCCTTGTGATTTTAGTGAACAATCAACCCGACATGAAAGTTGTTCATGATGCTGTACATTGCAAAACAATTGAAAAGGATCTCGAGTTGTCCCTCCCTGAAGTGATTTTAATGGATATAGACATGCCCGAAGTGAATGGGATTGAAGCTGTACGACGGGCAAAGTTAGTATTACCTGATCTCCAGATTATTATGTTCACTGTATATGAAGACAACGAGCGCTTGTTTCAGTGCTTGCAAGCTGGAGCCAGTGGTTATTTGCTAAAAAAGAACAATGCCGATGAGATCCTTGCAGCAATCAAAGACGTTTATACCGGAGGAGCACCCATGAGTCAGGAAATAGCCCGCAAAGTGATCAATGCATTCAATCAGCCAACAACTCAGTCGCATGGATTGAGCGATCGAGAAGTTGAATTACTGCAGAAACTTGCATTAGGACTTCCCTATAAAATCATAGCCGCTGAATTGGGTATCTCACTTGAAACTGTTAAAACGCATCTAAAGAACGTTTATCAAAAGCTTCATGTTGCTAGTGGAACAGAGGCTGTTGCAAAAGGCTTGCGAATGAAGATTATCAAATAGAGAATCGAGAGCCGGCTATATTGCGATGTAAATGTTGGACCCTTGAAGCGCCAACACCAGCTTACTGATCTTTCCAAAACAAGTACTCCGATTTAATAATCCAAGAAAAGCCAAATGCCATAAGGGCTATACCTTCACACCAGAATACCACTTTGTTAGGATTCATTTCTTTATAGAAGAAAATATATCCAAGAATAATGGTTAGAATGGTTGCTATCATAATAATGCCGCAAATGAGGTACACTCGATTGCGGTATTTTTTTGGCTTAGGAAGGTGTTCCGGGTCCGATTCTGTTTTGCGAAACAAGTATATTGAGAATGTAATGAAGCAAACGAAGAGAAGCAGTGCTGAACTTAAATGCACCCTGCTTACCCATTTAATTCCGGTAGTATCCGGAAATAAAGCTGCAATTAAGGCAAATGCTCCGGCAAGGGTGGCAATGCGATCATCCCATTTATCATAACCTTTATAAGAGAAAAGGAAAAAACCGAGTACGAAAAGCACACCAACGAATATATCTCCGGCTGCACCGTTGTCATAATAATCACTGATGGAAATTTCAATGGTGGCGTCGCCTTGTTGAATCCATTTGGCAAAAAACAAGGCAATTGGCAGTCCAAAACCCATGGCACCAATCATAAGCCTTAGGGTATAATGAGAAATAATCAAATTAGATGTTGGCTTCATGAAATTAAGATACGTTAATTGACTGGTATTTGAAATTTTCGACCACTCAACACTTTAAAGAAATCAAAAGGTTGTTTTCTCGTAAATTAGGCGTCTAATTGCATGAGAAAAGCGCCCGCCATACTGCTTTTGGTTTTAACCGCTTTCACCTTAGTGGGCGGTAGGGTGTTGTTTGCCGTTGAGCAAGTTCTTATTAAAATGCAACAAGAAAGGCTTGTTTTGCAATCGGTGCCCAATTCTCAATTGGTATCTTTTAGTGCTAGCGACAAAATCATTTGGGAAGAAGAAGCAAAAGAATGTTATTATCAAGGAGACTTGTACGATGTGGTTCGATCCGAATTAAAGAACGGCCAAACGTATTATTACTGCGTAAAAGATGGCGACGAATCTGAGTTGGTAAAAAACTACACAAGCCATTTCCCAAATCAGCAAAAAAGAACAGCTCAAATTAGTACGCTTACCTATTTTTTTGAATACAAGGAGTTTTCTATTGCTCCGGTATCGTTCAAAATTATTCGAGCAAAATCCCTTTTTTTAGTCTCCATTCCGGAAGACATTCATAAAGAAATACTCATTCCTCCTCCAAATTGTTAGTGCATTTGTTCACTGACCTACATTTTGATTTCATTTTCTAATTTAATGCATACATGAAAAGAGTATTTTCTTTCATGCTCTTGTCGCTTTTATTTATTGCGGCAAAAGCACAACAAATCATTTCTTCAGTAATAATCGACGCCAGCACTAACCAGCCACTATACGGAGCTACAGTTTCTATCGGGGCACAAAAAGTAACAACCGATGTAAACGGAGCCTTCAAAATCAATTGCGATGGCGCAAAACAAATTACCATTTCATTTATTGGCTATAAAACAGCTGTATTGGCTGTAACCAACTGCAAACTTCCGGCCACTATTTCACTGGCATCTACTTCTACTTTGCTGGAATCAGTAGAAGTAAGCGGCAGTACCAACAAAGCAACACTGTACCAGCCGGCTGCCATTTCGAAAATTAATATGACGGAATTGAATCGAGGAACGGGCTTATTTCTCGATGACGCTATTCAAACCAATATGACGGGAGTTATCATGAACCGTCGCTCTGTTGCCGGCGGACAACAATTCAATATTCGTGGATACGGCAATGGTACGCGCGGTACCAGAGGCGTGAGTAGTAATTTCGACGGACAAGGATACAAGGTCTACTTCAATGGCATAGCCCTTACCGACGCGGAAGGGATCACAACTTTTGATGATATTGATTACGGATCATTGCAACAAGTGGAGGTTATCAAAGGACCAGCAGGTTCGCAATACGGATTGGCTATAGCAGGTGTGGTGAATATCAGTACACGCAAAGCCGAGAAGAACAAAACATCGTTGAGTCAACAGGTGTTGTTGGGAAATTATGGTTTGAAGCGGTTTACCACCACCTTGCAAGCGGCTGGCGACAAGTCGTCACTGTTACTGATGTACGGCAAACAATCTTCAGATGGCTATACTATTCACAATGCTTCTAAGAAAGACTTTGTAAGCTTGGTTGCCGATTTTCAACCCACCGAAAAGCAAACCATCAGTACTTTTTTGGGCTACAGTAACAGCTATGATGAAAGAGCGGGCGAGTTAACGATTGCTCAGTACGAGGGAAACGATTATTCCGGTAATATTGAGTATATCAAACGAGATGCACACAGCAAAGTAATTACCTATCGTGCAGGGACCAGTCATTCCTATGTTTTTAATCGAGTTTGGTCGAATACAACCAGTTTGTTTGGAACTGCATTTAATAGCAATGCAGCTTCTGCTTCAGGTACTACCGATAAAGCAACACTTAACGTTGGCTTACGTTCTGTTTTTAATACCAATTTAGATTTGGGAAATGGAATCAGTTTGAAAGGGGCCACAGGAATTGAAACACAGAAGCAAGTAGCCAACACCATGGGTTATAGCATGAAGAAAGACCCTAAGGATACCACTACAACATGGACTTATGGCCGAAGCCCCTACTGGGTATTGAACGCTGCAACATCGAATGTGTTTACCGATGTAACCAACAGCCATCTTTTTACTGAGTGGACACTTTCGCTGCCCAAAGCATTTTCTATCACCGCCGGTATTGGAACATCCAGAATGAATATCTATTTAAACGATCGTTTTAATACTTCTACAGCAACCAAACCCGATAAGTTTGAAAAAACCTATAAGGATATGGTTTCACCGCATATTGCTATCAATAAAGTAATTAGCGATAAGATCTCGATTTTCGCTTCTTATAGCAAAGCCTACAAAGCGCCCGTTTCTTCCTACTTCTTTATAAGCACACCTGCAGTTGCCACTACTCCTGCAACCCCCGCTACTGCTTATTTGAATGAAGTGTTGAAGCCTGAAATCGGAAATCAATTCGAAATCGGAACCAAAGGGCAATTGTTCAAAGACAAATTCCAATATGAATTGGTGTATTTCAATACCGTATTCTCCAATAAAATGACGGCCGTATCAGTTCCGTCTCCTCTTTCAAGTACTACAACATTGTATAGTTATGTAGTAAATGGAGGTAAGCAAATTCATAAAGGAATAGAAGCTTCACTTCGTGTTAATGCATACGAGAGCAAGGGTGGATTTGTTCGCAGCTTCCGACCCTTCACCAATCTTACCTATTCTGATTTCAAATATGGCAACAACTTCACCATTCAAAAATCGGCTACGGTTACTGAAGATTACAGCAACAAAGCGGTTGCGGCTGTTTCAAAATACGTGTTCAACTTTGGCGTAGACCTCAGCTTTGCAGCTGGTTTTTATGCAAACATCACTTATAACTATCGCGATAAAATGCCCATCACTTCTTTGAATGATGTGTATACTACGAGTTATAATTTGTTGAATGGAAAATTAGGGTACAGCAAATCATTGGGAAAACATTGGAACATTGATTTGTCGGCCGGCGTAGCCAATGCAACCAATACCAAGTATTTTATCATGGTATTTGCCAATCAGTTGCCGGATGCCTATGTGCCTGCAGCAAGAAATGCGCAGGGATATGGATCAGCTATGTTAAAATATAATTTCTAAATTTAATGGGAGGGTTTTCCTCCCTTTTTTATTGTATGAAAAAAATACTTGTAGCAGCAGCATTGATTAGTTTGATAGCTGCTTGCGGCCGATTCAAAAACAAGTCAAAAGATGGCGATAGCGAAAGAATTGTTTGTTTGTCGAAACAGCTAACAGAATACGCTTTTGCTTTAGGTCAAGGCCATAAGTTGGTGGGTGTTGATTTGAGTTCAACTTATCCCGACAGTGCCAAACTGTTGAAAACCGTAGGCTACCATCGGGCTCTGAATGCAGAGGGCATTATTTCTTTGAATCCGGATCTGGTGATTCACAGTAATGATATTGGTCCGGAAGGCATTATCCCTCAACTTGAAAAAGCAGGATTAAACATCAAAGTTTTTGGTGGCGCTAATACCATTGATAGCAGCAAGCTATTATTGAAAGAAATGGGTGCTTATTTTAAAGTGCCGGCTAAAGCAGATTCTTTGATCAAGATCATGGAGGCTGATTTAACAAGGGCAGATAGCATTCGCGCTGCAAGTAAGTTCAAGGATACTCCTTCTGTAATGATCATTCATTTTGGGCGAGCTAGTAATATCTACTTTGTAATGAGTGGAAGAAAGGGCCCAGGCGATCTATACATTCAATTGGCGGGAGCAAAAGTGACCGGATATGATGCCAAAGGTGCACGTCAAATTAGTGGTGAAGCAGTAGCTGCTGCGAATCCGGATATCATTATTGCAACTGATTTTGGGTTCGATCAACAAGGCTCGATAGATAAGTTTATTGAACAAGTGCCCGGAGTAGCGCTTACGAATGCCGGAAAGAACAAGCGTATCATTCGTTTTGAGGAACACGATCTCGTTTATTTCGGTCCAAGAAGCGGAAAGAATATTTTGAAACTAATGGAATTGATACATGGCCAAAAATAAATGGCTCAATTGGTTGTTACCTCTGCTTCTATTGTTGGTGATTATAACTGCCACTGCAATAGGAGCAGTTTCTATTTCATTGGAAGATATGTACAACGCCTTGTTACATAAATTCCAAGGTCAGAAAGCGGCATCGGTATATGAAGGAGTGTTCTTGTATTTGAGAACACCTCGGGTATTGCTTTGCGTTATTACAGGTGCTGCTTTGGCAGTATCCGGGGTACTAATGCAAGGCCTGTTTAGAAACCCGATTGTTGAACCCGGCATGGTAGGAACCAGTGCCGGAGCTGCTTTTGGTGCATCAGTAGTCTTTGTGCTCGCTGCAAGTTGGGAGGCTTCGGCGAAAATCTATGCTTCGCTTACCATCGTCCCTTTATTTGCGTTTGCAGGGGCCATATTATCCACCTTGTTGGTGTATCGTTTGGCGGGGAATACAAAATCTGTTTCACTTGTACATTTGTTATTAATAGGAATTTCAGTGAATGCCGTTGCGCTCAGTGGAACCGGCTTCATGAGTTATACAGCCCGTGATCCTCAAGCGCGTAGCATTACCTTCTGGAATTTAGGAACCTTTACCGGTGCTAGTTGGACGCAGGTTGCCATAACGGGAAGCATCGTAGGTCTTAGTTTGATTTTTTGCCGTCGCTATGCTGCCCCATTGAATCTTTTGTTATTAGGTGAATCTGAAGCCGCCTATTTGGGAGTATCCGTTTCCAAACTAAAGCGTCAATTGCTTATTGTAAACACATTGCTCGTTGCTATAACCACGGCTTTTGTGGGGGTGATCAGTTTTGTAGGATTAATAGTGCCGCATATATTGCGTTCCTTGATTGGCAGCGACCATCGAAGATTGATACCTTACTCCGCAATGGCAGGAGCCATTGTAGTAGTATTGGCCGATCTTTTGGCGCGTATGTTATTGGCTCCAGCGGAAATTCCAATTGGTATCATTACTTCATTAGTGGGTGCACCCTTGTTTATAGTTTTATTGAAACGTTCTTCCTTTCTTCTAAAAAACAATCAAAGTTGATCACCATAAAAGACATACAATTTAGCATAGGTCAAAAGCAGATACTTACCGGTATTTCAGCTCAATGGAATAAGGGACGTTTTCATGCAATTGTGGGTCCGAATGGTTCGGGGAAGTCAACTCTGTTGAAACTGTTAACCGGAATTACAAAGCCGAGCCGGGGAGTGGTAGAATTATTTGGAAAGAATATAGAGCAGTATAGTACATCGGAATTGTCGAAGTTAAGAGCGGTGTTGAGTCAGCAGCAACCCATCGATTTCCCCTTAACTGTTTTTGAAGTGATCATGATGGGGCGGTATCCTTATTTCGATTTTCAACCCAATAAAGCAGATGAAGAACTGGTGTTAAAGCTTGCAGCTCAATTATCGCTTACTGCGTTTTTAGATCGTTCTTTTCAAACTTTAAGTGGTGGAGAGCAGCAGCGCGTTCAGTTTGCGCGGGTTTTGGCGCAATTAGATGGATTGAGGGCAGGGAAACAAGCTTGTTTGTTGTTGGATGAACCGTTGAATAATTTGGATATTAAATATCAGCATCAATTGCTGAAGGAATTAAAAGCTGCCATGCACGAGGATATGATTGTAGTGGCGGTGATTCACGATCTAAATTTGGCCTTGCAGTATGCGGATACACTTTCTGCAATGAAAGATGGGGAACTTGTTTTTTGTAAGAATAGAATTGAGATCAATGAATATGAGTGGGTGGAGGATGTGTTTGGGGTGAAGGTGGAGATGGGGAAGGGGATTGTAGTGAAATAGAGTTTTGAGTTTTTCGCAGCTTCGCTGCTTGCTGAGTCACAAAGTGACACAAAGGGAAATAAGTAGCACAAAGGGTTCATGTTTTTAGGAAGACTGATTCACCCCGTTGCTCATTAAATTTTATTTTTTTAACCGTAGCGGCGCGGCGTCCTTCGACAAGCTCAGGAACCGCTCAGGGCATGATCGCGGCGGAAACGCAGCGCTGAGAAGCTGACCGTATTTGTTCCGTCATAATCTATACCATAGATACACAGATTAGAGCTTGAGTTTCTAATCTGTGCTATTTTTTATTGAATCGTTAGGGTTATCTCGAATCGCTGCGCTCTTCCCGAATAAGCTGTGCTTTTCGGGACAGGCGGATGATTTTTTTCGCGGAGCGAAAAAAATCACATCCCGTATTGAGCTAAGAATTTGATGCGCATGATTTTCAATTGTTCCCAATTGAAATTGCCATCAGCGAGTTCTTCGAGTGCTACTTGTAAGGAAGATGTTTCGCAACCTTTGAAGTATTCGAGAATGTCTTCTTGTTCTTCTTCGTCCAACATTTCATCAATGGCGTAATCGAGGTTGAGGCGGGTGCCGCTTGCTGCGATGGTTTCCATCTCTTCCAATAATTCATCCATTCGCATACTTTTATTAGCTGCGATGGTTTCCAGTGGAATTTTCTTATCGGTTTGTTGAATGATGTACACTTTGTTACCGCTCTTGTTCACGACGCTCTTCATCACAAAATCATCGGGACGAACAATGTTATTGTCTTCCACATATTTCGCAATCAACTCCACAAAGGGTTTACCATAGCGAAGTGCTTTTCCTTTGCTTACTCCCGAGCATTTGTCGAGATCCGCAATAGTAGTGGGGTAGAGCGTTGCCATGTCTTGCAGAGAAGTTTCCAGGAAGATAACGAAAGGAGGCAGGGCCTTTTTCTTTGATTCTTTCTGACGCAACTCCTTCAACATTTCAAACAAGCGTTCATCCGTTGCACCACCGGCATTTGCTTCTGCGCCTTCATCGTCATCGGCATGTGCTTCTTCAAACAAATTGTTCATCACCATCATGAACGAGTGCGGTTTTTTCGCGAAGGCTGTTCCTTGTTTGGTGATTTTTAATACGCCGTAATCTTCGATGTCTTTACTCAACAGTTTCTCCAACAACATTTGACGAATCAAGGAATTCCAGTAATGATCGGGTTGATCGTTACCGATTCCGAATTCAGCAATGCCGTCGTGACGGAACATCGTAATATTTGGAGTTAATCTTCCAATTAAAATGTTCACTACGTATTCTGTGGCGAAGCGTTCGTCCAACGCTTTGATCACTTTGAGTGCTTTCACTACATTGTCTTGCGCTTCGTGTTTTTCTTTTGGATGCAAGCAGTTATCGCAAGCATTGCAATTCTCTTGCTCATAGGTTTCGCCGAAATAACTCATCAATACTTTTCGTCTACACACTCCACTTTCGGCAAAGGCTACGGTTTCATTGATCAATTGCGCGCCTACCTCACGTTCGCTCAATGGCTTGTCGCGCATTAAGTGTTCGAGTTTCGATACGTCTTTATGAGAATAATATAAAATACAACGGCCTTCCAAACCATCGCGACCGGCGCGGCCGGTTTCTTGGTAGAAGTTTTCGATTGATTTCGGAATGTTATAGTGGATCACGAAACGGATATCGGGTTTGTCGATGCCCATACCGAAGGCGATGGTGGCGCAAATCACTTGTACGTCTTCGTTCAGGAATTGGTCCTGACGCTCTGCTCTTAGTTTGCTATCTAAGCCTGCATGATACGCAACGGCTTTGATGCCGTTTGCCATAAGTATGTCGGCCATTTCTTCGGTGGTCTTTCTATTCAAGGTATAGATGATACCACTCTTTGTTTTCATACTCTTGATGAAGCGTACGATGCTTTCATCAGTTTGTGCTTTCTTGATCTTGGGTTGTACTTCGTAGTACAAATTGGGACGGTTGAAAGAGGAGATGAAAATTTGTGGGTCGCGAAGGCCGAGGTTTTCGGTGATGTCAATTTGAACTTTCGGAGTAGCGGTAGCAGTGAGAGCAATCACGGGAATATCGGGATTGATCTGTTGCATCATTTCATGAAGACGGCGGTATTCCGGACGGAAATCATGTCCCCATTCTGAGATACAGTGTGCTTCGTCTACTGCGAAGAATGACAATTTAAGATCAGAAAAGAATTCAAGGTTTTCTTGTTTGGTGAGGGTTTCCGGTGCCACATAGAGCATCTTGGTATGACCAGCCAACAAGTCGTCATGAACTTCTTTGATTTCTTTTTTGGTAAGGGTGGAGTTGAGGAAGTGGGCGATGCTGTCTTTGCTGCTATAACTGCGAACCAGATCTACCTGGTTTTTCATTAATGCAATCAGGGGGCTCACGATGATGGCTACGCCTTCACTTAAAATGGCAGGTAGTTGATAGCACAAACTTTTACCACCGCCGGTTGGTTTGATAACAAAAGTATCTTTTCCAGCCAGAAGGTTTTGGATGATCGCTTCTTGGTTGCCCTTGAATGCGTCGAATCCAAAATGTTCTTGAAGCGCTTCGTGAAGCACTTCGCTGCTATATTTAGAACTTGATTTCTTTGGTTTTGCTGCCTTTTTAGGGGCTGCTGTCGATTTTTTAGTTGCCATGCTCTGTTGTTTCCATCACACAATTGGTTTTTCTTAAGGTACCAAAAAAGCCGGACATAAAATGAAATTCAACCCTTTGGATTATAAATAATCCTCATATTCGGCAAGCAAGTAAAAGAGCCCGATTTTTTTGGAGGGATGCGAAGTTACTAAAATAGTGGGCTATCTGGTACTATTAAAATGGTAAAAAACAAGTCATAATTCAACAAAAGGGGCAAAAAACGATAATTTTGCGACCTATGACGGACAGATCACTCATTAAATCGGTGGCAGCCAGAACAGTAAAGCTGGAAGCCCAGGCGATTGCCAATTTGGAAACCTTTATTGATGCCGACTTTGTGAAAGCCGTGGAAGCGGTGTATCAGATGAAAGGAAGATTGGTGGTAAGTGGGATTGGCAAGAGTGCAGTAATTGGGATGAAAATAGTGGCCACTTTGAATTCTACCGGTACGCCGGCGGTTTTCATGCATGCTGCCGATGCCATTCATGGTGATTTGGGGATGATTCAGAACGATGATGTGGTGTTGATTATCAGCAAAAGCGGGGAGAGTCCGGAGATCAAAGTATTGGTTCCATTGGTGAAGAATTTCAAGAATATTGTGATTGGCATGGTGGGCAATACGGAGAGTTTCTTGTCGAAGAACAGTGACATTGTTTTGAATACAACGGTATCGCAAGAAGCTTGTCCGAATAATTTGGCGCCTACCTCAAGTACTACGGCTCAGTTGGTGATGGGAGATGCCATGGCGGTAGCTTTGATGGAGCTGAAAGGCTTTACCAGCGAGGATTTTGCGAAGTTTCATCCTGGTGGTGCGTTGGGTAAGAAATTGTATTTGCATGTGGCAGATTTGTATAAAAATAATGAGAAGCCGGTAGTGAGTCCGAAGGATTCTATTAAAACAGTAATCTTAGAGATATCGAAAAAGCGATTGGGTGTAACGGCTGTGTTGGATGAGAAGGGAGTGCTATTGGGGATTATTACGGATGGTGACGTGAGAAGAATGCTGGAGCATCATTCAGAATTGGGGGGAATTGTTGCGCAGGACATTATGACGAAGACCCCAAAGACAATTGAATCGGATGTGTTGGCGGTGGTGGCATTGGATGAAATGAGAAAGCAAGATGTGAACCAATTGGTGGTATTGGAGCAGGGAAACTATGTAGGCATTATTCATTTGCACGATTTGATACGCGAGGGATTGATATAGGTGTTATCTTTATAAAGAAGTGGCTCCTAACAAATTATGTAACCAAATCCTATGTTTACAGATACGAAACGGGAGTTCAGTTCGTTAATACCTAGAAACCAAGGGAAACATGAATAAAAACCAGTATGTGGCCATTATGGCCGGCGGAATTGGGAGTCGATTTTGGCCCATGAGCAGAACCAACTTGCCAAAGCAGTTTTTGGATATTTTGAATACGGGCAAAACTCTAATTCAAGCCACATACGATCGATTTGCTGCATTCATTCCGGCAGAAAATATTTACGTAGTTACTTCCAACGAATACATCAATATTGTAAAGAAGCAATTGCCTCAATTGCCTTTGCAGAATATATTAGGAGAGCCATCAAGAAAAAATACAGCACCTTGTATTGCTTATATTTCATTTAAGGTTCAAGAATTGGATCCCAATGGAACCTTGATAGTGGCTCCTGCCGATCATTTGATTCTAGATAATATTGCTTTTACGAAAGTATGTTTGGAGGCCTTGAGTTTTGTACAGAAGCACAATGCGCTCATAACTTTGGGAATCAAGCCAACCTATCCGAATACGGGTTATGGTTATATTCAGTATGAGCAACAGGAAGTAGCAAACAACGTGTATAAGGTGAAGACCTTTACGGAGAAGCCAAACCTAGAGCTGGCCAAGGCTTTTATATCGAGTGGTGAGTTTTTATGGAATGCGGGTATTTTCGTTTGGCAGGTGAAGAATGTGATCAAGGCCTTTGAGAAGTTTTTGCCGGAGATGTACGATGTGTTTCATGCCGAGCGAGAATTTTTTAATACTACGGAAGAGGTAACGGCAATAAATAGGATTTATCCGCAGTGTACCAATATTTCTATTGACTTTGGTATTATGGAGAAGGCCGATAATGTGTATGTGATTCCGAGTAGTTTTGGATGGAGTGATTTGGGAACTTGGAACAGTGCGTATGAGAATTTGGAGAAGGATTATTTGGAGAATGCGGTTGCCGGAGACAATGTGATTGTGTTTGACAGTTTAAGAAACATGGTGCATTCGCAGAATGATAAGTTGGTGGTGTTGCAAGGCTTGGAGGATTTTATTGTGGTGGATAGTGATGATGTGTTGTTGATTTGTAAAAGGGAAAAAGAGCAGGATATAAAGGAGTATGTGGCGGAGGTGAAGCGCAACAAGGGCGATAAATATTTGTAGTGAAAAGGTGGATTTAGTGTTGATATTTTTGGTAGAAAGGCGGGGATGACTTATTTTTGCGTCCCTGTTGAGCGATTAGGAAATATAACTAGTTAATTATCAGGCACATATTAGAACTGGTGCGGTAGCTCAGTCGGTAGAGCAAAGGACTGAAAATCCTTGTGTCGGCGGTTCGATCCCGCCCCACACCACAAACACTAACAAAAAGCCTTATAAATCAATAATTTATGAGGCTTTTTTTATTTGGGGTACACAGTGGGGTACACTTTATTTGGTCCAAATAATTACAAATCAACATTACTAATATAATAATATTTTGCCACTACGCCTTCTCTTGCCCACACAAATGCTTTTTTATTTAGGGTACACAGATTTTGTGATTTCCCTTTCAGGATTCTGATTTGACTTATCTATGTTATAAGATAAGTCTATTGAATTAAAATGTGAAGGGAATAGCTTTGATTTCTAAATTTTCATCTCAAATAAGGGTGTTTAAAAAATAAAGCTACGGGGGAATATGAAGGGTATTGAAATAAATTTAAAAGAATCACATAAATTGAGCCACTCAAATAAAGACTAGGTAATGAACTAATTATTTTGTTTTACTGAGACAAATATTTATTATAACTCCAGCTCTTTATTTTAAATGCACCAGAACTACTGAATATGAAAAATGAAATAACATCTTAAGAATTCCTTTACTGGAGATCAAATTGGCTCTTTTCATTGGCATAATATATCAATTCATCATTTGAAGCCTACAAAAAAACATATAAAGGATCACGCATTAAAACTCTTTAATGAAAAAGGATTTGTGAATGTACGTCTACAACATATCGCAGATGCTGCTTTTGTGAGTGTAGGCCATCTTGCGTATCATTTCAAAAATAAAGATTTAATCATTGAAGATCTTTATGATGAGTTAAGAAGAAATCAAGAAGGGTTATTGAATAAGTTTAGGGTGGTTCCATTATTTGAAGACATCAACTGTTATTTGATTGAAATATATATGCAACAGTCAGAGCATATTTTCTTTTATGCTGATATGCTTGAGGTGTTGCGATCATTTCCAGAGATACAAACCAAACATTCCAAACACCTGATGTGGCAATCTGCACAAATTAAAATGATGATTGCATTTAATTGTGCAAGGGGGTCAATGATAATGTTGACTGACCAACAGCAAGATTATCTTGCATGGCAGTTGCGCTCTATGATTGATATGTGGCATTATATTAAAAAAACCGAAGGGAAGAATGATGTATTATTACAACATTTTTTGGAAGATATTTGGGGTATTCTAAATCCATTTTTTACCGATATGGGTACCAGAGAATATCATCAGCTATCTGGGGGTATATAATTTTAATGTTTCTTTAGAGTATTTTTTCTAATTTCAAGCAAATAAATTTTAGAATTGTTTTCGAGATTTAAAATTGATTCTGAAGTATATGCTTCCATGTTGAAGTATATTGATGGATTTTCCTCTACTGAAGTAAATGGATTGAATGAGGATGCAACATTTATTAATGAAGATTTCTGGCTTCAAAATACCGCAGTAATAGAAAATGTAGAACGCAGGAATGGAGAATGGAATATCTATCTCATTTTTGCCCACCACCTTATTCCCCTGAAATTCATAAAGCGCAAGATTGTTAATATGTCTTGCCCCAAAAAAGCATTCCTGACTGCACATTATATGCGCAGACAGGCAGCAAAGGATCAAAGAGGAACTTTAGTATTAAATATGAAATTATTCCAAACTAATTTCAGTTAATTATGAGTGGTACAAAAGAAAAAATAATAGCCGAAAGCAAAGACCTTTTTTTTGAAACTGGTATTGCTAACACTAGGCTACAACAAATTGCAGATGCCTGTAGCATCAGTGTTGGTAACCTTGCCTATCATTTTAAAAACAAAGAGACAATAGTTGAGGCAGTGTATGATAATCTCTTTGAAGAATTGTCATCAATTTTATCTCAATATATTAACCATAAGCATTTACAAGGGTTTGATATTTTGTTTTCCCGACTCTATTTCTTTTATGAACATAATCGGTTTACTTTCAATAATACTTGGGAAATTGAACGCAACCATCCGGAGATTCAAAAAGAATGGCTCACTGTCAATAATAAAATTCTACAACAGTTAAAACGAAAAATTCAAGTTTGTCAGCAAGATGAAATCTTCAAACCCGAGCCTGTAAAGGGAAATTATGACTTACTAGCCCACAGTCTACTGATTCTGATCAACAGCTGGATTCCTCAACAAATACTACGACAAATGCCAGTTACAGAGAAATTATACAAAAATTGTTTATGGAATCTTCTTTATCCAAATTTTTCAAAAAAAGGGGCTTCCATTTATCATGAGATTATTGTCCCCGAAAGATTTATATAAAAAATTTGCTAGGTTAGAAAATTCTTTCTAGATTTAGAAATAATTTTCTAAATCAACAGTATAAAAACGATTGCTTATGGCTAATGTTTTATGGTTACAAGGTGGTGCCTGTAGTGGTAACACAATGTCTTTTTTAAATGCTGAGGAACCTACGGTTGTAGAATTGGTTGTGGATTTCGGTGTCAATATTTTATGGCATCCATCCATAGGTTTGGAGATTGGCCATCAGGTAACTCATCTTTTACATGATATTTTGGCAGGTAAAGTACAAATGGATATTCTTGTTTATGAGGGTTCTATAATTGAGGGACCGAATGGAACAGGGACTATGAACTATTTCTGCGACAGACCAATGAAAGATTGGGTGAAAGAACTTGCAGCAGTAGCTGGTTATGTAGTAGCCATTGGAGATTGTGCTACTTGGGGAGGTATCCCAGCAGTACCACCTAATCCTAGTGAAAGTACAGGTATGCAGTTTCTAAAAAAAGAAAAAGGAGGTTTCCTTGGAGCTGATTATAAATCAAAAGGCGGACTACCTGTTATTAATATTCCTGGTTGTCCTGCGCATCCAGATTGGATTACTCAAATTTTGGTAGCCATTTCTACAGGTAGAATTGGAGATGTATTGATTGATGAATTTCATCGTCCTAAAACATTCTTTACAGATTTTGTACAAACTGGGTGTCCTAATGCCATCAGTTTTGCCCAAAAAATGGATGGCGGCTTTGGTAAAAGAGGCGGATGTCTCTTTTATGAAGTGGGCTGTCGTGGACCAATGACCAGAGCAAGTTGTAACAGAATTTTATGGAACAGAACAAGTAGTAAGACCAGGGCTAATCATCCATGTCTGGGTTGTACTGAACCAGGTTTCCCGCACAATGATCTTGTAAAAGGTTCTGTATTTAAAACCATGAAGTATCTAGGCTTCTTGCCAAAAGAAGTGCCGACTGGTGTTTCCAAACTCGGCTATTACTCAAGAGCTGGAGTTGAAAAGGTAATGGGATCTATAGAACGGGTTATGGGAACAGAACAGGAACATTTTGAAACCAGTAAATAATCTTCAAATAAAATTCAAATAAAGAATATGTCTACAGTAAAAGAACTGAATATATCTCCAGTTGGTCGCGTTGAGGGTGATTTGGATGTAAAAGTATACATGGAAAATGGAGTTGTTACCCGTGCACACACGCAGGCTGCGATGTTTCGTGGTTTTGAAAGAATCATGCAGGGCAAAGATCCGCAAAGCGGATTAATTGTAACCCCACGTATTTGTGGTATATGTGGTGGATCGCATTTATATTGTGCATCCTCAGCTTTAGATACGGCATGGAAGACACAACTTCCTCCTAATGCATTACTTTTAAGGGCATTGGGTCAGGCTACTGAAACAATACAGAGTATACCCCGTTGGTTTTATGCCATTTTTGCAACAGATATGGCAAATAAAAAATTTGCTAACAAAAAACTCTACGATGAAGTTGTAAAAAGATTTGCCGCCTATGTGGGTACATCATTCCAATCAGGAGTTACTGCCAGCGGTAGACCGGTTGAGGTGTATGCACTTTTTGGAGGTCAGTGGCCGCATAGTAGCTATATGGTCCCTGGAGGTGTAATGTGCGCCCCTACTTTAAAGGATATTACAAGGGCACATTCCATTATGAATCAATTCAGGAATGACTGGCTTGAAACTACTTGGCTGGGTTGTTCTATTGAAAAATACAGAAGGGTACAGAGTTGGGACGACTTAATGGCGTGGGTAGACGAAAATGAAAGCCAACGTAATAGTGATTTGGGGCTGTTCATTAGGGCTTCATTAGAATTTGGACTTGATAAGTTTGGTCAGGGTTGTGGAAATTATGTGGCTTATGGTACTTATTTGCACAAGGACAAATATAATAATCCAACAATTGAAGGTAGAAATGATGCTTTGATTAGTCCTTCAGGATATTATGACAGTCACTCAAAAAAATATAGCGACTTCGATCATCTGCAAATTAAAGAACATGTTACGCATAGCTGGTATCAGGATCACAAAGCAGCTCATCCATGGGAAGAACCTATACCAACTCCAGTGACTTCACAAAATCTTGAAGAGACTGATTTCAGTGGAAAATATAGCTGGTCAAAAGCTCCGAGATATATGGATAATTCTGCAGAAGCTGGCCCGTTGTCAAGATGTTTAATGTATGCAAAACCAAATAATCTGGAACACCAAACCAAGGACTTTCTTATTAAGGATGCTATGGATAAAATGGGACCGAGTGTATTCTTAAGAACATTGGCGCGTGTACATGAAGCTCCTATGTTATATGATAACATCGATACTTGGTTAAGACAAATCAGACTAGATGATGAATTTTATATCAAGCCTGAGGAAAGAGATGGCAAGGGCTTTGGAGCTACTGAAGCGGCACGTGGCGCATTGGCACATTGGATCGAAATTGAAAATGGTGTGATAAAGAACTATCAGGTAATGGCACCTACCACCTGGAATGTAGGTCCAAATGATTCAGAAGGAAAGTCAGGCCCTATTGAATCAGCCCTTGAAGGAATTGAAATTGAAGATGCTAACGATCCTGTTGAAGTTGGTATGGTGGCTCGTTCTTTTGATAGTTGTTTGGTTTGTACTGTACATGCACATGATGCTAAAACTGGCAAGCAGTTAGCTAAGTTCAAGCTCTAATTTCATAAATACCAAAAGAAAAAGCCTGACGAAAGTTGGGCTTTTTCTTTGAAGTAACTAAATTTTTTTAGCTTTTGCCACGAATTTCTACCCTCCATACATTAATATTGGAATAAGAATGAGAAGTAAAGCAACAGCCATAATGGGCTTTGGAAATCCATGTCGAAGTGATGACGCCATTGGTATTTATGTTATAGACCAGCTAAGGAAATATGTCGGTGAAGAACCAAATATTTCAATATTAGATATGGGTACAAGTGCATTTGAAGTACTTTACCAATTGAAAGGTCATCAAAAAATAATATTGGTGGATGCAGTCGTAAATACAGGAGAGCAGATTGGAACTTTATACAAGGTGCCAGCACAAGAAGTGATGACGGCTCCTCAAGATGATCCTATGGTTTTTTTGCATAGTATTAAGTGGGATCAGGCACTGAGTTATGCAAAAAAAATTATGCAGAGCGATTACCCTGAAGATATACAAGTATACCTGATAGCAATTGAAAATACAAAATTAGATATGGAATTGAGTGACGAAGTAAAAAAAGCTGGAGATAAAGTAGTTCAAATCATTCTTAAAGAAGAACTCTCGTATATAGTTTAAGCAATCTAAGAAAATTCAACATTGATTACACTTACAAACAGGCACTTGATCATCAGCAACGAGATCGTTGAAAGTATTTTTGGGTTTTCTTCTCAGGTAAACTGGGTATATTATGATGTCAAGAAAATATTGATGATTGCATCGCAGCATGATGATATTTTTAAAGGCCTGCATAAAACTTCTATGAGTATGCTGAAATTCAAAAACAGTAAAGGTGACAGAAGTATATCGTTAGAAGAAATGCTGATTGACAACGAACTGGATAGTAGTGATAGGTCATTGGAATTTAATGCAGACGAAAAAATGAAAATACTGACAGTACATTTTTCATAAATTATGATTACAATATTTGTTTCGACAGAACTAAGAGAATCAGTAAAAAATCTGATTAATCAGGAGGATAGACTAAATGAATTAGTCAATTTATCCGTTGAAGACGCTGATGCAATTACAATTAAAGTTTCTTCTATAATTGAAGTGTTACCCGACTGGGAGAATCTGCAACCACCAGTTCTATTTCCTAGTGTTTCATATAAGGATAAAATTTTACTAGGGATTATTTATGCCAAACTAAATAATTACGAGAAGGCCTATGAGATCTTAGAAGAATATCCGGATATATTACAAACTGTTGATATTTTAAACCGACTCCAAAATTCAGTACCATTTCAAGGATATGAATGGCAATTTGATTCCTTTGAAAATCTGCACAATAAAGCAATTGCATTCCACTATGGATCACAGAATGAAAGCGCTTCAAGTTTAGATATAGCAGAGGCATATGAATCTGCCATTAACTGTAGTAAAGAAAAATCAAGAAGACAATTCACTGCGTATCATCTTGCACAATTTTATCTTGATCAGAATATTGAAGTAAAAGCACTGAATATCATCAATACTATTTTAAATGAATGTGATTCTCCTAAAATATGCATTGCATTTAAAGATATTCTTTGTAAAATATGGCAGAAAAATTTAGTAGTACCTTATGATGTTAAAGTACTAGGAGAATTGAAGACTACATTATGGGAATGCCTAGAATATTATGAGTTGAATGGTAGGATGACAGAAGCTGCAATGATTTTGATGGATGCTACTTATATTGCTACAATCAGCGAAAGTTTTAGTGAAGCGCTGGGTTATATCAGTAGGGCTATTACCATAATTGAAAAGGAACAACTTCTTGAGCTTCTAGCCCAAGCACAATTTTCAAAAGGAAATCTACTCCAAACATGGGCACAAAATGGGAATCCTCAGTTCTATCGGGCAGCAGTTCAATCATATCAGGCAGCATTGAAGACATTTACCAAAGAGGATTATCCAGATATTTTTGCTGAAATTCATCATCAATTAGGGAAAGTTTATGCAGAAATTCCAGACGAGGTAAAGAAGAAAGGGGTATGGGCTGCTGTTTCAGTTTCCTCTTTCAACGAGGCACTCAATTATTATAATAAGATTGATTTTCCTTATCAGTTTGCAATGATTTGTAATAGTATGGGGAATGCCTATACCAAATATCCGGCTGCTTTGCATACAGACAACTTCGATAAGGCACTTGCCTGGTATAGGGAAGCATTGGATATTAGAACCACAGCAACATATCCCTTAGAACGTGTTTTAACGCTCTGTAACTATTTAGAAGCTAGCTGGTTTGTTGGAAATAAGGAGGAATTTGACGAAGATCGATTCAACGAAATGATGAATGTAGCTAATGAAATCATCCTGCTTAGTAATGATGAGAAGATTCTCAATAGCGCTAAGAATGATATTCAAAGACTAGAAGCGCTCAAGGCAGAAACTCAAAATTAGAAAATATTTTCTAAGGACTCATTTTATATGTTGTTTCTAGTCTATGTTGACTTATTTTCAAGGTTCATTAGTTATGACTATGTTCCATGCATGAAATATCACTTGTTAGAAATATTTTTAATACTCTTGAGGCTGAATTCCCCGACAGATTCAGCGAAATCCGAAATATCTATTTAACTGTAGGAGAGTTGAGTAACGTACAACCTATCTTAATGCAAAATGCATTTGAGGCAGTGAAGGAAGATGACCCTAAATATAGAAATACAATACTTAATGTTGAAGTATTACCCATCAAAATATTTTGTGATTCATGTAATCAGGAGACTATTGTAAGTCAATATAAATTTATTTGTAAATATTGCCAGTCTTCCTCCCGCAACGTGATACAAGGGGAAGAATTATTAATCAGTAAAATTGAATTTATAACTTAAAAGCTATGAGTCAACCCAAAAGTAACAGAGCTCCAGTTGGAAGTGTACAATGTGAGAATACCACTTTGAATCTATTGAAGGCAAATGATTTTGTTGCAAAAGCAATTAAGGAGAAACTTGCTCCTTATAATGTGCTAGTATTAAATATATGTTCTTCTCCAGGAAGTGGTAAGACAACATTGATGCAGGAAACAGGGAAAAAATTAAAAGATACTTTGAATATTGGTGTTTTAGTAGGTGATCCCGAAACAGAAAGAGATGCTATTCGAATCAGGGAGTCAGGAATTGATTGTTTACAAATTGTAACTGGAGGAATGTGCCATATTGAAGCGCAGATGATATTACAAGCACTAGATCATTTTGATTATCAGCATCTGGATATATTATTTATTGAAAATGTTGGCAACCTGGTTTGCCCTGCTGCATTCGATCTTGGGGAAGATTACAGAATTACATTAATTGCCAGCACAGAGGGTGATGATAAACCCAAAAAATATCCACGAATGTTTTTGACTAGTGAGTTGATGGTGGTAAGTAAATCAGATCTTCTGCCTTATGTGCCATTTAGTGTAGAGGCTGTTACAAAAGATGCAAGGGAGATTAATCCTGATATAGAGGTTATAACTATAAGTAGCCTAAACGGTATGGGAATAGATGAATGGTGTAGTTGGCTGAAACAAAAAGTAAGTGAGAAAAAACAAAATTTAGTTACAACCTAAGTTCATTTGCAAAACATTCATACATATCATATTCACCTGACTGGTATAGTACAAGGAGTTGGCATGAGACCATTTGTTGTGCAGCTAGCGCTTCATTTTAAATTAAATGGTTGGATCAATAACACAACTGATGGGGTACATATTGAATTCAATGGTACTGAATATCAGGCAAATCAATTCCTTGATCGAATTATAAGTGCTCCACCTCCTTTTGCTTTAATTAGAAAGTATACTTTATTTAAAACCGATAATAAACTTTTCGATTCTTTTGAAATAATTGAGAGTGATGTTAATTCTATTCCAGATCTTTTATTAACTCCAGATTTTGGATTGTGTTTTGAATGCAGAACTGAACTGCATAGTGTTTCAAACAGAAGATTTCATTATCCATTCATAACTTGTACAAATTGTGGTCCGAGATTTTCAATAACCAAAAAACTTCCTTACGACCGATTGAATACTTCGATGAAAAATTTTTCAATCTGTGATACGTGTAGTCATGAGTATAGCACTGTTAGTGACCGGAGATTTTACTCTCAAACTAATTCTTGTCACAAATGCAGTATTTCAATGAAATTGTTTGAAAATGGTAAAGAGACAGAAACATTAAACCCGGAAATGATCTTGGAGATAATTCAACAATTTCTCAAAGAGGGTAAGATCGTTTCGGTAAAAGGTGTTGGGGGATATGTATTACTTTGTGATGCGACTAATTCCAGTAGTATACAATTATTAAGAAAGCGCAAACAGCGACAAGCTAAACCGTTTGCTTTATTGTTCCACTCAGTGGAACAGATGAAAACTTTTGTAGAATGGAGTGAATCTGAAAAGAAATGTCTTCAATCATCTGTCGCTCCAATTCTACTTCTCAAAAGCAAAAAAAATAGTGAACTTGCAATAGATGATATTGCCCCTGGCCTTTCCCATCTGGGTTGTATGCTTCCAAATTCACCACTATTGGAATTGATTGCTGAATCGTTCAATAAACCTTTGATTTGTACCAGTGCTAATATCAGTGAAAGTCCTATACTATTTCGAGATATAGATGCTTTGACCCATCTACATCACATTGCAGATATTATCTTGAGCCATAACAGAGAGATTGTAGCAGCACAGGATGATAGTGTGATCAAGTTCGCCAGATATTCAAATCAAAAAATTATTATCCGCCGGGCAAGAGGCTTAGCTCCGAATTTTCTGGGGTATATTCAAAATCAAGATAAATCTATTCTTGCTACAGGAGCGTTGATGAAAAGTAGCTTTACCTTTCAAACTCGTCAAAAAACATTTGTAAGTCAGTATCTTGGTAGCACCGGTACAATTGAGGCTCAAGAAATGTATCGGAATTCGTTGAAAAATCTGACTGATCTGTTGCAATTTAAACCTGAGAAAATTGTGTCAGACAATCATCCTGATTATTTTTCAACTCAGTTAGCGAAGGAAATATCTACTATTCATGCTATCCCGTTTAATCAGGTTCAACACCATAAGGCACACTTTGCAGCAGTCCTTGCAGAGCATTCACTTCTCGATAGTCATGAATCAATCCTTGGAGTAATTTGGGATGGAACAGGAATTGGTGATGATGCACAAATATGGGGGAGTGAATTTTTTAAATTTGAGAATAACAGTATGCTGAGGTGTTATCATTTTGACTATTTTCCTCAAGTACTTTATGATAAAATGTCAAGAGAGCCCAGGCTTTCTGCTATGGCAATTTGTGATGATGTATTAGGGAGTGATACTTTGTTGAAAGAGAAATTTACTGATGTTGAATGGTCCTATTATAAAAAGTTACTTGGAACAGGAACGAAAATCAATTGCTGTTCTCTGGGCAGAGTTTTTGATGCTGTTGCTTCTTTACTAGGTCTATCAGATAAGCAAAGTTATGAAGGGGAGGCAGCTATGCTTTTACAGGATCTTGCCGAGAAGTATACTGATGAATATGGTTATGATATCGGTGAGAGTTATTTTATGGAAGGAGCTCACTACTACCGAATCTCCACTAGTTCTTTATTCAGTTCAATCATACGGGATATTCACAAAAATAAAACTAACTCATTTATTGCTGCAAAATTTCATTTTTCGCTTGTTCATCTTGTCGAAATTATAGCTGGTAATATTGGTGTCAAAAAGGTAGCTTTTAGTGGAGGTGTATTTCAGAATAGTCTGCTCGTTGATATGCTTCAACAGTTGCTTCAAAAAAAGTTAGAACTTTTTTTTCACGATCAATTACCGCCTAATGATGAAAATATTTCATTTGGGCAGATGGTTTACGTTGATCGACAGATTGATAGCTCCTTAATTATCGATTTGAATGATGTTAGAAATCATGTTACTATAGAACAACCAGAAAATCAATTATTGATAACAGAAAAAGATAAATTTTAATACTATGTGTTTAGCAATTCCAGGTAAAATTCAAAGTATTGATACCATTCACAATGGGATGGTACGCATGGCAAAGGTCTCTTTTGGCGGAATCATTAAGGAAGCTTCGCTAGAGATGTTGCCTGCAGCTGATATTGGCGATTATGTTCTTGTACATGTAGGAGTAGCCATAAGTAAAATAAATGAAGAGGAAGCCGCCAAAACTTTTGAGTATTTAAAGGAAATCGGTGAAATAGATGAGCTTATTGAACATACACAAGTAGATAAACTTTAAAATCTAAAGAACATAAAACATGAGATCAATTTATTTGTTGGTTACGTTCTTTTGGGGTATAAATTCTATGGCGCAAAACAAAAAGGTAATCATTCTTGATATAGATTCAAAAACACCCATTCAGTCAGCAATAATGCAATCCCAGAGCGGAAACGTAACTTTACTAGCCGACGAAAATGGACTAATACTATTGAACAATGATATTCAGAAAAATTATTATGTAACTATTAGTTGTGTCGGCTATAAGGCTGAAACCCTTTTATTAAGCAAGTTAAACTTTACGGATGCGAGGGCTACCGTGTATTTGCAAAAATCTGTTTCTAGTTTAAAGGACGTAGTTGTAAGTTCAAGTTCCAAAACAGGATTATTCAAAACCATCAGTGATTTAGATATACATTTACGACCCATAAACAACTCTCAAGAAGTACTAAGAATGGTGCCAGGCTTATTTATAGGCCAACATGCAGGTGGTGGTAAAGCTGAACAAATATTCTTAAGAGGATTTGATATTGACCACGGAACTGACATTAATATTTCTGTAGATGGTATGCCGGTAAATATGGTAAGCCATTCCCACGGACAAGGGTATGCGGACTTACATTTTTTAATTCCAGAACTTATTCAAAAAGTAAATTTTAATAAAGGACCTTATTTTGCCGACAAAGGAAATTTTACGACAGCAGGTTATGTAGAATTTAGAACAAAAGACTATTTAACCAATAGTTTTGCAAAAATAGAAGCAGGGCAGTTTAATACTGCAAGAGTCGTTACAGGTATTAATTTATTAAAAGCAAAAGCAGATGGAAAAAATCAGAGTTTGTATATAGCAGGTGAAGGCTCTTATACTAAAGGTTTTTTTGCTAGCCCACAAGATTTTAGTAGAGTAAATGGTATTATAAAATACCGCACAAACTTAAATAATCAAAACACATTAACAGCTACCGCCACAGCATTTAGTAGTAAGTGGAATGCATCAGGTCAAATTCCCGACAGAGTAGTTGATGCAGGGACAATTGGTTTTTTTGGTGCTATTGACCCTAATGAAGGTGGTAATACATCAAGGTATAATGTTAACTTCGAATTACTATCGTATTTAAACGATGGAGGTACCATTAGAAATCAATTATTCTATTCTAAGTACAATTTTGAACTGTACTCTAATTTTACTTTTTTCAAAGAAGACCCAATAAATGGCGACCAAATACGTCAAAAGGAAAACAGAAATATATTCGGCTACAATTCTATTTACCACAAAGAATATTATATAGGTAAATATAAAACAGAAACAAATGCAGGTGTTCAGATTAGATACGATGATGTAAATGATATTGAATTAACAAGAACAAAAAATAGAACAATTGACTTAAGCCCATTAATGATGGGTGATGTTACTGAATTAAATGTAGGAAGCTTTTACAGTCAACGAATATCTCTCACAAAAAAAATGGATATAACCGGCGCAGTAAGAGTAGATTATTTTACAAATAAATACAATGATAAACTTTCATCAAATAAGCTGTCATCTAATTCAGCTATCTTAAGTCCGAAATTAAATTTTAATTATAAGGTAAATAATAATGTAAAATTATATTTATATAACGGCAGAGGTTTTCATAGTAACGATACCAGGGTTGCAGTTCAACAAAATGGGAAAAAGGTATTGCCACCAGCTTATGGTTCTGATTTAGGAGGCATATTCAAAATAGGTGATAAAATGTTTTTACAAACTGCCTTTTGGTATTTGTGGCTAGATCAGGAGTTTGTGTATGTGGGTGATGAAGGCGTTGTAGAAGCAGGAGGGCAAACTCGTAGGTATGGTATAGACGTTTCAGTAAGATACGAATTGGCCAGAAATTTATATGCAGATATAGACTTAAACTTCACAAATCCAAGATCTATTGGCGTTCCAGCAACTGAAAATTACATACCCTTGGCTCCCCGTATTACAAGTATTGGTGGTATTACTTATAGAAAACTAACTGGATGGAATGGTAGTTTGCGATACCGGTATATGGCAGACAGACCGGCAAATGAATCCAACTCAGTAATTGCGAAGGGTTATTTTGTAACCGACGCTGCGGTAAATTTTTCAAAGAAAAAATGGGAAGCAGGTTTCAGTATCCAAAATCTATTTAATGTGAAATGGAAAGAAACCCAGTTTGATACTGAAAGCCAATTGCAAACAGAAACTTCTCCTGTTTCAGAAATTCATTTTACGCCGGGCACTCCTTTTTATGCTCGACTCAATTATACAGTTTATTTTTAAAATAAATAAAATACCATGAAATATTTAAGCGAATACAGAGATGCAGAAGTTGTGCATGAATACTTAGCAGAGCTAAAAAAAATAACTACAAAGTCATGGACATTAATGGAAATATGTGGTGGGCAAACGCATAGTTTAGTAAAAAATGGCATACTATCGCTACTGCCCAAAAATATTCAAATGGTACATGGCCCTGGCTGTCCGGTTTGTGTAACACCATTGCATTTAATTGATAAAGCCGTGTTTTTAGCCGAAGAAAAGAAAGCTATTTTATGTTCTTACGGTGATATGTTAAGAGTGCCTGGCAGCAAAAAGAGTTTGTTGGAAGCTAAAGCAAATGGTGCAGATGTTCGTATTTTATATTCGCCTTTGGAGGCAGTAAAATTGGCAAAAGAAAACCCCAATAAACAAGTTGTTTTTTTTGCAGTTGGGTTTGAAACCACTGCACCTGCCAATGCATTAAGTGTATTGCATGCACAAAGAGAAGAACTTAGTAACTATTCCATTCTTACATCACACGTATTGGTGCCTCCTGCTATAGAAGCTATTGTAAACGATGAATCAAATATTGTGCAAGGATTTTTGGCCGCCGGGCATGTGTGTACCATAATGGGTATTCATCAATATTTTCCGTTGGTAAATAATAATAAATTACCTATTGTAATTACAGGGTTTGAGCCAGTAGATATTTTGCAAGGCATCGTAATGTTGGTAAAACAATTGGAAAGAGGCTCGTATAAATTAGAAAATCAATATGGTCGTTTTGTATCGGATGAGGGAAATGTGGAGGCACAAAAAATATTGCAAAAAGTATTTTCTGTAGTAGATAGAGAATGGCGTGGTATCGGCACAATACCCTTAAGTGGCTACGAGTTAAATGAAGCGTATGCTGCTTTTGATGCCAATAAAAAATTTGACATCACCATTGATAAAGTAGAAGAAAGCAAAGAATGTATTGCAGGCGAAATATTACGAGGTGTAAAAAAACCAATGCAATGTCCACAATTTGGCAAAGGTTGCACACCATTAAAGCCCTTGGGCGCACCCATGGTAAGTAGCGAAGGTGCTTGTGCTGCTTATTATCATTTTAGTAATGTAGATGTACTTGTTTAGGTTCCCCTCAAAAATAAGCTTCAATGGATGCTAATATAAAAATGCAATTATCTTGTCCCATGCCCAAATTCGATTTTGATACCATTAATTTAGGACATGGTAGTGGAGGAGTATTGACGCATAAATTATTGAGTAGTGGTGTATTTGATGTACTCAAAAATGATCAGCTTAATCAAAAGCATGATGGTGCTATATTTGATTTGAAAGGACAACTTGCTTTCAGTACAGATAGTTATGTAGTAAATCCTATTTTTTTCCCGGGCGGTGATATTGGAGAACTTGCTATTAATGGAACTGTAAACGACCTTGCTATGTGCGGAGCAATGGCTAAATATCTATCATTGGCGTTTATTATTGAAGAAGGTTTGCGAATGGAAACATTTTGGCAAATACTTGACAGTATTAAAAAATGCTGCGACAAGGCAGGAGTGCAAGTTGTAACTGGCGATACAAAAGTGGTAGAGAAGGGGAAAGGTGATCAGATTTTTATCAATACTTCCGGAATAGGGTTAGTTCATGAACACGCCAGAATTGGGTTGTCCAGTATTCAAAAAGGAGATGTTCTTATTGTGAGTGGGAATTTAGCGGCACATGGCATTGCTATCATGAGTAAGAGAGAAGGATTAGAATTTGAAACTGATATTGTGAGTGATACTACAAACTTGAATTTTACAGTTGAAAAATTACTTAATAAGTTCGGATTGGATATTCATTTTCTTAGAGATGCTACTAGAGGTGGATTGGCTTCAGTGCTTAATGAGATAGCAAAGGATGGTTCACAAGGAATCGATATTCGACAGATAGATATTCCTATGGAAGAGCAGGTGAGTGGAGCATGCGAAATGCTTGGACTTGACCCGCTGTATGTGGCTAACGAAGGTGTATTTATTTTAGTTGTAAAAAAAGAAATTGCTAAAGAAGTCCTTGATTTTCTTAAAAATGATGAAAACGGGAAAATGGCATCTATAATGGGGAGTATCACAGATCAACATATTGGACAGGTAATACTTGAAAGTAGCATAGGCGGTAAGCGTGTTGTCAATATGTTGCCTGGTGAACAATTACCACGTATATGTTAATTGAAATAATTATAATTGAATAAAATTAAAAAGATAGCAGAATTTTATGGGCAGTTGGATAATCCATTGCTTGCTCCTCGAGGGGTATTTATGCATGATAACACCTTAGTCGTTTCAGATACAGGTCAAAACAGAGTTTTTATATGGCATGATTTTAATTTTCAAACATTTCAAAAGCCAAATGTCATTTTGGGACAAAAAGATGATCATCAGATGGATCGTAATGCTGGTAAAGAGGTCTCAGGCTCTTCTTTGCAATATCCATCCGGCATTTGGACCAATGGTGAAAAAATAATAGTTGCAGATGCATGGAACCATCGAGTTTTGGTTTGGAATCAAATGCCAACTAAAAATTTCCAAGAAGCGGACATAGTAATTGGTCAAAAAGATTTCAATAGTAATCTCCCGAACATTGAAGGTATAGGAAAGTCTCCAGACAATAATACATTGAATTGGCCTTATGGTGTTTATAGTAATGGCTCAGAACTTTGGATTGCTGATACTGGAAATCGTCGAGTATTGTATTTTGAAAAAATCCCTTCTAAAAATTTTGCTAATGCTAGTGAAGTGATTGGGCAGAATAATTTTTTTGAGAAAGATTATGATAATAATAATGCGGTCTGGCCATATTCAATAAAAGTTGGACACAATAATGATATGTTGATTTCTGATACACAATTTTGCAGAGTATTGTACTGGGAGCAGTGGAAAAATGCTATTAATAATCCACCTGATCTGGTAATGGGTCAAAAGGATATCAATGATAGCGGCCAGAATCAATACCAGTTGAAGCCAAGTGCTCATACTTTAAATTGGGTATACGATGCATGTTTTTTTAATAATGGTATTGTAATTGCCGATACGGGGAATAGCAGATTAATTCTTCATGATAAAATACCATCAACAAATAATGCATCTGGTTCATTGCAGATTGGACAGCCAAATTTTGAAACACATGGTGAAACTTCTTTGAGCATGAAAAGCAATATTAATAATGAAATGTACTGGCCTTTTGCAGTTAATGCTTCAGTGGATTTTTTGATTACTGCAGATACAGGAAATCATCGAATTTTATTTTATAAAATATAACATGAATAATATACCAATCATATTAACACTCTACGTGGGATTTATACACGCATTTGAAACAGATCATATTTTGGCAGTAAGCAATATAGTTACCAATCGAGATAAATCAATCAAGGCATTAAAAGATGGATTATCTTGGGGACTTGGGCATACCTCCACTATTCTAATTATGGGTACGCTTGTTTTATTGATGAAGTTTAATATATCTGATTCTGTGTTCAGTTATTTTGAAGCTGTAGTGGGTGTAGTATTGGTCAGCCTTGGAATACACAGGATAATTCAATGGTACAAAAGAAAATATTCGATGGCTGCAACTCATACTCATGAAGATGGGTCTATAAACAATGGGTCACATTTGCCTGCTTTTTTAATTGGTTTATTTCATGGTCTGGCAGGAAGTGGAGCTTTAATTTTATTAGTAATGAGTGATTCTACTACAGTTGGAAATGGCCTTCTGTATCTGTTGTTATTTGGATTGGGCTCAGTGACTGGTATGACATTTGCAGCTGGAACTTTCAGCTTACCATTTAATAAAAAGATTATAGCTAATGTCAAACTTCAAATAATACTGGTATTTATTTCATCTACCCTATGTATTACATATGGGACAAAAGTCATTATTGAGAATATCTTCTGATATGAGAAAAAAGGAAAACTTGCTAAATGCTTTAATTTCTTATGGAATTAAAGTTCTTGATGATAGTTCAAGCAAAATCCAAATTGAAAAGGGGTATACTATAGAAATTGAATCAAATGGAATTTATAAATTATTGGGAGATGGACAGGTTATTGCTCCTTTTGATGATTTGGATGAGCTTTGCAGATTTATAATGATGTAATTAAATGTTTGAAAAATTATAAAAGTTGGAAAAAAGGGAAATTCAAATTTTAGCGCTGAGCACCAGTGAATCATCACCAGGAAATTTTTCATTAGTTCTTGAAGATCTGATTGATAAAAAAAGATTTGTTATAATTATTGGCACTTTTGAAGCTCAAGCAATAGCGATATATTTAGAGCGGATGCAATTGCCAAGACCACTTACACATGATCTTTTCAAAACCACAATTACGCAACTAGGGGCAACATTAAAAGAGGTAGTTATTCATAACATAGTTGATGAAATATTTCAAGCTTGGTTGGTGTTAACTGATTTTGAAAATAAAGAAAAAAAAGTAGATGCTCGAGCTAGTGATGCACTTGCGCTTGCAATAAGATTTGATTGCCCCGTGTTCATTTACGAACCTCTGTTACATAAGGCAGCAATAAGTGAAGAATTCGAAAAGTTTAGTTTTTTGAGAGGCTCTGTTTCGGAATATACACTGGAAGAACTTCAATCTCTTCTCAATGACCTCTTAGCCAAAGAGGATTATGAAAGTGCATCCAAAATAAGGGATCTGATACAGCGAAGAAAATGAGTATAAATGTCATATCTTAAATCAACTGGTTTAATTAATATTTGAACACAATGTTGATGATTTATTCCTATAAAATTTTGAACAGATTTTGGGGTTTCCTGAAATCTCCTCCTTTGACTTATCCATGTTATAAAATAAGTGAGGAGAGGGAGAAATTAAAGGGTTGAACTTCGTGCAATTTTACAGGAAGTTATTAATAGTTAGGTTTTTTTGCTCTTACAACTAAATCTGTGTCAATTAACTCTAATGACAAAACCATATCCTTTACTGTTTCCTTATATTTTTTGAAATGTGGCGTTAAAATATGGGACTGATATGCATCTAAATTAGCATAAACCTCAAAGATGGTAATGGATGTGGCATCTTTTTTATCGGCAACAACAGTATAGGATAATACACCCGGCTCTAATTTAATTGCAGCATTCATCTGCTCTTGAAGTGCAGACTTGTAATTTTCAAGCTGATTTTCATCTACTTTAATTTTTGCAATTCTATACATAGTAATTGAATCCTGAGCTTTTGAATCAACACTAATTAGAGTTAATATTCCAATAATGAAGATTGTTGAAAAAATATATCTAATCATAATTAGTTAAATAAAAAAGGTTACACTATAAAAGTATAACCTTTTTATCATTATTGCTCCCCTTAATGGACTTGAACAAATATGATCTAGATCAACAACTTACATGGGTTTTAAATAGGTAACATATTAACTTTTACGAATATCTTACCCTGCTATTAATTCATTTTGACGAGTCAGCGAAGGAATAAAATGTTTTTGGTGTAATAATTATGTGATCGAGTACATTAATATCCAAATACTTACATGCTTCTCTAATTTTATTTGTAAGCTCCTGATCAGTGTTTGATGGATTTAGATTACCCGAAGGGTGGTTATGCGATAAGATTATACTTGTTGCAGCAATTTTGAGTGCAACCGATAAAATAAGTCTGGGATCTGCTATGGTTCCAGTCAATCCCCCAACGGATGCTTCATATACCCCAATTACATTATGCGCCCGATTAAGATAAGCTACAACAAATCTTTCTTGTAATGATATGGTTTCTTGCGGGTAGAAATCTTTTAGCAATTGGTACGCGTCTTCTGAGCATGAAATCTTATTGCCAAGTGTCTTTTTGGGAATATAACTTACTTGAATTTCTGCTGCTGATTGAGTGAGTTCTTTCATAATTAATGTTTTGAAAAATCCCCCACCAAATGGCAGGGGACCTAATTAGATAATTCCGTTTTTGTGAACGGGTAATTGACTTAATAACTTTCGATCATCATCTGCTTTGATAATGAGCTTTCTTTTTTGACTTTCGAATTCTGGCTTTAGACTCTGCTGAAACTGAGGGAACATCTTGTAAAGGGTAAGTAACTCTTGCATGGATTTGCATTCGCCAATACGATCTTGCACATCACTTGAATTGATATCAGATCCTGATTGACACCATTCTAAGATGAACTTTCCTACATCAGCCGAAAGCTTCATTTCAGGTTTACCAAAGAATAATCCGGTCCTGTCTTTAGAGGCTATGGCATTGTTTTTCATATCTAGATCAAACACCAAGGTCATCTCGTAGTCAAGGCCTTCTCTTTGGACCGATTTCAGCCCAACTTTTTCTGGGGCTACTCGACCATTTTTCTCATTCAGAACGTAATCCTGTTTGGTGCGAACTGTTGAGATCACATGAAACGGTGTCTGAAGAATCTTCTGTACAAAAGCATTGTGTCTTGGAGTAATCTTGTTCCAGTTTGTAAAGGAGTTCCCTTGTAAGGAAGAATGATACTCAAGCAAGTTTTCCCACTCGTGGGTAACGGAATCAATAATTATCACCTCCATTTCTGCTTTCTGACACACATCTAACGCCTGAATGTATTTCTCAGGAGTAAAAGGACCGGTCAGATTTAGTACTTTGAATGCACCCAAGTGAGCGTACAATTCGGCTGAGTGATTCTCAGTATCAATGACTGCAACTTTACCAAAATCATTGCATAATCCAAAAGCTATCAGCAACGCTGAATATGTTTTACCTGAACCAGATGGTCCCTGTAATGACATTTTAATTTTTGCTCTTTTTCTTTCTGCTGTTTGTAATTGCATAAGTTTAAACTTTTAATGTTTAGAAATAAAAAAGGGGACCGGTTGAAACCAGCCCCCTGTTATCCATCAATCACAACTGCCAAGACGCTACGAACTACTTGTAGCGATTGATGGTGTTGTGTGTCCTACACTTGGTCGTGTGGGTCCGAGCAGTGTTCTGTGATTTTTTTGGATAATCTAGATAGAAGCAACTTCATGGACTCTTGTGTGTCCAATTGCATTTTCGACTTTGCTATCCTGAGAATAGGCATAGGAATGCTGGAGCTTCATGATCTCGCCAGTCCTTGGATTAACGAAGTCATATGGCTCTGTAATGACCTTTACAACTTCGCCAGGAAGCTTTTGACCAATCATTGCTTCTGCTACAATTGCATTGAAAGTGCTGGGAATTGAGCACTTGCGTACAGTCGCGTAATAGCGACCAGTTGTGCTGCTTTGGATGAGCTCAACGCCACCCGTGATTTCAAGGGCAATAAATGTCGAGCCGTCTTTGCGTGTTCTTTCTGCGTAACCTGTTACTGTTACCATAGTTTGTTTTTTAATTGTGATGAAATGGATGTTTGTTATCTACCATTGATCTTGACCTGATGCAGGTGTGCACCACTGCAGTTGATCTTGAAATGATGGCAGTAAGTTGTATGTACTGGGAGCACGATGGTTAGTATAACCTTGTTTGCTCTGTAACTTTTTTGTAGTCTGGGGTTAGAGAGAGGGAAAAGTGTATCTGGATTTGGGAGGGGGTGCGGAGCTTCAATGGAGGTTGGCGGGGAGCCTTATGGGGGAACCTATCAAAGACTCGAATATAAAAATGCTCATGATGTTATGAGTAGTATAATTGATCAATTTATGAAGAGTAAGCGAGCATAAATATTTATGATAAACTTGTAAAATCACCTTTTTGATAGTGATAGAAATATGGAGTATGCATTATTGAGTTTTCCCCATATTTCTTTGTTGTAATAGGAATTCATTAGTTTATTTGGCTTAAATCGTTCTTCTATCATATCACTCATTTGTATCCTATCTATATACATTTCCTTAATTACTCTTTTTTGCGGGTCGTTGGGTTTTAATTCATATAGATGTTGCTTGTACATACGGTAAACGTTGTTCAACCAAATAAATAACTCATCTTTAAAATGTTCGTTGTCAAAAAAATGGATGTTATACTTATGTAAAAAGTAGTTTGAAGCGTCTAGTTGAGAAAGTGGCGCTGCTTCACTAATAATTTCAACAAAATGCTCTGGTCTTAATTTCATATACGTTGTTACATGTATATCGGTATTGTTGAAAATTACGTAATAAAGTTTACTGCTCCTAAGACTTAGATTAAATTATAGCTATCTTATCCGTTATGCGTACTATTTTTTGCCAGTATCTGTTTACAAAATAAATTGTAGAGGTGGGATTACTCCTCATGTAAATACACTTAAGCAATTTCATTTTTCATTAGTTAAATCAAATTTCATCCTCCTAATCACTTAACTGACTTAACTAGGTTAACTAAGGTACTAATTATCAAATTCAGTTAATCGAATTAAGTCAGTTAAGCAGTACAGAGGTTGACTTACGTTTAACTAGGAAGATTAAGTTTGTAATTTCCTTTCTCCGGTTTAATAATTATTCCGTTCTTTTCTAGGCGCTTTAATGCAGCATGTAGAGTGGGTCTGGTCATAATTCCAGTATTAACTAACCGAGCATATAAATCTGCTGTCTTTATAAAAATTGAAGGATCTCCATTTGTCAACTCACTGAAATGAGTCTGTAAAGTGATATCACTTCCAAATGTTTCATTGGCTGTTGATGAAGACGATAGGATATCCGATTCATAAACCTCCTCTTCAGCTACTATCATTTGATTTGAGTCAATCGAAAACTTAAGGACAAATTCTGAGTCATCTGGCCAATAACGGTAGGCAACATCTTTGAGGTATCGAATATTCTGTGTACTTCGATTAACACCAATCATAAAGTCCATCTCTTGACCAATGACACGTGATCCTGCCATAGTAGCAATTGTTATAGGTCGATCATCCATTTTCTGTGAATGGTGAATTAAAACTAGTGCTATGTTGTGCTTGTGTGCCATTTCCCGAAAACGTTTCATCAGGCTTGTAGAAACTGCGGAGTCTTCGATTGAATCTGTTGTTGTCCTTGTTACTGAGTCAATCATCACAAAGCCAGGTTTTACCCTTTCAATTTCGGCATCCAGCAATTCCCACTGTTCCTCCGTTGTTATATACCTGGCAAACGAATCATCAACCACATATACATTTTCACTCCAGGTCGGGTCCAAATTATACTTACTTGTAAATGCTTCCATTTGTCTAACGTTTCTGACAGTCCTACTTCTGTAGTACTCTTCCAAGCTGACTAGCAGCACTCTTCTGTTATCACAGTTGAGATCATCATTTAGAAAACGTGTAAGCCCAGCAGCAATGCTAAAAGCAAGATTTTCAACCAGGGTTGTTTTGCCGGATTTTGAAGGACCAAAGAAGCATCCAAGGCTTGGGCGTATAATACCTCTGAAAATTCTAGGAGGCTCTGGTAATCCCTCAAGTTTTGCCGACATGCAGTCCAGTGTTAATGCAGGTCCTGTGCAATTATCTATTGTTTTTTCTATTGTCTCTTTCATTATGAACATGGTTTGCATTTATGAAATTCTTCAAATACTATTCTTTCCAGTGCCTCGAGGCCCTTTATCTTTACCCGGGTTACGTTTACAGTAAAAGGCGGATTTGCCTTGTGTATTGTCTTCGTAGATAATTCAAACCATCCCCAGTCGCAGTATTTTTGGTATGGCTCATTATTATTCATTAAATACTTTTTCTCTCTCAACCAGGCAGCGAATTTTTTCTCGCCCCCTGGGAATTTTGTAATCTTTGCCGTTTGTTGTAATGAAAATGTGGTAGCGGATTTAGTTTTCATGATTTTTTAATTAACTGAAAAAATATTTGGGTGTATTTTGACTGTACCTGTTTTCAAAAAGCGGTCTAGTATAATTAATACGCTTTCATCTTCAAGCGGAATAATTCTATTCGCTTCGCATCCTAAAGAGATAGGATCTCCGACTGCCAAAAGGGAATAATGGTCGATTTCCATGTCAGCATATTCAGTGCTGCAATCATAGATTGCGAAGTACCCATGTTCCTTGTAAAATTGTAGTAACTGATTTGCAGATTTAAATCTTAGTTTTTGCATGTTTTTGTTTTTATGATTTTAAATGAGAGAAAATTCAAGAAATTTAGAATCTGATATATCTATATAAATTTGTTTTCTTAATCACATTACGTATTTGGTAGTTGCAGTTGTTGCATTATCAAGATCTGATTTTCTGTAAAGTAGCCTGCTGCCAATCCTTTGCCCACGTATTCGCCCCCCCTTTGTATGTGTATGTAGGGTACCCAGGCTAATGTTTAGATACTCAGCTGCTTCCTTTCTGGTAAGCAATTGTTCCGTTTTTGGAGCTACATCAGTAGCCTTTGCAATGGCTTGGGTAATACACCCATCGATCATCACTTTGAGATCATCTACTGTTATTCCCTGTATAATTAACATAGGTTACCGTTTTGACAAAAGTCAGCATTGATTTCTGGGGGATTTTGTCATTTTCCCCATTTTTTAATACCCAGTCATTAACTGTTACCCAGCCCAAAAAAAAGACCCCAATATTTAATCGGGGTCTTTTTAATAGGTCCTGAAATATTCTCAGTCTAGATGATATTTTGAAAGAAGAGTTTTTGCCAAGTCTGGGTAGCCAATATTTTTGAGTAGTTCTGCTGCTTCAAAAATATTACAACGGTTAGCATACGGATTATTTTTTTTATTTGTACCAATCATGTCTTCCCGAATTTTCCGTATCGTAGATTCACTTTTATTAAGAATGATTCCTATTAACTTGTCAAACCTTTTTGTTCCCATTGGATCCATTTTTCTTTCGATAGCTTCATTCAAACCTGTTTCTTTCAAAACAATCATTAAACTTTGAGCGGAGACTTTTGGTCCGATATTCAGTGATAATTTTTCCATCAACTCTTCTAGAAGTTGTCCATTGTCACGTAAGGCGGAATTTTCAATTAATAATTGCAAATGTTGGTAATAGTAATGACAAGATTGGAAAAGGTAAGCGACAAAAAGAGGATTATTTTTATCTGACCCTTTTGCGTTCAAAAGAAATTGCATTTCAAAAGGCATAATACTTTGATACCGTTCAATCAAAGATTCCAAATTACGTTTGGATAAATCTGTAGTAAAATGATCAACCTGTCCCTCAAACTCATTTAGATACCTTTTGGAGTGGTCGTATACTTCTTCAGGTATATGACTGTTACCTATGACATTCTGCTCAATCCGCAACCACGGTACAATATTTATATCAGGATTCAGGAAGCGACGTTCAACTTCATCTCTTGATCTCAGTAGATATGTGATTCTTAATTTTTCATCACTGACCCCAGATAAAGCAATATCAATTTTCGATTTCAGGCGCTCCAGTAAATGGTACTTTGATTCGTATTCCTCAAAGTTTTCTCCAGCATTGAATTCGTTTTTTTTAAATTGCTTTTCTGGCTGCTTCCCACTTTTCTTTGATAATCGTGGCATGATCAATTGATTTTATTTTGATGTATCTTAAAAAGGCTTTTTCTGTTTTATGACCCGATATAGCCATTATTGACAACGATGGGGTACCTGCCATATATTCATTAGAGCAAAAAGATCTTCGTGCAGTATGAGTTGAAATTAGCTCATTTTTTTTGAACGTTTGCCTAGCTTTTTTTCCTCCTTTAGTTATAGATAACTCTACTTCTTCATTAAGCGCTGGTATCATGGCAGCAATTTCTTTTAACTCCCTGTTGGTAACTTGATTTACTTTTGCTTTCGGCAGAATCCCATTATACTTATCAATTATTTTTTTCACCATGGGATGGATTGGAACTGTTACTGGTTCACCGGTTTTAGCCTGTCTTATCATAATAAATGAATCTTTTATTTCACTCGGTTGGATATTTTTAAAATCCCCAAACCTAAGTCCAGTTTTACAACCCAAGACAAACAGATCACGAGTTTTATCGAGCTTCTTATGCTTGGATAGATCAAGCTGATAGATCTCTTCAATCTCTTTTTCCGTAAGGTAGATTGCATCCGTTTGTTCCTTTATTACAATAAATCGCTTGTTCTTAAACTTCATACTTGTGGTAATCCCAAGTTCAAGTGCTTCATTCAATACTAACTTGATGATTTGAATATGCTTGCCTAAAGAGTTGTTACTATAGTTCTTTTCCTTAATAAGCCATTCATTGAATTCGTTGTAGAAATTGAGGTCAAAGTCGGTGAACTTCAGTGCAATATTTTTTTCCTTCTCATACAGCAGTACATTATTATATATAGTAGAATAAGTTTTGATGGTATTGATGTGGATTGCATGACCTGTTCTGTGATTAGTTCTTATACCAGTCTTAGAGTCATCAATCATTTTTTTAAAGAATTTGATAAACTCGCCTCGTTCACCTGCTTTCATTACAAGTGGTCGCAGTTTGCTAGAAATTGCCTCCTGTAGTTTTTTTGGATCAGGAGGGTTTAATCCACTTTCCAGTTCCATTCTTCTAAATGTTGTTCGAATAAAATTATCAATGGTGTTTATGCGCTCATTAAACTCTGGATGTTGGGGGAAAGAACGATTCTCAATTGCTCGTTGACGTCTCGAACTCCAATGTGCCGGCTTAATGAATTCATTGATATAAACCTTGACCTTGTTTCCATTATAACAGATGCGGCAAAAAATTGGTCTTGGTCCTTTTGACCTGGTGCTTTTGAGGTAATAGCTAATTTTCATGGTTTACAGATTTAATGAATTAATGAAAGAGATTTGTTTTTGTAACCCAAGGGTACATTGAGGGGTACACCAGGGGGTACACTTTCCCTGTTTTTATCTGCATTTATTTGAATTTCTTTACAATTAATCATGTCGTAGGGTAGACATAAATAGCTGTAAATAAGCACAATTAGCTGTAAATCAACAACTTATGCACAGTTCGCCCCACACCACAGATCAGGATTAGAGAAGCAACGAATTTATTCGTTGCTTTTTTCTTGATCAGGATTTACAGGATTCAAGGATTTACGGGATGGATTTAAATGCTGGATGATTTGATTTTCTCTCTCAAAGTGTACATGATCAAAGTGTAAACCCAACATTGAAATGGAGTTGGGTATTGAATCTCTGGATGAATTAATCTCCGCAATTATAGGCTGCGCCATGAAGAGTCGCAATGAGTTAAGAAACGCAATTCAGGTAGTGATTTAATGGAAGTGGGTTCTTTTTTGATCGGGATTTACAGGATTCAAGGATTTACGGGATGGATTTGAATACGGGATGATTTGATTTTCTCTCTCAAAGTGTACATGATCAAAGTGTAAACCCAACATTGAAATGGAGTTGGGTATTGAATCTCTGGATGAATTAATCTCCGCAATTATAGGCTGCGCCATGAAGAGTCGCAATGAGTTAAGAAACGCAATTCAGGTAGTGATTTAATGGAAGTGGGTTCTTTTTTGATCGGGATTTACAGGATTCAAGGATTTACGGGATGGATTTGAATACGGGATGATTTGATTTTCTCTCTCAAAGTGTACATGATCAAAGTGTAAACCCAACATTGAAATGGAGTTGGGTATTGAATCTCTGGATGAATTAATCTCCGCAATTATAGGCTGCGCCATGAAGAGTCGCAATGAGTTAAGAAACGCAATTCAGGTAGTGATTTAATGGAAGTGGGTTCTTTTTTGATCGGGATTTACAGGATTCAAGGATTTACGGGATGGATTTGAATACGGGATGATTTGATTTTCTCTCTCAAAGTGTACATGATCAAAGTGTAAACCCAACATTGAAATGGAGTTGGGTATTGAATCTCTGGATGAATTAATCTCCGCAATTATAGGCTGCGCCATGAAGAGTCGCAATAAGTTAAGAAACGCAATTCAGGTAGTGATTTAATGGAAGTGGGTTCCTTTTTGATCAGGATTTTCAAGATTCAAGGATTTACGGGATAGATTTGAATGCTGGATGATTTTATTTTCTTTGGAATTGGCGGTATTAAGAATGGTACCAAAATACTTTGATCAGGATTTACAGGATTCAAGGATTTACGGGATGGATTTGAATACGGGATGATTTGATTTTCTTTTTTGTTTTTATTCTCGTTGTAAAAGGTGTTTTTGATCATTGTAGAAATAGCATGTTTAGGTTGATTTGTGATTTAAACTTGATGCAATGACACTGAATGAATTAACCTATGCTATCAATGGCTGCGCCATGAAGGTTCATAATAAACTTGGGAATGGATTTCCGGAAATAATTTATCAGCGATGTTTGGCTATTGAATTAGAAAGAGCGGGTCTGATTTTCTCAAGAGAACTGGAAAAGGATATTTTCTATGACGATATACACGTAGGAAGCAGACGAGCGGATTTTGTTGTGGAGGACAAGGTGATACTGGAATTGAAGGCGCTAGTGAATTTAGAGGCAGTTCATTTGGCGCAGACAAAGAATTATGTAGTGGCTTATAATATTCCTATTGGACTATTGATAAATTTTGGCGCCAATAGTTTACAGTTCAGAAAAATATTCAATCCAAAATTGAATAATGATCAACTCTGAATATCGCAACATTCTAGTAAATAGGTTGCGAAAAAGACTAGCCTGAGAATCCTTGAATCCTGTAAATCCTGGTCCTGATAATTGAAAGCATGTTTTCTTTTTTATACACAACTATCTAACTAATACCACGGTGCCCTGTCTGGTAATTTTACCACAAGGGGTGGTTGCTTTGATTCTGTACACGTAAGCATCAGTACCGGCTTTGTAGCCGTTGTAGTAACCATCCCAACAATCGCTTGGGTTGGTAGTGCTGAATACGCGTTGCCCCCATCTATTGTATATTTCCATTAGAAAATCGGTGACATTTCCCCAATGACGCACGCCGAAGCAATCATTTTTACCATCATTATTAGGTGTAAATGCATTAGGAATAGGATAATCATTAGGAGATGGGGTGTTTGACACGGTAACAGTAATGCTGTCAATGGCAAAGCATCCGTTATTTAATGATCCTTTTACTTTATATACGGTTGTAGAGGAGGGTGTTGCAACCGGGTTAGGGATGTTCGCATTCGTAAGTCCGAGACTGGGGGACCAAAGATAGCTGTCTGCTCCACTTGCGTAGAGTTTTGATACTCCAATGATACAGTTTACATCATTCGACTTGGTAATTTTGATGATTGGTTTTGAATTCATAGTTACATGAACCGTTCTTATCAAACTATCACATCCAAAAGCAGTTCGAGCAGTATCAATATACACTCCCGCCTGAGTAACAGATATTCCCCAGGGTAGCAGATAGCTATCTCCCGAACAAAAACTCGCGCTGATGTTCTCTCTTTTTGCAGGTGTTACACTTAAGGCAACTACGGTGTATATACTATCGCAATTGGTAACGCTGTAATGAAGGGTGTCACGATAAGTTCCAGCAGTATTAATAATTTTTCCGGAAGGAAGTCGATAGATTTGTCCCTGACAAATTGTAGCATTAATGCTAACATTCGCAGCCGTTTGAACCGTTAAATCTACTGATCTTCTTAGGCTATCGCAACCTGAAACTGAGTAACGAATCGTATCTCTATAGATTCCGGATTGACTAACACTAGTTCCCCAAGGCAAGGTATAAGAGCTACCGCTGCAAATAACCGCTTTTATTGGTGCAATTGTAATGGCAGGATTTTGAACGGTTAAGTTTACAATTCTATATAAACTATCACAATTTGTGGTGCTGTATCTTAAAGTGTCTCTATAGGTACCCGAGGTGGAGACTACAGTTCCCCAAGGTAAGGTGTAAGAACTGCCGTTGCAAACTGTTATACTCGACGTTTGAGTGCTATTTGTTTGTACTGTTAAGTTGATGATTCTATACACACTGTCACAATTGGTGGTTGTATATCTCAATGTGTCTTTGTAAATACCACCGACAGATACCACCGCACCCCACGGAAGTGTGTAGGAACTTCCTGCGCATATTTTTGGACTGAGTGTTTGGATAGTGCTTGTTTGAACTGTTAAGTTTACAATTCTATATACACTATCGCAGTTGGTGGTACTATACTTCAATGTATCTCGATAGGTTCCACCGGCAGATACCACTGCACCCCACGGAAGTGTGTAAGAACTTCCTGCGCATATTTTTGGACTGAGTGTTTGGGTGCTGCTTGTTTGAACTATTAAGTTTACAATTCTATACACACTATCGCAGTTGGTGGTACTATACTTCAATGTATCTCGATAGGTTCCACTGGCATTAACAACGGTTCCCCAAGGTAGGGTGTAAGAACTTCCTGCGCATATTTTTGGATTGAGTGTTTGGCTAGAAGTGGACTGAACGGTTAGGTTTACAATTCTGTACACACTGTCACAATTGGTAACACTGTACTTTAATGTGTCACGATAGATTCCGCTTGCATTTACTATTTGTCCGGAAGGAAGCGTATAACCTGAACCGCTGCAAATTTTAGCGGTGATTGTTTGAGTGGAACTTGTTTGAATAGTTAGATTCACAATTCGATAAACACTATCACAATTGGTAACACTGTATTTGAGCGTGTCTTTATAGGTTCCGCTTGCAGATACTATAGCTCCCCATGGTAATGTATAAGAACCACCTGCACAAATAACAGGGTTCAAAATTTGAGTATTGCTAGTTTGAACCGTTAAGTTTACGATTCTGTAAACACTATCGCAGTTGGTAACACTATATCTCAATGTGTCTTTATAAACGCCGCTAGTAGTAACAATGGTTCCCCATGGTAATGCATACGAACCTCCTGCACAAATTTTGGGATTGATTGTTTGGGTAGAGGTGGATTGAACGGTGAGGTTTACAATTCTGTACACACTGTCGCAATTGGTAATACTGTACTTTAATGTATCTCGATAGATTCCGCTGGTATTCACGACCTGTCCGGAAGGAAGGGTATAACTAGAGCCGGCGCAAATTTTGGCGGTGGTTGTTTGAGTGGTACTTGTTTGAACGGTTAAGTTTACAATTCTATAAACACTATCGCAATTGGTAGCGCTGTATTTCAGCGTGTCTTTATATGTTCCACTGGTGGTTACAATAGTTCCCCAGGGAAGCGTGTATGAGCTACCTGCGCAAATTTTTGGATTGAATGTTTGCGTACTACTCGATTGAACAGTAAGGTTAACGGTTCTATATACACTATCGCAGTTGGTAATACTATATCTCAATGTGTCTTTATAAACTCCACTAGTGGTAACAATAGTTCCCCAAGGAAGTGTGTACGAACTACCTGCACAAATTTTTGGATTAAGTGTTTGACTAGAAGTGGACTGGACGGTTAGGTTTACAATTCTATACACACTGTCACAATTGGTAATACTGTACTTTAATGTATCTCGATAGATTCCGCTGGTATTCACGATCTGTCCGGAAGGAAGCGTATAACTCGAACCACTGCAAATTTTAGCGGTGATTGTTTGAGTAGTATTCGTTTGCACAGTGAGATTAATAGTTCGATAGATACTGTCACAATTGGTAACAGTTGATCTAAGCGTGTCCTTATATATTCCTGCGGTGTTAACAATGGTCCCCGATGGCAAGGTGTAGGAGCTTCCACTGCAAATAATTGGGTTTATGGTTTGGGAAACCGGAGTAATTACTAATAAATTGATATTGTATAGAATACTATCACAACCTAGATATGATTTTAAAGTGTCTTTGTAAGCACCGCTGTTGGTCAATATTTTTCCACTCGGAGTTGTATAAGTTTGATTTTGACAAACAGTTGGATTTAAGTTTTTGATTGTTGCAACTAAATTAGATATCACGAAAGAATCTCTATAGGTACAGCCTCCGTAAGATACGTTGACCCAGTAGGTACCCGGAGTAGTAGCGGTAAAAGTGGGAGTAGTGGCGCCATTTTGCCAGCTATACCCGGTAGCTCCCGCCGATGTCGCATTTATGATATAGGGTACAGCAAGACAAAGGGCTGTGTCTTTTCTGTAGCGAGGAATGACTGCGTTGTTCATTACCACATTCCCGTTTGAAAGCTTGCCTCTAGCAGCACCATCAATATAACGCCATGGGCTGAATACTTGTCCGGTTATTGCATTTACGGAATTGAATCTTATTCTTGCTCTTGTAAGTGTATTTGATGGGGCAAAATATTTAGTGAGTGTTGATTTTAATTCTGTGCCTGTTAATCCAAGGTTGGTATAGCCAGCCTGTTGACCAGAGTATTGGGTGCTGTTAGTGATTGGAGAACCTGAGAATCGCGCTCCGTTTCCAATAGATTCCCAAACCAGTTTTCCCTTTTGAGTTCCAAGAAAAGATTTGGAATAGAGACCAGCTCCATACAATGATGGGTTTGCCACATTCGATTGGTCGAGTGGAGTGGTTAAATTGGTATTGTACAATCTTAAATTGTTGTGTAGCCCGCCTTTATCATTTGCATAGAATACCCAAGCGATTCCAAAACCCGCCCAGCTCCCTTTATAACCCCCCACCACTATGTCTGATAGGCCGTCTCCATTTACATCGCCTGCTCCCGCTACAGGGTAACCGAAGAATTGCTGGTTATTTACATTATCTGTGATAACAATTTCCGGAGTAGCCGAAACGCCTCCGGGTTTTCCTAGGTAGATATAAGCTCTACCTTGTGGTGGACCTCCACCGGGGTTGTTGTATTCCGGAATGCCCACGATGATGTCACTATATCCATCGCCATTTATATCGCCTGCACCACTAACAGAAAATCCCATTTGATCATTTGTTCTATTTCCAGCCACATTATTATCAAGCGCTACTCCGGAGGCTATGATTCCGCCACTGCTGCCATAGTATACATAGGCTCTTCCCGATGAAGCATTGTAACCCATCGATCCTATCACGATATCTCCAAATCCATCACCATTTATGTCGCCGGCTGAGGAAGTGGAGAAACCGTATAATGCCCCACCTTGTGCAACACCGGAAAGCTGCGTGGCAGTGCCCGGCACAATACCTGTGCAACTTCCATAATATATGAATGCTGACCCTTGATTTATAAATCCACCGTTGTCATATCCGTAACATCCAATAATTATGTCGCTGTATCCGTCGCCATTGATATCACCGGCGCTCGAAATGCCGTATCCAAAATAAGCCGAAGCTTGATTTGCATCTGAAAGTGTTACAGCCGGTGTAGGAATTAATCCGGTAGCAGCACCATAATAGATTGACACTCTTCCTTCGTCGGTATTGGCTCCATCATCGTAAGTATATGAACCAATGAGAATATCGCTAAATCCATCATGATTAATATCGCCAGCGGATGAAACCGAAACACCAAAAGCCTCTCCGGCTTGAGTTCCATCGAGTGTAAGGTTCGATGCCGCAGGTAGGCCAGTTGGACTTCCGTAATAAATGTATACACGACCTCTACCGTTGAATCCAAATGCTCCAACTAAGGCATCATTATAGCCATCACCATTGATATCACCACCTCCATTAGTGGTATAACCAAAATAGGCATTGCCTTGATTGGCTTCATCTAATACTAAACTTGGAGTAAGAGAGATACCGGTTGGGCTTCCATAGTAAACAAAGGCGCGCCCCTCGTCGGCGCCATTGTCGTCGTATCCGTAGCAGCCAATAATTATATCTCCATAGCCATCTCCATTCACATCTCCCAATGAGTTAACAGACTGACCAAAACCGGATTGGTTTTGTGTAACGTTGTTTAAGACCATTGGTGATGTTGACAAGTATTGCGCTGAACCATGAAATACATAGGCGATACCCTCATTTGTTTGACCATTGCTATACTGGGCAGATCCTACAAGCAGATCGCTGTAACCATCACCGTTTACATCTCCTGCAGAAGAAACCGAAGAGTTGGTGGTCGTCAAAGAAACCAAAGAACTGAGATTGAGACCGGTACTTGCTCCGTAATAAATTCTGGTGTTGGTAGCTTGAACACCAATAATTATATCACTGTATCCGTCGCCATTAATATCTCCCGCACTGTTTACCGAAACTCCTAAGAAGGCATTTGCATTATTTGATTCTACCAAGGAAGAAGGAGTTGGTAGTGTACCTGCTGCAGAACCATTAAAAAGATAAAAGGCTCCTTCATTTGCTTGCCCATTACTATAACCTGAAGCTCCAACTATAATTTCACTGTAGCCATCACCGTTAACATCGCCGGCAGATGCAACAGAAATTCCCATTGATGCATTTGGGATATTGCTTTCAACTATAGTGCTGGGTGCTGCACCAATTCCTGTTGCTGCACCAAGGAAAACAAAGGCAGCACCCTCTCCGGCTTGACCGTTGGCATATCCGCTTGCGCCTACAACTACGTCATTAAAGCCATCACCATTTACATCACCGGCGGAGGCTACGGCTGTTCCAAAGTTTGCGCCTGCACTGTTCATCTCAAGCTGAATTGCAGCAATTGTATTAATGCCAGTAGCGGAGCCATGAAAGACGAAAGCCACACCTTCGTCTATTTGTCCATTGTCGAATAGTTTTGCTCCAACAATTAGATCGCTGAACCCATCATTGTTTACATCTCCTGCCAAGGCAACTGAGCAACCCATGTTTGCGCCGGTCTGATTACTTTCTAAAACTGCAGCAGGTGCGGTTAGAATGCCACTTGCAGAGCCATGATAAATAAAAGCAGCCCCTTCGCCTGCTTCGCCATTTGAATAGCCAGGCGCGCCAATGATGATATCACTATATCCATCTCCATTTATATCGCCGGCGGTGTTCACGGAACTTCCAAATAGAGCACCCACACTATTGTTTTCAAGCAAAGCTGCCGGTGTGGTACTAATGCCGGTGGCTGAACCGTTATGGATGAAAACGGCTCCTTCGTTTGCTTGACCGTTGTCGTAAGTATTAGCGCCCAATAATATATCGCTGTAACCATCACCATTGATATCACCCGCAGAGCTAACCGAAAATCCCAATTGAGCATTAGCCTTATTACTTTCAATGCTCGTATTTGCCGTGGTGCTCAAGGGGTCAATTGTAATTGGGTAAACTGCATTGGCAGTGTTTACATTGATAGAAATAGTTTGGTTTTCTACACTGAAAAATGCTTCTAGTTGTGTATTTGTTGCGTCCCAAACTTTTAAATCGTTGTAGGTTAATTTTTTACTGAGACCATTGGCTTCTTCTATTGCAAATTGAATTTCCCTTTCATGTACTTTGTTTAGATACCAACCATTGTTCACTTTCAGTTTAACTGACACAATCTGGCTATTAGTTGAGGGAGCTTTTTCAATAATGAAATTTTGACGCACACCGTCTTCGTTATTGATGTATTGAGTAGTTAAGAAGTTGTTTTGTAACAGTAACTCATTTTTATCAGTTACTGAGATGCTTTTGGAATTGGGTTTGTAAAAAAGTTCATTGTTTACAAATAGGCCCTCGAGGCTAAGCGTTAAACGCCATTTTTCTGAGCTATCCAATCTTGGTTCAAGGGTAAGTTCTTTGTCGGAAAAGAAGGCTCTTAGGTTTTGGTTTCGATTGGGTGCCGAGTAGGAGTTGGACTTAGCTATTTGTTTTATCTCGTATTCTTTTAATGAAAGTTCCTTAACTGCTTTTTTATACCAGTCTGTTTTTTTCAAACTGTTCGTATCTGTTTGTGAAAGGTCAGCTGTTGTTGTAATACCACTATTGAGGTAGAAATTTTTAGTGTGTTGGCTCTTTGCGTTTGAAGTAACGCCTGCATTCTGTTCCTTTTTTGTAGCGTAAAAGTGGATAGTGAATATGATTAGTGCAAACCAATAAAGGTTTTTGACGAACCCATATTTCGGAGAATTAGTTTTAGTGCTCAAGATGTTGATTGGTGTCTTCTTTTATGGAGATTGGATTTCTTTTCGAAAAGCACCGACTCCTGCCAAACAACACATTATTGAAGATACATATTTGATTCTGTTTAAATATAATTTTTTTGAACTGAAAACCGAGTTGGTCATGATATTGAGAAAATGCTAGTTTGTTGAAAATAAACAAGATGGATATGAGTATTTGACAAGAATGAACACAATTTTGATTGATGTCAATTATACGCTGGCGACGTTTTTGACAACGTTTGTTAATAAAAGACTGCTACATCTGGTATCGATTGCGTTAAATAATAGAGTGATTTAAAGAGAGTTTCAATATGCAATATTCGTAGACGTTAGAAAGGAATGAGAATATTTGATTAACTTCAGGAAGCAACTAACTCATGGAGAGACTCCCATTTATACCTGATTATATTTACAAGCGATCTGCAATTCACGACCAATACGGCGGGAATAGACAGTCGGGTATTTCACCTTGTGGTAATGCACCCTATATTTTCATTTTTTCTGGAAGGACCGGTGAGCAATTTGGCTATAAAGATGGATGGGATAATGAAGACATCTTTAGTTATACCGGGGAGGGGCAAGAGGGAGATATGAAATTAACGAAAGGAAATTTGGCGCTTAAGGATCATGTTAAAAATGGAAAACGTGTTTTCTTGTTTCAATATCAAAGTAAAGGGTTTGTAAAGTTTGTTACAGAGCTAGAATTTTTTGATGTTGACAGCTTTAGTACGCTGGATAAAAATGAAACATACAGGGTGGGTCTGAAATTCTTTTTTAAGAGGAAGGGTGCATATATACCTGTAACACTAGATCAGATCAATCAATACCAAATTCAGGAAGGCATTGTAGATTATGGAGGTTTGCTGGTTCCTTCGGTTACGGAGAGATCAGGCTTAGTTACATCTCGTGTAGGACAAGGTGCATATCGAAAAAGGGTTATCTACCGATGGAAGTATCAGTGTGCGGTTACTAAGTTTGATCGCTTAGAAGTTTTAATCGCATCTCATATTGTTCCTTGGGCCAAAGCCAGTAATGAAGAAAGGTTGGATGTTAACAATGGCCTGCTCCTTTCACCAACATATGATGCTTTGTTTGATAAACACTTGATTACATTTGATCGTGCCGGAAAGATAGTGTTATCAAACAAGATCGAAACTTCGGCATTTGAAAAAATTGGTGTAACGGGTAAGGAGCGAATAGAAGGGCTTAGTACGTATAACTTTTCCTACTTAGAACGGCACAATGAACTGTTTGCGATTTAGCGTAGGTCATAATTTATTCAACCCTCAACCCATAACTCGTACTTCTACCACCACCCACTTCTTTCACTAATACCTTCTTGTTCAATAAATCAGTAATATCTCTCAATGCGGTATCGGGAGAGGTTTTGGTGAGCTTGGCCCATTTAGAGCTGGTGAGTGTACCTTCAAATCCGTCTAATAATCGGTTGATCATTTGGTGTTGACGGGAATTCAGAACGGTATTGGCATGTAGTTCCCAGAAGCGCGCTTTTTGGAGTACTTCGGAAAGTGTTTCGTTGCTCGATTCGAGGGCATGATCCAAGCAATTCAAAAACCAGTTGAGCCAGTCCGTTATATCCATAGAGCCTTTTTGGGTGTGCTCTAGGATTTCATAATAGCCTTTTCGCTCTTTTCTAATTTGAGCACTCATGCTGTAGAACCGTTGCGCTGATTCATCGGCACGAGAGAGCTGTAGCTCGGCGATTGCACGCGCTATTCTTCCGTTCCCATCATCGAATGGGTGTATGGTTACAAACCATAGATGGGCAATGGCGGCTTTGAGGATGGGGTCCATGGACTGGTCTTCATTGAACCAGTGAATAAATCGATTCATTTCCTCTTCAAGTCGTTCTGCTTCAGGTGCCACAAAGTGGACGATTTCTCTTCCCTTTGCACCGGATACAACCTGCATCGGATCTTCTTTTTTGTGGTTTCTCCAGTTGCCAACAGTTTTTGTATACATGCCGCTTCTTCCGGTTGGAAACAAGGCTGCGTGCCAGCCGAACAAGCGATCGGCCGATAAAGTGCGAGTATGGTTTTGAGTAGCATCGAGCAACATTTCAACGACCCCATCTACATGTCGATCAGAAGGGATCAAAACGGCAATATCCATTCCTAGTCGGCGAACTAGGGAGAATTAAGGCCTTTAATCTCAGCATTTTAACTTTCTCCGCATATTTTGCGGAGAATAGAGCCTTTAATCTCCGCATAGATATTGTACTAGAGCTCTAGCTTGAAAGGCAAGTCGCCGATTACTTAGTTAGTACCAACTCGGGAAGTATTATTTTTGATTCTCTACTGGTTGCCTCATCTTTCCAGTAAACAATAAAATTCACCTGCGCTTTGGCGATTTTGAATCCTTTCCTAGTGTAATCATTTAAGTGATCTTGAAATTTTTGAGAGAATTTGCAAATAATCTCCCCTCTTGAGTTCCCTAATCCATCTTTGAGTATCTGGAGATTTGCGCCGCTGTAAAGTCCCACTATTCTATGTTGGACATATTGAAAATAGCCAAGTCTGACATCTCTGTGAGATAGAAATAGACCTATTTGCTGGGGCTCTGGGTATGTTAACCTGTCTTCTTTATATGTTATACCACTGAACGAAAATGGTTTCAAATAATTACCGTTGTAATGGATTGATAGAATTGATTTCGCTCTTGTAATAGCAACGTACAGTTGTCTTTTGTGTTCATCTGTTTCTGGAGTGAAATTGCTCAATAATAAAAAAACGTTATCGAATTCTTTCCCCTTTGCTTTATGAATGGTTGAAGTATAAACAAGTTCTGATTCAATGTTAAGAAAGTCTTCTACTTTAGACTCTAGTAGAAATGAATTCCAATCACTTTTGTATTTTTTTGCTGTATTGGAGTCTTCGAAAGCTTTGATAATTGCATTAACTAGTTCCCTTTTTGAGCTATTATGTATGTGAATGTTTAATTGTCGTTTTGCATCGGCCCAGTCTTCTTCGTTTATCAAAGGACTTTCAGTATGATTACTAATTTGATCAGAAAAGTAACGAAGTTCGTAGAGATTATTCAGATTAAATCCGTCGTTTGATTGAATCAATTTAGTTTGTATCCCCTTTTGTAATAACAATCCGGAAACAAGCATTGCATCTTCATTGGTTTTGGTAAGTATACAAGTGCTCCCCGACAGCGCTATTTGGCTAATATGATTTGCTAGCGGCACAATAATGTTGTTGTTAGTGTATTGTGTAATATCAATAAAGCCATTTTGTTGTTGCTTTGCGACGCCGGGTTCTGTTTTGAGACGCTTGCTTATTGTAGCTGCCCAGTTGTTTGCAAAGGACACAAGATTTTCCGTGCTTCTATAATTCTCTGTAAGTTGATATTTTGTGGCTGCCTTTTCGCTTACTAAGCTCTGCATAAAAGCAGAATCTGCACCCCTAAAACCGTAAATATTCTGATCATCGTCTCCAACCAAAATGACACGCATCTCCTCATTTTGCTCCATCAGTACTTTTACTAACTCATACTCCTCTTTGTTCATATCCTGTGCTTCATCAACTACCAGTACAGATTTAGTGATACGAAAAGGCTCGATTTCCCCTGAACGAATTTTATTAACTGCAGTACTAATTATTTTTTCCGATTCAAAAAGACTCCCAACTCTTCCCAAAAGATCAAAACAATAGGAATGAAAAGTTTTTATTTCAATGAAGTTGGCAGCGTTTCCGATTAGGTCAATCAAGCGTTTTTTAAATTCAGTGGCAGCAGCTCTAGAAAAAGTAAGCATTAATAATTGTTCGTGCTTCACGTCTTCTGTCAATAATAATGAAGCTAGTTTGTGAACCAACACTCTGGTCTTGCCACTTCCCGGTCCGGCGGCAACTACTATATATTGATTACCCGAGTCTTTAATAATTTCTAGCTGATTGGCGGAGAGGGTGCCGAATAGTTTCATGAATTTTTCGGGTGTCAGTGTTCGCTTTATATCCTCCTGTCTGCTTCCTGGAAAATATTTTGACAAAAAAGAGAAGTAATTCAGTCGGAAATAGTCGTCTACAAACTGCAAGGCTTCATTGTAGTTACGAATCATTTTTTTCGCATATTCTCCAACAATATGAATTTGCTGTACTTTTTGTTGGTAAAACTGCTTTAGTTTTTCATAATCACTCTCTTTATATTGAATGCGATTGTTCATTTCAATTCTGTCAATGGTGAGTTTATTGTGAACAACCAAAAATCCTCCTTCAATCTTAATTGCCTCTATTCTTGACAGGTAGAATAGGGTATCTTCAATGTCATCGATTGTTGCCTTAATGGAAAACATACTTTGCTCCTTCTCTGCTATTTCTTTTAACTCCTGAATAGAAGATTCGATCAATATTTCTTCCTGTTTACCATCAAGCACAGATAGTTCTGAAGCCTTTTTGTACAGATACTCAGTAATTGATTTTGCCAGCAAGTGTCTTTTCTCTTGTTTTTTCTGAAAGCTTGATTTTTCAATCAACATGCCAATCTTCAGATGATTCTTTGAGTACTCGAGATTGTGTTTCTTGATCCAGTTTTTTATTGACCAAAAATTTAAGATTGTTTTGAGCTTGTTTAAAGAACTGTCTTTGACCCCCGATTGAAGGAAAAACTCAATAACCTCTTTTAAGTGATAAGAAGTATCGCCTTCATTTAAATAATTCAGAAGTAGTTCTTCTTGCTTTCTAAAACTTTCAGCTATTGCCAAAGATTTATTGACCGAATCGCTTTTTTTAACGAAGATCGTGAGATCTCTAGTTTGTGCTAGAATCCCTTCTTCACGCATTATTTCTACGAGACGTATAACTTCTTCTTTAACAATTCCCAATTGATCGGAAATGTAATCAATCCTTGATTCGGCCATTTCTTCAGTAGAAAGCCTTTTGCTTTTGCTAGAAAAAAGTTTTTTAATGATACGGGCTGCCTTTGACTTTTGCGAATCAGAAAATTTCTCAGATGAATTAATTTTGTCAAGTGCTTCTTGAGCATTCTTACTGAGTATGCTATTTGCAAAAACCTTAGGCATATTCTGCCCTCGCTTGAGATAGCCAGCATCTTCAAGGGCTGCTATTGCTGTTGTAACTCTCGTTTCAACTTCATTTATGCCATCGTCCCAGCCGGCTTTTCTGGCAATCTCAAGGGCAGAATTTGATACCTTATCTCTAGTTTTTGTTAGTTCTTTAATTGCTTTCCATATCTGGTTAATTTCTTTACTACTGATTTTTGTTTGATTTAACAGAATAAAGTGTTTATCTAAGTCTTCTTCGTTAAACAACACATAGCAGTTGGCACTTATATTTTCATCTCGTCCCGCCCTTCCTGCTTCTTGCACATAGTTCTCTAGTGAATCAGATATATCGTAATGTATAACAACTCCAACATCGCTTTTGTCAACCCCCATACCAAAAGCAGATGTAGCGACCATTATGTTAACATCGCCAGACATGAATGCATTTTGGTTTTCGGACTTTTCGTCTTTATCCATTTTTCCGTGGTATGGTTTTGCTACAAACCCATCATCATTTAATCTTTTGGCAAGTTTGTAAGCTTTTTTTGTTCGAGAAACATATACAATAGTCGGACAGTTATTGGCTTCTATAATACTTCTCAATTGACTGTACTTTTCTTCTTCATTGTCTTTTTGATAAACACTATAATGTAGGTTTGTTCTTGAAGCGTTTGCCCTAAACAGATTTAAATTGAGGTTTAATTTTTCTTTGAAATACGATCTTATATCCTCTATTACTTTTTGCTTGGCGGTAGCTGTGAAGCAAGAAACGGGAATGTTAGATTCAAGGCCTTTTTTTTCTTGCAGGCTTTTTATGAAGTCTCCGATATACAGATAATCAACCCTGAAATCTTGTCCCCAAGAGGAGAAGCAATGCGCCTCATCAATTACAAATCGTGCAATTTTTCTTTTTAGAAGAAGCCGCTCAATCGTAATTGACCGGAGCGACTCAGGAGAGATATAGAGAAGACTTACCAAACCGTTTTCGATTCTTTCGATGGCTTTACTACGTTCAATCGGATCTAATAGCCCATTTATTGTTACAGCTTCTGTAATTCCCTTTTTTTCAAGATTGTCTACTTGATCTTTCATTAAAGATTGTAAAGGGGATATCACAACCGTAAGGGCTTTTGCATTTTCGCCGCTCATTAGGGCGGGAACTTGAAATGTGATAGACTTGCCACCACCAGTGGGAAATACAGCTAGAATTGATTCTCCGCGAATTGCAGCATCTACAGCATCCTGCTGCAATGGCTCCTCATTATAAGTTCGAAAGATTGAGAAGCCAAAGTGCTTTTTTAATGCAAGAATTGGATTCAGAGCAAGCTTACAATAGTCACATCCCGATATGCATGGATTGTTTTTCATAAGGAAAATCAATCTTTCTACTTCAGGATAATTTCTCAGTACCCAAGGAGGTGTAATTGAATATCTATCGTCACAATTTAGTAGCGCCAAGGTATAGGCTAAAGCTATAGGTGATTTTTCAATGAATGATGCAAGTTCACTTTGACTACATATTTTGCCCTGAAATCTTTTCCATATAAGGTTTTCTGCATGTTTTTTTTCTTTTGAAGATAAATATTGAAGGTATTGAAAGAAGTTGCTAAATCCTTTTTGGTCAAAAAGCAATAAGTAAATAATTTCCTTGAATTCATCATCAAGTTTCTGAAAAGCAGCGACTTCATCAAAGAAGAGATTCTTTGCCTTCTGTGAATCGTTCAATGGATTGTTTAGTTCGTCTGTTTGAAGCTTATCGTCTTTTAGTAGGTTATGGTATGGGTTTTTTGGAAACAATAATGGAGATAGAAAAAGTGTATCAATTGCGCGCTCCTCTCCCCAACTATTTGCACCAAGATGCTTGGCTATATAAATCAAATCATGATTGATTATATTATGACCGCATATAAAATCGGCTTTTGACAAAAAAGAAACAAGTTCGTTTAGATCATTTCTATGCAGAAGTAAACCATCTGAGCTGATAGCGCCTATGTCCAGGATCTGTTTTGAACTGGGATTCACCTCTAAATCAAAAAAGGAGACTGTTGGCATTAGGATAGGTAGGTTTGGGTTAGTTCTAAGTTAGTTTAAGGCAGTGAGTTATAGAAACCTGTTTTACTTAAACAACACTTAATTGGTTTTATTATTCATTCGGAAGAAAATTTTCATTATTAAACCGTACAGCACAATTTATTTAAGTTAGCCTGTCAGTCTATTCCGAAATGATTTCAACCAGCCCTTATTAATCCTTAGTAGTGAGAGAGATACGCTTTAAGTAATATTGCTATAGAAAGCCGGTTATGAAATAAATGGTGATAGGAAGCTTTAGCTTTTTAGAGATGCAACTTCGATTTTTCTTTGGATTATATACATATCTAGAGCGTTCTCTTTCTGACTCTTATACATCTTTACTATTTCTCTCATTCAAAAGCGATCTTCGAAGTTCAATCCCTTTCATCGAACTAGAGTGTCGTTTTGTATAGCGGTTCTGTCTGAATTTATCCGCTTGAAGCTCGATCTTCTTGTTTTAAACTTTTTTCATCTTCCTGTAAGGAATCCTTCTCCCCTACGTATAAACTAATAAAAACATGAAAAAGACGCTCAGTATACTCTTGTTAGTAGCAACTATTTTCTTACAAAATTCGGGCTTTGCTCAATCGCAGGATCAGAGAAAGCAGCAGTATAATTTGGGGAAAGCGGGCCTGGCCATTGAAGGGTACGATCCGGTGGCGTATTTCGTGTCGGGAAAGGCGGTTCAGGGCTCTAACAAATTCGCTACTTCTTATCAGGGCGTGCTGTACTATTTCTCTAGTCAACAAAACAAAGACTTGTTTAAGGCAAATCCCGATAAATATGAGCCTCAATACGGTGGCTGGTGTGCCTATGCGATGGGCGCTACGGGAGAAAAAGTGGAAGTGGATCCTGAAACATTCAAGATTACTGATGGGAAACTCTATTTGTTTTATCATTCGTGGACGAACAACACACTTTTAAAGTGGAATAAAGACGAAAAGAGTTTGAAGTCTAAGGCCGATGTTTCTTGGAAAGTATTTATAAAATAACAATATCAAATAATGAAAAAATTAACACTGTTACTAGTGGTCGCTTTCGCATCATTTACTGTAATGTCGCAGTCTTCCGGAATTTTCACCGTAAATGGACTCGCAATAAAGGGCTATGATGTGGTTGCATTTTTTAAAGATAGTGCAGCCGTAAAAGGATACGATTCACTACGTTTTACCTGGAAGGATGCAGTTTGGTTGTTTTCTTCTACACAAAATTTAGAGGCGTTTAAGAAAGCGCCGGAGCAATATGAACCTCAATATGGCGGCTATTGCGCTTATGGAGTTTCGGATGGCGAAGGGCATAAAACACCGGTTGAAATTGACACTTGGACGCTTTTAAACGGCCGGCTTTATTTCAACTACAATAATAAAGTAAAAGAATACTGGAAGAAATCTCAACAGGAACGTATTTTAAAGGCAGATGCGAATTGGCCAAAGCTTAAAGAAAAAGGTTAGTGTTTATGTTGTAGTGTAATGAGCCGCCAGAAATGGGGGCTCGTTTTCTGGTTTTTCAAGAAAAATGTCGCCCACGCGATATGTTCATTCAAAAAAGCTTGTCGATATTTATAGTTCAAAAGGCCTTAAACTATTGAATTAAATGTCTGACAATCATTTTGTAAACGACCCCAAAAAATGGGTTGAAGAATACTCTGATATGCTTTATCAGTTTGCACTTAAAAGAATTGCTGATAAGGAGTATGCCAAAGATTTGGTGCAAGAAACCTTTATTTCAGCATGGAAAAATGTGCATCAATTCAATGCCAGTGCCAGTTTTAAGACTTGGATCGTTACGATTCTAAAAAATAAAATAATTGATCATTATAGAAAAACAGCAGTCAATACCCAATCCACTATGGTTGAGGCTGAATCTGTTTTTTTTGATGAAGCGGATCATTGGCGTGAAGGATACTATCCTGTTGAGTGGCAAGTGACAGCCACAGCAGATAATAAGCTGGAATCTTTTGAATTTATGAAAGTGCTTCAATCTTGCAAAAGCAAATTGAAAGAAATCCAGCAGCAGGTCTTTGCCTTAAAGTATTTAGAGGGTATGGAAAGTGAAGAAATTTGTAAGGCATTATCTATTACTTCCGCTAACTATTGGGTGATTATTCATAGAGCGAAAGTTCAGTTAAGAGCTTGTTTGGAAAAAAAATGGTTTGCTTAATAAATCAATAGCATGCGAATTACCTGTAAATCAGCTTCGGAATACATTGTTAGAAAGGAAGAAGGCAAAATCTCTTTCAAGCAGAGAATACAGCTCTTTATTCATTTAATTGAATGCTCGCTTTGCAAACGATTTAGCAAACAAAATAAGCTCATCAATCTGCTTCTAAAAAAAGAAGTAACCACTCCCGAAACTTTGACTGCTGATCAAAAATCATCCATCATAAGAAAAATGGAAGAAGCAGAGCAGGACAATAAAGAGGCATAAGGCATTCTTCTTTTCTCCGCATACTTCTTCATCTTAGCCGAAATAAACGAAGCAACTGCAGTTTACATGAGTTCTCTCAATTTTTAATCACTAATGGATCCCTTGTATTGACGTGGTCTGTTTTGATAAAATAAATTGAAAAAATTTGTAAGGAGTTTCGGACTTGTTCGTATAAAATAGAAACACACAACATGACAACAAGAACACAACTCATTATTGATTGGGCGCTCCGTCTTATTGCTGCCGGATTGATGGTGCAATCTCTTTTCTTTAAATTTTCTGCTTCTGAAGAATCAGTATATATTTTTTCGACCCTCGGAATTGAGCCTTGGGGAAGAATTTTAACCGGCAGCCTCGAGTTAGTGGCTTCTATTTTAATCCTTATTCCTGCTACAACGGGCTATGGAGCCGGCTTGGCAGCAGGGGTACTTGCCGGTGCTATATTTAGTCACTTGTTTACAAAACTCGGAATTGTAGTGAAAGACGATCACGGCCAACTATTCATTTACGCGCTCATTATTTTTATCTCATCATTGATACTGCTGTATCGTTACCAGCACCAAATTTGGGCAGTTCTGAATCGATTCACTTCAAAAGGAAAGTAAATACCGAATGTTAAGTACGATGCCATTAACCAACAGCGTGGTTACTATACTCCTAGAGTTAAAGGAGGTGCTTCATCAGCTAAGCGCTGAAGAATATGCTGAAAAAAGAGAAAGCCTGTTGGGTTCTTCTATTGGAATGCACGTGCGTCATACCCTCGAATTCTTTTCTTGTCTTACGAGTGCATTGGAAACGGTTACGCTCAATTATGACCAGCGAAAACGGAACCCGGTTTTAGAACTGGATCTGGCTGCAGTAAATGAAACCATTGACGAGCTTTCTGCAAGATTGATTTCAGAGGACAAAACGCTTCTTTTGAAAGCCTTTTATCCAAAAGGTCCGGTTGTGATTTTCACCAGTTATTTTAGAGAATTGATGTATGGAATCGAACATGCGATCCATCATTTTGCCATGATTCGGGTTGCGTTGCAAGAAGTTCCGAATCTGCAGATTCCGGCGGGTTTTGGGTTTGCGTTTTCTACCTTGGCTTATTTGGAAAGTAAGTAGTAGAGCCTGAAAGCGTATCTGTTTGAATTACAATTAATTGTGCCATCTTCCCGCTCACAAGCGGGATAGATGGCTTTTTAGTTTTACCGGATACTAAAGCGTTTGCAACAAACGGTGCTAGCTGTGTTGTAAAAAGAAATTGACCGGTTATTCCCATTATTCAGGAGGAGCGCCAAATCTTGTCCCCACCTCAGTTTCGATGCCGTATTTTCGACTATATTACACGCCCCGAAATACAAGGCAGGAATGAATTCTGTAGAACTGTACGAACTTTTTGTTACGAACCCCGCGGTTCAAATGCTGCGTTTGCGAAACGCCGGCTGGGTGCTGCCCTTTTTGTACAAAGTGTTCAAAGAGGAAAACAGACCCATTATTGAAGAATCGACCCTCATTCAATTACTCGCAGAAACCTTAAGCACACAAGAAGAAGGTTTGGAAGATATGGAGGAGTCAAAGATTGTTTTTGGAGAAGATGAACAAACACGCAGTCGCAAACACTTGATGAACTGGGTGCAAAAAAGACTCTTGCAAGATTTTATACATGCCGATGGCTCCATTCAATACCAACTGAGTGCCTATTCCGAGAAAGTGTTTCAATGGATGCACAGTTTGCAATTGCGCAAGCACGTAGGTACGGAGAGTCGCTTCAAATTGCTTTTTAACTCGCTGCAAGATATTGTTGAGCATACGGAAGACAATAACCTCAAACGTCTGCAAATTCTTAAAGACAAAAGAGCAGAGATCGATAAAGAAATCAAAGCCATTGAATTGGGTGTTGCTCCCGAAAGTTATTCTAACTCTCAAGTACAAGAACGCTTGGAGTTGTTCACTCGCTTGTGCTACGAATTGATCAGCGATTTTAGAGAAGTAGAAGATAATTTCAAACAGATCCACCGCAGTATCGTAGAGCAACATACGAAATCGGAGCAGGGTAAGGGCGCCATTGTTGGATTTGCCTTTGAAGCGTATGATTCTCTCCGCCAAAGCCCACAGGGGAAAAGCTTTTATGCGTTCTGGGATTTCTTGATTTCACGAGCCGGAAACCAACACTGGGCCGAGCTTACAGAGAAAGTAATGGAATTGATCAATGAGCGGGAAATTACTGCAGACGGCGATTTCTTACAAAATGTAAAATCAATGTTGCTTCAGCAGGGTAAAACCGTGTACGATGCAAATGATAAAATGGCGGAGAAGCTGAGTAGAATCATCACCGAAAAAGAAATTGCCAAGCACAGAAGACTACGCAGGCAGATAGCATCGATCAAAGAATTGGTGTTCGATTTAATGGAAGAAGAAGAGGTAGACTGTGGTATGTCTGTTCCCATTCATTCAGAAGTGAAAATGGTGATGGAGCGCAAATTGACTTTACAAGAGAAGAAGGCCGTTGCTGCTATTAAACAACCGGTATCTCAAAAGGAAACCATTGCAGATCCGGAACGCTTCGAAAAAATGTTGAACACTAGTTTTATAGATAAAAAGAAATTATGGCAGCACGTAGAACAAGTGCTGAAACAACAAGAAACGGCCACCTTGAAAGAGATCATTGAAAAACAGGCGTTGGAAAATGGGTTGGCCGAAGTAGTGAGTTATTATAGTTTTTTAAGAGATAAGAAAACAAGGGTTCAAATTATTCCTAACACCACGGAACTAATTCCTATAAACGAGGCACAAACCAAGTTTGTAGAAGTTCCCTATTTGTTATTTAGTAAGTAATGAACATGCAGCAAAAGATATTGCCTTACACTTCGGTGTTTATAAAATTGTTGAAAGGTCCTGTGGATTATACCGAACGGTCTACTTGGGAAAAGCTTCTTCAATACAAATCAGACCTATCGAGCTTTTTACAGCCATTGGGTTTGAAACTGATCTTAAGTGAAGAAGATGGTTATTCGTATGTGCAGCATATTGGAGGAGAGGAAGACGATGCCTCGGTGAGCTGGATCGTGCGTAGGGCGCTTACCTACGAAGAGAGTATTTTATTGGTATTGCTACGCGATATGATGGCGGAGTTTGAGATTAGTGATAGCAGCAGTCAAGAATTGATCAAGAAAAGAAGAGAGATCAAAGAGTATGCGGAATTGTTTTTCAAAGAAAATGCCAGTAGGGTGAAGTTTTTGAAAGACATTGATCGGCTGATCGATAAAGCCGAAGAATATGGATTTCTCGCTTTAGCTGAAAGTAGTGATGTAGCCGATGAGCAGCGCTTTCGAATTAAGAAGATTATCAAGGCGCGAATTGGGAGTGAGGAGTTGGAAGCTTTTATGAACCAATTAAAACAACGCAAGGCTGTAAAATAGTGTTGCAAAACTTATGTTGAGATGCAGTTAAGTGTATTTAGTACCGATAATCAGAAGAGTGGCTTTCGATTGCAATACATGGAAGTGTTCAACTGGGGAACCTTCGATGAAACCATTCATTCGATACACCCCATGGGTGAAACCAGTTTGCTCACCGGAGCCAACGGCAGCGGTAAAACCACTTTCGTGGATGCGCTTCTTACCTTGATTGTGCCGGAGAAGCGCTACCGCTTTTACAATCAGAGTAGCGGTAGTGAAAAGAAAGGTGATCGAACCGAAGAGACCTATGTGTTGGGTGGATATGGGTCAATTAACAGTGAGAGCACGGGTGCTACCAAAACGCTCTATCTGAGAGAGAATAAAGAGGAAGCCTATAGCATCATATTGGCCAATTTCGCCAATGAAGCAGAGCAAACCGTGACGCTTTTCCAAGTGCGTTATTTTTCGAACAATGAATTGAAGAAAGTATTTGGCGTTGCGCACAAAGCACTCAAAATTGAAGACGATTTCAAGCCCTTCGATTTGGGTGGTGCTTGGAAAAAGACGATCGACCAACGTTACAATAAAGGAGCGAGAAAATTTGTAGAATTTTTTGATGCAGCAAGTAAGTATGCGCTTCGATTGGTAGAAGTGTTGGGAATGCAGAGTATTCAGGCATTGCATTTGTTCAACCAAACAGTAGGGATCAAAGTGTTGGGCAACTTGGATGAGTTCATCCGCACACACATGCTGGAACCGCGCAATATGGAAGAGCAGTTTCAGGATTTGAAGAAGCACTTGTCCACTTTGTTAGATGCCCGTAGAAATATTGAAAAATCGGAAGAGCAATTGGCCATGTTGTTGCCGGTGAAGGAACAATACGAGAAGTTTCATGAATCGCAACAAGAATTGGAGCAGCTGACTGAAGTTCGCGAAACGGCACGTGTATGGCATCGGTACAAACAAAGTGAATTGCTGCAAGAGGAGACTGCTCGGTTAACACAAGCAATTCGTGATTTAGAACAAAAGAAAGAAGCCAAAAAGGCAGAGCTTGATAAAGTACAAGAGGACGAACGGAACCTGCTGAACCAGGTTGAGCAGAATAAGGCGGGGCAGAGAATGCAGCAGTTGGAGAAGGAACAGAAAGAATTGGTTGAGAAAAGAGAACAAGCAGCCGCGCAGTTAGCTGAGTTTACTGCTTGGTGTAGAACACTTCATTTAAGCGATGTTCAGCCCGATGACGAGTCAAGTTTCCAACGACTGCGAAAAGAGAATGATAAAGTGTCTCATACGCTTGAGCGTGAACAACGATTGAATGAAGACGACCTGTATGATGCAAAGAGGCTGATGGATCAAAACCTGGCTGAAAAAGCATCTATTGAATCTGAGCTGAATAATCTTTTATCTACCCGAAACAATATACCTTCTTATCTAATTGAAGTTCGTAAGAAGATTTGTGAGGGCTTGGATATTGAAACAAGCGATTTGCCTTTTGCAGGTGAATTGATGCAGGTAAAAGCGAATGAAATTCATTGGCAGCCGGCTATGGAAAAGCTCTTGCGTAACTTTGCGATGCGTCTCTTGGTGCCCGATAAGTTTTATAAGAAAGTAAACAAGTACCTTAATAAAGAGAATATTCGTGCTCGATTGGTTTACGAACATGTAATTGAGAAAGTGGTATTTCAACATCCTGAAAAAGGAACTGTTCATGAAAAACTCGAGTTTCATCCGGATCATAAATTGACGGATTGGTTAGAACAGCAGATCATTCATCAATTCAACTACATGTGTTTGGATGATGAGAAGACTCTAGATCGATTCGAGAAAGCGATTACGTTGCACGGTTTGACTAAGAGTGGTAGACGCCATGAAAAAGATGATCGACCCGACACCAATGATGCGAGCAGGTATGTGATGGGTTGGGATAATGAACGTAAGAAGCAAGCTTTGTTCAAAAAGCGAGATAAACTCTCTGATCAAATTGAACAAACGAAAGAGGTGTTGACGCGCTGTACCAATAAATCGAAGCGACTTCAAGAGCAGTTCTATGCCAATCAGCGGATCAAGGAGTATCCGGGGTTTGATGGAATTGATGTGGGAGGGTTACAGCAAAAGATTCGAAAAATAGAAGATCAAGTAAAGAACCTGACCAAGGAAAGCAAGGCCTTGGCCCAACTGAAGAAAGAGCTTGATCAAAAAGCGACAGCTAAGGAAGAGTTACAAGAGACGATCAATAAAATTGTGGGCGATATTGCGGTAACTGAAAGTCAGTTGGTAGGGTTCAAGGAAAGATTGAAGGGGTTGTCGGCTATTTTGTCAACACTTACTGAGAAGGACAAAGATGCATTATTGGTATTTCAATCAAAATATGCGGCTGATTTTGATAACATCAGTTTAGCAAATTTAGATACGGTGCATGCGAATTTTGATCAACAACAGCAGCAACGATTTGAAAAATTGCGGGTAGTATTAAGTGAATCAGAAAAGACATTGACCAGAGCTTTGTACCGAATCAAAAATCCATCTGCTGAATTAGCGAAGAAGTATCCCGATTGGAACGGCGATGTGGTCAATTTGCCGGAAGAAGTGAAATATGCGAACGAGTACATTGAATGGATGAACAAATTACAAACAGAAAATCTTCCTAAATACAAGCGCGATTTTGAAAACTATATCAATGTAACTATTACGTACAAAATTGGTGGATTGAACGAAGAGTTAGAGAAGTGGGAGCGAGAGATTCACAATAGTATTATTAAGCTGAATCAATCGTTGGCGGGTATTAATTTTAACCGAATGCCGGATACCTATGTTCAACTTAGAAAGCAACCTGTACCCGCAGGCACTGAAATTCGGAAATTCAAAACACAATTGTTAGAGGCGTTGCCGCAAGCAGCGAATTGGCAGCAGAGCAGTTTTGAAGAGAAAGCGCAGCATTTTACAGAGAAAATTCAGCCAGTAATCAATGAACTAGAAGAGAACGAATCGTACAGAAACAAAGTGCTGGATGTAAGAAATTGGTTTGAGTTTTGGGCGGATGAGAAGTATAGAAATACTGACGAATTGAAAAAGACCTACCGCCAAATGGGGCAGTTATCCGGAGGAGAAAAAGCGCAATTGACCTATACTATTTTGTGTAGTGCCATTGCGTACCAGTTCGGAATTACTAAGGAAGGCAAGAATAGTAGAAGCTTACGATTTGTAGCTGTGGATGAAAGTTTCAGTAATCAGGACGAAGAAAAAGCCACTTACTTAATGGAGCTCTGTAAACAGTTGCATCTTCAGTTACTAGTAGTAACACCAAGTGATAAGATCCAGATTGTGCAAGAATTCATTGCGCATGTGCATTTGGTTCAACGCGTAGCGAATAGAAACAGCGTTGTGTACAATATGACTGTTAAGCAACTCAAAGAGAAAATGAGTGAAGTAGAAGAGTTGGTAGGATAATGATGTTCTCGCAAAAAAAGAGACTTCGTTTTGAAGTCTCTTTTTTATATCAGCAAATGCTGATCAAGTCTTTTAGTTCTTCCTCACATACTTCGTCAAAATCACGATCGTAGCATCGTTTACTTTTCCTTCAATTTGCTCGGTATTGTCTGGCACTAGGCGAATTTTACGAACGATGGTTCCTTTGGGCGCCATGAAGTTGGCTCCTTTTACATTTAATACCTGGGTAAGTACCACTGTATCGCCATTTTCCAAAGGAGTACCGTTGGCATCGCGGTGAATTTCTTTTACTTCAAAAGCGGTGAGCGCCCAGTTCACAACGTTTTCAGGCAATTCTACTGAGCTCATAATATCGGAGGCCCATTCCTGATCACGATAGCTGTAAAGGATTCTATACGTAAGCGTTTGAACGCTGGGCTCTGTATTCCAGATACTTCCCGCTAAGCATTGCCAGTGACTCGGATTGCTTTTTGATTCGATTTCCCCTGCACAAGTGGTACAGAGGGCTACTTCGTTTTCAATGGAAGAATTGTCTTTAGGACTCACAACATATTCAATACTAGCAGGTTCTGAGGAACAGAGTTCACAAGTGCCATCACAACGTTGTTTCAATTTTTCTGAAATGGAGCTCATTGTTTTAAGGTTTGGGGCCGCAATTAACTGAAAATAAATGGACCTGCGAAAAGGGATTTCTAAAATAGGCGTTAGGCCATGGGCATTTAGAATTGCGTTTCAATTTGTTCCGTTACTGAGCGGCTTAGAAAACACCTTTCTTGATTCAACTGATAATAAATGTAGAGTGTACATTTATTAGCTTATGAAAAATGACTTTTAGGAATGCAAGACTTGCGTTCCATAAAAATTGACGGCAGTACCACACATTCCGGTTGGGTGTATTGAAGCGGCTTCTCGATTCTTTGAAACAGTAACTCGGCTGCTTTGGTACCGGTATCGTAAGCGGGTTGTGTAATGGTAGAAAGTGGCGGATTGAGAATAGGAGCGGTTTCCAGGGTAGAAAAAGCAATTACTTTCACTTCTTTTGGTATGTTAATCTCCGATTCTTGTGCTACCATATAAGTTTGAATGGCCAATCGCTCTACGGAAGCCACAACGCCATCAGGCCTGTTTTTACTTTCAAAAAGCTCCTGAATTTTCTTCATGCTTTCTTCTTCTGTTCCATCGCAATAGTGAACCAGCTTATTGGGGTCGCTAGCAATTCCCGTTGCCAATACCGCAGCTTTGAAGCCTTCGGCTCTGCGGTGACATATGGGCAGGGCGCTCGACATTGAAAGAAACACCGGATTGGTGCATCCGTCTTCTATCAAATGCATGGCAGTAAAATAACCACAATCGTAGTCGTTTGTAATTACTTTAGAAGCATTGAAGTCCTCCGGTGCTCGGTCGAAAAATACTAAAGGTATGTTTTCATTTACCAGTTTCTGAAGGTGGCTGTGGTCGGTGGTTTCGCTGGAAATAGAGATCAGAACCCCGTCTACACGGCCATTCGAACACTCTTCCAATACCGCTTTCTCAATTGAATATTTCTCGTGCGATAAATAAATGAGTAAATGATAGCCTCTCGCTTCGGCTACTTTTTGAATTCCATTAATGGCCAGTGAAAAATAGTTGTCGGCTACCTCCGGGAGAATAACCGCAATGGTTTTGCTTTTCTTTTTCCGAAGACTGGTGGCGTATGGGTTGGGAGAGTAATTGTGCTTTACCGCAAACTCGCGTACTTTTTTCTTGGTCTCTTCGCTAATTTCATGACTATCACGCAGCGCTTTTGACACCGAGGATGTTGACAAATTCAGCAAGTTCGCGAGTTCTTTTAAGTTGATGCGTTTCATAGCAGCCTCTCCACGGCAAATTTAGCATGTATCGCTACAAATAACGAAATCGATTTCTTAAATTATTAAAATTGATCCTCACAAATCAAGTTCAAAATGTGATAAATTCGAAATTCTGTAGCAGTTGAACGAATCTGGTATGCTTAAAGGCAACCCAAACCGGAAAAATGCTGCTTATAGTGACAACTTAAAAAACTGCTAAACTAGGTTCAAATAAGTGTACACAAGACACTTATGCGTTCTATGCCTAGTAAAATGATCTGAAGCCAACTTAAACCCGATTGCGATGACCATCTCAAAAACTACCGTTCGAATACTTAGTTGCCTGTTCTTAGTTACTCTTTCTTTTTGGAATTCAAGTGCTCAAACTATAATATCAAGTCAAGATAGATCTGTTCAGGTTGATTTAGAAATTAGAGGAGGGCAGCTTTTTTATGAAGTTACAAAGGGAGATCAGGAACTGATTGAGTTTTCCAGATTGGGTATTGTTTTCGAAAACGAAGATTTTGCCGATCAGCTAGCGTCAATCAAATTAGTGTCTACCTCCTCATCTGCCAGAATTGGGAGCTTTAAAACAGGTAAGAAAAAGAATACCAATGTAATTTTCCTGACTTACACCTTCGATATCATAAATAAGAACTCAAAGTCGGTAAGGCTCTTGTTTCATCTTTCCAATGACGGATTGGCTTATCAATATCAACGATCTATAGGAGACGAAGGGCCAATCACCGTTCTGAAAGAATACAGCTCCTTTCAATTCCCCAAGCAATCACTTACTTGGATTCAGCCAATGACAGCCGCTAAATCGGGCTGGGAACAATCCAACCCATCTTATGAAGCTCACTATTTGCAAGGAGTGCCCGTAGGTACTCCCACTCCTATAAAGGCAGATACTAATTTTATTCCTAATGTTGGTTGGGTGTATCCGGCGCTGTTTAAAGTTGGTGAAAACTGGGCTTTAATTACAGAAGCCGCCCTTACAAAAAATTATTGTGGCACTCGATTGGTAAACGACTCCGGTTCTACTAAGTATGCTGTTGAATTTCCGGATAAGAGAGAAGTGTTTACCGGAAAAGGACTGTTGCCTAAACTTCAGGCCGGCGAAAAAACGCCTCTTAGAGTGATGGCTTTTGGATCGTTGAAAACAATTGTTGAATCTACCCTTGGAACAGATCTCTCCCCGTCTGCCGACGCAAATGACTACAGCTTTGTAAAACCCGGAAAAGCTTCCTGGAGTTGGATCAATTCTAAAGACGATAACATTACCTATGAGGAACAGAAGAAATACATCGATTTCGCCGCAGAAATGAATTGGAATTACTGCCTCATCGATGTAAACTGGGATACCAAGATTGGATACAATAGAATTCAAGAATTGGTGAATTATGGAAAGAAAAAGAATGTTGGAATCTTGCTTTGGTACAATTCTGCAGGCAATTGGAATACGGTGGGTTATCATCCAAAAGGGATGCTTTTAAAAAAGGAATCGAGAGAAAAAGAGTTCAGTCGCATTCATGATATGGGAGTAAAAGGAGTTAAGATAGATTTTTTTGGTGGCGATGGTCAATCCATGATTGAATACTACATTGATATTTTAGAATCTGCTGCAAAGTACCAACTGATGGTAAACTTTCATGGCGCTACTTTGCCTAGAGGTTGGGCAGCTACCTACCCTCATCTCGTTACAACTGAGGCTGTGTACGGAATGGAAATGGTCACTTTTAATCAGAGTGATGCGGACTTACAAGCTTCTCACTGTGCTGTGTTGCCCTTTACAAGAAACGTGTTTGATCCCATGGACTTTACGCCCATGAACCTTTATAAGCTTACTCATTCCGGTTCAACCAGAAGAACCACCACTGCCTTCGAGTTGGCGCTTTCGGTGCTTTTTGTTTCAGGTATTCAGCATTATGCAGAAAATAAAGAGGGAATGGATCATATGCCGGCCTTCGTGAAAGAATTCTTGAAGAATTTACCCAACACTTGGAATGACCTGGAGTTTCTTCAAGGCTTTCCCGGAAAAGATGTGGTGATTGCTCGCAATGGCAATAATAAATGGTATATCGCAGGTATCAATGGTGAAAATCATAAGAAGACCTTTGAACTGGATCTTTCTAAATGGAAAAATAAGAAGCTAACGTTGATTTCTGATGACAGCAGGGATTTTCTAAAGAAGGAAAACACAGTGGTGGGTTCAGATAATAAAGTAAGAATTGAAACAGCTGCGAATGGGGGATTTATTATTATAGCAGAATGAGGTTATTAACGGTCATATTTTTTCTAGTTGTTTCGGCCAGCACTACCGCGCAGTTGAAACAAGTTTCCATTGTACAATTTGGAGCCATAGGCGATGGCAAAACTTTGAACACGGCTGGAATTCAAAAAGCCATTGATCAAATTGCCTCTAAAGGAGGCGGAACGGTACAAATACCGAAAGGAGTTTTTGTAACAGGATCAATTTTTCTTCGATCCAATATTATACTTGAGTTACTGCCCGGGTCTGTGTTAATGGGCTCCCCCAATAGATTGGATTATGGCCAAAGTCCTTGTGACGCAATGATCAATGCCATCGAGGTTTCTAATATTGCTATAAAAGGAACCGGCATCATTGATGGAAATGCAAAGCAAGTGCTGCAATCTTTGTTTGATGAATTGAAAAGTGGAAGACTTACAGATAGAGACTGGCCAAAGAAAAGACCTACTGAAAGCAATCGCCCCAAAATCATTCATTTCTTTAAATCAAAAAAGATCAACATTAGTACTGTTTCAATTCAAAATGGCTGTACATGGATACAATCGTATGAAAGATGTGATCAAGTGAACATTAAAGGGATCAAGGTAAACAGCACTTCTTATTGGAACAACGATGGATTGGATATCGTAGATTCGAAAAATGTGTTGATTGAAAATTGTACTATTAATAGTTCGGATGATGCCATTTGTTTGAAATCGGAATCAGCGGAATTGGATAGTGTGGTTAATGTGAAGGTTTTGAATTGTAGTTTGAGAAGCAGTGCCAATGCATTTAAAATTGGGACGGGTTCAAGAGGTGGATTTAAAAACATTTATGTAAAAGGCCTTATTATTTATGATACCTATAGAAGTGCCATTGCATTAGAAGCGGTAGATGGAGCGTTCTTAAAAAACATTACGATTGAGGGTGTTCGCGCCAGAAATACAGGCAATGGGATTTTTGTAAAACTTGGTAAACGTAATAAAGACGAGCGATTCAGCACCGTGCAAGACATTACCATTCGTAATGTATCTGTACAAATTCCTGCAGGAAAGCCGGATAAGGGATATGAGTTAGAAGGTCCTTTGTTGAAGTATCCTCCGGGTATCAAGCCGGGAGATCAACTCAGCATTTCCCCTTGGAATAAAGCTCCCGACGATACGGCCTCCATCGAATATTTGCACCATGTTTTTCCCGCATCTATTTCCAGTTTACCGGAGCATCCTGTTAAAAACATTAAACTCGAGAATATTGAGTTGAGTTATGAAGGAAGAAATGATGCGTCAATTCCTTATTTCCCAATCGACTCTCTGCATCTCATCACCGAAGCTGTTACAGCCTATCCGGAATTCTCCATGTTTGGTGAATTACCGTGTTGGGGATTTTACTTCAGACATGTAGACGGGCTGAGTATCAAAAATCTTCGCTTGTTTCAAAAGAACAAAGAGCCGAGAATAGCCGTGGTGTACGATGACGTGAATTATTTGAACTTCGAAGACATAAATGTGCCGAATACAGAACGCGTGTATCGAAATGTGAAAAGAAAATAAAGAATGAAAAAGCGCTACCATATTTTTCTTTTGTTGCTTTTGCCTGCTGTGGTTGCCGGTCAATCGCCAGTTGACTATGTGCAACCCCTAAGTGGCACTGCTGCTTCTACTACCGTATCTGCATTAAAGCACAGTGATGTTGGATCAGAGCGCAATGCCAATACTATTCCTGTAGTAACCTTGCCCTTTGCAATGACTCAATGGACACCGGAAACAAGACTTACAGAAAACAAATGTGTAGCTCCATACTATTATAAGGATACTGCATTAACCGGATTTAGAGCAAGTCATTGGATCAGTGGTTCCTGTACCCAAGATTATGGTAGCATGACCATTGTTCCCATCTCAGGAACCTTCCATTCTTCCGAAACAGCCATTTCATTTCGTCATGAAAATGAAACAACGACGCCTTATTATTATAGTGTTCGTTTGCCGGAAGCCGGATTCTTAGTAGAGATGACGGCTACTTTGCGCGCAGGCTACATGCGCATTACCATGTTGCGCGATGATAGCTTGCATGTATTGATTCGACCCAACTCTGATCAGAAAGAATCGAAAATATATCTGAACCAAGGCGTAGTAGTTTCAAATCCTGTTCATCGCATCTATCAGGGGTGGGGTCAAAAAGCCGGATTTTCCGGATGGCATTATATTAAGACGAGTACAAAGAACATGCGAACTAGATTGATAGAAGGCAGTGATCAATTGAAGGTAGCTGTTATCAGCGGTGCTTTTAAGAAAGGAGAACAAGTGCTGTTGCAGATCGGCACCTCTTTTAGTTCGGATGAGAATGCGAGGAAGAATTTAGCGACTGAAATTGGAGCAAAATCATTTGAACAAGTACAACAAGACGCGAAAGAGGTTTGGAATACAGCATTGTCTCAATTATCAGTTGAGTCAGAAAGTAGGCAAGAAAAAGCAATCTTTTATACAGCGCTGTATCATGCCATGCAGCATCCGCGCTTGTTTTCGGATGTAAATGGTGTTTATCCCGCTTTCTCTACCGGGATTCAAAAAACCAAACAAGGCACACAGGCCTATTACGATGATTTTTCGATGTGGGATATTTACCGAGCACAGCTGCCTTTGGTTGAAATTTTGAATCCTTCATTGGCGGGGGCTTTCAATGCTTCGTTGGTACTTAAAGGAGAACAAGGTGGATGGCTGCCTATTTTCCCCTGTTGGAACAGTTATACTGCGGCCATGATTGGTGATCATTCAGTGTCGGTTTTGGCATCTGCAATTGCAAAAGGCATAAAAGGATTCGATTATCAAAAAGCATGGTCCTTGATTCGAAAGAATGCATTTGAAACCCCGGGCGATTTTTCAGTGTATAGAAATGGTATGGGAAGAAGAGCAATGACGTCTTATTTAAAATACGGCTATATTCCCATTGAAGACAGTGTGCCCGATGCTTTTCATAAGAAAGAGCAAGTGAGCAGAACCTTGGAATATGCTTATGATGATTATGCAGCATCGGTAGTGGCAGCTACACTTAAAAAGAAGGAAGCAAATACGCTATTGTTTCGATCTAAAAATTATCAGAAGGTATTTGATACTACTGTTGGATTGATGAATGCGCGGTATTCGACCGGTTCCTTTCTTTATCCTTTCCAACCAGATACTCGTACTTCTTACATAACCGAAGGTACTTCCCGTCAATACAGTTTCTATGTTCCACACGATATTCAGGGTTTGCAACAAGTAATGGGTGGTGCTGATGTGTTTGAGAAGAAGTTGGATACGCTTTTTGCAAAGGGTGAATATTGGCACGGAAATGAACCTGGCCACCAAATTCCATTCTTGTATAATTTCACATCTTCCCCATGGAAAACACAAGATTTGATTCGAAAGATCCGATCAGAAGAATATACGGATGGCGCCGGAGGATTGAGCGGTAACGACGATGCCGGTCAAATGAGTGCTTGGTATGTGTTTGCGGCCTTAGGCTTTTATCCGGTGAATCCGGTATCGGGGCATTATCAATTGTGTGTGCCGCAATTTAATAAAGTAGTCATTCGCCTTAAAAATGGAAAGCAGTTTAAGGTATTGGTTGACCAAAATTCAAAGAGCAAGAAATACATAGAATCGGTATTATGGAATGGTGAGGCTTATAATAAGAATTTTATTACCTACACTATGATTCAAAATGGTGGAGAGCTTAGTATTCGCTTGTCGGATACTCCAACTTCATGGGGTTCAAAAAAAGAAAACAGATCTAATTTATAAAGAACATTGTATGAATACCAAGAGAGCTTTAGTAGGGGTCATTATGGTTTTAGCCTTTGTAATGGGGAGTGCCCAAACTGTACGGCAATTTAGAGTAAAAGAGTTTGGTGCAGTAGGCGACGGCAAAACCGATGATGCGAAAGCAATTCAAAAAGCGATTGATGCTTGCAGTAGTTCGGGTGGAGGGAAGTTGATATTTGATGCCGCTACGACTTTTCTATCGGGTCCCATTCAAATTAAGTCAAACGTTGAAATGCATTTGGAGCCAGGATCAGTACTTTTAGCGAATCCGGATGAAAGTATTTACAAGATGAGTGCATTTAGAACCAATCCGGGAGAAGGAACACTTTGGATTTGGGGCGAGCACTTTGAAAATTTTAGTATCAGTGGCACGGGAACCATTGATGGTAATGGCATAAAGTTCATGGGTAAAGAATTGGACGATAGTTATGAGTTAAAGCCCTTCAATGTATTGGATCCAAGACCACATGTGATGACCTTGATTGATGGCAAGAACATCAGAATTCATGATGCACATATTGGAAATTCCGCTTATTGGACCATCCATTTAGTGGGCTGCAATGATGTTGTGATCAGTGGTATTAGTTTGATCAATAGCTTGAAGGTGAGAAACAGCGATGGAATAGATGTTGATCACAGTAAGAACGTGCGCATCAGCGATTGTTATATTGAAAGCGGCGACGATTGTATTTGTTTAAAAAACAGAAGAGAATACGAAGACTATGGTGTTTGTGAAAACATTGTAGTAACCAATTGTACGATGACTTCGAGAAGCTGTGCCATTAAAATTGGATCGGAAAACATGGATACGATTCGTCAGGTGCTTTTTAATAACTGTATCATAAAGAAGAGTAATAGAGGAGTTGGAATTCAGCACAGAGATGAAGGCGTGGTTTCGGATGTGGTTTTCTCAAACATGATCATAGAGGGTCATATGTTTAGTGATGTGTGGTGGGGAAAGGCAGAACCCATTTATATTACCGCGTATAGAAGAGCTAAGATCAACCATAAAGACGCGAATTGGCGTTTTCCAAAAGGCGCCACAGAAGGTAAAGTTGGATATGTAAGAAACATCAGCTTTTCAAACATCAAGTGTTATAGTGAAAATGGAGTGTATGTAAGTGCGGAATCGAAGGACAAGATCGACAATATCAGTTTTGATCAGGTGGATGTGTACATTAATAAAACGACTTCCATAGTTGGTGGGGTTTACGATCGCAGGCCTGCGAATGTAGAAGGTTTTGTAAAAGGAACCACTGCCGGTTTCTATTTTGATACTGCCGGAAGTATTCTAGTTCGCAATTCCTCTGTTGTTTGGGGTCCGAACAAAGCGCCTTATTTTAAAATGGCAATAGAAAAGAAAAATCTTGGAAGTTTGAAGGTTCAGAATTTTATTGGCCTATCTGCTCAATAAGTTTTCTGACATTGGTTATATAAAGAAAGCGCCTCACAGGGCGCTTTCTCTTTTATATCTGTTGTCATATCTTAGTGAATACAGGTACCTGATGCCAAAGAGCTTATTCCTGAGTTTGTGACAAAATACTCAGCGTATCTCAAACGAGTTTCGGTTAAATCGATGTTTTCCCAATTGATAGTTTGAGTTCCGCCAATATTGTAAGCTATGGTCCATGTTAATTTTGATTTTTCTGTATTGGTAAACTGCCAGGTAACAGAACCCGTCAAACTACTACCTAAGGCATACGAACCTGTTCCATCTCTATTGAATTTCATACGGATGGTGCTTGCCTGACCAATGTCAGAAGTGATGTCACGCATGTAGTAGTATTCAATCCCACCTCCCGAAGTGTTTACTTGAAACCACCGAAGTTCCTGTATTTTCCAAGTGGCACTTGTTAAAAGTGTAACGGGATCAGGTACTGTGTCTGTTTTTGGTGTTGTAACCGATGCAGCATTCGATTTCGTACAAGACGAAAAAGATACACTTGCGCCAACTAGAATTATTAATCCTAAGGCCGAGATCGTGGATAAGAGTTTCATATATCGCTGTTTAATTAACTGCGATATACTACCCTTTTGAATAGCCGAAAAGAAGAAATCGGTAACTGTGTAATTTCTTCTGCTAACTGTGCAGTGCTTACTCTGAAACAACTATTTCATCCGCAAAAATCCATGCGCCTGTTCCGGCGGCGTGATGCCAGTAAGGCGGTGTGTTCATGTTTTCACCTGTAACTCGAATGTACCGGGCTTTCATCGGTATTTCGGGAGTATGAAATTGATAGATGTCGTTTACTTTGCTGGTTTTTTGTAATGGAAATGGATTCTCAACGGTGCTTATGGTGGTATAGTTGATCCCATCTTCCGATATCTCAAATTTTACACGCACTGGAAAGAAGACCACATGATTGGTTACTTGCAAAAAGTTTATGCCGATAGAACGAAATTGTTTTGTTTCTTTCAGATCAACGGTTGCTTTCATTTCATTTAAGAACCCTAGCCAGTTTGCAAAGAAGCTCCATCCACCAAAAGCCCCATCTGTAAGGGTTTGAGGGTCTTCTTTCGCGTACTTAACAGGCTTGTTTACCAAACTAACAGCAGCACCTCTTGCTAGGTTCTTTTTGCCCGCGTTGGTCATGAACTGCTGATAAGATTTTAAATAGGTGTCTAATGTTAATCCCATTTCGTTTACAATAGGAATATTACCCTTAAGTGTGGCAGCCTTGAATCGATTGTAAACAGCATTCAAAACTGTGCGATTGTTTAATTCAAAAGGAGCACGATTGGTTCTGAAATATTCCAATGTTGCATAATCTAAACCAATTCGAGCTTTGTTCAATCGCTCCAACAACTGTGGTTGACCTTTTAGGGCTTTTTCCGACTGATCAAATGCCTGTTGATATTGCAATAGTTTTTGCCCTGATAGCCAAGTATCGAAACCTTGAGCCGGATCGCCGTATAAAAACAGAAAGAACTTGGGATACTCTTTAATTGATTTCTCCAAGCCCTTTACATAGGTTAACACAGCAGCTGAACCTTTGCCATAATAGAGCTGGCAAAACTCAGTAATGAGTTTATCGTAAGAGGCATAGGGATCCCAGAGCAAGGCAGACATTAAATAGCAGCGCAGTTCATAAAGCTCACTGGTGTTATGACTATGCTGTTCAAAAATCCAGTTTGCGCCATTTCTTACAAACAATTGAATATTCGGTTGAATGGTTTCAAGGTTAGGAAAAGGAGCTAAAAAGTTCGTGAATTGTGTTGTGTAATCCCAAATTTGAAGGGTTGCTCCCAGTCGGCCCCATTCAATCAAATCTGTTTCAAAATCTTTTGATTTCACAGCAATGGGAGCACTTCTATCACATTCAATGCTACAAAGAGTTACCAACACGTTGTGTTCGGGGCGCAAGGTTTTAGGAGCTTTTCGGGTGTATTGGTAGGCGAGTGTAGAGATGGTTTTTGCCGGGAAATCGCGTGCAATTTTATTTACCAAACGAATCATCGAAGCTGCAGGGGTTCCTTCTTGTTTATCGAAACCGGCACAGCGATCACATTCGCAGTATTGAGTGTTGTCGTCTTGACTTACAGAGATCACCGCTGCGTTGGGGTAGCGATTGAAATAGGCGGCTACAGAGTCTTTGATCATTCTGTAAACCGTATCGTTACTCAAGCAGAGTTGCGTAGGTAATCGTTTGTTTTTTACTAAGGCATAGTATTCCGGATGGGCACTATAGTAGTTTCTTTCGGGTACAAACTTATGAAAGGTATGTACAAATGCTTCCGGTACAAAGCCGGGAAAACCGGAAGTGGTAACACGTCGTTTGGCAGCGAATTCCGGGTTCTCATAGAAAAGTTTGGCGTGAACCGTTCTGGTTTTCACCAAGGGATCAAATGCATAGTCTGTGGCTATCACTAAATCCGTTAGGGTAGGCGTAAAGGTTACTGATGGACTCAAATAGCGGCATCCCAATTTTTCAAAGATTGCAAATACGGCTTCCCAGCATTTGTAAGAGTTGGAGGCTTCAATAATGAAGTTTCCATTCTCAATAGTGCCTGCGTATCCTGATCTGTTTTTGTTGATGCGAAATTCAACAGAACGTCCATCTGTAGCTGCATTGCTCCAAATTGGAATTCTCGCCCCGGTCATTTTATGAACGAGCTGCTGAAAAGAAAGTGCCGATTTGTTTAGGAAACTATCTGCTTCTGAAGGCAAGCTAATATGATAATTGCTTTGTTTGTTTTTGACGAGCGTAATGGGTTGGCTCAAAGCAGCATTCGTAGAAAATAATAAAACGAGGATGCCGAAATAGAATCGCATATAGTAAGCTTTCATGTCTATCTAAATTAAGGAAGAATAGCATTGCTTTAAGCAGGGCTTACTTAATAGTTTTTTTAAAAACTTCGGTTTCTTTCCAATAATCGTAAGATAATAACTGTGTTGATTTAGAGCATAAACGTGTAGTTTAAGCTACAATTCATTCACAAGCGCTCAAGCCCCTCATTTTTAAATACAAAGACTCGGTTGGATACTAGCAGAAATGAAGCTTTTATTTTATATTTGAAACCTAACCTTTCTTTATGGCCAATAAAAAACAGTGGAGGCACTGTGCCTGGTTGCTTTTGATCTTAGTGATGCTGAGTTCCTTTCAATTATTTAAATTGAAAACTCAGGATCCGATTTATTCTTTCCAAGATTTATCCAGAATAGCACTTTCCAAGCAGCGCGATTCCATTAAAAAGAACTGGAATTGTCCGAAGATTTTCGATAAAAAGGAAACTCAAAAAAAATATGAAGAAATGTGGGATTCCCGGAAAGACTTCATTGTTTCTTCAATTAACGATAATGATTATGTTTACGAGAAGGAAGTTTACGACTATATTTCCGGCATTCTCACGGAACTCGTAAAAGCAAATAAGGCTAAAGCAACTCAGCAATTCGATTTGTTGTTAGACAGAAGTAGTGTTGTGAACGCATATGCAATAGGGGGTAATATCATTGCAGTAAATTTGGGGTTAATTGAGTTTGCAGAATCAAAAGAAGAGCTGGCTTTAATTTTGGCACACGAACTTTCTCACAATATACTCGAACACTCGGAAACTGCTTTGAGAGAAAGAGCTGAATTGTTAACTTCTGACGCCTATAAGAACACCTTGAATTCAGTCTTGGATTCTAAATACGAACGCTTAACGCGTCTAAAAAAAATACTAGAGGGGTATACCTTTTCCAGAAGTCGTCACAATCGATACAAAGAATCAGAAGCCGACTCAATGGCTGTTCAGTTGCTTAAAAAGGCTAATATCAGTTTTAATGCACGCTATTTTCTGAAACTAGATAGCTCTGATCTCGAATACCAAACACCTTTGAAACATCCGGTAGGTGATTACTTCAGGTCCTATGGTTTAAAATTTGAAGATTGGTGGACCACCAAAAAAACAAAAGGGTTATCTTCTCGCAACTATAATTTTAAAGATACTACTAAGCTTCAGGATTCTTTGAAAACACACCCTGATTGTATTCAGCGCTATGAGAAAACGAAAGCCTTGTCAAGTGCTACTATGACAGTTACACCTATTCCAAAAACTATCAAAACCAAGGTGAATAAAATGATTCTTTGGAATTTGTTTAACAATCAAAATCTTACTGCTTGTTTATACAGAATAATGTTAGTTAAAGACAATAACAACAGTGATGCTTGGTATGACTTTATGTTTCATAATTCAGTAATTGGATTGTACTATTCCGACAAGAACTTGATGAGATTTAATTCAATTAATGTTGTACAAAAAGAACTGGTATCAAAAAACTATTTCGAATTGCAAACAGCATTAGAACAAATGCCTACAGACGATATTAAATTACTATATGAAGGGCTACAAAAGCTCGATTTTTGGAAGTCTCTCAACAGTGACGAAAAAGGACTAAGAGATTTGTTTAACAGCCTTGCAAATGCGGACTATACAGACAAATCGGTTCGCCCAAAAGCTTCTAAAAATTATGTGCAGCAATATCCCAACAGTATGTATGCCGAGTTTGCTGTTCAATTTTCAAACTAATACTAACAACTTATATGAAATTTAGACTTTTGTTTGCAACACTATTTTGTGCGTTAATGATTCAGAATGCTACGGCACAATCCAAAGTTTTTCGGGAGGTGGCAGGTGAAATTTCCAGTGATTTTGAGCCAATTGTTCAAGACAACTCTTTGATTGGATACTTGATGTTTACCAAGCTGGAAGCCGTTAGCAAAGACTCTTTCAATTACAAGATTTCAATCATGGACGAAAACCTGAATGATATTGGAGTGGTCAATTTCAGGCAATCTCAACTACTATTAAAGAGTGTGACTTTTGAACAAGATGTGATCATGTTGTTGTATCGCAAAGAAGACACGAAAACTAAAACCGAAACGTATGGACGCAGAGGCCAGCAAAGGGATGTAAAGGAAACACAGGATAGTGCGTTTGTTCAGTTCATCAATTTAGAAGGGAAAATTTTAAAGACAGAATCTTCGAAAATTACAGTTAGTAGAAACTGGGTGTACACAAAGTATTCCTCGTATTTAAATATTGAAGCTCCTTATATGCAAATTGCGAATCTTCCTCAAAAGGGGTTTGCCTTTCTGTGTATAGAAAAAGACAAGCAAACCATTGTTGCTTATAACCCTAAAGGGGAAAGAGTTTGGACGAAGGCTCCACCTAAAGGAGCGGATGATTATTATATGATTGCAAATGTTAAAAGTATCTATCTGTTAACATACAAGCAGCCAATGTCAAAAAGAGGGACTAAGGGTACTTATGAGGTTCATAGTATTAATGCGAATGATGGAAAATCATCTGACAATTACGAATTAAAAGATAAAGAGGGAAGCTATTTTAGAGTTCTTGATTTTCAAATTGATAAAGCCACTAATAATCCGGTTTTAAGTGGAATGATTCACGTAGGTTCTGAACGTTTCATGAATGCTAAAAGGGAGTTCAAGAGTTATTACAAAGGGGTGTTCACTGTTAGTTTTAATGGGACTTCAAAAGGCGATACTAAACCGGTGTTTTCCTATTGGAGCAATGGCAGCAATTCAGAAATATCGCAGAAAGGTAAATTGATCAAAGAGAATAAATTCATCTCTATCCAAGAAGCCGTTTCAGACTATGAAGGCAATAAGTACTTTGTAGGGTCATTGGTGAAAAGAAAGGCACGCCCTTTTGCAATTGTAGGTGGTATTTTACTATTACCTGTTCCTCTTGCTGATTTGGCGGTTCCTTTTCTTACGTACACTAAACTGGTTTCAAATGAAGTGACCATTTTAAAGTTAAACTCTAAAGGAGTGTTGCAAAATATTGCGAACATTGACGCCAAGAAAGTTAAATACGATCCATATGAAGCATCTTTAAATGGAGGTGGTAAACGATTGTTTTTTAGTGTATACAATGCTGTATCGAAGTCGAGTTATTTGGTTATTTCGGACGCAGATAATACGTATTTGTATAACTTAAAAGACCAAAAAGTGGCCAAAACGATTCCTAGATCTAATGGTGAATCGGTGGTAACTGTAATACCTGCCAAAGAGGGTTCTATCATGATTTCTGAAATCAATAGAAAAGAAAAATACTCTAAACTCTCCATTGAGCCGGTTCAATAGTAAGCACGATACCTAATTCGGAAGCCCCTGCTAGGCAGGGGCTTTTTCGTTGGTGTTCAGTTGTTTAGCTGTAAAAAAAAAGAGTTTGGGGTAAGAACAAACTTTTCACCTCTTTTCAAGTCAAAGAATTGCACCTAAACCTACTACCATGAATCGTTTGTCGAAATCGGCCAGAATTCTTTTGTTGGCCTCCTGTTTATGGAACCTTGGAGAAGCCCTTTTAGGGCCTATGTTTGCCGTATACACGGAAAAAATTGGGGGCGATCTTCTAGATTTCACCTGGGCGTGGGCCGCTTACTCCATTGTTACCGGTGTTCTTTATATTGTAGTGGGTAAAACTCTTCGAGAATCGCCCTACAAAGCTCAATTTATGATTGGAGGTTATGCGCTAAATGCGCTTCTGACCTTTGCTTATATTTTTGTTCATCATCCCATACAATTGTTATTTGTTCAAATTGGACTAGGTGTTGCGGAAGCCTTTAGCACGCCTACTTGGGATAGCTTGTTCGCAAGTGATATGGACGATACAGAAGATACTTTCTTATGGGGTCTTGCCAATGGGCATACGCATTTAATTGGTGGATTAGGCATTGCCATTGGCGGTATGGTGGCTTACTATTTCAGTTTTAATGCGTTGTTTGTGATAATGGGAGTGATCCAAATTGCTGCAACGATTGTGCAAGCAAGAATTTTGCGTCAAAGAAAGCCTATTGTAGTAATCGGTGATTCGGTGCAACTGAAGGCCGCCTAGTTTATACAAAAATGCGGTTTCCGTAATTATAGTTTTCTCGGAACTCTTTTGGAGTACAATTTTTCTTCTTTTTAAAAATGCGATTGAAGTTAGAGATGTTATTGAAACCGCAGTTATAGGCTATTTCAGCTATTGAATGCGTTGTATCAATGAGTTGCCTACTGGCGTGCCCTAACCTCAGTTCCAATAAAGCATTTATATAAGAATTGCCCGTTCTCTTTCGGTAAAATCTACTGAATGCAACCGGAGTCATGTTTACCAGTGCAGCACATTCTTCCAAACTAATATTGCGAGAAAAGTGTTGATTCATGTGTTCAATAACTCTTTCTATACGCCTACTGTTATAAGAATGCTCCGGACCGCTGTAAGAGTGATTGCTCAGGGTGAGCATGTTTCTAGAAACCGAAAGTTCATGCAGAATGGAAAGTAGTTCCAACACAGAATCGAAGCCTTGCTTTTGGCTCAGTATTTTCAATTTTGGTTTTACTTGCTCAATAGTTTCTTTAGAAAACAAAATGCCTTTTGAAGAAAGCTCGAACATTTTACGAATCAAACTCATTTGATTTCTTCTCAAAAACTTTTCATCAAGTAAATCTTTGTGAAATTGAATGGTAATCTCTCTTATCTCTTCGCTCTTGCATTTATGCGTTTGCCAAACATGGGGCAAATTTGATCCTACTAAAACCAGTTCTAGTTCGTCAATTTCTGCAATGTGATCGCCAATGATCCTTTTAGCACCCTTGGCGTTGTCGATGAAATTTAGCTCCAATTCTTCATGGGAATGAAGCGGAAAGTCAAACTCCTTCTTGGTTCTAGTAAAAATAGTGAAGCAATCGCTGCTGGTTAACGGAGTAATTTCCCGGAGGATGTTTGCTTGCATACTATTGAGAATTGATGATTATGGTACTATATATAGGCTAAAATAATATTATTAGTTAATATAAATCTAAAGAATTTTAAGCTTTATAGTGCCCTGTTAAAAGACCTTTCAAAGATGTTTGCGATATATCAAGTGCTTGAAGTATAAAATAAGGATAAAATAGTATTATAATTCAATTTAGATTCTAAGCTAGTTTTACTTCAAATTATACTTGCTGTATGAAGAAAACGCGAACACTGCTTCGTGCATCCACTTTACTAATTGTGGGTGTACTGCTTTCCCTCTCGCTCTGGGCGCAAACCAAAACCGTATCCGGTGTGGTTTCCGATCAAACAGGAGCTCCCTTGGCAAACGCCAATATCAAAGTAAAAAATGGTAAAACAGGGGTGGTAACCGATAATAACGGGGCCTTTAAAATCAACGTTCCTGCCAATGCCACTACTCTGGTAGTAAGTTATGTTGGTGCTAAACCCAAAGATGTTTCCATTATTGGCTTAACCAATGTACTGGTAACACTCGATGTTGCTGAAACACGCTTGAACGATGTGGTGGTTATTGGTTACGGACAAACGAAGAGAGCAGATGTGAGTTCTGCGATTTCTTCAGTAAAAGGAAAAGACTTGAAGGACCTTCCTGTTGCCGGTATCGACCAAGCCATCCAAGGTAAAGTGGCCGGAGTTACTGTAATCAATAACAGTGGTCAGCCGGGTGGTGGAGTTTCCTTGCGCGTGCGCGGTGTTACTACCATTAACTCTAACGACCCCTTGATTGTGGTAGACGGAGTTATCTTCAACTCTAATACTAAAAGCAGCGCCGGTTATGCCGGGTTGGGTGGTTCCGATGGTCAAACCGGAAACAGCTTTCTTGCTACTTTAAACCCAAATGATATTGAGTCGATCGATATCTTAAAAGATGCTTCTGCCCAAGCGATCTACGGATCACAAGCCGCAAACGGCGTTATCTTGATTACAACAAAAAAGGGTAAATCGGGCGAAGGAAAAGTAAACTATGAAATGTATGTAGGTAATCAACAAGTTCAAAAGAAGTTAGACTTGATGAACCTTCGTGAATTTGCGAAATATCAAAATGAAGTAGCACCCATCATCGGCTTTACTCCGAGCGCTGAATTAGCGGACCCATCTAAGCTAGGTCCGGGTACCGATTGGCAAGATGCGATGTTTCGTACGGGAACAGTTCAGAGTCATCAGTTGAGTTTCTCCGGTGGCAAAGACAAAACGAATTACTATATATCAGCCAATTACTTTACTCAAAAAGGTATTTTGATTGGATCTGATTTCAAACGTTATTCTACTCGTTTCAGTCTCGATCATCAGATCAAGAATTATTTGAAAATTGGAATGAGCTCAAATGCTTCTCGAAGCATTCAGAATGTAACCTTGGCTGATGCTGCAGAGGGTACGATTTGGTGGGGAGCTGTTCAAAGCCCATTGATCCCCGTAAAAAATTTGGATGGATCTTGGGGAGGCGGCGGCCAATCCGTTGGTGGCTTCCAGTATAGTCAAGACAACCCCATTGCGCGTAGTTACTATCGTGGCAACCAAAGTACCAGTACCAACTTTTTCGGTAATATCTATGCAGAAATTGAATTCTTAAAGGGTTTGACTTTGAGAAATGAATTTGCGTATTCAATCAGCAACTACAATAACCTCGCTAGTCAGAAATCGGCAAGCTTCGGAAATACAAGTTTGAGGAGTCAGCTATTTGATTACCGCGGCAATGGGTACTATTATGCTATTCGAAACTTTTTGAACTATTATAAGAATATTGGAAAGCATGCGGTATCAGGTACACTCGGACATGAAGCACAGTACAATTACTGGGAAAGTCTGAATGGCAAAAAAGTAGATCTTCAAAACAATATCCTTGACCTCAATACCGGTAGTAGCGACCGCACCACATGGGAATTAGGTGGAGGTAAAAATGACGGTAGTCTAGAATCCTATTTCGCTCGTGGTACCTATACTTACGATAATAGATATGCGCTAAATGTAAGTGTTCGTAGAGACGGTTCGTCTCGTTTCTTCGGAAAAAATAAATGGGGCAACTTCCCCGGAGCCAGCGTTGCTTGGACAGTAAGCAATGAAAAATTTGCGGAAGCCATGAAGAAATACGTTGGCTTTATGAAAGTTCGTGTTGGTTATGGTGTGGTAGGTAATTCAAACATGCCTAATGGTGCTCCCAATCCGCCGTATACTTCGGTGGTTTCATTCTGGCCCGGCCCAGTTGGTTTCGGTACTTCAAACTACCTCTATGGCGTAGCCAATCCAAACTTAACTTGGGAATCTGTTGAAACAAAAAATGCCGGTATCGACGCAACCTTCTTCAATGGTATTGTTGACCTGAGTTTTGACGTCTACAAGAAAACAACCACACAAATGTTGTTGATTGGTACGGGTCCACGCTTAATTGGAGTAGGTGATCAGTGGGACGACTTAAAAGGTCCGGTTATCAATTCGGGTAGAATGTCTAATACAGGTTTTGATGTTACCATCAATACTAATAACATTAAGAAAAAGAACTTTACTTGGAAAACCAATATTATCTATTCTCAATTCACGAACAAATTGGAAAAAGTAGCCGGTGATTTGGCGGCACTTTACGGCCGTGTTTATTACGACAACTATTTGATCACACGTACCGTTCCCGGTTATGCAGTAGGTTCATTCTTTGGATTGAAGACTGATGGCTTGTTTAGAAGTCAAGCCGACTTGAACAATAGCTTGCCTCAATTCGGTTATCCTGTAGATCAAACGCATACTTGGTTGGGCGATGTTCGCTTCAAGGATGTAGGTGGCCCGAATGGTAAACCCGATGGAGTAATTGATGAAAACGATATCACTTTTATCGGCAGCCCATTACCGAAGTTTACTTATGGCATTACTAACACGTTCCAGTATAAGGAATTTGACTTCTCTTTCTTCTTGCAAGGAAGCTATGGTGCTAAAATTTTCAACTTCCTCCGTTGGCAGTTGGAGAAAATGGACAATCCATTCTACAATCAGTTGAAGTCAGTGTCTGATCGTTATACTGATAACAATACAAAAGGATCATTGCCCCGCTTTACCAATACCAACGTAAACAACGTTTACATGTCTGACAGATATGTTGAAGATGGATCGTATATCCGTATTCAGAACGTATCGTTGGGATATCGTATTCCTGCTAAATATTTGGCAAAAGCAAAAATTAGCAGTGCTCGTGTATACGTAACTGTTCAGAACTTGAAAACATTTACCAAGTACAGTGGATACGATCCTGAAGTGGGTGTGTTCAATAACAACATTCGCTTGATGAACGTAGATGCGGGTCACTATCCTAACCCACGTTCTTTCACCATGGGAATCAATCTAGAATTATAAACTACTAACGATTAAACTGATTAATATGAATTCAATGTTTAAAAGAGCTGCAGCAATCAGTGCAATAACAGTTAGTCTGTTTTCCTGTAGCAAGTCTTTTCTCGATAAGCCTGCTTTAGACAGCACTACGCTCGATAACTATTACAATACAGCCGCAGAAGTTCGTGGCCTAACCAGTACTTTGTATGGACTTCCATGGAGTGGCTATGAAAACCGCGCTATGGATGCTATTGGCGATGTAATGGCCGGAAACGAATATACCGGTGGTGGCGACGATCCCCCCTTCATCAATTTCTCCTTTGCTTCAACCTCAGTAAGAATTGCTGACGCATGGAAAGTGTTTTATAAAATTGGTGGTTGGACCAGCGAATACATGAATGCATTGGAATTGAAAAAAGCAAAAGGTGGTGACGCTAGCTTTTTGGACCCAGCCATTGCAGAATGTCATTTCTTCAAAGGAACTGTGTATTTCTATATTGCTCGCATTTGGGGTGACGCTCCAATTGTAAACAATCCAGGTGGAACCATCTTGTCGGGTAATTTCAATATTCCGCGTTACATCAAAAAAGATGTACTGCAATTTGCTTTGAATGAACTTCGAATGGCGGAAGCCGGATTGCCTGAGTCTGATATTCCTGGTCGCGTTACTAAATATGCCGCAAAGGGGATGATGGCTAAAATTTATTTGTACCGTAAAGACTACGACAGTGCTAAATCAAAAGCATTGGAAGTAATAAACTCGGGTAAATATGATTTGATGACCGACTATGGAGGCATGTTCAACTCAAGTGCAAACAACAACAACAAAGAAGCACTTTTTTCTATCCAACATCAGTTAACGGGAAATCCTTGGGGTTCGGGCAATCAAAAGAATCCGGATCGTGGCCCCGCAAACCTGCAAACAGCAGAAGCTAGCATGTGGGAATTGTATACGCCTTCAAGAGATATGATCGCTGCTTACGAGTCGGGAGATATCAGAAGAAAGGGCTCAATGATGGAACACGGATGGAGCAAGCCTGAATGGAAACCGAAAAATGGTAACGCAGTATACAATGCCTTTATGGCGAATGGTTACAAGTATGACACCCTGCAAGCAGTAGGGGATGGTGGCCAGAAAAATTCTGTTCGAGCCAATATCGCAAAATATGTAGTAGGACCAGGAAGTGCTTATGGCGGCGAAACTGTGCTTGGTATGAATACGGGTATAAACACCATGATGCTTCGCTACGCTGATGTATTGTTGATTTATGCAGAAGCCGTTCTAGGTACCAACGCTTCAACATCAGATGCAGCGGCTTTGTCTGCGTTCAATAAAGTAAGACAAAGAGCAATGTTAGCTCCAAAAACATCCATTACACTTGCTGATATTATGCATGAACGTCGCGTAGAATTTGCTTTTGAAGGAGATTATTGGTTTGATATTCAACGCCAAGGTTTTGCGAAAGCCAAACAAATTATCGAAGCTCAGAACAGAGGAACGGCTGATTTCCCCAACTACGTAACCTTCACTGAGAATTACATGCACTTGCCCATTCCGGCCGGTGAAGTTTTACAGGACCCGGAATTAGCAAAACCTGCTATTCCTTACTATTAATTGATTGCTGTTATCATTGAAAAAAAATAACATGAAAAAAATACTTATAAAGCTCGTACAGCCTCTATTTATTTTATCAGTACTTGCCGCTTTTACCTTCGTTTCGTGTAAAAAAGACGGCGATGGTAGTCCTGATGTAAGTGTTGGTAATATGTCATCAGGAACAATAGACCCAGGTTCTGCTGCCGGAGGTCAGGTGGTGACCCTGAATGGAAAAGGCATCGGACAAATTAGAAGCATTGTGTTTGATAAGAACAATGTGCCGGCTTCGTTCATGCCAACTCTGAATACTGATTCAGCATTGATTTTTAGAGTGCCGGATACTGCTTTTGGCGGACCTCAAAATGTAATCTTCACCAATGCCGCTGGAAAAACCTTAACTGTTCCATTTTCTGTAATTGCCTTACCCAATATCACAACAGCTTTCCCTACAGATTTTCAGTCCAACTCAACAGTTACATTAACCGGTAACAACCTGGACGACGTAACGGCAGTGGTTTTTGATGGTACGAGCACAGCGTGTACCATTGTTTCAAAATCCAGAAAGCAATTGGTATTAAAGATGCCTTTAACCACTCTTTCAAGAGGGAAGTTAAAAGTAACCAACGCATCGGGTGAGCGTGTAACAGATATGGAATTTGTAAATGTAAATGCTGCAAAAACAGTATTTAGCGATCAACTCGACAATGGATTTGAGAACTGGGGCTGGGGAGGAAATTATGCCGCTTCTACTGATGATAAAATTACCGGTACCAGTGCCATGAAAGCAGCGTATGATGCAACAGGTTCTTGGGGCGGTATGCAATTAGGCAATGGTGGTAGTATTGATATTACAGGCTATAAAACATTTTCATTCTGGGCAAAAGGTGCAGATGTTGATAAGAACTTCCAATTCTGGATTAATTGGGGAAATCAAAAAGTAATTACAATTCCTGCTAACAAATGGACCTATTTCAAATTTGATTTGGTTACGAACTATCCTGGTGTTACATCTGTAAACAACGTAACCTTCCAAATTTTTGAGGATGGTAAGACTGTTTACTTTGATAATATCATGTTCGCAAAATAGAAACTGTTTAAAAAGGGCGCTTCACTTCTTGTTGAAGCGACCAAACTTTTGAAACATAAATTATTAACAAGGTTTATCTGCATATCATAAAGTTATTCAGTAAAGCAAGAAGTTCTTTAAGATTTTTGGGTCAATAATGGTTGGTTTGTTTTAAAAAACAAAACAGTGGTCAAACCATAAAGTGCAGGCTGATTCTTCAGCCTGCATCTAGTTTTTTTTGTATCTTGTTGCACTGCTATTACAAACCTTCCAATGAAACTAACTATCTACGATACACTCATAATACTATTCTATTTGATTAGTATGGTGATGTTGGGTTGGTTTCTCCGTAAAAAAGCCCGTCAGAACAAAGAATCGTATCTGATGGGGGGTAAAAAGCTTCCATGGTACATGCTCGGTTTAAGCGATGCGTCTGATATGTTCGATATCAGTGGCACGATGTGGATGGTAGCCCTCTGTTTTGTTTATGGTTTAAAAAGTATCTGGATACCTTGGCTTTGGCCGGTATTCAATCAGGTCTATAATATGATGTACATCGGAAAATGGCTTCGTCGTTCGAATGCCAATACCGGTGCTGCATGGTTAGAAACTCGCTTCGGTTCGGTTGGAAAAGGAGTGCAAGGCTCACATAGTATTATTGTAGCTTTTGCTTTGATCGGCTGTTTGGGTTTTCTAGCTTATGGATTTATAGGACTTGGAAAGTTCATTGAAATATTTGTTCCCTGGGAGTATGTTAAAGGATATGTGCCTTTCGATGTATCGCCTAACTATGTAGCGCATTTCTACGGAATTGTATTTACGCTGTTTGCGATGTTTTATTCCATATTAGGTGGAATGCACAGCATTGTAATTGGTGATGTTATTAAGTATGCTATTATGACCATTGGTTGTATTGCAATTGCCGTGATAGCCATGACGCATTTAAAAGACCAACCACTTCAGGTGCCTTCCGGTTGGAAAGACCCTTTTTTTGGGTGGAATCTGAACTTGAATTGGTCGGGTATTATTGAAGAAGCCAATAAGAAAATTGCAGACGATGGTTTTGATTTGTTTGGGTTGCTTTTTATGATGATGTTGTTTAAAGGAAGCTTTGCTGCCGCGGGTGGCCCTCCACCAACGTACGACATGCAGAAGATTCTCTCCACAAGATCGCCAAAAGAAGCTTCTAAAATGACGGGCTTTGTTTCAATTGTACTGCTGCCTATTCGTTACTTAATGGTAATTGGCTTAACTGTATTGGGATTGTTGTATTACCATTCTTTGAATCTTAGCGACGGTAATGGTCAAGTTGATTTTGAACGAGTACTACCTGCAGCAATTAACAATTTTCTTCCCGCCGGAATTTTAGGTTTGGTGCTCACCGGGCTCTTAGGTGCTTTCATGGGCACTTTTTCCGGTACGTTGAATGCAGCACAGGCCTATATAGTAAATGATATTTATCTCAAGTACTTCGCAAAAAATCCTTCTGATAAGAAAATCATTACTGTTAATTATTTAGTAGGAATCATAGTAGTAGCTCTAGGTATTCTAATAGGACTTTTCGCGAAAGATGTAAACAGTATTATACAATGGATTGTATCCGGTTTGTATGGTGGATACATTGCAGCGAATGTGTTGAAATGGTACTGGTGGCGCTTCAATGCAAACGGATTTTTTATAGGAATGCTAACAGGTACTATTGGAGCGCTTGTGTTTTCTCGTTTTTTCTCCGGTATCGAGTTTCTCTATTATTTTCCTGTACTGTTCCTTATCTCGCTTTTTGCAAGTATTGTTGGAACCTATACAGCGCCTCCAACAGAAGAAGCGGTGCTTCATAAATTTTATACAACCGTAAAGCCATGGGGCTGCTGGAAACCGGTGCTAAAAAAAGTTCAAGACAAAGATCCCCAATTCAAGCCCAATACTAACATGCTACTCGATCTATTCAACGTTGCTTTAGGAATTATTGGGCAACTCTGTATGACCATTCTGCCGATGTATCTGGTATTATCAATGCATCTTCCTCTTTTTATTACGCTTGCCATACTGGTGGTAATCGTTCTGATCCTGAAACGCACCTGGTGGGACAAATTAGAAGATTGATTTTAACGAAAAAGTATTCATGCAACAACAGTTCCAGCAGCGCTGGCAGGTTCTCAAAAGAGACCACGAAGCGTTATTGTGCAAACAAAATAAAAAAGAAGAATCCGGGAACGGAATTTTTCATCGATACATACATCCGGTGCTTACATCGGAGCATACGCCTTTGTTTTGGCGTTACGATTTGAATCAAAATTCAAATCCATTTTTGATTCAACGCTTCGGAATCAACTCAGTACTTAATGCAGGTGCTATTAAATGGAATAACAAGTATATTTTAATGGCCCGTGTTGAAGGAGCTGATAGAAAATCATTTTTTGCAATTGCTGAAAGCGAAAATGGTATTGACGGGTTTCAGTTCTGGGACTACCCCGTTCAAATTCCTTCACTAGAAAGCGAAACAAATATCTACGATATTCGATTGGTTGAGCATGAGGACGGATGGATCTATGGCATCTTTTGTTCAGAATCAAAAGATCCGGATGCGCCCGCCGGTGATCAGTCGGCTGCCATTGCTCAGTGTGGAATTGCAAGAACTAAAGATTTAGTAGAATGGGAACGTCTTCCCAATTTAAAAACAAATTCTCCCCAACAACGAAACGTAGTGCTTCATCCTGAATATGTTGAAGGGAAGTATGCATTTTATACCCGCCCTCAAGATAATTTTATTGAGGCCGGAACCAAAGGTGGCATCGGATTTGGGCTTAGTAATAGCATTGATCCGGCAATTGTATTATCAGAAAAAGTGATTGACCCTAAGCAGTACCATACGGTATCTGAGATGAAAAACGGCTTGGGCCCAGCTCCCATAAAAACCAATAAGGGCTGGCTTCACTTAGCCCATGGAGTTAGAAATACGGCCGCCGGTTTAAGATATGTATTGTACTTGTTTATTACAGATCTTAGAGATCCCTCAAAAGTGATTTACAAACCCGCGGGTTATTTTTTAGCACCTGTTGGAATGGAGCGAATTGGCGACGTAAGTAATGTGGTATTTTCAAATGGTTGGATTGTAGATGAAGATGAAACGGTATTCATTTATTATGCGTCATCTGATACAAGAATTCATGTAGCCACTAGCACAATAGAAAAATTACTGGATTACTGTATGAATACAGAGCCTGATGGATTGAATTCACATGCTTCTGTTCAACGATTGATAAAACTAATTGATCAAAACAAAGCAGCTTTAAAATACAACAGCGAGTTTTCGCTTCTTAAAACGAACTTATGAAAAAAGCAATTTCTGTATTTATGATTGTGACACTTGTCGGATTCTTTTCTTGTAAAAAATCCACAACAGGTGGCGGTGGAGGAGGAGGAACAACTGAAGATACAACCACAGTGCAACCACAAGTAGATCCAGCTACCGCCAATACAATCGGTTTTTTTCTCGACGATTGGCAAGCGAAAAGTTTTACAGCACCCTCAGGTTTTCAACCTAGTTCTGTTCCTGCCGCCGCAGGCGTAACAGTTACCGTTGATAGAAGTGTGGTGATCACTAAAATTCCTCGCTCTTTGGCAAGCGACAATTCGAATTTGTGGATGGGCCAAATTGTAACGGAGTCTAGTTTGATGGATCATATTACAACACTTCATCCTCATATCATTCGTTTTCCGGGGGGTAGTATTAGCGATGTTTTCTTCTGGAATGCGCTGAAAGATCAAAAACCAGCAGACGCCCCCGATCAATTGGTGCAAGACAATGGTACCAGCACAGCCGCAGGTTATTGGTATGGTAAGAATGCAGAAAACTGGACCTTCTCTGTAGAGAACTATTACAATATGCTACAGCAAACCGGAAATGCAGGTATGATTGTAGTAAACTATGGCTATGCTCGTTACGGAACAGGCCCAAACCCTGCGGCGGCGGCAGCTCATCTGGCAGCCGATTGGGTGAGATTTGATAATGGTAGAACCAAGTACTGGGAAATTGGAAATGAAAATTACGGAAACTGGGAAGCCGGTTATCGAATCAATACCGCGAATAATAAGGATGGCCAACCTGAATTCCTGACTGGTCAATTATACGGGCAGCACTTCAAAATTTTTGCTGATTCAATGAGAAAAGCTGCCAATGAAATCGGGAAAACCATTTATTTAGGTGCTGTTACTTCTGAATCGGCACCACAAACTTGGTGGTCCAATACAGCTAAAGGTTGGAACAGTGGTCTTTTTACTGCCGCGGGAAATTCCCCCGATTTTCATATCGTACACAACTACTATACACCCTTTCAAACCAATGCCGATGCTGATGTTATCTTGAATACTCCGATCACTGAAACAGCAACAATGACCGATTATGTGAAGGCTCAGATCACCGGCGCGGGTCTAACACAAAAACCCATTGCTATGACGGAGTGGAATATCACCAGTCAAGGTCAAATGCAACAAGTATCGAATGTAAATGGCTTACATGCAGTAATGGTGATTGGAGAAAGCTTGAAGAATAAATTGGGAATGACCGCTCGTTGGGATATGGCCAACGGCTGGTCTAATGGTAATGATCATGGCTTGTTTAATCAGGGTGATGAACCGGATGGTGTTCCGAAATGGAATCCACGCCCTGCCTATTACCACATGTACTTCTTCAAAAAATACCTCGGCGATCGATTGGTAAGTTCTACTTCAAGCAATGCAAATGTGATAAGCTATGCTTCCTCTTTTACTTCAGGCGAAACAGGTGTGGCCTTGGTAAACAAAGGCTCAACCGCTGCAACCGTTGAAGTGAACATCAAGAACTTTAAGAAAGGAAGCAAATTTTATTTTTATACACTTACAGGAGGTACCGATAATGGCTCTTTCTCAAGAAAGGTATTGGTGAATGGAGCTACTACCACCTATGCTGCTGGTGGCCCGGCAAACTATAAAGATATTTTGCCGTATTCTGCATCTACAAACAGCGGAATTCGATTGAGCATTCCTGCACGCTCTGCCGTATATTTGGTAGTAACCAAGCAATAAAATGAATCGTAATATGAAATAAAGCAAGCATTGTTATTCGCAAATGGCGCTTGCTTTTCTTTTCTAGAAAAAATAAAAGAAGCAAACTGTTGAAGAGCCCTTATTTGCATTTGAATTCATTTGTGAGGTTCGTTTATAAACCGTAAAAGCCATGAACAAATGAAGAATGGATATTGCTTAGGATTCTTTCTGTTGCTCTTTGTTTTCACAAATGCTCAGCTCATTGATCGGGCGGCTACCGATGAAACAGTTGGCTTGTACAACAAGTTGAAGAGTTGGTCAAGCAAAGGTGTGTTGTTCGGTCATCAACATGCACGTGAATACGGACACGGTTGGGAAGATCGGAAGAATACAAGCGATGTTAAGTTGGTAACCGGCTCAAATCCCGCAGTGATTGGTTTCGATTTTATGGTGTTTGATGATAAGGATCCGGATAAAAAAGATCGAGGCATCAAACAAATGCGAAAATTAATGGCCGACACTTATGATAGAGGTGGAGTAGTTACCATTGCGTGGCATGCTGCCAATCCGGTATTGTCCTTGAATGGAACTGATAAAGGAAATGGATTTAATTGGGAAGAAGGGTATTCGAAATTGGCAGTTGCCGAAATACTGCCCGGCGCTCCGTTTAATGTGGTGTTCAAAGCAAAATTGAAGGTGATTGGAGAGTTTGTGAAGTCTGTTAAAGGAAAGGATGGAAAGCCTGTACCCATGATTTTTAGACCCTTTCATGAAATGGATGGCTCTTGGTTTTGGTGGGGGAGAACCCACCGTACTGCTGAAGAGTACAAAGAGCTCTGGAAGTTTACGGTTCAATACCTTAGAGATAGTTTAAATGTGCATCAGTTTATCTATGCCTATTCTCCTGATTGCAGTTTTCAATCGAAACAAGCCTATTTGGAAGATTTTCCCGGAACCGACTTTGTTGATTTGGTAGGTATGGACAACTACAACGATTTGGGCAGATATGGTAAATACGATATTGAAGCTGCCAAGAAGAAGTTGCAGATTTTGGGGGAAGTTGGGAAAGAGTTCAATAAGTTGATTGCACTTACTGAAACCGGGTTAGAATCTATTGTGAAGAACGATTGGTATACCACTGTTTTACTTCCTCTTCTGAAAGACTCAAAATTACCGATCACGTATGTATTGGTATGGAGAAACGATATCTATAGTGCTACACATTTTTATGCGCCCTATCCGGGTCATGCTTCAGTACCCGATTTTATAAAATTCTATAACGATCCTTATACTATATTTGAATCAGACCTAAAACCAGCACAATGAAAAAAGCCTCTCTGATAGCCATAGCGATTTTTGCAAGCTTAGTGTCTTTTACGCAAGTAGTGAAGCAAAGCGGCGCACTCAGTGTAAGTGGAACTCAGTTAGTAGACAAAATGGGAAACCCTCTGCAATTGCGTGGTGTGAGTTTCGGTTGGCATAACCTATGGCCACGTTTTTACAATAAAGGAGCAGTGGATTTTTTGGTAGATAATTGGAAGGCGAATGTGATCAGAGCTTCCATGGGTATTGAATTGAATGAATTGGGTTATTTAAAGAATAAAGATACCTCAGAGAAGTGCATGACGGCTGTAATTGATGCTTGCATTAAGAAGGGTGTATATGTGATCATCGACTGGCACGACCATAATATTCATGAGAAAGAGGCCATTGACTTTTTCGATCGCATTTCTAAGAAGTACGGAGGGTATGATAATATTATCTATGAAATTTTCAACGAACCCGATTATGAAACCTGGCCCGAAGTAAAAGCTTACTCCGAAAAGGTAATAGCGGCCATTCGTAAGAATGACCCTGATAATGTGATTTTGGTTGGTTCTCCACGTTGGGATCAAGATGTGCAACTGCCAGCAGCTGATCCCATCAAAGGATATATCAATTTAATGTATACGATGCATTTTTATTCGGGTACTCATAAAAAGTGGTTGCGCGATCGAACTGACGAAGCCATCAAAGCGGGTTTGCCCATTTTTATTTCTGAATGCGCGGGAATGGAAGCAACAGGGGATGGTCCCATTGATCAAGCCAGTTGGAAAGAGTTTTTAGATTGGATGAATGCAAAGGGTTTAAGCTGGGTATGTTGGAGTTTGAGTGATAAAGTTGAAACCTGCTCAATGCTCGTTCCCGGAGCGAATTCAAACGGTAATTGGAAAGAAGGAGAAATTAAGGAGTGGGGGAAGATGGTGAGAAGCGCAATTCAGAGTAATTGATAATTAAGAATTAATAATTAATAATTGGGGCCCCTCTCCAGAGATGAGTTTTCCGGTTGATATTCGATTAATTTCTTTTGCAGGTTAGCCTTTTTGTAAAAGATAATCGAACATGAGAAATCGATAGTCAATCAACTTAACTGCCGGCTGTTTCATTTTTAATTATTTATCTTTATTTATTGGTTTATTATTACCGCAGCGGCGCAGCGAGCGCAACGTTTTCGCAGCGATTTATTCAAACATAGTATCCAGTTGCAGCACTCTCAAATTGTGAAATACACTACTTCTTTTTGTACACTGTTGCTACCGCTGAGAGAGCATAGGGTATTTACAAAGAATTATATCAGTTCTCCAGCTGTTGAATTTTCACTTTATTTTACAGCTACAGACTGCCCCAATTATTAATTATTAATTTTTAATTAATAATTGATCTCCACCACCTTCTTATTCTTCAACTCTCTCATCTCTTTTGGAACAATTGCAAGTATCTCTTCTTTAAGGGTTCGGATTAACTTGGTTTTGATGTGATCGCGATGGGTGACGAGGCTCACCTCGCGGGCTGGGCTGGGTTCCACCAATCGCTTTACCAGCTTCATTTGTTCTTTGGTGAATTCCATAACGGCGAGTTCGGGAAGAATGGTAATGCCGTCACTTTTATCAACCATGCGTTTCAAGGTTTCAATGTTTCCTGTTTCGTATTTGAAATGAAAATCGCTTGTTTTGCGTAGTTCACAAAGGTTTAGAATTTGCGAGCGAAAGCAGTGACCTTCTTCCAACAACCACAATTGATTGGGATCGATCTCATTTGCCAGCAAGTATTTCTTTTGTGATAGAGCGTTTTTCTTCGACACATAAACAAACAATTCTTCATAGAATAATGGATCTTCTTTGATGGAGTTGTCTTTTAACGGTGTAACCACAATACTACAATCAAGCTTGTTGCTCTTCAAATCGTGAATAACATCTTCGGTGATCGATTCTTTGATGATCAAGTTCAACATCGGGTACTTCTCACGAATTCTTTTGTATAACGGGGGAAGGATATATGGTGCTAGGGTGGGAATGATTCCAATTCTCAATTCCCCCGACAGTATCTGTTTCTGATCGTTTACAATTTGCTGAAGCAGTCCCGCTTCGCGAAGAATAACACGAGCCTGAGCGATGATGGTGGTTCCAACTTCTGTGGGAATTACCGGTTGTTTGGTTCGATCAAAAATTTTTACGCCTAACTCATCCTCTAGTTTCTGGATCTGCATACTGAGGGTGGGTTGTGTAACGAAACTGTTTTCGGCCGCCAGAGCAAAATGGCGGTGGGTATCTAGTGAAACGATGTATTCGAGCTGGGTTAAAGTCATAGATGAATTCTATATTATCATAAAGATAATCAATAAATCTTATCAATAGGCTTCCGTACATTTGAGTATCGATACTTTAATAATCATTAAATCAAGCCTAAAACATTGAAAATTATGGAAAACGGAGCATCTCAAGGGAAGTGTCCTTTTACCGGTGCCAGTGCATCAGACATGCCTAAGTTGGCAGCAGGTGCAGGTACTAGTAACCGCGACTGGTGGCCTAATCAACTTAAGTTGAACATCCTTCGTCAACATTCAAGTTTGTCCAACCCAATGGACCCTGAATTCAACTATGCCGAAGAATTCAAAAAGTTGGATTTAGCTGCGGTGAAGAAAGATATTTACGAGTTAATGACCACATCACAAGATTGGTGGCCGGCAGACTATGGTCATTATGGTCCTATGTTTATTCGGATGGCTTGGCACAGTGCCGGTACCTATCGTATTCACGATGGAAGAGGCGGTGCAGGTGCAGGTACACAGCGCTTCGCTCCTTTGAATAGCTGGCCTGATAATACCAACCTCGATAAAGCACGTTTGTTGTTATGGCCAATCAAAAAGAAATACGGAAAAGCTTTGTCATGGGCGGATTTGATGGTGTTAACAGGTAACTGTGCGCTTGAATCAATGGGATTCAAAACATTTGGTTTCGGTGGCGGACGTGAAGATGTGTGGGAACCACAGGAAGATATTTACTGGGGTTCAGAAACAGAATGGTTGGGCGATAAAAGATATACAGGTGACCGTGACTTAGAGAACCCACTTGGAGCCGTTCAAATGGGTTTGATCTATGTGAATCCGGAAGGACCTAACGGCAATCCTGATCCGATTGCTGCGGCTAGAGATATTCGTGAAACATTCAGAAGAATGGCCATGAACGACGAAGAAACCGTTGCCTTAATTGCAGGTGGACATACGTTTGGTAAAACACACGGAGCTGCTGATCCAAGTAAATATGTTGGTCGCGAACCGGCCGGTGCTTCTATCGAGGAAATGAGTTTAGGTTGGAAGAACAGCTTCGGAACAGGTGCAGGTGGAGATACTATCACTAGTGGACTGGAAGGTGCATGGACCACTACTCCAACAAAATGGAGCAATAACTACTTCGAAAACTTGTTTGGGTTTGAGTGGGAATTAACGAAGAGTCCTGCAGGAGCTCACCAATGGAAGCCAAAGAACGGTGGTGGTGCAGGTACAGTACCTGATGCACACGATCCATCGAAGAAGCACGCTCCGTTCATGCTAACTACTGATTTGGCTTTGCGTTTTGATCCGGCGTATGAAAAAATTTCACGTCGTTTCTACGAGAACCCTGATCAATTCGCAGATGCATTTGCACGCGCTTGGTTCAAATTAACGCACAGAGACATGGGACCGAAATTGCGTTATTTGGGTCCTGAAGTTCCAAGTGAAGAATTGATTTGGCAAGATCCGGTTCCTGCTGCAGACTATTCTTTGGCTGATGCAAAAGATATTGAAGCATTGAAGGCTAATATTTTGGCAAGTGGATTAACGGTGTCTGAATTGGTGTCAGCTGCATGGGCTTCCGCTTCTACATTCCGTGGATCAGACAAGCGCGGTGGTGCTAATGGTGCACGTGTACGTTTGGCTCCTCAAAAATACTGGGCAGTAAACAATCCAACTCAGTTGGATAAAGTATTGGATACGTTAACGCGTATTCAAGATGAGTTCAATACCATCAATGCACCGAAGAAAATTTCAATTGCCGACTTAATTGTATTAGCCGGTTCAGCAGCAGTAGAGAAAGCAGCGAAGGATGCAGGTGTTGCAGTGAGCGTTCCATTTACGCCGGGAAGAACCGATGCAACACAAGAGCAAACAGATGTTGAATCGTTTGCAGTATTGGAGCCTGTAGCAGATGGTTTCCGTAATTATATCAAAGGTCGTTCTCACTCAATGCCTGAAGAGTTGTTGATTGACAAAGCGCAGTTAATGACATTAACAGCACCTGAGATGACTGCTTTGATAGGTGGTATGCGTGTGTTGAATACCAATTTCGATGGTTCACAACACGGGGTGTTTACAAAGACTCCGGGTGTATTAAGCAATGATTATTTTGTGAATTTACTCGACTTTGGAACTACCTGGAAAGCTACTTCCGAATCACAAATGAAGTTCGAAGGTCGCGATCGTAAAACAGGTGAAGTGAAGTGGACAGCTACAAGAGTAGATTTGATTTTTGGTTCTAACTCTGAATTGCGCGCTATTGCTGAAGTATACGGATGTGAAGATGGAAAGCAAAAGTTTGTGAATGACTTTGCTGCAGCGTGGACCAAAGTGATGAATCTAGATCGTTTTGATATCGCTAAATAAGCCTCTGGTTATTAGTATCGTTTACGGGCGGGCCGAGTTTTCGGCTCGCTTCTTTGTGCTAGGATTAGAAGGATTTAGTTGATAGGGAAAGGATTACTTGCTAGGATTAGAAAGATTTAGTTGATAAGTAAAGGATTACCATGGTAGCACTGAAATAAAATCAAGCTAATCATACGAATCCTTTACATCCTAGTTAGCTTATTATTATATACTCTCTTGAACTCAAGACTCTTGGCTCCGAAGTTTATTAATAATCCAAATTCGTTGTTGCCCGATTCAATATAGTTTATCGCTTGGGCGAGATGGTTCGATTCTAGTTGAGGTACCGCTTTAATTTCTAGAGGAATCACCCCCTCTATTAGGAAGTCTACCTTTCTTTTTCCAATACTTCGGCTTTTATAGAACTGGTCAATTTCAGCTTCTCTTTCAAATTTAATATTTCTCAATTCCAACTCAATTGCAAGTGCGCGCTGATAACTGTACTCGGGAAAATATCTTCCAAGCGAGGAATGGACTTCCATACAAGCGCCAATAATATTTCCGGTAAGAGACTCGTTTGTCATTAAAATCAAAATTCTAAAGAAATGAATTCCTAAATTGATTTAGTTATTGATTTTGTTGTAAATGACAAAGAAACTTTGATGTTTGAAAGTGTATTAAGACTTTTTCAATGTACAGTTAGAACAATAAAAAAGTCGAAGTACTTCTTCATCCAGTAGTTGAAAGCTGGCACCTCCTTTATTAGAGCTGTTGAACAATTTACAAAACCGTTCTCGATTCAAACGAATGGCTTCTTTGCACAAGTCCTTGAAAAAGGCTGTTTCATAAGATGAAGGAGTAAAGAAGTCAATATTTATTTTGTAAAAAATTAGATTTTCTGAAGCTCTTTTTTCTCTGATAGCCGGTTCAATGATCTCATTGGCGAAAGAATTGTTTTCATACATCACATAGAATTTCGCTAGTGAGTAAATGTCATTTTCGTTCCATTTATATTTGAGGTAGTAGCTTCTGATTAAGTTAACAATCGAATCTTGTAAATCATATTTTCCATTGATTCTATAAAACCGAGCTAGCAGAATGTTATAATTTATTTTCATTCGCTGCGTAGAGATTTTTTCTTTCTTCATTAAACTAAAACTGTCGAGTGATTTTGCGAGAGTGGCGCTACTGTCATCAAACTCTATCAAATCTTGCACTTTAATGGCCAGGGAATGATAATTGTAGTTTATAATAGTGTCGTTGGGCGACAAGCTGCGTGCTATTTTTAACTCGTTCAATGTTTCTAATTCGCCGGCATATTGCGTTCTTAGTTTCAGGATGGCCTTATCTGATAATAAGGGAGAATAGAACTTAGTTTTAGGAACAGCGATGCTGTCGATCTCGTCAGGATTCAATAAACCATCTTCTATCCGATAGTAGATAGCCTCTAAGCTTGATCTAGCCAGCAACAAGTTGCTGTCAAGTATGGCTTTTCGATAAATTCTAACCAACGAGTCGCTTTGGAGCTTGTCGTATGTTGTTTTGTCTCTCAAGTAGAAGCGAACATCTACTCTTCTGCCATTTTTAAGAATATTCTCTAGGTCTTCCTCTATAGCATAGGCAGCCAGATCATCTTTAACTTCTTTATTTGTTTTGTTAATTAAATCGGTTGCACTTGAAAGATTTAAGGCAGACCGAAATCCATTCCAATCTTCTGCTTCTACTACTGAAGTGTCGGGTAGTCTGGGTAAATACGATTTCAAAAGACTGACAACAGCGTCTTTACGTTGTCTTTGCACGGCTTGGTTGGCCGCTTTTGAGCCGTCGACCGAGCTGTAAGCTTCTATGCTGATGAAGGCAATATTGTCTTTGTTGTCGTTGAGAATTGCAGCAAGTGCAGTTTTATCTTCGTTTTTGATATTGGCTTTTGAAGCGTCAAAATAAAGTGTGTACTTCTTAATAGTGGAATAGGTTTTCTGCGGTCCATCTTCGTTGCTATTACTATCAAAGTCTGTTTTTTTTAGGGTATAGAAACCCATTGGGAGCAAGTCTAGGTTGGATCTTGGGATATCAATAAGATTAGTATAATAGCAAATATTATTACCTTTTAAAAAACACACATTTCCTTCTATTTGATTTTCTCTGATATTTTGAGGAACAGTTCCCATTTCAACAAGCAGTTCCGAAGGCCCTCCTTCGTTTCTTGATAACAATTCGTCTCGACGTAGTACTGAAGAAATGGCGCCTTTCGGTATTTCAGACGGAATGGATGCATCGCAATCAAATTGAGACTTCCGAACGATGTCTATTGCAACGCCATCACTGGCTTCAGAGAAGACCTTTTTAAACCATTCAAGATTGCCGAATGAGAAATAAATTTTATTGTTTTGGATGTGAACTCCAAACAGAACATTTCTTGGCATCTCCCTGAGTTTTCTAGTGAAATCATTGCAAAACCCATCCCCAATTGTATTGCGTAGTTTTGGCGTTTGGCTGATTGCCATGTTCGATAGAAGAAGCAAAAGAATAAGGTAACGCTTTTTCATATTTCTAAGATGCTTTTATGATTTGTTTTCACACTACTTCTTTCTTACGATCTCAGCTCTTGAATCCATCGATGAATTTTTGATCGAAAGAGGGAGTATAAAATACATAGTAGGAAAGGTAGAGCGCTAAGCCAAGCTAAATGGATATAGTGATCATTGAAAGATAGTACAGCCCAAAATACCAATTGAACGATTCCCGTACTAATAGCCCACCAGTATAGGCGATTTCTTCGCTCTTCATTAATTAGGCTTAGAATGAAAAGAATGGTGCATAATAATGAAAGAATGCTCGAAATCAATAGTGGAAACTCGGCGGTATCAAAAATCAATACAGGCAAAAACAATCCCAAAAGTCCGAGCGTGAATATGCCATGACCGGCTCCGATCAGGATGATAAAGGTGCTAAACAAACTAACTCCTACTAGTCTTCTGCTGATTTCCATATCAATTAGTTACCGGGGTTTTCTCCGCCCACTCCAATGATCCGTTCAGTGGTAGATTGTTAAACTCAATATGAATTACCCTTCGGGGCTTTCCCGAATTGTTTTTTGACGATGCATGAAATAGCAAAGGCTTCATCAACATGGCGTCTCCTTTTTTCAAACAACACACTGCGGCTGTATCAAAAGCCGCCTTTAAGCTTTCAGATTTTCTAATTCCTTCCAAGTGACTGCCTTCAATTACTTTTAGTGCTCCATTTCTTTCGTCGGTATCATCTAAATGAATGCGGAGCGTTACTGTGTTCTCCAGAATATGTACTGGTGGTACAACTCCAACTAAGCCTTCTTTGAGGGTCCACATGCCATACCCTTCTGTATCTATTTTTTCGTTCACATGAATTGATATGTCTTGATGAAAAGGCACATACCAGTTCTCTGCTGTGTTCTTATTAAAATACAAGGCTTTTGTAACAAATGCAGGCGTAGAGAAAAACTTCGATACTAATGAAACAATGGAAGGGGTGAGAACTAAACTCTTGAGATTTGGTATTTCTTGGAACAAATTCCGGATTGAGTATTCCTTAGTTTGCTTATTGATAAAATGATCTTCAATTAAAGTACTAATTGAATTCAAATCAATATCTGAGAATAGTTCAGGTAGAAAACAGTATCCCTTTTTATTACACGAGTTAATATATTGTTCAGTGGCTGTCATCAATACTTGATATCAAATAGGTTTAGTACAATTCGAATTAGTTGCTTGATGATATAATATGCAGGAAGTCCAATGATTAGTCCTACTCCTGCACCAATTAAAATAGACTCCATCGTACTACTATGATAAAACCAAGCCAATAGAAAGCCTACGCCACTGCAAATTGAAATAGCAGATGCTAATACTGCCAGTAAGAGTGCGGTATTGAATCCTGATTTCAAAGAGTTTTTATAAAGCCCCACTAGAACGGAAGTTGCAAGTATACCGCTGGTTGTAAGCAATGCAATCACTAGTAGAAAAAACATACCAAAGACAATGGTGGCCAAAAACCCAATTGCCAAACAAAGAAGTATGAATATGAAGAATAATGCCATTACTAACCCATTATTAATTTTATAAATAAGCCTGTTACAAAGGAGCACACTGCTAGTATCATTACTTTGTACCTTGTAATATCAGTTATTTTTAAAAAAATCCAGTTTTTCTTATTCAGCCCAAAAGTAATAGCAGTTACATTTAAACAAAGAACAACTATTACATAGAATAGAGCTGCTGAATTGCCTTGGTATCCATGATTTAAAAAGGGGTTGAGTACCTGAACGCCAAAAATATGAGCTTGACAAAGTATAGCGGCAACGAGTCCAGTGGCTTTGTTAAAGAATAAAAAAACTAGCCATACTAATTGCGAACAATCAATTAGTAGTGCAATGTGATACCAAGAAAAGGTTTTCATGTTTTCTCGATATAACGGGTCAATAAAGAAGGCGTAATAAGATAGAATGATTACAATACCTATTAATGTATAAGCTACTTTGGTTACCGCAAGTGTAGCTGGTGGCTTGAGTGTCTGTCTTGACTCAAATTCGGTTAGAATATCCGTCATTGTGAGATATTAACTCTCAAATATACGGGTTTTCTAGCCTATCTTAGCTAGGTGTGTGATTGCACTAACTGGTGAATTCCAGGTCGCGTTCTTTCAGTTCTTGGAGAATAAATGACTTGCGAGGATATAAGAAAATACTCAACGATAATTGTAAAATAAAAATGATGAGAAATACTTTACTGTAGGTTGCTAAAAATAGAGCCGCAGTCACTAAGAGAGAGAATAAATTCCAAATCGTTCGTTTTTTCGAATAACTAATATAAGCTTCGAACTTCTTGGAGTCGTCTTTGGTTTGAATAATTTTTTCGAGTTCCTTTTTGCTGAATCTTGAATAAAGAAAAGTGGCCGCAAAAAGGATGATGATCATATTGGTATTGTCTAAGAACTGACGTGGCACGTAACCAATCGGATTATTCTTACTATAAAACACATACGCCACCAAGCCGCCGAAAAAAACCGCAGCACCTACATAATAGTAGAAGTATTTCTTTAGCGGTCTTAAATCAAATAGGCGCACATCCAAACCCATACTTGCAAAGTTTGCAACAAAATAGCAAATGAACCTTGTATTTGCAAGCAAGGGACGCCTGCAATGGCTTTTTTAGCTTAGTTTTAATATACTGATGAGTAGTTGTAAATCAAGCAGATAGGTCAAATTTCACTAGTTCCGACTTTACTCCTTTTTCGAAACGTCCCAAGCCCGCTTTGTTAAACAATGAAGCCGGATAGCTGGTAGCCATTCGAAGACTCTCTTCGATGGATATATTCAAGTGTTTGATTCCGTTTTCTACTGATTGTAACATCGTTAATGCTGATCCTGATAAAGTGCCATCGGGTAGGGCATAATGATCACCTTTGAATAAGTGTTTGTAACTGCCTTCCTCGGCATGTGTTACTGCATCGGTAATATAAAACAAGCGATCGCCCATTATCTTTTTAGCAACACGCGCCGCAGCGAAATCAACATGGATTCCATCGCATACTAAGCTGCACTTGACTGTTGGGTGATCGAATAAGGCACCAACTACACCCGGTGCTCTGTGTTGTAAGCCAGACATTGCATTGAACAAATGCGTTCCAACAGGAATTCCATTATTAAATGCTTGTGTTGCTTCTTCATAGCTGGCATTGCTGTGCCCTAGTGAAACCAATACTCCGTTTTTTTGAAGTAATTCAACGATGGTAAAGTCGAAGCATTCAGGCGCCAATGTCATCATTCGAAAAGCCTTACCACCTGCTTCCAATAGCGATAACACTTCTTCAATGGTTGGTTTCTTGATGTATTCCAGAATGTGCGCACCTCTTTTAGCCGGATTTAAGTAAGGACCTTCTAAGTGAAGACCCAATAAGCCTTTTCCGCCTTTCTGCCAATATGCATGTACCGCTTTAAAACCTTCATAAAATATTTTCACATCATTCGTTGCTAATGTAATCAAGAAATGAGTGGCTCCGCCGGCTTTGCAATATTCGTAAGTATGTTCAATGGTTTCAACGGTTGGCTCATCGCTGAACATTTTACCATTGCCGCCATAGATTTGAATGTCAATTAATCCAGGACTAATATATTGTCCATTCAAATCAACAATCGAGTATTCTTCGGGTACTTCATCATCTGAAACAATACCAACAAAAGTTTCATCGTCGGCTATTAATAGTGCTTTGTTGTGATGAAGGGTTAGTCCATCGAAAATAGGTCCGTTTAGATAAGCTGTTGGCATGGCAATCTTTACTTAAAGTAGAATATTAAAATCATCTGCATCTTTCAGAAAGGGAAGTTTTTCTCGAATGCTTGCAAGATGCTCTTTTGTGATGGTTATAGTTTGAACAAATTCTTCTTGAGCTTTTGTATACAATACTTCACCGAGTGGGTCTACCACCATGCTATCGCCACTATGCGCAATGTTGTTTCCGTCTAATCCAACTCGATTTACACCTACCACGTAACATTGATTTTCGATGGCTCTTGCTTGCAGCAGTGTTTTCCAAGCATGGTTTCTACGCTCCGGCCAATTGGCTACATAAATGATTAAGTCGTATTCAGCAGCTTCATCTTCTACTGCTTGTTGACGACTCCATACAGGGAAGCGCAAATCGTAACATACTAAAAGAAGAATTTTCCATCCTTTAACAGAAGCAATGAGGCGTTTATCTCCGCGACTGTAATGTTGGTCTTCATTGGCATATGCAAAAAGATGTCGTTTGTCGTACTGCCCTATTTGTCCATTAGGCAGTACCCAAAGCAAGCGATTGTAATAGTTCCCCTCTTCTTCGATAATGACACTGCCGGTAAGTACAATGCGTTTGCCAGCGGCCATTTTTCTCATCCAGTTAACAGTGGGTCCGTCCATTTTCTCGGCCAGTAGTTTAGGCTTCATGCTAAACCCGGTGGAAAACATCTCCGGGAGTACCACAATTTCAGCCTGTTCTTTTAGTTCAGAAATCAATTGTTCAAAATGAGCAAGATTTGCGTCCTTGTTTTCCCAAACCAAATTGGATTGTAGTAATGTTATTTTGAGAGAAGACATGGTGTGTTTGGTGAGAATGATATGAACAGCAAATTAATCAATAATCAGGGCATTAGAAAAAGAAACTCTGAGAGTAGTGCCTAATACTCTAAAGCCTAAATCCTTAATTCAACTTGTTTCTCTTCGACAATATCAAATTCCTTACAGCATTCACTCTCGGATCACCTGCTTGATGCATTTGAGAGCTATTGAAGGGTACGCTGATATCGGGTACAACACCTTGTCCTAATAATTTTGGATCACTGTCCATTACTAAATGAAATAGCGGAAGTCGAAAATACAGTTTGGAGTTGGGGAGTTTAACATCCGGGATCATCCAAGCGCTGTTTCCATACGCACCACCGCCTGTGGTTTCCCCTATCAATGTAATATTAGATTGGCCTTGAACCTTTCTCGCGAAAATAGTAGTAGCAGAGAAAGAATTTCCTCCAATTAGAATATAAATATTGCCTTTGAAGTGATGTTTTGTTTTAGGATGATAAACATGACGTTCAAAAAATCCGAAATGATATTTTCCGTCTGAAGCTTTGTGTGTGATAAGAAGCAAACCCAAGCGATACCAAAAAAACCTTCTGATATGTTTACTGTATTCACCATTTCTAGCCACAGCATATAAAGTGTCGGCGATTTTGAACGGCTTATCTATTATATACTGAGTAAGCAATGTTGAAAGCCCCGCATCGCCACCTCCATTTGATCGAACGTCAATCACGAGGTCTTGTATGCCTCTTTCATCTAGTACTTTGAATGATTCTTTAAAGAAGGAACGAAGGCTATTGCCTTTTGCAAAACTGTTAATGGTAAGATAACCGGTTTTCAGGCTGGTGTCAATTTGAAGGTTTCTTATTCCGTTTAATGGCGGGAGGTTTCTTTGTCCCGCGCCTGCAGGCGGTCTTCTGTTCTGTGCAACGCCGGTATCCAGTTTCGGATCATACCAAGGAACTTCAACGCGGTGTTCTACTTTGTTTGCGTCCAAATATTGAACCGAGAAGCTTGGTTTCAATCCATATACTTGTTTATATAAGGAGCCGAAGTTCCCTCTAGAGCTCAATTGTTGGTATTTTCCATTTAACGCTGCGCCATCCGTTACCAAATAATGGAAGAATGTATCGATCAATTGCTTCGATGATTTGCCATCAATGGCTGTAATAATGGTTCCTCTTTTGATGTATTTATCTGAACGATGTAGATTGTTCAAAACCACCAAGCTGTCGCCCCATGCTTTAATGCTGAAAGGAAATACAGGTATATTGGCTGTGTCGAGATAATTGCTGTAATTGTTTGAATAACGAATAGCCGTATGGCCACAATGAAGTTTTTCAATTACATAGGTAAGTATCTTTTTGAATTCTACTTCTGTTAACGAATCTTTAAGTTTAGCATGTGCTTCGTTGAAATAGTAATCCATGCTATCTTTTGGAGTAAACCAATAAATGCTGGGATGAAAATTTTCTAAAACACCTCGAAATACTTTGAAATCTTTTTCTAGTTTTTCGGGTGCAATTTTATTGGTGGGGGCATAGGGCAGCATTTTACTGCTGCTGCAAGACTGCAGCAACAATATGCCAATACCTATCCAAAAAGCACGATTCAAGCTCATTAAAAAAGCAGGTTATTTCTTGAAAGCATTCCAGCCTTGTGCAGTGATAGCGTGTTTGTTACCGCCCTTGGTAATAATGTGGGCACCTTCCGATGCTTCTGTCATGTAACCAATAACACTGATCTGCTCATTTAGAACGAGCTTTTCATATTCAGATTGTGGAATGGTGAAAACCAATTCATAATCTTCGCCTCCACTTAATGCGCAGGCTGTGGGGTCTATTTCAAACTTATAGGCAGCGGCTTTAGAAGCTTCTGATACAGGTATTTTTTCTTCGTATAACACGCATCCTAAACCGCTTTTTTCACATATGTGAAGGATCTCAGAACTTAATCCATCGCTCACATCCATCATCGCAGTCGGCTTTATTTCTTTGTCTTCAAAGAAGGCTACGATATCTTTTCTTGCTTCCGGTTTTAGCAGTCTACCAATTACATAACTCTCTCCCTCTAAATCGGGCTGAACCTTAGGGTTTTCCAAATAAATTCTTTTCTCTCTTTCAAGGAAAAGCAATCCAATATAGGCTCCACCGAGATCCCCACTTACACATAGAAGGTCGCCTTTTTTAGCGCCGCTTCGAGTAACATATTGATCGGGGCTCACCTCGCCAATAGCGGTAACAGAAATGATAAACCCTTTTTGCGAAGTACTTGTGTCGCCACCAATTAAATCAACATTGTATTCTTCGCATGCAGCATAAACTCCATCGTAGAATTCGTCAAGGGCTTCAACACTAAATCGATTGCTGATACCAATAGACAAGGTGATTTGAGTAGGGGTGGCGTTCATAGCGTAGATGTCACTTACGTTTACTACCACGCTTTTATATCCTAAGTGTTTGAGTGGGGTATAGGCTAGATCGAAATGCACGCCTTCGATTAAAAGATCGGTTGTGATAACGGTTTGTTTACCATAATGATCAATCACGGCTGCGTCGTCTCCCACTCCTAAAATAGTAGAGGCGTTTTGAATTTCTATGTTTTTAGTAAGATGTTGGATCAATCCAAATTCACCCATGCTGCTGATATCGGTGCGGTTCGACATATCTGTTCGAGGTTTCCGCAAAAATACTGTACTGAGCCGATTTATCGCATTTGAAAGGAGAATATAATCCTAAAGCAATGTAAATATGTTTATGAGCGAGCTAAACCCAATTTACCAAGAAATGATTTTTTTGCTGGCTTTACTTCAATATTTAGCGTGGCAGTAATTCTATTGATTGTATCACTCAACAGCTCAGGAGTAATTTTTGATTTTACAATATAGTCGAAAGCCCCATGTTTTAAGGCGTTTACGGCGATGTCTACTTGCTCTTGTCCGGAGATGAAAACAACGGCAATGTCCTTGTCGAATGCTTTGATGGCTTGTAATACATCCAAACCATTCATTTCATCCATATTGTAATCGAGGAAAATGATGTGTGGGCGTTCTATTAAATGGTCGATGCAATCTTTTCCTCCTGTATAGCAGGAAATGTTCTCGGCACCCAATTTCGTAAGAAATTGTTGGTACAAGTTCAGGCAAAAAATATCATCGTCTACAAGGAACAAACGCAAGTCTTTATTAATCGCCATAAAAGGGTATTAATCAATGTAAAATAAAAGCGGTACCAAGGTTTAACGCCTTTTAGGGTCTTCTATTGCTACACGTTTGCACTTAGGATGCCAAATGTGTTAATATTCAATGTTTTACGTGGCAGACAATTCCAGTTGAAATTCTTGTTGCAGTTCAGCCACTACCAGATACAATTCTTCAATCAAAAATTCCAGGTCTGCCTTGTTTTTTGCATTAATGCTACGTAGTGTGTTTTTGTTCCAGCGGTCTACAATTTTGAACAAACTTTCAATACAAAAGTGATGAATAGAAGAAGTGAGGTAATGAACAATTCTCTTGGCTTCTTCTGAGTCGCCATTAGACAATGCTTTTTTAAGTTGAATAAGCCTTGTGGGTGTTTCTGTACAAAATTCAATTACCAATTTGCGCAATTGTTCTTGATTGAAATCCAGCATCTCAGCGAGTGTTTCCAAATTGTAAAGTGTGCCCTTGAGTGTTGTAGGGTATTCCGCTTCTTTTTCAAGTGGGCCACTCAAGTGAACCAAACAAGCTTCTAACAATTGATCTTTTTTGAAGGGCTTGAATACTACGGCATTGAATCCTGATTTCAGGCAGTTTTCTTTTTCTTCAGTGAGCGCATTGGCAGTGAGCGCAATTACTCTCAACTTGCATCCGAATCGTTCTCTGATCAATTTTACCGCTTCAATTCCACTCATAATAGGCATTTGGATATCAGAGATCACCAAGTCAAAGCTCTTAGTTGTAAGTGCATTGATCAAGTCGAGTCCGTTTTGAACCATTTCTACCTGAGCTCCCGCCTTGCTAAGTATACTTCTGATTACTGTAGCATTGATGTCATTATCTTCCGCTACTATGATCTCTTTACCTTTCAGGGGGTATTCTTCTGTGTAATAGGCTACTTGACTGTGGTCTGTAATTGTTTTTAACAGAGGGAGTTCAACCAATACGCTTGTGCCTGCACCTTTTTTGCTTTTCACAACAATGCTTCCATCCATTAAGGTTACCAGATGCTTGGTGATGCTCATGCCTAAACCAGTACCTCCAAAAGACTTTGACTTTCCGTCTTGCTCTTGTGTGAAAGCATCAAAAATTCGAGGCAAAAAGGTTTCATGAATGCCAATACCTGTGTCAACTACTTCAATTAATACGAGGTCTTTATTCCTTGTTTTTTTCTTACAGAAAGCGTTGATGGAAATACTTCCAATTGTGGTGAATTTTATGGAATTTCCGACTAAGTTGGTGATGATTTGATTGATTCTATGCGCGTCTCCGGTATATACCTCGCTTAGCTTATCGTCAAATTTGAGGTCAATTTTTACGCCATTAACGGCAGCTTTTGGCGACATTAGTTGGCGAACGGCTTCTAGCTCCTCTTTCAAAGAGAAAGGGCTGGTTTCTAGATGAAGTACGCCGTTGTTGATTTTTGAAAAGTCAAGAATATCGGTAATGATGGATTGTAGGGTATCGATCGCTTTATCTATTGCATTCGTATAGGTTATCTGCTCTTCACTCAATGGAGTCCCCTGTAGTAATTGTAGCATGCCATAGATACCACTTAGTGGGGTTCTAATTTCATGACTCATATTGGCGAGGAAAAGTTCCTTGGCTCGAGAGGACTTTTCTGCTTCAAGTTTTGCCTTGGTTAAGTCTTCTTCAAGGTTTTTTTGGCGCGTAATATCCAAGTGAATTCCTATTGATCCGGTTACTTCTCCCTTATCATTGTATAAAGGAGCCCCGCTAATTAACCACCATCTTTTTTCTCCGGAATTTATTTTCACCGGGATCTCGTATACATCCGACACTTTGTTAAGGCGGCTCTCATTTTTTGCTCTCATGAGTTCCTCATAAGCCGAGTCTTCTAAAAAGAGTTGAGTAGGGCTCTTGCCAATTAATTGATCCTCTTCGTACCCGCTGATTTCACAGAAACTTTGATTTACATATTTGATGCGTTCGTCCAAATCAACTTCTACAAGGCCTAAATTGATATTGGAAATAATGCTTCTGTATTTCTCTTCACTTTGGCGGAGCTGCTTTTCATGTTCAATACGGGAGGTAATGTCGGTGTATTTCCAGAGATGCCCCTTATATTGTCTATTAATGAACATAGGAATATAGTTCCTTTCGAAAACACGACCATCCAACAGTTCTAAGGTTTCTCCAATTACTTTTTCTTTTTTGAAAAGAATTTCATCGATTCTAGAAATGAACTGTTCTTGATTTTTGAACAGATGTTTTGATTGCTCGGCACTATTGGTGCAGTCCGTGCCTATTAATTGATCCAGTGCTGCAGGTATATTAAATAAGTCTACGAAAGTTTGATTCACCACTACTATTTTCCGTGATTCATCTTCTAATAATACACCGGTTTGAAGATTGATGATCACTTGCTCAAGGCGCTGAGCAGCTAAGGAAGCGGTGACTTTTTCCTTTTGGAGTGTTTGTAACAATTCAGTCGGATCGCTGAAGTTCTTTTGCGATGCTTTTACGACCTGTGATTTTTCGGTGTTTTGACTGTTTGTACGCAATTTTTGACGATTTGCTGTAATTGGTTTGCTCATAAAATTGATTTGAGTACTATCATCAATCAATATTCGCAGCAGTCGGTATAAAAGGATAATTAAGGGTTAGTGCTTATATTTATTTTTTAGTGTGATAACTAGATCAGGAATAAAAAACAATTTCATTGCTCGCACGTTTGGTAAACTGTATAAATTTGTAATATGTATACTTGTGTTGTAATCGACGATGACCCTATTTCTTCCGGTGTTATCACGCACTACTGTGAAAAGCATCCAGAGCTCACACTTGTACAAGCTTTTGCAGACCCTAAAGAAGCTTTGTCGTTTCTTGCCAAAGAACCGGTGGATATTCTGTTTTTAGATGTTGAAATGCCCGAGATGACAGGGTTCGAACTTCTCGACAAGCTTCAGTATACCCCTTACGTTTTTATGTTTACTTCGAAACCTCAATATGCTCATGAGGCGTACGAGTACAATGTGATCGATTTCTTAAAGAAACCTGTTGTTTATACTCGATTCTGTGAAGCCATTGACAAGCTATCAAGGTACGATGTACAAAGGCCCACGGCGGCGAACAGCGATGAAATCTTCATCAGAGTCGACGGGAATCTCATAAAAGTTTCCTTTGAAGCGATCCTTTTCATTGAGGTGGTGGACGATTATATTAAAGTGATCACCCCCAAGGCTACTTTTCTCGTTCTTTCTACGCTTAAACATATCGAAAACAAACTCAGTAACACGTTTCTTAAAGTTCATCGGTCTTACATCATTAACCTCAAACATATCGATCGTCTTTCCGAGGGTAAGGTTTTCATTGCAGGGAACGCCATTCCTGTAAGCAAGGCGCATCGGTTGGCTCTGATGAGCAGACTTAATATTCTTTAATGTTGATTTCATCCTGTATCGGTGTGGTTTCTTGATCAAATAATGAATGAATCGAGGCTGTTTTAGAACTTATTCAGTCGAATTTTGACCGGAACCAATACAAGCTTGGGTGCAGGATTGAAAGCGCGAGTGATCAGCGAGGATAAGAGTGTAAAGATTTGCTTCATTCGGTACGATTAATTGTTCTTTAAAGGGACGCCTATGAATTGACAGCGTAAAACTATCATCCGCGTTTAGTATTTAAAAGTTGTAATCGGTAAATGAACAAAACCAAGGGGTAAATATCAAAATTGCCCTCTTTTTGGAAACGCTTACTTTCGTTTGCCTTCCATTTTATCCGTATAGTCTACACTTCCCAGTCTGATTCTCAACGGAATACCCGTTTTACGCTCAAATTTGAGCTCCTGTCGACAAAAGAAGGCCAGGTTTTGGGAGTAGAAATTGGGTTTCACAGGGCTTGAAGTTCCGTTTAAGGCTGAAATTTTTATTTTTCGGGGAGAAGCCAAAAGAATAGAGGAAGAAATTTTGTGGCCGCTGAGGGTTTGAACACTGTCGGAATATAGAATGGACAAGGGTTTCACTTGACCAAAACTTTTGGTCGAAAATCCTATCAATAGCACAACAAGAATTTTAAGAAAACGTTGCATGTCCCGTATTTATATAATAATTAGATTTACGGCCTGATTTTTGTGGCAAATGGCGATTTTTTACCGAAATTTGCCACAAGAAACCTCCTAAACCCCTGATACACATGTCCTTAAGCCAAGGCCTACATCAAAAAATGCTTCAAAAGCTGTCACCACAGCAGATTCAGCTCATGAAACTGCTCCAGGTACCTACGGCTATTTTGGAAGAACGGATTAAGGAGGAAATGGAAGAAAACCCCGCTCTTGAACTGGCCGAAGATGCTCACGAAGACGAATATAACAATGATTTGAAAGATGAGTTCGAAAATGCCGACGATGAATTTGATAATGATGGCAGCGAGGACGAATACGAAAACATCGATATTAGTGAATACGTTTCTGAAGGGGATGATGATATTGCCGACTATAAGTTAAGAGATGACAATTACCAAGACTCTGATGAGAATAAAGTAACTCCCCATAAAACAGAAACCAGCTTCCACGAATTGCTTTTAGAGCAGCTGGGTTTGATGACCATGGAGGATCGAGTTCGGAGAATTGCGGAACAAATTGTGGGGAGTATCGACGATGATGGTTATTTGAGAAGAGAGACTTCGGCAATTGTGGATGATTTGGCTTTTCGTCAAAATGTAGATACTTCGGAAGAAGAAGTGGAAAAGATGATTCAAATGATTCAGCAGTTTGACCCTCCCGGTGTGGCTGCTAGAGATTTGCAAGAATGTTTGCTCCTCCAGTTAAAGCGTTTGAAAGTTCAAGGGAAAGAGGTTGATATTGCCATTGAAGCAATTGAACATTACTTCGATGAGTTCACAAAAAAGCACTACGAAAAAATTCAGCGTGGGTTGGGGATTGATGATGAAGGCTTGAAGGCAGTTATCAATCAAATCATTAAACTGAACCCAAAGCCAGGCGGGAATGTTGAATCAAATAGCTCCGGTGAAAGTTATGTAATTCCCGACTTCTTCATATTCAATAATGCCGGAAAACTGGAACTGACGCTGAATTCAAGAAATGCACCTGATTTGCGTATCAGTGAAGGCTACCGCGACATGCTGAAAGAATACGATAGAGGCAGCAAGAAAGACAAGCGTCAGAAAGAAGCTGTTCTGTTTATCAAACAAAAGATTGATGCGGCCAAATGGTTCATTGATGCCATCAAACAGCGCCAACAAACATTAAGTTCTGTAATGGGAACCATTATGGAATACCAGCGTGAATTTTTTATCACCGGCGATGAGACCACGCTTCGCCCCATGATCTTAAAAGATATCGCAGAAAGAACCTACTTAGATATCTCTACCGTTAGCCGTGTTGCGAATTCCAAGTTTGTACAAACGGAATTCGGTACTTACCGTTTGAAGTTTTTCTTTAGCGAAAGCTTGAGTACTGAAAGTGGTGAAGAGGTTTCAACTCGAGAAGTTAAAAAAATTCTCTCCGATTTAATTGAAGCTGAGAGTAAACGCAAGCCTTTAAGCGATGAACGGCTCACTGAATTACTGCAAGAAAAGGGCTACAATATTGCACGTCGCACTGTTGCCAAATACCGCGAGCAATTGAATATTCCGGTAGCGCGGTTGAGAAAGGAGTTGTAATTCATCGATTTGAATTAGCTATCTTTGCGGCATGGAACAAACACTCCCTGTTACATCAGAACAAGAACCCGTTCAACAAGCCACCGGTGTGTTGAAATTCCTGGGACATTTGATCAGTTACGTGTTTCATCCATTGTTCATTCCTACCTTGGTTTCGGCTTATTTGATCTATTTACATCCTTATGCATTTGCCGGAAACTCCTCTCTATTGAAACTGCAACGTTTATTATCGGTGTTTGTGAATACGGCTTTTATTCCCGGATTTGCAGTATTCTTAATGTGGCGTTTGAAGCTCATAGAATCGATCTATTTGCGAACCGTTAAAGAACGCATCATTCCATATGCGGCTGCTATTATCTTTTACTTTTGGGGATGGTATGTGTTGAGTCGCCAGCAAGAAATCCCACCAATGTTTGTTGACTTTCTGCAGGGCAGTTTTTTTGCGGTTTGTGGTGCTTGGATTGTAAACATTAATAGTAAGATCAGTATGCATACCACAGCAATGGGTGGCTTACTCGCTTTCATGATTATATTCTCTTTTACGGATGATAATGCCAGTGGACTTTATCTCGCATTAGCTATACTCATTGCAGGTTTGGTTGGTACTGCTCGCTTTCTAGTTTCAGATCATTCTAAATTAGAGATTGTGCAAGGGTATGTTGTGGGGATTCTAGCGCAGGTAGTAGCGTATTTTTTGAATTAGTACGAGTGGCTTGTTTGGCTCTGTGAAAAGGAAGAGCATCCTGTATCTTTAGATCAAGTTTTGAGTTATGCGCAGCTTCGCTGCTTGGTGTTCGCAAAGGTTAAAGAAGGGGTAAAAGTTACACAAAGAGAGGTTGTAGCAATCTTCCTTTGTTGACCACAGATAGCGCAGATTATTACAGATTGCCACAGATTAGATTTCGCTTTTTAATCAGCCTGACTGCCGGCTGTTTAACTATTAATTATTAATTGTTAATTATTAATTAATCACCGCTGTCGCTTCTATCTCTATCAAATACTCCTTATCAATCAATCCCTTCACTTCAATCATACTGGTACAAGGCTTTATTTCTTTGAAGAATTCGCCGTGAGCACGACCGTATTCTTCCCAGCGGCTGATATCGGTTACAAACATTCGGGTACGAACTACATCTTTTAATTCTGCTCCGGCTCTCTTTAATACCGTTTCTATTTTTTTGATAATGAAGGCTGTTTGTGTATAGGCGTCGTTCACGCCTACGGTGGCACCGGTATCATCCACGGCAACGGTTCCAGTGACTTCAATAAGATTGCCAATTTTAACAGCTCTACTATAGCCTACTATATCTTCCCATTTTGCTCCGCTAGAAAAGTTTTGTCTGGTACTCATTTGTATTCGATATTTTCCGGTTTAATAATTGATTCTCCTTGAATGCGAAGGTAGATTTGTGCAGCTGTAACCACATCCTTTTGGCAGTAGATGGCAATTCTTTCCAAGTTCTTTTCATTCCAATAAACATCACCCACCATGCTTCCATCGATATCATCTTTGGGCGTTGGTATGCCTAAAGTATGTGCCAGAAGATTTAGCGAGGTATAGCTTTTGAAATCTCCGAACTTCCAAAGCTCCATGGTGTCGAGGTGGTTTACTTCCCAAGGTTTTTTCCCTGCTGTATTAAGTATTGATGGAATTGGTACATTGTTGATAATCATACGGCGGCATAGATAAGGGAAGTCGAATTCTTTACCGTTGTGTGCGCACACGTATTTATTCCCGTCGGCGCTCCATTTTCGAAGCATATCAGAGAATTGGTGAAGCAGAAGGGCTTCTTCGTGTCCGAAATAAGATTTCACGGCAATCTTTTTTTCATCGCCATAACCTTGAATAACGCCACAGCTAATGCAAATGATTCGGCCGAATTCGGCATAGATTCCGGCACGGTTGTAAATAGATTGAACGGTTTCTTCTTCTCGGCTTTTCAACAGCGCTTCTGCTTTTTTATTCCAAAGCTCTTTCCATTCCGGGGAGAGCAGTTCATAGTTTGCCTCTTGTGAAACCGTTTCAATATCTAGAAATAGAATGTGATTCATGTGGAGGAGCTTACGAAAGCAATTTACTGAATATTCGAAGCGGGGAAGCCTCTTACATTTATTAGTTTTGTACAAATTATTGATATGGACGTTGAATCACTTCGCGAGTACTGTATTCGAAAGCCCATGGTAGAGGAGAGTTTTCCGTTTGGTGAAGACACTTTGGTGTTTAAAGTAGGGGGCAAAATATTCTTACTCTGTTCGCTTGATTCCAATCCGCTCCAGTTTAATGTAAAATGCGATCCGGAATTGGCCATTGAATTAAGAGAACGGTATTCTTGCGTACAACCGGGCTATCATATGAACAAGAAACATTGGAACACTATTGTAGTAGATCATAGTGTTTCCGACAATGATTTAAGAGAGTGGATTGATCATTCCTATGGCTTGGTTTACAAGCCTAAGAAGCGATAAAATTATTTTTAAACTTTTTTTAAGCTTACACAATAAAATAAATGAACCACTAGGGCTTGCATTAATAATACTTGAATAATATTTTTGATTTGTGCCCGTTTGAATAAGCGGAATCACCTATTGAAAAACCCTAATTTGATCCATGCGCCCTTTAAAATCCGTAGTGGCTATAGGCCTATTGTTGATATTACTGTCTACCCCGGTTCTGCAAGCGGGGATCACCAAAGATGATGTGATCGTTTCAGTGATCGATACTACAGAAGAAATTCCCTCCAATAATACTGATTCAAATGTTGCAAATTCTTTATCAACTAGTTTAGATAAAGAAGCGAAAGATTTGTATGAATCGATGCGCCTGCGTAGATATGGATTAACTCAAAACGCTTTTGTATTTGCCTGGAAAGGATACAAGAAGCTACTCGAAAAGGGTTCTATCTATAAGAAAGGGGTCTTATCTATTGCCGATTTCAGTCAAAGTTCAAGGAGAAAACGTTTGTATGTGTTAGATGTGGAAACCAAAAAGGTTTTAGTGAATACCTATGTGGCACATGGAAGAAACAGCGGAGGCGAATACGCAAAATCATTTTCAAATAAGCCGGAATCTCATAAAAGTAGTTTGGGTTTTTATGTAACACGTAAAACCTACTGGGGAGATCATGGCTTGGCCTTGAATATAGATGGTGTGGAGAGAGGAATCAATGATTTGGCCAATGATAGAAATATTGTAGTTCATGGTTCAGAATATGTTGGAGCTGACTTTTTGCGATGGAATCGCTTTAACGGACGGAGTTATGGCTGTCCTGCGGTACCGGCAAAAGACACGAAGAAGGTGATCAACTCCATCAAGGATGGTTCTTGTTTCTTCATTTACCATCCCTCAAAAAACTATCTGCAAAAGTCTAAAATATTAAACGGCTAGGTTGGACGTATAACTTCAGATGGTTTGAAGGTAGAAAGCTCAATATAGGTTCGTACCCTATGATTGGGCTTTTCTTTTTTGATCAGGATTTACAAGATTTAAGGATTTACGGGATTGATTTTTATTGATGTTATTGATTTAATTCTTTTTGATCAGGATTTACAAGATTTAAGGATTTACAAGATCGATTTCTATTGATAAGCTTGATTTTCTCCTTTTCCTTTTCCCCTCTATTCGAAGTAAGCCGAGAGCATGACACCGTTGCTAACAATGCTTGAATATCATTCGTGCTTCTCAAATTCACAAATCATCAAATTTTCGAATTAGCTACCTCATTTGAATTCGTTGGTATAAATTCTCAGCAATAATAAGAACAGTGCAATTAGAATTGGTCCGAAGATGAGGCCAATGAAGCCGAAAAGGTTGAGACCTATGATTACACCGAATACAGTGATAAGTGGGTGGGTGTCTCCCAATTTTTTTTGCATCCAAAAGCGAAAGATATTGTCGACGGTTCCAACAATACCCAGTCCATAAAATAGTAGGATAATGCCTTTTGTATCATGTCCATTTGCGAAGAACACCAATGACAAAGGAACATAGGCTACTGCTGCGCCTACAATGGGCAACATGGCAGCGATGCAGGTTACCACAAACCAAAACCATGGTTGTTCTACACCTAAAATCAAATAGCCGATGAGTGCAACAACTCCTTGTAGTACGGCAATCAAAGGAATTCCTAAGGCATTGGAGTACACCAATGAGTTCATTTCTCTTCTAAGCAATAGAATGTTTTCATCTTTCAAAGGAACATTGGAATAGAAACTTGCTTCCATCTTGTTACGTTCCGTGAGCATGAAGTATAGGATAAAATACATGATAACGATTGTAGTTGCAGTACTTATAGTAGCTCCAAGTAAATTGGGTAACACGCCTGCAGCCCAAGCTGTTAATTTCTTAATACTGCCATCACTTAAAATTTCGAATTGATAGCGAACCTCGTATTGATGAACATAGGTTTTAATGGAACCAAGAACATCACCGGAATGCTGCACTGCAAATCCAATTTTTGAACCTAACATGTTTACCAATAGGAATATCGGGAAGATGATTACAATGAAAGAAATGATCATTAAAGTGGCCGCAGCTACCCATGGCTTCCACTTCTTTTTAAATTCTAATTTGTGCATCCAACCTCTTAATAACACATATAAAGTGTAGGCACCAAGTAATGCAGGAATGAACTGGCTAAGCTCCAGAAATAACACTGTACCAATAGCTAATATCAGCAATAAAAACAGAATTTGTCGAATGGCATTGTTTGAAATTGGACTCTGCACGTGGATAGATTTTTTGAAAGTTACTACTTAATTGAACATCGGTTATTGGGTAGTTTTCAAAAATTCTTTTTTCAATTCAAAAAAAACACCACCTTTGATTCTCAACGCTACGAATATGATTTTCTAATTAGGGGATAGTTTTACTAATTCCCAACTTGCCGCCATCATCATTATTACTCAACGGATTTCCCGTTGCATTTCTCATTATTTATATTTTTTGTATTTGTATGACGACCGAAAAACAACCAACGTCGATTCGACGCATTATATCTGTTATCAAAGAATCACTGAGTGGTAAGGAGTATGATTATACCACGGGCTCTATAAAAATGGCGATTGTATTACTGGCCATTCCCATGATTCTTGAATTAAGCTTGGAGAGCGTGTTTGCTGTGGTGGATATGTATTTTGTAGGACATCTCCCCAATAGTAAAAACGCTGTTACAACGGTAGGATTGACTGAATCTGTCATTTCTATTGTTTACTCCATTGCGATAGGATTGAGTACAGCTGCTACTGCCATGGTATCAAGAAGAACCGGGGAAAAAGACCCGGAAGCCGCTGCGAAAGCGGGTATCCAATCAATTTGGATTGCCATTTTAACCACAATCTTAGTTAGTATACCGGGGGTAATTTTTGCTTCCGATATTTTACGGTTGATGGGCGCTTCTCCGGAAGTAATTGAGGAAGGTACTCCTTTCACTCGAATTATGATGGGGGGAAGCCTGGTGATTATTTTGATATTTCTGATCAATGGAATTTTTAGAGGCGCCGGTAATGCAGCCATGGCCATGAAAAGTTTATGGATCGCCAGCTTTCTAAATATCATTTTATGTCCCCTGCTTATTTATGGTCCGGGTCCTTTTCCGGAACTTGGCTTAAAAGGGGCTGCCATTGCAACTACTATTGGAAGAGGTGTTGGTGTGTTGTATCAACTTTTTCATTTGTTCAATGGTAAGCATTTCTTGAAGTTTAAGAAAAGCCAGTTAAAGCCCGACGGGGAATTGATGTGGTCGGTGGTAAAGATCGCAAGCCCTGCAACCCTACAGTTTCTTATCAATTCCGGAAGCTGGATTGTGTTGGCTTGGATCGTTTCTACTACCGGAGGCACTGTTGCTTCAGCAGGATATCAAATTGCTATTCGTAATGTGGTGTTCTTTATTTTACCTGCTTGGGGATTGAGCAATGCTGCGGCAACTTTGGTGGGACAAAACTTGGGAGCCAAACAACCGGATCGAGCAGAAAGGAGTGTGCTTTTAACCGCCAAGTACAATGGCATATTCATGGCGGGGGTGATGGCATTATTTGTTTTTGTATCGGGGCCCATCATTCGTTTGTTTACAAATGATCCTGAAGTGATTTCCTATGGAACAGAGGCGTTGCAAATAATTGGCGCCGGTTATGTATTCTATGGAATAGGAATGGTAATGATGCAAGCCTTGAATGGGTCGGGTGATACCAAAACACCTACCTGGATCAGCTTCTTTTGCTTTTGGTTGTTTCAAGTACCGCTTGCATTCTTGTTATCAGAGTTTTTTAAATGGGGCCCACGCGGTACTTTCATTGCAATTCCCGTTGCAGAAATATTGATAGCATTGATTGCTTTCTGGTATTTTAAAAAGGGCAAATGGAAGACTGTACAGGTATAGTTTAATCGGATGCATGTTATACTAAGTGCGGGGTAATTAACTCGCACTTAGTATAACTAATTCTCAAATTTTCTAATTAGAATCTCTATTCCGCCACTACAAAAGCAATTTTCCCATTTCCATTACTAGCTATTCGAGTGATGCTTGTAATAATCTTCGATGGGTCGTCTAATCGAACGGGTTGCCAACTGGAAGGATTACTTCTGTCAAGGATTGCAAAATTGGTTCCATCACTGGAGAGAATGGTTTTGTTGTCGAGCCAACAAATGTCCTCATGACCAACTATACAATTGGCAATTTTTGTAAATGTTTTTGTGATGGGATCGAATTCTTGAATGCGCCAATCGTTCGCATCAACTTTTAATACAAAGCTGAATTTATTGGTTCCCGGAATACGATGTAGTGCGCGACCCGGATTTTCAGCTACAACAGTATTGGTTTTATCAGTTGTGTTGTACAATCGAAGACTGTTGTGGCCTTCGCTTTCTAAAACAAACAATAAAAGTTGTGTAGTACTTACCCATACATGGTATCCTACTTTCAGGTTGTCAATGAGTATGGTTGGGTTTCCACCATTCACAGGATACATGCCCAGGTCTTGCGCACCATTGTCGCGCTGAATGATACACGAGATGTTTTTTCCATCGGGGGTGAGGGTGGGAGAGTATTCGCGTTCAACAGTTTGTGTAATGGCTTTTCGTTCTCCGGTTCTGAAATTGTACATCCAAATGTCTGCACGACCGCTATCGTTAAATGAAGAATAATATATCACTGGTTTTCCCGGTACAAAGAAAGGCTGGTTATCGTATCCTTTGTGGGCAGTAGCATATGAAAGATTGCTGATTAAATAACCGCCATTGTTTTCAATATCTGCTACTACAATCTCTGATCCTGTTTGTGCCTGCAGGCTTTGCGAGAACAATAAAAAAGCTAGTGCAATTCGTTTCATATCTGATTGTTTTTAGATGTATTTCCAAATAGCTGATTTACGCGCACGCTTCCAAGTGTAGAACCACTTGCAAGGATAGTATAGGGCCAATACCACAGATGCCCATATCAGGTAAACCGTTGTCAATGAGAAACCAAAATTGGTGGGTCGAAACAGAAAGGGCGACTGTGGGTCAATTGCTTGTGAAAAGTTATGGCCGGTAGCAAAAAATGCAATTGTTTCTAGTAAATGCACTAGAAAGAAGTGCACTGCAAAATAGAAGAGTGGTGTTCTTCCATAAGTCATAAAGAACTCCGACAACGCATTTTTCGTTTTCTCAGTAAATGATAGTATAATCAATCCAGGCCCCACTGTCATCAAGGTAAACACGAGCGATGGCGGGTATTTCGCCACATTCAAAAATGAAAACAAAGTTCGCATTGATTCGATTTGGTGGGTCCAAGGACGAGGATCTCCATAAATATTGATGAAACGGATTACTACAAATCCTACGACTGCTGTAACACCTAGAGCCAATAAAGATTTTCTTCTTTTTTGTTCATCGAATCCGATTTCATACCATTTACCCAAAGAGTAACCAAGCATCATGATACCTGTCCAAGGCAAAATTGTATATGCAAATAGAACAACTCTAGTTGCAGATATGGGAACGATAGTACCGGATCCGGTTAAGAAGATTTTTAAGAGTGTGTCTCCAATAGACCCTTGTTGAAGTGCTATACCATCGAGTACATTGTGACCGAATACCAAGATCAATCCAAGTATAAAAATGAGTTTATAAGAAGTTTTCATGAGCAAGCCTAATACAATCATGCTCATGCCAATGGCCCAAATTACTTGAAGGAAAATAAAATTGAAAAAGGGATTGAAAGAAAATATTGGGTTCATGATCAATAGCTCAAATGCTACTAAAAACAAACCACGTTTGATGATGAAGTTGCTGTATTCACCTGCGTTTTTTCCTTGACCTGCAACATAGGTAGAAAGACCTGATAAGAATAGAAAAGTGGGTGCGCAAAAATGGGTGATCCAACGAGTGAAGAAGAGTGGGCCATTAGTGGATGCCACATCAAGAGGATCTGCAGTCATGGCAGATTCATGAAAAAAATCGCGAACATGGTCGAGTGCCATGATCACCATAATAATGCCTCGAAGAATGTCGATGGATAAGATTCTAGTTTTGGTAGTCATGTTACTAAAGTTAAGATATACCATCTGATTTTCATCGCGAACATAAAAAGGGCGCAAAGAATAGCGGAAATGCCGCCTTACTTTGCGCCCTCGAAAACTTTGTTGTGGTTATCTTATTCTATTTTCAAAGTAGTTTTTAGTCTTAAATCTTGACTTGAGCTTCCTAAAATGATTCTGTAATCACCTTTTTCGGTAACCCATTTCATCTGTTGATTTAGATAAGCCCATTCTTTCGGACTCAGTTTAAAACTCACATGTTTTGATTCGCCTTTTGCCAAACGAACGCGTTGGAAGCCTTTTAATTCCAATACAGGACGAACTACGGAGGCCAATTCATTATGGATATACAGTTGTACCACTTCATCACCCTCTCTACTTCCAGTATTGGTAATAGTAGCAGTTACATAGCAACTATCGGTTGCTTTGATAGATGGTTTGCTAAGTTTGATATCGGTGTAGGAGAAAGTGGTATAGCTCAAGCCATATCCAAAAGGAAACAGAGGTAATCCGCTTAGGTTGTAATAATTATCGCCCCTACCAGTAGGCGCATGATTGTACACCAAGGGTAATTGTGATTCATGTATGGGAAAGGTAATGGGAAGTTTTCCACCCGGATTGTACTTTCCTAATAGAATATCTGCAATGGCATCGCCGCCCGCTTCACCTGGATACCAACCCATAAGTATGCCTTCAACATCGTCCATCCAATTATTCATGGTGATGGCGCTTCCACCAATCAACACTACAATAACCGGTTTACCTGTAGCAGCAACCGCTTTGATAATAGCTTCTTGATTTCCGGGTAAGGAAAGAAATGCACGATCTTGAAACTCACCTTCATGGATACCTGCTACAACAATTGCTACATCAGAAGAATTCGTGAGCATCACAGCTTCCTTGATTCGTTGATTCAAATTGTCTTTGATGCCGGCATTCCAAATCAATTTAATGGTGGCGTTGGTTCCAATAGTTTCATAGAACTGAATTTTGAGTGCATACTTTCTTCCTTTTTTGAAGGTGTAGTTAATGATATGACTGCGATAAGTACGTTTGTCCCACGCATCAATTACCAATTTGCCGTCTATATACATTCTAAATCCTTCGTTCCCTTCCAATCCAATTCTGTATTCATTTCCGCCGGGTCCTTCTATGAAGCCATTCCATTCTGCAGCATAGAAATCAGGTGTTAAAGATGCATCGGGTGGGAAGAGTGTCCAGTTAAAGTTGATGGTTCCATCAATTCGAGCCGTAGTTGGTTTCCCTGTAATTTGAATGCCGCTGTAGTAGCTCGCGTTTAACCCTTGCTTGCCATCTGCAGTGGTAAGGAATTTTGAAGGAATAACTTCGAAGCTGTCTGTTTTCAGTCCTACTCCGCGAGCATAGAAGAGTTCTTGCGATTTATCGATACCTGCTTTTAGTCCATCGTATATGCTGATGGGGTTAACCCCAGGGCCACTATAACCGCCCAATCGTGCAGCTTTTGCTTCCTCTCCAATTACTACGATTTTTTGAGTATTGTTTGCGATTGGCAGAACGTCTCTTGCATTTTTAAGTAGAACGGTTGATTTGCGTGCCGCTTCACGCGCCAATTCACGAGCTTTGTTCAAGTCGGAAAATGCTGCCGGATCAACCGAAACATACGGATTCTCAAAAAGACCGAGTTGAAATTTGGCCGTTAGCACTCTTCGAACAGCATCGTTGATTCGAGCGGTATCCATGCTGCCATCCAAGAAATGAGGATCAAACAATTCATGGTGTTTGAATTCTGTTTGGAAGATCACGTCTAGTCCGCCTTCTATGGCTTGCTTGCCGCTTTCCGGATAGTCTTTGGCGGTTTTGTGCAATACCAATGCGCCGCCTACGGCGCTTGCGTCTGATATAATGAATCCACCAAAGCCCCATTGTTTTTTTACAATTCTGGTCAGCAGATCATAGTTAGAAGACATGGGTGTACCATTCACCGAGTTGTAAGAAGTCATAACAGAGCGTGTGCCCGCTTCTTCAAACGCTGCTTTAAAAGGTGGCAGGTGAATTTCTTGTAAGAAGCGATCGTTCCAATAAATGGGATAGCTATCGCGACCTCCATCTCCTACATTAGCCAACAGGTGCTTAGGAGTGGTGATAACGCCTCTTGTTTCAAAGCTTTTCATGTAGGCTACGCCCATGCGACTCGTGAGATAAGGATCTTCACCATAAGTTTCTTCAACCCTTCCCCAACGCACATCGCTAGCGATGTTGATTACGGGTGAGAGAATTTGACGAATGCCTCTTTCTTTACTTTGAATGGCAATAGCAGCACCAATAGCACTTACCAGTGCAGTATCGAAGCTAGCGGCCAATCCAATTGACTGAGGGAAAGAAGTAGCACCCTGACGAACCAGGCCGTGTAAGCCTTCGTCAAAAGGAAGAAGAGGAATTCCCAAGCGGGTTTTCTCTACAAAGTATTTTTGCTGTTTGTTGATTTTATTGGCTAGTGCGAGGGCCGTTTCTTTCGTGTTATAGCTAAGAAGCTGGCCACCTGCGTCGCTACCGCCACCTGCGCTTACTTGAAAGCCGAATAGTCCATCTTTGTATTGATCGGGTTTTGTACTGTCAATTTCTCCCGGAATCATAAACAATTGGAAAAATTTCTCTCGGGGAGTCATTCTGCTGAGCAGGTCTTCTACTCTAACGGGAATGGGTAACTTAGGATCCTTGTAAGCAGGTTGCTGTGCACTTGTGCTGTAAACAGCGGCCAGCGAAAGTAAAGAAAAAAAGAGTCTCTTCATGAATGTGTATTCTAGCTATAAAAATACAGCATTGAGGGGGAGAAAGCAGCTAAAAAGAGCATATAAAATATTAAAAGAAGTTTTTATAAAAATTAATTAACGCTTTAAGCTAGTTGGGTACAAGAAAATGAAATAGAAATTAAGACGAGTCATGTTTTAAAAAACGAAGGGCTGCTTTGCAGCCCTTCGTTTATACCGATGTTAAACTATTGAGTACAGAAATTGACTATTCCCAAATGACAGCCCCTTTTTGTTCATACCATTTAGGGTACATGGGAACTTTCAATTTTTCTAATTCATTGCGTTTGATTTTTAAAGTTGGCGTGAGCATGTTGTTTTCAATGCTCCAATCTTCCTTCATGATCACTATTTTCTTCACTTGCTCATGGTGCTCTAGCTCAGGATTCAATTGTTTGAGCGTGCTTTCAAGCGATTGAATGAGCTCTTCTTTAGGAGCCGCTTTCCCGGCAGCTGATAAAACCACCAAAGCAATGGGTTGAGGAATACCCATACCCACTACAGCATTCATTTCAATGAATTCATTTTTTGAAATCTCAAGTTCAATTGGTGCAGGTGAAATGAACTTCCCTTTATCTGTTTTAAATTGATCCTTTAAACGTCCGGTAAGGAATAGGAATCCTTCTTCATCATAATGACCAATATCGCCGGTTTTCAAGTATCCCTCTTCATCAAAAGCAGCAGCTGTAATTTCCGGCTCTTTATAATAACCGCGCATGTTACCTTCACTCTTAACGAGTACTTCACCATCGGGACTAATTTTTGATTCAAGACCGGAAATTTTCTTTCCAACACTTCCGAATTTGTTTACTCCGGGGCGATTAAAATGCGCATATATCGCATCCTCAGTCATTCCGTAGGCTTGGTAGATGGTGATTCCTATTTTTTCGAACCATTTCAACATGTCAACTGAAATGGGTGCAGCCCCGCTAAAAATATGGGTAGCTTTCTTTAGGCCTAAGTTGGTTTTGATCTTGTTTTTTATGATCGAACTAAGGATTGGTATTTTAAGAAACAAGTCCAACTTCTTTTGAGGTAATTTCTTCAAAACGCCTTCTTGAAATTTTGCCCAAATTCTTGGAACTGCAAAGAATAGATCGGGTTGAGTGTCCTTTAAATTTTGAGGGAAGGTTTTTAAGCTTTCCGCGAAATGCAAAGTACCCTGATGGTAGAGCGCGTTGATCTCTAAGCCCAATCGTTCAGCAATATGGCTCATCGGCAAATAGGAGAAGAGATTTGGCGCATAGGGAAGCGAGAACTCTCTGAAAGCCACCGGAAGGGTGATGGCAAAAGAATAGGCTCGGTGCATCACACCTTTAGGTACGCCTGTTGTTCCCGAAGTATAGATGATAGTGAGTAGGTCTTCCGGTTGCCAGTCATAAATGTTTTGAATTGCGGCTTCTGTGTTAGATAGCTGTTCCCAGCTTTCACCCAGCTTTACGCCGTATCTGTTTACGCTGATCACTTTTACGTTTGCTGGAATGCCGGCTTCTTGTGTAGAGAAATCGTCGAGCTTTCCTACAATTACTATTTTGGTTCCACTATGTTTTAGGATGGGTTCAATAGCATGGGCGCTTAAGCTAGGATAAATTGGAACAGACACGGCTCCGGTCATCATAATTGCCAAATCGGACATTACCCAGTGAGCACAGTTTTTTGAAAGAATGGCTACGCGGTCGCCTTGTTCAATTCCCATTTTTTTTAATCCGGCAGCAATCCGTGCAGCTTCGTCACGCGCTTCTTGATAGGTCCATGTTTTCCATATTCCTTTTTCGGGTTGCTTTAAAAAAGGTTTCGTAGGGATGTTCTTAGCATGTTCTAAGAACTGAGCTAATGGTAAAAGCATTCGTTAATTATTTATAGTGAAACTATTTCCTTCTGCGTAAAATGAAACTCGAATATCCTGTGCTGTTAGTCGACCATCTTTTGCCAACTTTATGTTTTTTGGTTTTTCGGCTACAATAACCTGACTTTCCCCAAACACCTTTGCTGTGTTGCCTTTTACCCAAATGGCGGTTGACTCGTCGATGGCAATATACTGCAATTCGGGATGCTCCATCACTACTGTAAACAATCGGTTGAATCGGCTTCTTATTACAAAATGCTGATCAATTACGATTTTTTCCAACAACCCAAGCCCCTCTTTTAGTTCAACATTTTTATTCCAAATATGTTTGATGGGGGTAGCGTTGTCACGATAAGAATCTCCCGTTAGCATGTGCTTGCTCATTACTGAAGCCCCTGCGCTCGTTCCCGCAATAGTAGCACCTTTGTAGTAAGCATTGATTAAAATTTGCTTAAAACTAGTACCCTCGCTGAGCTTCATGATTCTAGCCTGATCGCCTCCACCAAAATAAATGAGCCTCGCGTTTATAAGTTGTTTGATTACAGCTTCATTACGAACGGAAGCGCTATCGATGCATAAGGCTGTTTCACCTGTGAGTTTTTTAAAGGCATCCTGCATCCAAATGCAGGAACTGTCGTAGGTACTTGCCAGAGAAACTACTGCTATTAAATCTCCTTTTTTCCAATTTGCTGCCTTTAATAATTGAGACCGAAGTGTATCATTTATTTCTCCGCCGCCAATAATAAAAAGACTGCCTTTGGGCTGAGGAATAGCGGTTTTTTGGGCCTCACTCGATAGGCACCAAAAGCATATAAAGAGCAAAAAGAATTTTCTTTTCATACAACTAAGAATGGGAGAATCGTCAAATTTAGGGGATAATATGCTAGAGTAGGTATTGACAAAATGGCTGCTTTGAAAGTTTATTTCACGAGCAGTTTATGAAACTTGTCTAATTCAGTTTTATCGGAAGGCGAAAGTGGTTGATTTCTTTCCAACATTTGTTGGAACACCAATACTCTTTTGTGTTGAGGGTAACGATCCAAAATGGCTGTTACTTTATGAATTGAATCTTCATCCGCTGTAAACATTGGCTTGGGTGGCGGGGGAGGAGCTGCTTTTGTTTTAGATGGTTTTTTCAGAATCATGGCTTCCAATGTTGCCAGTTTTCCGGGCGCCAGATCTTTGATCTTCTGCGACTTTTTGAATAAGCCCTCCAACTGTCTTTTGCTCAAACCGCCCCTTTCTTCATATTGAAAGGCAAGGCTGTGCACAAACTCGTTTTTTGGATACGCGAGTTTGGCTGCTTCAAGAATGTCCTTTAAAACATCGACGTCGGGTTTTTTTCGAGTTTGCATGGGATGCAATATTCGAGCTTTTTTCACAGACCCCCTCTTCTTCCTCCTCTTCTTTTTTATCTCTCAAATTTTATCAAATAGTCTGAGATATAACTACTACTATCCTTATGCATGTCTTTAAAGAACAATCGAGCGGTTTGGCCAAGGCGTAAACAGGTGTACTTGTTTTTTACGTCATCGGCGCTAGCAGTTGGTTGAAGAGAAGGATACCAAATAATATGACCCGGAACGTCCAATAAGAGTTTGGGTTTGCTCCATTGCTGAGAATTTTCACCGGCTCCGAGGTCGACATTTTTATTGAATGAAATATAGATTTGACTTCCGGCCCATTTCGGTCCGGTACTGTAGGCCATCAACATAACCCATTGATTTAAGTAAGTATTCCAACTTACAGAGGGCCCCCAGTGAAATCCTGCTTTGGCTCCCGAAGCGGGTCCACCGCCTTCTTCCTTGGTGCGTTGTAAACTTCTTACAGGAACGCCAATGCTATCGTGCGGTGCATCGAAGCTTTGCCCATTCCATCTTTTTGCTTTACCTACGGGATTGTTTAAATCACTCAGTTTTATTCGAGCAATGCTGATGCATTGCCCCGACATTTCCGTATCACCTCTGTATGTTAATGAATCGTATTTTCCCGGATAACCGTATTCGCCATAAAACAGGTACAGGTATTCGCCGCTGGCCACGGCTGAAGGATCTCCAACGCCCCCACCAAAAGTGAGTGAATTGTTGTGAGGTCGAAGAATCATGCGGCTTTGGAGGTCTTCAATAAAAATTCCTTTGTTCTCCCAGCTATGTCCTCCATCGGTACTTTTCATGATTCCTATTCTACAAACGGCAGCGGGAGATTTTACTCCGGTTAGGCCTTCCGGCCATTTTTTATTAATATAACCAATGCCGGTAACACTATCGTAGGGCAATGTTTCCGGATAGTTTTCATTGTGATAAACCGCGAAAAGCGTTTTACCGCTTTTGTCGGCGGGATCTTGGTAAACCGTTTCAAACCATACGGCGCCGTGCAGGCCATCTTTGCCTGGAGGCACATTGGGCGGCATTTTGGGATCAATGAACTCATCGGCTTTGCGAAGAAATACCTCATCTGCATTGCCTCCGTCGGCAAATTCCAATTCGTAAGAGTCGCCCCAAACCGGGTCTTCCCCATATTTTCCCGGAAAAATTCGAAGAGTATCACCAATCCAAGCTTCCGCCATGTTGCAGTCAACAAAAGAATTGAAATAAAAACGTGGGGTGCGCTGGAGTGTGAATTTGGGTTGAGAATCAACCATTTCCTTCGGTTTTTCCTCGCAAGAACCGAAAGCTGCAGACCCAATAACAATGCTTAAAAAGGCCCAATTTATACGCATGGCGAATTATTTACGTTAGTTATTGAAGATACTGATTTTAGTCATGGATTAAACTTGTCGATTGATGTACCTTCCAATCCACCCTAGTCAATCGATTGAAAATCTGTACGTATGAATGAGATAACCCTAGTTCTGGAAGTAAAGTCAATGCTTCGGCGCCAAGGATTCGATGTTTGGATATTTGGTGGTTGGGCAGAAGAGCTGCGTGGTATTAGTAGAATGCGCAACCATGGAGACATTGATTTGTTGATGCGTGACGAAGATTTCAACTTGCTAGACGAATATGTTTCTTCTCATCCCGAATTAGAAACAATTCCTCAGAAAACGTATTCGCATAAACGAGCCTTTTATTATAAAGGTGTTATGATTGAAGTGTTTCTTATTTCTCAAACTCCTCAAGGTTTATTTACCAAGTTTTTTGATCATTTTAAATACTCATGGCCTCAACACACATTTGATGAGTTGTACCTGCATGAGGGAAAAGTTTTGCATGTGGTAAGCACCAGTGCTTTGTTTCAATACCGAAATACCTACGCTTTAGTTAAGAAAGCCAGAAAAAAAACCAAAAGCCTGCTCTTTAAAATTAGAAAAAGGTTGTATAAATATTCTGCTTAATTGTTTTTTGTATCCATCTTTCCATACTTTGAAATCAAGTGAACACGTAGCTTTGCATTTCAATATTATTTCATGCTAATTAAGTTTGCAGAAACACCGGAAGAAATTCATCAAATAGCCGCGCTCAATCAACGGTATCAAAAAGCCGGACTCAGCGCTGATTATATTAAGGAACAAGGATTTGTAAGTTGGTCTTACCCCGCATCACTTCTCGAACAAATGCATGCATTATGCCCTAGCGTAATTGCCGTAAAGGAAGGAAAAGTAGTGGCATATGCCTTGGTTGCGGTACGGGAAGCTGCAAGTTTTCACCAAGAGTTAAAGCTTTTATTGGAAAAAATAGAGCCCCTGGCTCTTAATGGAAAAGCAATTGGAGACCATTCCTTTTATATGATGGGACAATTGTGCGTAGACGAGTCTTGTAGAGGCTTGGCTTTGCCCGATAAAATGTATGCGTTTCATCAAGAGCAGTTGAAAGATCGATATGACTACATGATCACTACTATTTCTCTTCAAAATACGCGCTCCATTCGAGTGCACGAGCGTTCGGGTTTTGAAACCATCCATGAAATTCATGATCATTTTGGGAATTGGGTGGTGGTGGTGAAGGAATTTTAGGAAGGAGGCTGGTTTTGCGGAGCAAATGCATTCGAGTCTATCCCGTGAGGAACGATACGGGACAGGCGATAGACCTTGCGGGAAGGGAGGAAATGCAGAACCACGGGGGCTCAGAGGCACGGGGATTCGCTGCGTTATCGCTGCGATCGCTGCGCCGCTGCGGTAATGAAGCACTCCAAATATTCAGTCTTTTCCCTCTACCGCAAAGAAACAAAGTACGCAACGGTTCGCAACGAAAAACTTAGCGAATTCTCTGTGCTCTTTGCGTTTTCTGCGGTGAATGACCAATTCTTAATTCTAAATTCTTGTATGTTTCTGGCAACAAAACCGCCGATTCGCTCGTATATTTAATACCGAGCATATGAGAAGCGCTGCTTATAAAATACTATTGACTGCCTGTTTGTTCACGGTTGCCTTCACTGCCTGTATGAAAGATTACAGCTATGAATATCGTGAGCCCCTACCTCCCGATATTACTACACCTCCCGGAAATAATGATGCGCCGGCCATTTGTGAGGCTTGCAAGGGAATGGATCAATATCAACAAGATCGGTGGAGTTTCAAAGTGGGAAACGTGGTTTATTGCGGTACTGTTACCAGAGGAGTATTAAACCCGGAAAAAACGGGATTTACCTTTTTTGGTCCCAGCGCTTGTTCAGAAGATACAGGCTTGATACTGACCATTTTTGTTCCTAATAACCCGCTTACCAAAGATCGAGTTGCCTTGCAAACCAGCAGATCTGCATTACAGTATTATAACCGGTTGGGCCCCGCAGACGTGTTCGCTTCCCTAAATAGTTCTAATTTCCAGATCTATATTGAAGAATATCTCTTTGCTACTAAGTACATCATTGGTAGATTCAGCGGTGTAGTGTACGATGCCGCAGGAAATGCGATCACTATCAAAGACGGGAAGTTTCGATTTAACTTCAATTGATTTACGACCCACGAAATAATAGTGTTCAAATGACAATAATACCCCTAGAGTTTAGTTGACGAAAATCAATCAATGTTATTTTGTCTTCCTTTGCTCCAAATTCTTTATCTTCCAAAATCATTTTTTATAAGCATGGCAAATTACCGGAATCAAAGTCGATTCTATGTGGCGGTTGACTGTATAGTTTTTGGATACGACGGAACGGACTTAAAATTGTTATTGATTAAAAGAGGATTGGCCCCCAAAAAAGGGCAATGGAGTTTAATGGGAGGCTTTGTTCAAAACAATGAGAGTGCTGACGATGCTGCACAACGTATTCTTGAAGAACTCACCGGATTGTCTGGTATTTACCTTACCCAGCTTCACAGCTATACCGATCCGGGCCGTGATCCACAAGACCGTACTATTTCAATAGCATATAAATCATTAATTGATATTCAACAATACCAAGCTCCTTTATCACAATCGTACAAAGCGCAATGGTTCAAGTTGAACCAGGTTCCTAAATTAATATTTGATCATGAAGCGATGGTGGAGAAAGCGCGTCAGGAGCTGAAATACGCTGCTGCATTGCATCCCATCCTATTCGAACTATTGCCTGCAAAATTCACCCTGCCTCAATTACACAACTTGTTTGAAAGTGTGTACCAACAAGAATTAGATAAAAGGAATTTCTCTCGAAAATTACTGGCTACTGGCTTGTTGAGTAAACTCGATGAAAAAGATAAGTCTAGTTCTAGAAAAGGAGCCTACTACTATAAAGTGAACAAGAAGCTTTATAAGAAACATTTCTATAAGATATTGAGCTTGCTCCCCAAACTGAATGAAGTGTTGTAACATGTTTCAGTGGGTTTTTAATTGAAGGGTAGCTGAATCAATAATAAGAGACCGTTATAAGATGATCTAATGGATTGGCCTAATTTCTTATTGTTGAGGGTCGATGGCAAGTACATAAAATTCACCGCCACGGAAACCAACCACCTGCTTCGGAATAGCAAATAATTGTCATTTTTACAATTATAAAAAATCCTTATCTTTAGCGACCCGTAATTTTTAAAAGGAAATTCCTATTTCATGACGAATGCTTCGCTGTACGTTTTAGGCGTAGATTATGGTACCGATTCGGTGCGTACCATTCTCGTAGATGCACGATCAGGTGCCGAAAAGGCCGCTGCAGTTTTTTACTATCCACGATGGAAAAAGCAATTGTATTGTAACCCGGCGGAAAATCAATTCAGACAGCATCCTCTAGACTATATTGAAGGGCTGGAAGCAACGATCAAGTCGTGCCTCGAGCAAGTTCCCGATGCGGCCGCCCATGTAAAAGCGATTTCTGTTGATACTACCGGTTCTTCACCGGTAGCAGTTGATAAAACCGGAACACCACTGGCTCTTACCCCCGGTTTTGAAGAGAACCCCAATGCCATGTTTGTTCTTTGGAAAGATCATACTTCTATTAAAGAAGCACAATCTTTAAATGAACATGCAACAAACTATCCCACTAATTATCTTAAATATGTAGGGGGAATTTATTCCAGTGAATGGTTCTGGGCAAAATTGCTGCATATACTTCGTGCAGACGAATCAATTCGATCCAACTTGTTTTCATTTGTAGAGCATTGCGATTGGATACCTTATTTATTAACAGGAGGTACTGATGTAATGCAATTGAAGCGTGGAACTTGTTCGGCCGGGCATAAAGCACTCTGGAGCAAAGAATGGGGAGGATTACCGCCACAGTCTTTCTTTAGCGATTGGGATCCTTTGTTGGATGGCATAACATCGCGTTTATTTACAGACAGCTATACGGCCGATCAATCGGTGGGTACTCTTTCGAAAGAGTGGGCGCAACGTTTTGGGCTACCTGAAACAGTGGTAATTGGCGCAGGCGCATTCGATGCCCATATGGGTGCCGTGGGTGGTCAAATTGAACCCTACCACCTCAGCAAGGTTATGGGAACTTCTACTTGCGACATGTTGGTAGCACCCATTGATGCCATTGGTGATACTTGCGTAAATGGGATTTGTGGGCAGGTGCCCGGCTCCGTTATTCCCGGAATGATGGGATTGGAAGCCGGACAATCTTCATTTGGTGATTCCTATGCGTGGTTCAAAAACTTGTTGAGTTGGAGTATCAAAACTGTTATTCCCAATTCAAGCAAACAGGAGCAGGAAGCGCTTTGGATCGATCAGATCATCCCCTCGCTTACTAAAGAAGCCGAAAAGCTTGATTGGAATGAAAGCAGTCCATTGGCGCTCGATTGGTTCAATGGCAGAAGAACACCAGATACGAATCAAGAAGTTAAAGCTGCCATTTCAGGATTGAATTTAGCAACGGATGCACCCTCTATATTCTATGCAATTGTAGAAGCTACTTGTTTTGGGGCTAAAGCCATTGTTGAGCGTTTCAATAATGAAGGGGTGAAAGTACAAGGACTCATTGGTTTGGGAGGTGTTGCACGTAAGTCACCTTTCATAATGCAAATGATGGCAGATGTCATCAACATGCCAATACGCATTCATCGTTCAGAACAAACTTGTGCACTAGGTGCTGCCATGTTTGCGGCAACCGTTGCAGGTATCTATGATAAAGTAGAATCAGCCATGACTGCTATGGGCCAGGGTTTTGAATTTGAATATTTCCCTGACCCTGCAAAAACAGCATTGTATCAACGGCGCTATCAAAAATATTTGGAGTTAGGGAAGTTTGAAGAGAATAGATGAGAAAGAACAGGAGGAGGAACAGGGGGAAATACAGGAAACGAGGATGAGAGGAGGCGAGGAACGAGGAGAGGTTTAAGAATTGAAGAGCAAGGGTGATAAAAGGGAGGGGGGAAGAAGGAGGTGAGAGATTGAAATACAGAGAAACCGGACGCGCTGCGTAATCGCTGCGAACGCTGCGCCGCCGCGGTGAAAAAAATTCAAACGGGAAATGTGAAAAATGAACAAGGTGACAGAATTGCTGATATTAGGGGTCGCACATCAGTAGCACTCAAGGGATAAATGTAAAACAAGCAAATGAATACATATCAACATATTAAAGAAGAAGCCTACGCGGCAAATATGCAGTTGCCCGATTTGGGTTTGGTGCTGTTTACATTTGGGAATGTAAGCGCAGCAGATAGAAGTGCCGGTGTATTCGCGATCAAACCAAGCGGGGTACCTTACGCTGAGTTAACACCCGATTCAATGGTGATCGTAGATTTTGATGGGAAAACAGTTGAAGGTAAACTTCGCCCTTCTTCCGACACACTTACCCATGCGGTGCTTTACAAACAGTGGGATGGAATTGGAGGGATCGTGCATACGCATTCAACCTATGCAACTTCTTGGGCGCAAGCGCAACGCGATATCCCAATTTTTGGTACGACCCATGCAGACCACAATACCGTTAACATTCCTTGCGCGGCACCAATGGATGATGCTATGATTAAAGGCAACTATGAGTATGAAACCGGATTCCAAATCATTCGTTGTTTTGAAGAGAAAAGATTAGACTATAAAGAAGTGGAAATGGTATTGGTGGGTAACCACGCTCCTTTTACTTGGGCCAAAACTGCTGCAAAAGCGGTTTACAACAGTGCAGTGTTAGAAGAAATAGCGCGCATGGCCTATTTAACAGAACAGATCAATCCACAAGCACCGCTGCTGAAAGACGCTTTAATTAAAAAACATTACGAACGAAAACACGGTCCGGATAGCTATTACGGACAGAATTAAACACAGCATATGAGCTCATTAAAACATTTAGAACTTTGGTTTATTACGGGAAGCCAACATTTGTATGGTCCCGAAACTTTGGCTACCGTTGCCGAACATGCGAAAGAAGTAGCAGGAGCATTGAATACTCATTCCTCTATTCCTGTTTCAGTAATTTGGAAACCAACCGTTACTACACCCGAAGAAGTTACCGCTACACTTGCAGCCGCAAATGCTGAAAAGAAATGTATTGGTGTAATTACTTGGATGCATACTTTTTCTCCTGCAAAAATGTGGATCAATGGATTGAAGAATCTGCAAAAGCCTTTATTGCATTTGCACACACAATACAATCGTGATATTCCTTGGAGTGAAATTGATATGGATTTCATGAACTTGAACCAAAGCGCACACGGTGATCGTGAATTTGGTTTTATCATGAGTCGTTTGCGTTTGAATCGTAAAGTAGTTGTAGGGCATTGGAAAGATGAAACGGTTGTTGCGCAAATTGCGAAATGGTCGCGCGCTGCAGCCGGCTGGGCCGATTGGCAAGGCGCACGTTTTGTTCGTTTTGGCGACAATATGCGCTTTGTAGCGGTTACGGAAGGAGATAAAGTAGAAGCAGAATTGAAATTCGGATACAGTGTGAACACTTATGGTGTGGGTGATTTGGTGAAAGTGGTAGAATCTGTTACCGATGCTGAGATTGATGCGCTGGTAAGCGAGTACGGCGATACTTACAAATTAATGGCATCCCTACAAAAAGGAGGTGCACAACACCAGTCTCTTCGTGATGCTGCTAAAATAGAACTGGGATTGACGCTCTTTTTAGAGAACGGAAACTTCAAGGGCTTTTCGGATACATTTGAAGATTTGCATGGATTGATTCAATTGCCGGGTATTGCCTCGCAGCGTTTAATGGCAAAAGGATATGGGTTCTCAGCAGAAGGAGATTGGAAAACCGGAGCATTGGTAAGAGCGATGAAAGTGATGGCAACCGGTTTGAAAGGGGGAAACAGTTTTATGGAAGACTATACCTATCATTTTGATCCTTCTAATCCACTGGTGCTTGGCGCTCATATGTTGGAAATCTGCGAAAGCATCGCTTCTTCCCAACCATCTTGTGAAATTCATCCACTAGGAATTGGTGGCAAGGCCGATCCCGTGCGTTTGGTGTTTGATGCTGCCGCAGGTGCTGCCTTGAATGCTTCAATAGTAGATATGGGAAATCGCTTCCGTTTATTGGTAAATACGGTAGAAGCTGTGGCGCCTCCTCAACCATTACCGAAGCTTCCAGTAGCACGAGTATTGTGGAAGCCACATCCTAATATGGCCGACGGATGCAAAGCATGGATACTAGCAGGTGGAGCACACCATACTTGCTATTCTCAAAACCTAGATGCCGAAGTTTTAGAGGATTTTGCAGGAATGGCCGGTATTGAATATGTGAAGATTGATGAGAAAACGGATATCTACCAATTCAAGAACGAATTGCGTTGGAACGATAAAGCTTATTAAATTAATAATTAAAGAATTAATAATTAATATGGAATAGGAAAGAGTGCTTCAAATTTCTGTGGCTCTCTATTTTTTAAAGTTAGGAATTGGAAATTCTTTCCTATTTTTCAAGTCAATTGCTGTTATATGAATAATAAACTTGCTACGATCGACTATTTAGTATTTGGCGTCTACTTTCTACTATTAGCCAGCTATGGCTACTATGTTTATTTGAAAAAGAAGAGAGCTGCCGAAGGAGGCGTGAAAGACTTCTTCTTGGCAGAAGGCTCTTTAACCTGGTGGGCCATTGGAGCTTCTTTGATCGCTTCAAATATTTCTGCAGAACAATTTATTGGAATGAGTGGTGATGGTTTCTTTGTTGGTACTGCTATCGCAGCCTACGAATGGATTGCAGCTTTAGCGCTGATCATCATTGCGGTTTGGTTCATGCCAATTTATTTAAAGAATAAGATCTATACGATGCCGCAGTTCCTTAAAACCCGATACAACGAAAGTGTATCGATGGTGATGGGAATTTTCTGGCTCTTCCTTTATGTGTTCGTTAACCTTACTTCCATTCTTTACCTAGGTGCGGTTGCCATTGATGGCTTAATTGAAGGAGATCAGTTGCATCTGATCATGATCATACTCGCAGTAATGGGATTGATTATTACCCTAGGTGGTATGAAAGTGATCGGTTATACCGACGTATTGCAGGTGGCGGTTTTGATTATTGGCGGATTGGCCACTACCTATTTGGCACTTTCAAAAGTGAGTACCACGCTTGGTGGTTCAGGCAGTGCAATAGAAGGATTCCGCTTACTGATCAACGACTCTCCTGATCACTTTAAAATGATCTTAGCGAAGCCTGCTCCCGATGCTCCGCAAGAATACATCAACAAATACTTAATTCTTCCCGGAATTGCGATGTATTTCGCAGGTCAATGGATTGTGAATTTGAACTATTGGGGTTGTAACCAATACATCACACAACGTGCTTTGGGTGCCGATTTGAAGACTGCGAGAAGTGGTATCTTATTCGCTGCTTTCTTGAAATTGATGATGCCTATTATTGTAATGCTTCCCGGTATTGCGGCTTATGTGTTGTATAAGCATAATAACTTGGAAGGATTTAATGGAGTGAAAGATACTGCTTACTCTTCAGTATTAGCATTCTTGCCTGAAGGCTTGAAAGGCTTGTCAATTGCCGCATTAACTGCGGCGATCGTTGCGTCTTTGGCGGGTAAATTGAATTCTATTTCTACCATTTTTACCTTGGATATCTACAAGAAGTATGTGAACAAAGATGCTGATGAGAAGAAACAAGTTTGGGTAGGTCGCATCACAGTATTGGTTGCCATGATAGTATCCATTGTGTTTACTTGGAAAGACCTGTTGGGTATTGGTGGCGAAGGTGGGTTTACCTTCATTCAAAAATACACAGGTTTTGTAAGCCCAGGTGTATTTGCAATGTTCCTGTTGGGCATGTTCTGGAAGCGCACCACCGGTACCGCGGCCATTACAGGTTTGATAGTTGGATTCGTGTCTTCTATCTTCTTCAATAGTTTTGCGGTTGGATTATTGGGAAATGAAACGTTTCTCTACACTGCTTTTCCCAATGGTAAAGGTGGTTATGAAATTCCTTTCTTAATTAATATGGGATGGTCGTTCTTCTTTACTATTGTGATAATGGTTGGTCTGAGTTTAGGAGGTCCGAAGGTTAATGAAAAGGCGTTCCATTTCGAAAAGGGAATGTTCAAGTTGCAACCGATTCACATTGCTATGATCACAGGTATTCTGTTGGTTCTTGCAGCTTTGTATGCTAAGTTTTGGTAGTAGCAGTTTCCTAACCCATGTATAATACAAAAGCGGCCTCCGAGAGGAAGTCGCTTTAATTTTTTTATAGTTAACCGGTTGGGAAGAGATACAGAAACTACTGAGGCAAAGGGGCACGGTGTTGTATAACTTATGAATGAATCTCAATTATTTTGAGACGTAATTCGATTGCGGAGATGAGAATCATTGACATGCTTCATAAGTTATAGTTTGCCTTGTATTCAATTATCACACTAACACATTCACCAATTCACTAATTAACTCACCATTTCTTTTTCTTCTTCCCCAACGTAAAATCTCTTGCCATATTGAATCCAAAGTAGATATCGCCTTTTCCCCATTTACCGGTTGTTTGGCCGATGTATTGTGTTTCCAACATGCTTTGAGAATTACTAAATACCAATTGGAATACGTGTCCGCCGGTCTCAATATCATATCCAAAGGAGAATGAATTGGTTGGGTTGTCGGTTACCAATTGACCACCCGGAAGATAATTGTATTCGATGCTAAGGGCTGTTCTCTTGGTAAGTTTTACCCTGCCACCGGCTGCAATCGCAAACACATTGTTTTTATCGTTCACCGTTGGAACCAAATTGTAGCGTAAAAAGGTAGGTGCTATTTCTAGAGAAAGTGCATTGCTGAATTTTCGTGCAATCAATGCTTGGAAACTGTAAGAAGTTCTAAATGCAGTGGTGAGATAGGGCTTGTCGGTAAATCTCTGCGTATAATGATTGATTGTTCCCAACAAGCTGATGCTCACCGGCATTGATTCGTTCTCTTCGGTTTGACGCGAGAGTTTGTATTTAATAAAGCCGTCAAATGTTTTTAAATAGGAGCTGCGTCCAACACCAATGGCCAATCGATCAGTGAGACCATAGTCGAATGCCAAGCGAAGCGTAGCATTGTCCATTCCGAAAAAATTATAGGCGCCACTGTTTAATTTTCCAAATCGGTGTTGAATCACAAAGCTCAGTGCTCCTTTTGAAACCTGTTCAACGGTTTGTAAGTTTACGATACGTGTTCCTTTAAAGGTACCTACTACCTGCGTTGTTTTTTGTTTGGCGGAATCTCCTAGCACATCCAACAGAGCCGGATCTTGTGCTTTTACAATATTTATAGCGAGCAAGAAAATGATACTTAATGCGAAAGTTTTCATAACAATTTATTTTATAAAGTTGGCATCTATTTGAACTTGAATTTGTACTTCTTTGGCAATTTTATCGCGCACTACCGAAGGAATACTGATTTTGTAATCTTCCGGCTTAACATTGAAAGTGCATTTTCCGATCACTTTATTACCGTTTACTTGAATGGTGGCAGGTGTTTCAATGAGTTGCGACACCCCGTGAATGGTCAACATTCCCTTTACTTTTACATTATAGGTACCGTCTTTTTTCACATCAACATCTCCAATGATACTTCCGTTAAAGTTCGATTTTGGGAACTTATCACTCTCTGCATAGTTCTCATTGAAATGTTGTTGTTGCAAGTCGCGCTCAAAAAGAAATCCCTTCATTAATAAGGAAAAGGCAATTTTCTTTTCATTGAAGTCCATTACAGCATTTACTTGGCTATTGGTAGCTTCAATATTCTCTAGCGGTGTTTTCGAAACAAAATGGATCACACCATTGCGGGTACCGTATACTTGTGCCTGTAGTGAAGTAGCGGCCAACAGAAATGATATCCCGAAAAATAAGTTTTTCAACATAGAATTGATTTAATTCCTAACGAGTAAATATTAATTGTTTTTCGCGCCTTGGTTCACCCAAGCGGCAATGGTGTTTACGTTGCAGTCAGACATTTTGGGTCCGCCAAAAGGCATCAAAATATAACCACTGCTACCTTTTACTACATTAACAAGGTAGTTGTTGTCGACCCAGGTCTTTACATTCGAATATCCTTCCAATAAAATGCCTGCCCCGCTTCCGGTATTTCCCGAGCCATGGCAGCGATAGCAGTTGTTTTGAAGAATGGGTACAATTTGCGTACTAAACGAAACAGCCGTAGTATCGCAAGTTGTAGAAGCCTTTAAAACATCTTCAGAACCTTTGTTACAAGAAAACAACAGTGCCATTCCGGATGCGATGATCATTCCGGTAATAATAATTTTTTTCATTTGTGTGATTTAATACGACTTGACGAGTACAGCATCAACAAGTATCACATCCGATAAAAATCCTGAACAACGGCCTTTGATGAGAATGGAGTCACCTTTCTTTAAAGCCAAGGTTTCGTTATTCGGACGGTACATGTTGCAATTGATACCACCAAGCATTCCTCCGTTTAGAATAATGTTTAACGTGGTGTCTGTTTTGATCAATTCTTGGATGGAGCCGTTAATCTCTAAAATTTTGTCGGTGTACTTTTTGGTGGCCGAGTCTTCCAATGTTTCGAACTCGGAATACAAAGAGGTAGCCTGAATAGAGATATCAGCTTTTGTTCCTACGATACTGGCTCTAGGTTTGAAGTAGAGGTAAAAGCCCCATGCAATGGTGAGCATGAGTATCAGTATCACGGATAGTATTACTTTCTTTCTTGTAAATATCATATCGTACATAGGTGCCGGGATTCTCTATTACTATGTACGTAGTAACTGTTTGAACAGTTTGAAATCCCCGCTGCTTCTGATTTATAAAAAAGCCCCGAAACATTTCGGGGCTCATGTGCTATGTCAGATTACTACAATTAGCGTTGTACCACTTGAGAACGCAAGGTGTTTACCAAAGCTCCTACTGAGTTAATCAGGTTTGCCGGAAGCTTGTTTTGGTTGGCACCTACTACCAAGTCAGCGATGAATTGATCAAATGCTGCATTGTCAGACTTGCCGTTCATTCTTGGGTTCTGGGCCGGATCGTGAGCCGCGACCATGTTCTTACCTCCATACGTGAAGTTTTTTGCTCCGGTTGCCACGCAAAAGAAATCAGTTAATGATTTACTCAATGCAGTTAATCCGGAAGTGTTACCTGCGGTAACTTCAGCCAATAACGGTTGGAAGTAACTGTTCAATTTTGAATCAGCTGCAATCACGAAGATGGTGCTGTCTACTACAGAACGGATGCCCAATCGGCCTTTTTCGATCATAACACCGCTGTTTCTAGGATCTGCCACCATTGTGGTTCCACCCAAAGAGTCGTAAAGCGTTGGCTTCACAGTCATGGTGTTGTCGTTGTTTTTGTCGCAAGAAGTAAAGCTCATGGCAGACACAAATAGTCCCACGGCCATTGCAAGAATGGTTGTCTTTTTCATAATGAATGTTTGTTTACAATTATAAATTTTTAAAGAAGTTCACCACTCTGTACGAAGTGGATGTGGGTGCTACCGGGCAGCCTTTTGCCATTTCTTCTGCAGAAGGCATGAAACGTTCTGCTTGATAAGGAAAAGACTTTTTGAAATTCATAACAATATCGTTCGCGTTTACTCTAGCGGGATAGAAAGAGAAAACAGCAATTTTACTATCAGGATTTACTAACACATGGTCAATACCCTTTTGTTGGTACAGCCAAGTGGTAATTTTTTCCGCATCTTCCTTTTTAATATCATTTTTGATATCGATACGCGCCATGGCCAAAGCGTTCGGATCGAGTGGCTTCGGACGTGTTACCATATATATATGTACAGAGATCACAGTGATGAAAATCCCCAAGCTGATGAGGGAGAACCATCCAATTTTTTTCAATAGCTTTTTGTTCATAAGAGTAAGCAACAATTGGCTTTTGTCAAACAATTGTCAGTTCATGTACGTGAGTTGAGAAGTTCTGGATTTATGCGTTTGTGTTTTTTGTAAATAAACCTGTAAAGAGCTCTCTCTGCTTGTAAAACGGTCGCCTAAAACAGCGAAGAAAGCCTGTTATCTTAGTATATTTGAGGTAATAATAGATTATGAAAAAAATAGGTCTGTTTTTAATGGCTTGCTTGCTTGCATCAGGAGCATCATCCCAAGGTTCTGAGAAAATTATTCCGGCAGTGGTTCATGCTGAAATACTGCATGGGAAAGGAACAGAATGGGGAAAGGAAGTAGAAGCTTGTGTTGACGATGAGTTTTCTAATCAAATCGCATTCATAAAACAATTGTTTCAGCAAGAGCTGAGCATCACCATTAAGGTTACTAATAATAGAAAGGCAACGCTTCGCTTTGAGTACGATAAAAAATTAACCACTCCTGCCGAAAGATATCAGATTGCAATTGGATTCAATCAGGTGGTGGTATCTGCGGCTTCGGTACGGGGAATTGTGAATGGAACAGTGAGCTTGGTACAACTACCAAACGAAAAGGACGGTCGCTACTTTCTTCAACCGGAAAACATCAACGATTATCCAGCCTATTCATATCGAGGACTTCATTTAGATGTGGTGCGTCATATCTTCCCTTTAGAATATATTAAGAAATACATCGATTACATCACTTTTCACAAGCTGAATACTTTTCATTGGCACTTAACCGATGACCAAGGCTGGCGAATGGAAGTATTGAGTTATCCAAAATTAAACAGCATTGGTTCTTGGAGAGATCAAACCTTGATTGGTCACTTTAAAGATACGCCAATTAAGTACGATGGTACCCGATATGGTGGTTTTTACACGCGCGATCAAATTAAGGAAGTGTTGGCATACGCAAAAGAAAGAGGAATTGAAGTGATTCCTGAAATTGATATACCCGGACACAGTCGTGCCACTATTGCTGCTTACCCTGAATTGTCGACCAAGCCCGACACCACTTGGAACGTTGCTCAAACCTGGGGTATGTACAATCGACAAAACAATGTATTGGCTCCCAATGATGCAACCTTTACTTTTTTAAACACCATTTTTAAGGAGTTGATAGAGTTGTTTCCTTCTACCTATATACATATTGGAGGTGACGAGTGCAGCAAGCTTTGGTGGAAGCAAGATCCCAAAACGAAGGAGTTCATGAAGGCCAATGGTATCAAAGACGAAGTGGCGCTGCAAACTTATTTTATTGAGAAAGTGGCCGGTGATGTGAAGGGCATGGGTAGGAAAGTGATTGGCTGGCATGAAATTGCGGAAGGCAAAGTAGATACCACTACGTTGATCATGAACTGGGCCGATGACAAAAAGGCAATTGAAGTGGCGCAGAAAGGATTCAGTGTTATTCAAACACCGGGCAAGCCTTTTTACTTCGATCACTATCAGAGTTTAACGAATAAAGACAGTTTGGCCATCCACGGATTTAATCCGGTTGATTCTGTTTATAATTATTCTTTGGTGCCTGCTTCCATTCGAAAAGCAGGCTTGGCTCACAAGGTAATTGGAGGGCAAGCCAATGTGTGGACGGAGTATATGGGCTATTCCACAAAGGTTGATTACATGATTTTCCCTCGCGTCACTGCACTCGCAGAAAATTTATGGGGTACCAATAAAAACTATGCAGACTTTCAAAGGAGATTGAAAGAATACATGTACAAGAGGTATGAAAGATGGGGGAGTAGTTATTTTCATTAAGCAAGCGATTAATCCGGGCATTCAATTCAACAGTTTAATTTGTAACTTGAAGAAATGTTTGCCGTATGAAAGTCATCTTGTCTTTCTTCATCTTATTGCCAAGTTTTCATTTATTCGCTCAAAATCCCGGGGCAAAAGTATCATTGGGTCCCTATAAGGACGCCACCATCGTTTATAAACCCAACTCTCACAAACCCGGAAATCTATTGATTTCAAGAGCGAACTATTATAACAAACTTTACGGCTTCTGGCTGGGTGAGTGCATTGCCAATTGGACGGGATTGGTAACTGAAATGGATAAAATCGGAAACATCGGTACTATTCAAACAGGACGTTTTTATACTCGCGCAGATTGGGGTAAGAAAGACCAGCCAAATATTTGGAGCAATTTGGATTCTAAACAATTGTCACCCACCATTGATTTTGTATTTGAAAATGCAGATGGCAATTGGGGAGCCGATGACGATACCGATATCGAATACATCTATCAAGAATTGATGTATGGAAATAAAACTACTATGCTTACAGGTAGGCAGATTCGAGATGGATGGCTGAAGCATATTAAACATGAAGAAGAGAATTTTTTATGGGTTTCCAATCAACAAGCTTTTGATTTGATGCTGAAGGGGATGGAACCGCCATTAACAGGAAGACCGGAAAACAATCCCGATTATGAAATGATCGATGCGCAATTGACTACCGAAATCTTCGGATTGTATGCGCCCGCATTTCCTGAAACTGCTGTGAAATTGGCTACGCTTCCCATTCAAACAACGGCTAGTAGCAATGCAGAAATCATTTCTCAGTTCTATGTTCGTATGTATTCTTTGGCTTCGAAAGTAAACAGTTCTCTTCCGATGAAAGAACAGATATTGTGGATGGCGAAAGAGGCAAGAAAGAAAATACCCAATGATACCTATGTTGCAAAGATGTTTGATTTCGTAAAAAGTCAATACGATAAAGGCATTCCTTGGGAACAAACCCGCGATGCAGTATACGATCGTTATCAGGTGCAGGAATTAGACGGGTATCATATCACTTCCATGCAACGCTACTGCAACGGATGTTATGCAGCCGGAATCAATTTCGCTTCGAGCATCATCAGTTTACTTTACGGGGAAGGTGATTTCAAGGAAACGATTAAGTTGGGGTCATTGATGGGTTGGGATTCGGATAATCCTACAGCCACTTGGGGCGGGCTACTTGGTTTCATGATCGGAAAAGATGGTATTGAAAAGGCGTTCGGCAAAACTTTCTCTAATAAATTCAATATTCATCGTACTCGAACCAATTTCCCTAACAATGGCATCGACACCTTTGAATCTATGGCCAAAAAAGGCATTGCTATTGTGGATAGGGTGGTGCAAGAAGAATTGAAAGGAACGATTGATGTTCAGAATGGCTGGTGGTCTATTCCGCCTTCGTTTTAAAAATTTCGAAGTAAACATCGGAGCGGTGTGTGAATCCTAGGCGCTCGTACAAAGCGATAGCGCGATCGTTGTCTTTTCGAACATGCAGAAATGGAAGCTTTCCGTCTGCTTCAATTTGTTTGGCTACATGGTATACCAAGGCCGCACCGTATCCTTTCCCAAGGGCATTCGGATGGGTGCAAACGGCGCTTATTTCGGTGGCATCAGGAAGGGACAATCGCTCACCGCTGATGGCTACTAACTTTCCTTCTTCTCTAATTCCATAATAGCGACCCATTTTGATGGTGTTCTTGTAAAATGGTCCGGGTTTGGTAAGCGAAGTAAGTTCTATCATTTCTTCTACATTGGCATCGCCTAGTTGAATAATAGTTGCATCAATGTTTTTTGGAGCTACCGGCTGGTGACAGATCATTTGAGTAAGGGGCAAGGTTAGCACCGATTCTAAATGAGCAGCCAATACTTCTTCTTTTACTTTCATGATAAAGAAACGTCTGTCTGTGGGCAAGTGCTTTAATCGGTCTTGAGCCATTTCACTCCAATCGTCCATTCCAATAAATGGAGCCACATCGGCATTAAAGTAGGCGATATCAGAATCACCGATATTTAGCGGAGCTTGCTGAGTTTGAAGGGCATGATATACCGCGTTGTCTAAATACATGGGAGTGATTTGGAAGGGGCAAAATTAGTTTATTTATGAGATCTTTAATGGGTTGTATTTTGAACCACAGATTGCCTTTAAATTAAGTTTTAAGTTATTGAGTTTTTAGTTATTAAGTTTTGGGCAGCTTTGCTGCATGGAGCTCACAAAGGATAGAGAAGGGAGAGAAGTTGCACTAAGAGAGGCTGTAGCAAACATCCTTTTTGACTACAGAATAACTTTAGGTCAAGTTTTGGGTTGTTGAGTTTTGAGTAATTAAGTTTTGCGCAGCTTCGCTGCTAGGAGTTCACAAAGGTTAGAGAAGAGATAGAAGTTGCAAAAAGAGAGGTTGCTGCAAACATCCTTTTTGACTAAAGAATAACTTTAGGTCAAGTTTTGGGTTGTTGAGTTTTGAGTTATTGAGTTTTACGCAGCTTCGCTGCTTGGAATTCGCAAAGGTTAGAGAAGAGAGAGAAGTTGCACAAAGAGAGGCTATATCAAACCTCCTTTTTGACCATAGAATACCTTTAGATTGACTTTCTTGTTAAGGTAAAGCGAATTTATAGCGGCTTGATATCTTCTAAACGATGCAAACAAGAAAAGCAAGCCATGGATGCACATTACATACGATAAATAATTCGGCCTTAAACCTAAAGCCCAAAGCCTAATCCCCTAACGCCTAATCCCCTAAAGCCCAACAACAAACTTCCTCCACTACTCAATTCTCCCTACATTTACACAAAAAAGTGAAGAAGCGCGCTAATTATATCAGTTGGGATGAATACTTTATGGGAGTGGCACTATTGTCGGGTCATAGAAGTAAAGACCCTCATACTCAAGTGGGGGCTTGCATTGTAAATGATAAAAACAAAATTGTTGGAGCAGGCTACAATGGGTTGCCTGCCGGCTGCGATGACGATGAATTTCCTTGGAGCAAGGAAGGAGGATTTTTGGAGACGAAGTACGCTTTTGTTTGTCATGCCGAATTGAACGCTATTCTCAACAATATCGGCATGGACCTACATGGCTGTAAAATTTATACGGCTTTGTTTCCTTGCAACGAATGCGCTAAAGCCATTGTTCAATCAGGAATTTCAGAAGTTGTGTATCTTTCAAATAAATACGAACACACCGATAGCGCGAAAGCTTCTAGGAGAATGCTAGAAACAGCCGGAATTAAATGCCGTGAAGTGGAAACCCAAATTGAAACAATTACGTTATCGTATAGAAAAGAGGATGTATAAAAACAATCTAAATAAACAACCATGCGTAAACTAACACTTATTCTTGTTGCTTGCTTTGCAACCCTTGCCTCAACTGCACAATGCGATACTGCTTCCATGATTAAAGAATGGTTGCGCGCTAAAGCTTACACACTTGAATACTTAGAAGCCATGCCGGCTGATAAATACGACTTCAAGCCAACCGCTGAAATGAGATCCTTTGCGCAGCAAATGCTCCACTTTACGGATGCTAATTTCGGATTTGCAGCTGCTATCTCCGGATTGAAAAGCCCTGTTGGTTTTGGAGAAGCAGAGAAAGCAACGGATCAATCAAAAGCCAATGTAGTGAAATTGGTGTCTGATGGATACGATTTTGTAATTGCTGCCATTCGTGCTACCAAACCCGAAGACTTGGCTACGAAAATCAAAATGTTTGGTAGATTCGAAATGTCTAAATGCGAAGCTTTTGCCAAAGCATTCGAACATCAAACACACCATCGCGGTCAAACTACGGTATACATTCGCCTTGCCGGTGCTAAGCCCCCTCAGGAAAAATTATTCTAAGTTTCTATACTTAAGTAGTAAATTTAAAAAGTGAGAAAACCTTGTTCCAAGAACAGTTTTCTCATTTTTTATTAGATCAAACCATTGTTTATGACCCGTTTCATTGCTGTTGTGCTCGCACTCTTCGCGAGTTCTACTGTTTTGTCTCAATCCCTTTCCGTTAAAAGTACCGACAGTCGTTATTTGTTAAAAGTAGAAGTCACACCGGCAGGAATTCTACAGTATTCCCTTTCTTTCTTAGGAAAACAAGTGGTACAGCCCTCAGCATTGGGCTTCGACTTGGAAAAGCCGAAGACGAAGTTGAATAGATTTAAATTGGAGTCAGTAGATTCTTCTTATATCAATCAAAATTGGGCACCGATTTGGGGTGAATATGCCACAATTAAAAATGAGTACAAAGAATTGGTGCTTCACGTAAAGCAAACAACTAATCCTGCAATTCAAGTCGCTGTGCGTTTTCGGTTGTTCAAAGATGGACTTGGTTTTCGATACGAATTCCCATCTCAAACAAACCTTTCTCATTTTGTAGTAAAGGAAGAAAATACGCAAATTGTTGTTGGGAAGAATCATACCGCGTTTTGGATTCCCGGCGATTATGATACCAACGAATACCTTTACAATACTACTAAACTGAGTGAGGTACATGCATTAGCTGCTGCGAAGAAAGAGAAAGATATTGCGGTCACTTCTTTGGTGAGCGATCAAACGGTTCAAACACCATTGTTATTGAAATCGGCTGATGGACTCTATATTAGCATTCACGAGGCAGCGCTTCGAAACTATCCGGCTTGGCTGTTGAATTTGAACAAGGCAAATTTCAGCTTTGAATCAACCTTGGTTCCCGATGCCGTTGGCAACAAAGCTTATTTACAAACGCCTGCAAATACACCCTGGAGAACGATTTTGGTGAGTAACAAAGCAACCGAAATTTTGGCTTCTACTACCATCTTAAACTTAAATGAACCAACGGCATTTGAAAATACTTCCTTTATCAAACCACAGAAATTCGCAGGAATGTGGTGGGAAATGCACGTGGGCAAAGCCAATTGGCCATTAGCAGGGGGTAAGCACGGTGCCAATACCGAAAATGTAAAAAAGTATATTGATTTCGCGGCAGCGCATAAATTAGATGGTGTACTTGTAGAAGGTTGGAATCAAGGTTGGGAAGATTGGTTCGGCAATTGGAAAGAAAACGTATTTGATTTTGTGAGTCCTTATCCGGATTACGATATTCAGTACCTCACTAAGTATGCGCAATCGAAAGGCGTCCGTTTGATCATGCACCATGAAACCTCCGGTGCCGTTACAAATTACGAGCGAAGAATGGATACGGCGTATCGTTTCATGAATTTAAATGGAATCAATACCGTAAAAACAGGTTATGTTGGAAAAATTATTCCCCGCGGAGAACACCACGATGGCCAATGGATGGTGAATCATTATGAGCGCGTTGCAGCTAAGGCTGGTACCTATGGAATTATGGTGGATGCACACGAATCGGTTCATCCAACAGGATTACACCGAACTTTTCCCAACTGGATGGCCAATGAAGCCGCACGAGGTACCGAGTTCAACAATGCTCCAACACTAGGGATTACACCGGAACATACCACCATCATTCCTTTTACCCGTTTAATGGGAGGTCCCATGGACTTTACCCCCGGTATGTTTCACATGAAGTTGAATCAATTTGATCCTTCGAGAAAAACAGTTATTCGAACAACACTTGCGAAACAACTAGCCTTTTATATTACCATCTATAGTCCATTGCAAATGGTATCAGATCTACCGGAGAACTATGAAGGTAAAATGGATGCGTTTCAATTTATTGAAGACGTACCGGTTGATTGGGCAGACACGAAGATATTGGCTGCAGAACCCGGCGATTATTTAGCTATTGCAAGAAAAGATAAGAAATCGGAAGATTGGTACTTAGGTGCCGTAACCGATGAGAACAAACGCGCCTTGGCCCTTTCATTGAATTTCCTTTCCCCCGGAAAGAAATACGAAGCCATTATTTATGCTGATGCCGATAATGCAGATTTTGAAAAGAACCCCGAGGCCTATAAAATTAGCAAGCAAATGGTACAATCTACCGACCAATTGTCCTTTCAATTGGCCAGAAGCGGAGGAGTTGCCGTTCGTTTCCGATTAATGGACTAAGTTTGAGTCTAATTTTAGATTCATGCAAACACCGCAACCGTTTTTGATGTTTTCGGGCGCAAATTATGCGCGTGTGCAGGAGGCTGTCGATCTGTATCTTCAAGCTTTCCCGGAAGCATCGATACAATCAATTTCTTATGATCATACCGCTTCTGAATCGAAGGGAAAGAAAGTAGTAAGTATGGTGGTATTAAAGATCAAAGAATTGGAAATTCGAATGATCGATAGTGCCTACGATCATCAGTTTAACTTCACCCCATCGCAGAGCTTTTTTATCACTTGCGATTCACTTGAGGAATTTGAGCGTTTGCATTACCATTTGTCGGAAGACGGTAAAGAGCTGATGGCACCTGGGTCTTATGGATTCTCTGCACGATTCACTTGGTTCAACGACAAGTTTGGAGTATCGTGGCAAATTAATTTACCTTAAACTAATTCTATATGTCTTTAAAAGACCAATTCTTAATTCGGCCGGATATTCATTTCTTAAACTTTGGATCTTTTGGCGCAGCGCCCAAGCCTGTTTTCGAAGCTTATCAGAAATGGCAATTGCTTTTAGAGCAAGAATCAGTTCAATTCATCGCATTCGATGGTCCGAAATATTTGGCAGAAGCCAGACAGGCTTTGGCAACTTATATCAATTGTGATAACAAAGACAATTTAGTTTTTGTTACCAATCCTTCTTATGCAGTGAACATTGTAGCTCGAGGATTGGATTTGAAAGAAGGAGATGAAATATTGGCCACGGATATTGAATACGGGGCATGTGATAGAACCTGGGATTTTTATTGCACGGAGAAAAAAGCAGTGTATCGCAGACAACATATTACCCTCCCTGTTACTACCAAAGAACAATTTGTAGAAGACTTTTTTAAAGGTTATAACGAGAAAACAAAAGCTGTTTTCATTAGTCATATTACTAGTGCTACTGCACTCATATTGCCAGTGAAAGAGATCTGTGCGAAAGCGAAGGAATTGGGATTGATCACTATTGTAGACGGGGCACACGTGCCGGGGCATATTCCATTTGATCTTTCTACTATCCAAGCTGATTTTTATACAGGCGCCTGTCACAAGTGGATGATGGCTCCCAAAGGATGTTCTTTTTTGTATGCGCATCCATCTGTTCAACATTATTGTGACCCCTTGGTGGTGAGTTGGGGGTATAAGGCAGCGAAGCCCTCCAATTCTCAATTTTTGGACTATCATCAAATGATCGGCACCCGCGATTTTTCTGCCTTCTGTACACTACCAACTTGTGTTGAGTTTATGGCAAAACATAATTGGCCTGAGGTGGCCCGTTATTATAGAAATATGGTAAGAGAACAAGCGCCCCGCTTTTTCGAGCTTTTGAACAGTAAACCCATATCGCCTTTAACAGATCACTGGTTGGGACAGATGATCAGTATTAAGATCAATACCGATCAACCAGAACTGTTACAACGCACGCTGTTTACTGACTATAAAATTGAAGTGCCAATTATGGTTCAGAATGCTGATATCTACTTGCGTTATTCACTGAACGCATTTAACACGATAGAAGATTTAGATGCTTTGTACAATGCTCTTGTCCAGTGTAAAGAGTGCGGATTATTTAAGTCAAACTAATTATTGTGAACATACCACTAAAGACACTTCAAAACGAATGGGTTCGATTAGAGCCACTAGTAGAGTCAGATTTTGAGCGTTTGTATGAAACGGCCTCTGACCCTTTGATTTGGGAGCAGCATCCCAATCCTGATCGATATAAAAGAGAGGTATTTGCTAATTTCTTCAAAGGAGCGATGGAGTCGAAAGGGGCCTTGATTATATTTTCAGAAAAAGATGGTTCCGTTATCGGAAGTTCTCGTTTTTATGATTTCAAGCCCGAAGAGCGAGAGATCAAGATTGGTTATACTTTTTTCAATCGAGCTTCATGGGGTCAACCTTTTAATAAATCAACGAAGGCGCTGATGATTGAATACGCCTTTCAGTTTGTTGAGTCCATCATTTTTCATGTAGGTGAAACCAATTTCAGATCACAAAAGGCAATGGAAAAAATTGGGGGAGTAAAAATTGGAACAGAAGTAGTGGCCTATTATGGAGAACCCGATCGGGTGAATTTCGTGTATCAAATTAAAAAAGCGGAAGCATGAGTGTAACCGATTGGATAGGCGCCGTTGGTGTATTTATCTTGCTTGTTGCCTATGTACTTAATAATTACAACGTGCTGCAGGGGAATGGAGTTTGGTATCCATTGTTGAACACGCTCGGCGCCGGACTTGCCTGTTATGCTTCTATTCGCTTAGTGTATTATCCGTTTATTGTACTTGAAGGAGTGTGGTCGCTGGTTTCCGCGATTGCATTGTTAAAAGCTTTGAGGTTGCGATAGGTTCAAAACTCCAATAACTTCCATTGAACCGCAGTTTTTACGAGCGCGGCAGTATTTTTTGCTTGTAATTTAAGTAGTAAATTTTTTCGGTGCGTGTCTACCGTATTGCTGCTTACAAAAAGACGTTCAGCTATTTCATTGTTTGTAAGCCCCTCTGCAATAAGCACCAATACTTCTTTTTCACGTTTGCTAATAACAGGCATTTTCAAGTCCTCGCTTTTTCTCAATTCCTGCGCCACTTCCAAACTCATATAGGATTTTCCCTTCATAGCCTCATGAATGCCTTGCATGATTTCTTGTTGACTGGCATTTTTGAGTAAATAGCCCGAGGCTCCATACTCCATCATGGCTTGAACATAGCTTGCTTGGTTAAACGTACTTAATGCAAGTATAAAAATAGATGGATAAAGAGATTTTACTTCTTTGCACAAATCGATACCGCTTTTGTCGGGCAAGTTAATGTCCATTAATATTACATCAGGCTTGTGTGTTACTAGAAAAGCCATGCAACTTGCAGCAGATGAGGCATGCCCCATCCATTCAATTTCTTTTTCATTCTCTAACAAAGATCGAATTCCTTCAATCACCATGAAATGGTCGTCTACAATAAAAATCTTAGTCTTCATAATTTTCTATTTCAATGTGAAAGGAACTTCCTTCGTTGGGGGCTGATTTGATGTCAATAGTTCCGTTAAGCAGTTCAATTCTATTGTTTATGTTACTCATACCAATGCCAGAACTGTTGCTTAGTGTAGTTGGATCAAAGCCGATTCCATCGTCTTCAACTGTGATGGACAAACAGTTGCCGGAAAGACTTAGTTGCACCAAGGCCGTTTTCGCTGAAGCATGTTTTAAAATATTGTTGACTAACTCTTGAACTATTCGGTACACATGTACAGAGTTCTTGTTGTTGGGGCTGTTTTCCATACCAAGACTTTGATAAGAAATAGCTATTTTACCCGATTGGTTGAGTTCTTTGCAATAATCGTTCAATGCAGCATTTAAACCGAATTTCAACAAGTTTTCGGGCATCATATTGTGGGCCACTCTCCTCATTTCTTGAATAGAGCTGTTAAGCATGTCGATGCTTCTTTCAAAACGCAGTGCCCACTCTGCGCTCAATACCATGTTTTCTTTCATAGAATTCAATGAATGTTTTATTCCACTAAGCATGCCGCCCAAGCCATCGTGCAAGTCTTTCGCAATTCGTTGCCGTTCTTGGGTTTCGCCTTGCAGCACCGCTTCTGTGGCGTTTAGCTTTTTCTCGTATTCTAATTCCGCAATTTTTTGATCTTTTAATAACTGTTTTTGCCTGAAGTTTTTATAATATAACCCTGCTATTACTACTAAAACAATTAGGATTCCTATTAATGTGTAGTTCCAATTTCGCTTTTGAGATAGCTCAAGTTTTTGGATTTTCTGATTCTTCGTTAGTTGCTCAATCCGTTCCTGTTTTAATTGAAGTTGGTATTTTTTCTCAATGGCCACTGATTGTTTTCTCACTCTCTCATTTGTTACAGTATCTTGAAGTAAGGAGCTCCAATTCTTATAAATGGATGCTTGTTCCAACCGATCTGTAGCCATATAGATATTTGAAAGCAACTCGAGACAATAGGCTTTTTGCATCTTTTGAAGCGTTTCATCGCTCACTTTAATGGCTTCTTGCGCATATATTTCTGCCTTCTTAAAATCCTTTTTATAAAAATAATAGTAGCCCATCCCTCTTAGGCTGTTTACCTCTGAACCTCTATTCTTTAATTCCCTAGACAATGCCAAGGCTCTGGATGCATAAGGCGCTATTTTGTCGTATTTGGTTTGTTTAATAAGAATGTCCATTCTATTGAGATTTACACTCAATTCTAAGTTTCGGAAATTGTATTTCCGAATAATTGGCTCAGCTTCATCTATACATTTCGTGGCTTCTTTATAATTGCCGCTTCGGTCGTAGGCATTTCCTAAATTCAATAGGATGTTAGCGTACTGAAATGGATTGTCTTCTAATACTGCTACTTTTTTTGCTTCAAGGCTCATTTCGATCGCTTTCTCTGTTTGTTGAACGGTTAAATAGAGAATGCTCATGTTGTCTAATACAATTGACTGAACAATAGGGTTGTCCATCTTCTTTAGGTATACGATTGCTTTTTCGAAATACAATAGGGCAGAGTCTGCTTCGTCCATATTTGTGTACGCTGCTGCTAAATTGGAATAGGCTTTTCCTAGTTCTATCTCATTTTTTAAACCCAAACAGATGTCTATGCTTTTCCGATTTAAAAGAACCGCTGAATCGAATTTTCCCTGTGCGTTGAGAACAGCAGTATAATTAGCGATGTATTTATGGATTCCAAATGGGTAATTTAACCGCTCACTGAGAATCCTTGCTTTGTCATAGTATTGCTTGGCTTCTTCTAAATTGGAATATTCAACTTGCTGCCCAATTTTTATAAGAAGAAATACTTTATTAGTGTCTTCTTTAGCGGAAACTAAGACTTTCTTTAAAGAGTCGATATTATCAATTCCCTGAGCTTTTGTAAGGATTGCCGAAAATAACAATATGAAAGTTAGAAATACCCGCATAGATGCAAATACGGTTCTTTCAATGTTATCGAAATCACGTTTTTCCATGATTTTGTTTTGGATAGGTAAATACTTGTATTGCCTTAAATTAAGTATATTTAGTATATTTTAATGAGTTGACTATTGAAAATAAAGTGTCTCAATCATTTCACGACATACTTGTTAATGAGCGATGACGCTATATAAAAGTATACTCTTCTATCCAAGCGACTCCTCCTACCGATATTTTGAGTGGGTCCCACGAGGTCCCAGAGTATCCCGAAGGGATTATCGAAGGACCGATGTGGGGGCCATGAAAAATATCGAATGTTAAATAAAAAAATGCGGGGTCATTCCGAACGACTGAGTTTGCAAAGCAAGCGAAGGAGAGAGGAACCTCGGAATGGGTTTTGCAGAAAGAACCCGATTTCGAAGCATTGACGTTACATGATATTAAGTGCTAGGTTAATGAGTAATTTAGTTATTTAGTTTTTAACTTGCTTCACCATTGACTCATTGCGCTCATGTTCACTCAAGAATGCGCAGAGAACAAATTGAAACCGGTATCTTTTGCAATGCTCAAACTCAAAAGCTAAATAACCAAATCACTCAAAAACTCACCAACGAGTTTAGTGAAAAAAACTGCTTCAAAAGCACCTCTACTATAACAACGCGTTTTGAGGTCCCTCTCTCGCTGCGACTGCTTCGCAGCCTCGCTCGTTCGGGATGACAGGATTTTTTAAAAACAACCCAGATTTCTCTCATCCTTCTTCAGGCCTTTGGCCTTGCGAAGCATGCTCGAAATGGCTTCGGACATCATTTTCGACAGAGATGGACGAATGGAACTTAAAAAATGAAATCACTTTTAATGTATAAGCAGTATACAACAGAGCAAATGTAGGAGAAAGCAATCTTTCTTTTTGATACATCAGTTTTTCTTGATTAGCCAATAGTACAACGCGTTATATTTTAATGTATTAGAGAGCCTTATATTACGCTGATTTGATTCCCTTTAAAAGATTCCCCTTTTTAAGTGAGTGCGGCGGTTTCATATTTATGCATATTTGGGAAAATTTAGTTTATGAAACGTCTTCTATTTTTTAGTGTGGTTCTTACTTTTTGCTCTTGTCAATTTAGCGCAGGAGTGAGTACAGATTTAGCAACGGGGCTCACCATTTCCAATAAAGGTCTCTCTTATTCTGAATCGATCATGGCTTCGGGAGGAAAGAAAATGGAATCCAATAAGTTGAAATTGGGATCCGAGTTTATTGTAGGGGCAACCGGTTGTTCAGGATTTACTTCTAAAGCAGGCCTTGTTTTTCCTGCGTGTAGTATTGTATTAAGAGATGAGAAAGGAACTACTATCCTCAATATTGCGGATGCGTTCGAGGCACTTAAGGATGGGCGTAAACCTAACGAGTCAAGTGAACTTACTGCTACTATAACAACAGGTTCTCCCATGAATGTTGGTATGACTTATGCCTATGAAGTGATTTTTTCAGATCGAATGGATACATCCAAAATCATAACTTGTAAAGGAACAATTGTGATGGAATGAGTCTTGGACTGTTACTGCTTACGCATATTTGATCGGAACTTGCTTTTTGTTCAGTAGCTGGATTAAGTCAACCGCGAAATCTTCCTCAAAGTCATCGGCTGCTATGTCTTTTACAAATTGTTTGTTGTTGAAGAAGGAAATGATCAATTGCGGCTCGCCTAGGCCAATCGTTTTTGGTTTCTTTTCTATCATTAGATCAAGATTTGAGAAGCTGATGGCTATTGTTTTCATACTTCCCAATAGACGGCGATACTCGAGCTGTACTTCATTCTTTGCTAGTTGAACTTTAATGCAAACAATATGCTTATTGAAACAGTAGAGTATTACAAAGCTGGTCAGTAAAATAAACGCAGTAACGTAGAATACTTGCCCGAGTAAATCAAGACTAAACATCTTATTGATGAGTACAAAGAAAAGTACGAGTCCTATTAAATAGAAAAGATAGAGCAAAAAGTCGCTAACAGGCTTTCTGCCGGAACGATAAACAACTTCCATGATGCTTAGAATAAGGTTGAGGCAAAGGTAAGCAAGAAACTAACAATTAGCAATAGTGGAAGAAACAAATTAAAAAATAGCGGGCGCTACTCTTGTTAGCTGTGAATCAATGAGCACTAATTCACAGTAAATCAATTTTATAACAAAGGCATTTTATGGGGAATGTGTTTAATAGTATCAGTTTTTTGTTTTTAGTTTTCGGCGAATAGGTTCATCATATAATTTCAGCGCCGCATAAGCTGCTATAAAGAAAAGGAAGAAGAGACCAATGGCTACCGGCACAATTTCAGCAGGTGTAGGCTTTTTTAATGCGATCCACATCGTGTAGATGTAGATGATAGGATAGTGTATGATGTACACAGGGTAAGATATTCCTCCTCCCAAGTTGCACAATTTTTTTCCCAATTCAGATATGTTTGCTGCTGCGCCTAAAAGGATAATAGCAGGAAAAATCAAAATTATAGCCATCGCTTCAAATCCTCCGTTGACATGCAAGTTTGAAAATCGCGGTGTAAAAAAAACAGCTATGAGCAAGGCTACTGAAGCGAGGCCACTATAGGGGATTGATATTTTCCAATTCGAACGAAATAAGAAAAGCCCTGCAAAAAAGGGGAATAGCATTCTGGTAAGGCCAATCCAAAACGTATCGAAGCCCCAACCAGTGCCTAGATCGCCTCGGTGGATCGCCACAGCTGCCAAAGCTAAGCCGGAAAATACACAGAGAATTGCGAGGGCTTTTTGACTGAACCGTCTAAAGCCAATAGCATATAAGAAATTCGCAATGTATTCTTGGAACAAACTCCAAAGTGGGCCGTCAATTGAATGGGTTTCATTCCAGCCTCTTACATCAGGATGTGGTAAGAGTGTGAACGCAAGTACCATCGTTAAGAGAAGTTTACCCAAACCGAACTTGCTTTCAGCAGGTAGAAAAGGATCAAACCAGTAAGCAACTACACCAATTATCACAGAAAGAATCACCATTGGATGCAATCGGATCATTCGAATTTTGAAGAATTGCCCCATTGTCATTGTAGACCAACGGTCGTCGTACGCATAACCCACCACAAATCCTGAAAGCATAAAAAAGAAGTCTACCGCCAAGTACCCATGATTTTCCGGATGAACCGGTACCGGGAAATAGGCTTCAAAGAGGTGATAAACAACCACTAAGATGGCTGCAACGCCTCTTAGTCCATCTAACAGGGGGAAATGGGCTTTATTACTCATATGGCAACTGATCGGGTTTGGTAGGGAAGATACATAAAAACCATTTTTTATACGAACGGGATCGTGGATTTCTGGTGGTTTTGTTTTTTTTATTGACCTTAGTGGTCTTTAAAACTTAAACAATTGCAATATGAAAAATGCTATTAGTTGGTTTGAAATACCTACTACTGATATCAACAGAGCGCAGCTTTTTTACGAAACCATTTTCCAAATGAAAATGCAGGCAATGGATTTTGGAGAAATGAAAATGCGTATGTTTCCTTTGGAAGACCCCATGACACAGGTTGGAGGTACATTGATTCAAACAGATGGTTTTCATAAGCCTTCTGCTACCGATGGTCCATTGCTGTATTTGAATGGAAATCCCGACTGCTCCATCATATTAGATAGAGTAGAGGCGGCCGGCGGAAAAATAATGATGCCCAAAACAACCATCTCTGAAGAATATGGTGATATGGCTGTTTTTATTGATACCGAAGGCAATAGAATTGCACTCCACAATGTGCCAGCTAAATACTTGAACCTTTAAATAGATCACTATGATAGTTTTATATATTATTTTAGGAATTCTAGCTGCCATCGCTATTGTGGCATTATTTGTGAGCCGTGATATGAAGGCCACCAGAGAAGTAATTATCAATAAACCCTTACCCGAAGTTTTTGATTTTATCAAACAGCTAAAAAATCAAGACCTTTATAGTAAGTGGAATACGATGGATCCCAACATGAAGAAATCGTATAAAGGAGAAGATGGAACCGTAGGGTTTGTGAGTGCGTGGGAAGGAAACAAGCAAGTTGGTCAGGGTGAACAAGAAATACTAGCCATTGTAGAAGGAAAATCGATTGATTCAGAATTGCGATTCATTAAGCCATTTAAAAGTATAGCGAAGGCAAAAATGACCACCGAAGCGATAAGTGATCAGGCTACTAAAGTAAGTTGGGGTTTTGAGGGCAAAATGAATTATCCGATGAATTTCATAAAGCTTTTCATAAAGATAGAAGAAGGTGTAGGGAATGATTTTGCTTTTGGCCTGAGTCGTTTAAAAGACTTGTTAGAAAAATAATACAATCATATACATGCGTAATTTGCTAAAGCTGGAACAAGGCGGATTGATCTTCCTTTTTTCCTATGTTTATTTCACCATGTTTCCGGGCGAGTGGAAGTTTTATCTGGCATTGTTTTTTGTTCCGGATCTTAGCTTTGCCGCATATGCTCTTTCTAAAAAAACAGGAGCCATTGTTTATAATATTCTCCATCACCAAGGCTTTTTGGCTGTGCTTGCCTTCGGAGGTTATTATTATTCCAATGAATGGATATTGAAACTGGCACTTGTGTTCTTATCACACTCTACGTTCGACCGATTTATGGGATATGGTTTGAAGTATTACGATGCTTTTGAACATACTCACTTGGGTTGGATTGGAAAACAAAAAGCGTTAAACGAAGAACCCGCATCATAAAAAAAGCCTCCGTTCATTAAAAATGGCGGAGGCTTTTAAGTTGTAGTGTATACTGCTAAACGAATAGCATAATTAATGTGAGAATGATTCCCGCCAAGGTAAAATACAATCCCTTTTTAAAGATGGCAGTTTTGGGGAGAAACATCCAGAAGGAAGAAACAACAAAAAACAACAAAGCCAATCCAAAGAAAATATTCAAATAGAACAATGGATCTTTCGTGGTTGCTTTGTGAAGTTTTGTAAACTTATTAATGATGAAAGGAAGCTCTTTTACTTTGTAAGAAACTGCTCCGGTCGTTTTGTTATACGTTCCGTCTTTAAAGCTTTGAACTTCTCCTTCGGAAGACGTGAATTTCAGATCGCGCATTTTTATTTCTTTTCCTAAATCTTCAGCGCTTAAATTGGCCGCTACTGTCTTTTCAATCAGTTTCTCCTTCTTAAGAAAATCAGTGGTTCTGAAAATCATTATGATTCCGCTGAACGCATAGATGGCCATAATACCTGCCAAGAAATACCCGAGATATCGATGCCAAACACGCATGTTATGTTGCATTTTACTGCTCATAAAGTAGTAGATATAAAATTTATAGATAATATTTCGTGCAAGATAAGGGAAAACGGAAAACGATGAAACTCGATTGACTAAAAGAGTGCTTCTCTTCACGTCTTTTGCTTAAAAGAAATTAGGTGAGTGAAATAAACTTTCAAACAAAAGAGCATTCAATCTTTTTTCAGTTGACCGATTCTAAGAATAAAACTAGATGGAAATAATTGTAGAAATAACACTTACAGCTTTACCCAACCATTTTATTCAGAAATGCATCCGTTAAAATAAGCACTAGAAAAACCGTAAAATTTGGCTTATGATGCATTCTTCACCCATACACTCAAAGCAAGTTCCGGAGGGCAGCAATGCTGTTTTCTCGATTGTAATTCCAACTTGGAACAACCTCGAATACTTGCAGTTATGTGTTAAAAGCATCCGCAAGAATTCTTCGTTGAAGCATCAGATCATCCTCCATATCAATGAAGGAAAGGATGGTACGCTGCCTTGGGCCATCTCTCAACCTGACATTTCATTTACATACAGTTCTAACAATATTGGTATTTGCTATGCCGTGAATTCTGCCGCAGCTTTGGCAAACACCAATTACATCGTTTTTTTGAACGATGATATGTACCTCTGTCCTGAATGGGATTTGCACCTTGTGCGAGAGATTCAAAAAATTGGTCACGATCATTTCTTCCTTTCAGGAACGGCCATTGAACCCAATTCAAATAACAACTGTTTCATATCAGCGAATTTTGGTAGTACACCAAAAGACTTTGATGAATTCGGGCTACTTTCCAACTACAACAAATTGAAAGGCTCTGATTGGCTAGGGGCCACCTGGCCTCCCAATATTGTTCACCGCAAACTTTGGGAGGCCGTTGGTGGTTACAGTACCGAATTTTCTCCCGGTATGTACTCAGATCCCGATTTTTCTATGAAGTTGTGGCAAGCAGGAGTGCGCTATTTCAAAGGCGTATCCGAGTCGAGGGCCTATCATTTTGGCTCCGTTTCAACCAAAAAAATAAAAAGAAACAAAGGTCATTATCAATTCTTATCTAAATGGGGTATTAGTGCAAGTACCTTTACCAAATACTATCTAAAACGCGGATTGCCCTTCGATGGCCAGTTAGTAGAACCTCGATTGAGTTTATCTGTAAAACTTAAGAACGCTTGGAAGCGATTGGCACTGGTAACCGCTCCTGTTTCCGCTCAGCTATAAGCGTTGACCAAAGTGAATGATATTACCGCTATTGTCGAGAATGCTGAATTGACGCATGCCCCAAGGCTTGTCTTCAAGTGCGCCATTAGGATGAACGCATCCCAATAGTGTGCATTCATCATTCAACCCTTCAATTTTGTTTACTCTAACATAGCAACCGGTATTCTTTGGGATCTCAGGATCATTGCATTGCCACAAATGAATTTCAATTTCATCTCTGCTACACATAATATAGCCATCCCATACAGCATTTACTTCAAATTTTAAATTGGTATAGAAAGCAACTGTTTCTTCTTTGTTTAAGTAGGCAAGAATAGGTACAGCAGCGAGTAAAGACATAATCGTTTATTTTAGTGTTGCTAATTTTTCATTCAAGGCCAAAAATACACCATTGGTCCAACCAAATCCGTCTTGTCCTTCATATTCTCCTCCTCCGGCTTCCAACGAAACATCCACTACATTGTATTTCTCCATCATTTTGCCGGTTCTTGCAAATACTTGTCTATTAATGGCAACCCATCGATTCCCAATTTCTTTTGCAAGTTCGTTATCATTATAATGTAAGGCAGCTAGAAAGCCAACCCATTGCAAAGGTGCCCAACCATTAGGTGCATCCCACTGTTGCCCGCTGTTTCGTGTGGTGGTAAGTAAACCACCGTCTTTGAGCAACTGCTCTTTTGCCGTTTTTAATACGATTCTCGCTCGATCTGCGTCACAAAGTTCAGCAAACAAGGGGAAAAGCATTGCCGCAGAAATGATTTCGGTTGATTTGCCTTCTTTGAAGTTGTAATCTGTATAAGTTTGCAACGATTCATTCCAACAATATTTTTCAATCAACTCTTTTCTTATTTCAGCGGCACCTGCATAAAAGACAGCTTTGTCCAAATCGTCGGTTTGAGCAAAAGCATCGCTTAAAAAATGTTCCAACTGATATAGCAATACGTTCAGGTCAACAGGAATAATATTGGTGGTAGTGATGCTTGAGAAATCATTTCCATTTTCGAACCAGCGCGTTGAGAAGTCCCAACCCGATGCGGCAGCCGCTCGAATATGACGATAGAGTTCCCCTTTGGGTTGATGGCTCGAATTGGCCAGATGCATGTCTTCTTTATATGCTTCAGGTCGGGGTGTAGTGGCACTGTCCCAATACCTATTTAGCTGTTTCGTTGGTTCAATTTCAATTGCTGAACCTTTTTCCATCCAGAACTCGTACTCTTTTTCAAGAACGTTTCGATACTCATTGTAAACGCTTGAACCTTTAATGGACGCTAAGAGTTGAACCATTAAACCAAAGAAAGGAGGCTGACTTCTAGTTAAATAGTAGGAACGATTTCCGTTAGGGATGAATCCATAAGTACTTATAAAATGAGCGAAATTTTTTACCATATCTTCTATCATGCTTACTCTATTCGACACTTTCAAACCCAACATGGTAAAATAGCTATCCCAATAATAGATTTCTCCAAAGCGCCCACCAGGTACTATGTAGGAATTCGGGAGCGCTAAAAGAGTTCCGGTATTTTCAGGGGAAGGGTCTCGGTATAAATTCTTCCACAATCGCTCAATATGTTCTTCTACGGAAGAAGCTTGATCTGATGGTTCAACGGCCCCGGCTTTCTCGGGAAGGGTAAAGTAAGTTGCTACAAATTCAGCGGTATTAAAATTGCTTTGCTTACTCATAGTTGTGAAAGCAACTTGCAATTCTTCAAGTGAAACTTTAGGGATGGAGTCGCAAAATGTTTTACTATCAGGAAAAAGTCCCGACAATTGAATTGTATTGAATAGCTCGTCTAAAGTTGTATGATCTCTCATTTATACAGTCATTTTGTTGCGAATGCTTCTGAATAGGGTTAAGAAAACAATCAATATACCAATTGGAATCAAGGAAAAATAAAAGGCGGTTTGTCCATCAAAGTGATGAAACACGGTTCCCGTAATGATTGATCCGGTAGTGCCACCTAATGCTGAAAACACTACGATCAGACCGCTCATCGGCGCATGTTTTTCCTTTGGTAGTGTAGAGAGAATAACTGAGTTGATAGCCGGATAAATTGGCGCCAACAGAAACCCGATGAAAGGGAACAGATAAGCCACTAACGGCGCATCCGACCAACCGGTCACCGGTTTTCCTTTAGCGGCATTGGCCATTGGCATCGACACAAGTACCAATCCGGCTGCTACTATCAAACACACCACTACTACTAAATACCAGTTTATCTTTTTTAAAACAACGCCAGCTGTAAATCTGCCTAGAGCCGTGCTTGCGGCTAAGATAGTTGCCATTTGAATGCTAAGAGCAGTGGGCAATTGCAATACTTTATTGTTGAATGTTGGCAGCCAACTCATGATACTTTGTTCTATCAAAACATATAAAAATGCATTTACAATAAAAACCAATACTACAGGAAGGCCAATGAGTTTGATCATGTCTACGAAGTCATTGCTCAAACGTCTTTGCTTTGCGCTTGCAATAGCTGATTCATCTATGATAGAGCTCGATAATAAGATCAGGGCGAGTAATGACAATCCTCCGAGTAGGTAGTATACTTTAAACCATTCTGTTGACAAAGGGTTGGTGTCGTCTACAAAGTAAGCGAAAATGAAACCTCCGGTTAATACGCCAATCATAAAGAAGCTTTCGAGATAGTTCATAAAGCTTGAGTGTTCTTTCTCATTGTTCACCAATAAGCCAATAGTGGCAAATACGGTTATTTTTATTAGTGCAAAGCCAACTCCAATGCAAGCAAATAACAATTTCACACTCCAAAATGCGGGAATAGATGGCATCAGCAAGCACATCAATGTAACCATCAACAAAGCAAGCTGCATAGCTCGCTTATATCCAATTCGAACAATAAACGAGGCAATAAGAAAAGAGCTAATGGCGATGCTAAGATCTTTGAATCCTTCGAGTACGCTGGCACCGGTTTCGGAAACGCCAAAGTTTTTTTGCACTTGTAGAATGACCGTTCCTACACTGTTTAGTAAAATGGCGAATATAAAATAGTTGAGAAATAGAGAGATCGTTAGTTTGGCTTGTTTCATATGCAGTTGAGTATTGATTAAAGATAAGAGAAACTAAAAAATTTATAAAGTAAACCGGTGAAATAAAAAAGGCACTTCAAAACTGAAGTGCCTTCCTAAGGTGTATTGCTGTTTTTTAGTTGGATAGGAGGTCAAAGAGTTCTTTGTCCATTTGAGGTTTTACTTCGCATACATTGTTGAAGTGCATGGTGGGTGTGGCTTTTGCATCGTAAGCAGGCCATTTTGGTAGGCCTTTGTGATTAGGATTTCCGGTGCGAGCGAATTGTATCCAAGCATCACTCATTTTTGCCGCCAACGCTTTTGCATCTTTACCACCTCCGGTCATTTCTTCACATCTGTCAATATTGTTGAATACAAAAGGCAATTCCATACAATGGAATGCTTTGAATTTACCGTCCATTACGGGTGATTGCCACGTAAACAAATACATATAAACAGGAGCTGCATTTAAAGTGCTCTTTAAATTGGCTTGTTCTACAGAACCCGGTCGAAACATCGCATCAACATCAATTAAATCGGAAGGTTTGGTGTCGTTGGGATACGCTTTTTTTACTGCTTTGATATAAGCGTCGGCCTTGTCTTTATACCTATTTTTTATGAAGGTGTTGATTTGCTCTTCGGTAGCATTCGACATATTGGTGAACAAGGAGGTCATGAATTCGTTCTTTACAGTTCCGATCAATAAAGGAACATCTTTTGAAAGTTCCATTGCCTCTTTGCTAAAAGGCTGGTAAGGCAGGTCTTCACCGTCGAGGCTTGGAGACCATCCGCCACCTAATCCGGCTGCACCTTTACCGGCTTTGGCCAAGCTATCATTTACAATTTTCCAAGCTTTGTCGCCTGCGGCTACAAGTTTATCATAAGGAACTTTCTGCAAGCTGTCTACTTGTGAAGGTCCAAAATTTAAGAGGCGAAGCACATGAGCTCCCACTTGTTGCGTAACTGCTTTTTCGCGCATGGTGGTTTTAAAAGCACCGCTTTGATTGATCGCTTTGTGGAACAATCCTTTTGCTGATGGCATTGCCATCAACGCATTTACTTTGGCACCACCACCCGATTGTCCGAAGATGGTTACATTGCCTGCATCGCCACCAAAATTGGCAATATTTGCTTTTACCCATTCAAGTGCTGCACGGATATCAATGATGCTGAGGTTTGCTGAATGTTTGAATTTCTCATCGAAGGCAGAAAGATCTAAAAAGCCTAAGATGTTTAAGCGGTGGTTTATAGAAACTACCACAACATCACCTCTTTTGGCCAGTTGTTCTCCATCGTAAGAAGGAAGTTCTTGTGAAGATCCGGCAGTAAATCCACCACCATGGATCCAAAACAAAACAGGACGTTTTTTGCCATCGTTGATCCCGGGCGTCCATACATTAATTCTCAAACAATCTTCACTGGTATAGCCCCAATCGTGGTGAAACAAAAATTCACTTTCATCTTGTACAGAAGTAGTTGGCGTCATCAAAGGAGCAACGGGTCCATAAGTCATTGAACTTCGAACACCGGTCCAAGCTTTTGGCTTTTTAGGCATTTCAAAACGCTTTGCCTCTGCGTAGGGAATGCCTTTGTAAGTGTAAATAGTGTTGTGAATGTATCCACGTACTTTACCCGATTCAGTGGAAGTAACAGCAGTGTTTTCTCCGGTAACCAATTGGCTCTTACTTTGAGTTGCAATTACTAAGAAACCGGCAAGCAAAAAAATTGATTTTTTCATATTGTCTCTTTATTGAGACAATAATACTTAAATTTCAGGAAGAATTGAAAAAATTCTTACTTTCAAATATGGCTAAGTTTGACGGGAAACAAGCACGAACAAATATAGATTTTGATAAAGTGTATCTTCCATCAATTGCAGTAGATACCGTAATTTTTGGTTTTCACGAAGGCAAAATGAAGGTGCTGCTATTGCAGTATTTGAATACACGTGAATTGGCATTACCGGGTGGGTTTATTAAAATAAATGAAGATTTGAATGAAGCTGCTTTCCGAGTTTTGAAAGAACGCACTTCGCTTACTAATATATACCTTGAGCAATTCCACACTTTTGGTGATAGAAGTAGAAACGATGACTCCATGAAACGCATTACCAAAGCAACGGGTATGAAATTGGAAAAAAACCACTTCCTCCTTCGTCGTTTTGTTTCCGTTGGGTATTATGCTTTGGTCGATTATACAAAAGTGACACCGCAAAAAGATGCTCTTTCTGAAAATTGTACGTGGTACGATCTTGATAAGATTCCTCTTTTAATGCAAGACCATCGCTCAATTATCGATAAGGCCCTTTATACACTCCGTAAAGATCTAAATGAGAAACTTGTTGGTTTCAACTTGCTTCCTGAAACCTTCACTATGGCTGAACTTCAATTGTTATACGAAACGATATTGGGGAAGAAGTTTTTACGTACCAGCTTTCAACGAAGCATGTTGCAATTGGGCATCTTAAAAAAAGTGGCCAAGAAAATGACGGGTGGGGCTCATAAGGCTCCTTTTTTGTACCGCCTCAATAAGCGCTAGTCAACTGTGCATATCGTTGAGCTTTTCTAAAAAATGACAGTATTACTCCGGACCCTAGGTTCCCTAACTCATCTTTTGGAGAACCAAGCCTTCACTCTCTGATTTTCAAATTGTTAATAATCAATTGGTTGGGAGTGAGAAAATATTTAATCAAATAATTTAATCAAATGATTAAATTTGTTTTAAACTTGCACCCATGTCAAAGATCACTTCATCGATACAAGAACCTGGAGCTGAGGAGAAAATCAAAGAAGCGGCCAAGAAGGTTTTCCTGGCTAAGGGGTATGCAGCTACTCGTACACGCGATATTGCAGAAGAAGCCGGATTAAATTTGGCCCTTCTCAACTATTATTTTCGAAGTAAGGAGAATCTTTTTCACATTGTTATGATGGAAAAACTTCAGTTATTCTTCAATTCAATGATTGCCGTTTTTAGTAATAAAGAACTGAGCCTCGACGGTAAGATTGACACCTTTGTTGATCGATATATCACCGTATTAGTTCAGTATCCAGACCTGCCTATATTTATCATGAGTGAACTGCATCAACGGCCACAGGAATTTTTAAAAGAAATGAAAGTGCGCGAAGTAATACAACAATCGGGATTGCTTCAACAAATTCAAGAGCGATTGAAGCTGAGTGGTGGAGTGATGTCGACCGTGCATCCCATTCATTTTATCATGAACATCACTTCTTTATGTGTATTCCCATTTATAGCCAAACCAATTTTCCAATCGCTAACCGGCTTGGAAAAGGAAGGGTTTATTGCGCTGATGGAGCAACGTAAAGTGCTCGTACCAATCTGGATAAAGCAAATGCTAGGGGGCTAGCATTTTTTTAAAGAGAATTTAATCAAATGACTAAATTATAACTATATCATGAAGAGCTTTGTACAAGCAACCATCTTTGCCATCGTTGCTATACCATCTCAGGTGCATGCTCAAAAGCAGTCGACACTAAACATCGACTCTTGCTTTTCTTGGGCCAAACAAAATTATCCTTTGATTCGACAAGCGGACTTGATTCAAAAAAGTACAGTATACTCTGTAGAAAATGCATCAAAAGGGTTGTTGCCGCAGATTACAGTTAACGGATCAGCCACCTACCAGTCGGACGTTACTTCGTTTCCGATATCAATCCCAAATGTGAAAGTGCCTACTATTAGTAAAGATCAATACAAGTTGTATGCAGAGCTGAATCAGCCTCTAACCGATGTTTACGCTATTCGTCGGCAAGAAGCACTCGTAAAGGCAAACGCTGCTGTTGAACAACAAAAGCTGGAAACAGAATTGTATAAAATAAAAGAGCGCATCACTCAACTTTATTTTGCAGTGCTGCTGCTCAACGAACAAGAAACACAACAGCAACTCCTCCTAAAGGATATAAAGGCTTCTTTGGAAAAGATGAAAGTAGCAGTATCAAATGGCACTGCATCTCAAATGAATCAGTATTTATTAGAAGCAGAATTTGTAAAAGCTAAACAAAGGCTCACTGAAATTCAATCCGGTAAAAAGGGCTATCTCCAAATGCTTGCTACATTTATTTCAAAAGATCTTGATGAAACCACTCTATTTGAAACGCCTACTCTTCTAGTAGAAAATACCAACAACAACCGACCTGAATTGAAACAATATAGTGCGCAGAAAGCGGCAATAGCCGCATCAGGAAAACTGACCGATACCAAGCTCATACCAAGAGTTTTCTTGTTTGCACAAGGAGGATATGGAAGGCCGGCCTTAAACATGCTGAACAATGAATTCAAATTGTATGGTATCGGCGGAGTTAAGGTTGGTTGGAATTTGTCTGCTTTTTATACTCGAAAAAACGATAAACAACTCATTGAGTTAAGTAAAATGCAAGTAGAAGCACAAGAACAAACTTTTCAGTTGAATACCAATATATCGGTAGCACAGCAAAATACAGAGTACGACAAAATCAATGAACTACTTAAAGACGACGCATCCCTAGTAATCCTTAGATCTCAAGTAAAGCAATCGGCCAATGTTCAATTAGAGGCGGGAACGATCTCTGCATTGGATTTAGTGAATTACATAAATGCGGAGGACCAAGCCAAGCAAGCACTGTTACTTCATAAAATTCAATTGTTACAAGCAGCCTATACAAAACAATTAACCTTAGGAAATTTATAATATCAGTTAATATGAAAGCAATTCAATACATCGCCACTTTAGTACTGTTTTTTGCCTCTTGCAAAGGATCCGACAAAGATTTTGACGCTACCGGAAGTTTTGAGGCAGATGAAACTATTATCTCTTCAGAAGTTACAGGTCAACTAAAAGATTTTGTTATTAAAGAAGGGGAACAATTAAAGGATAATGCCTACATAGGATATATCGATACAGTTCAACTTTTCCTCAAGAAAAAGCAATTGGAAGAGCAGATTAAAGCTGTTGGAAATCGGGTACCGGACGTTTATGCACAAACCAATTATTTTGTAGCTCAAGAATCACTCTATAAAACAAAACTTCATTCATTAAGTCAAGAGTTGGAACGCGCCAAGAAATTGGTGAATGGAGGAGCAGCCGGTAGCAAGCAGATCGATGATATTCAAAATGTCATTGATGAGGTTCAAAAGCAGATGGCCGTTACAGCAGAACAGAAAGCAGCACAAGTTTCTGCGTTAACTACACAGGCAAAGGGCTTGAAAGCAGATCCAATGCCGCTCTTTTATCAGATTCAACAGATCAACGATCAATTATCTAAATCACACCTCAACAGTCCGATGAACGGCACCGTTTTAACGACCTATGTGCGTAAGAATGAGTTATTGACTGCCGGAAAGCCTATTTATAAAATTGCAGATTTAAGTACCATCACACTCCGCGTATACATTACAGAATCGCAACTGGTAAAAGCTAAAATTGGCCAAGCGGTTAGAGTACTCACCGATGATGGCAAAGGTGGTAAAAAGGAAGCCAAGGGTACAATTAGTTGGATAAGTTCTAAAGCGGAATTCACGCCTAAAACCATACAAACTAAAGAAGAGCGTACCAATCTTGTGTATGCTGTGAAAGTGGCTGTTACAAATGATGGCAGCTACAAGATTGGAATGTATGGTGAAATCAAATTCTAGCAAAATGTCATCAATAAGCATTCGCGAGATCAATAAAAGCTATGGCAAAGGAACTATTGCGGCTCTAAAGAACATCAATTTGGATGTAGCCGCCGGGGAATTGTTTGGATTAATTGGTCCGGATGGTGCCGGCAAAACTACTTTGTTCAGAATACTAACAACCCTTTTGTTACCAGATAGCGGTTATGCAACAGTTGGTGGCTACGATGTATTGAAAGATATCAAGCAAATTAGAAGTAGTGTTGGCTATATGCCGGGGAAATTCTCCTTGTATCAAGATCTATCAGTGGAGGAGAACTTGCGTTTTTTTGCAACGGTATTTGGCACAACCATACAAGAGAATTACAACTTGATTAAAGACATATATGTTCAACTGGAACCCTTCAAAAACCGAAGAGCAGGGAAGTTGTCCGGAGGTATGAAACAAAAGCTGGCGCTATGTTGCGCGCTGATTCACAAACCAACGGTGTTGTTTTTAGATGAACCCACAACCGGAGTTGATGCCGTTTCACGAAAAGAATTCTGGGGCATGTTGAAGAATCTAAAAAGAGAAGGCATCACAATTTTTGTTTCTACGCCCTACATGGATGAGGCCAATTTATGCGAACGAATTGCGCTTATACAAGGCGGGAGCATTTTGAGTGTTGATACTCCGGTGAACATTACGAGGTCATACGGTGAAGCCTTGTATGCTGTTCGTTCGGAAAATATGCCTTTGCTTCAAAGTGATTTGAGGACAATGTCTGAAATCAAAACCTGCTATTCTTTTGGTTCTTTTCATCATGTAACCTTACAAGTGAATGGTTCTTCAAAGGTTTTCGAGTTATTAAACTCAACACATCCAAGTTTTGAGTGGAAGGAAATTGAGCCTACCATCGAAGATTGTTTCATAAAACTCATGCAACATGAAAAATGAAGTAGTCATAAAAACAGAGCAACTAACTAAAAGGTTTGGGGATTTTATCGCCACCAACGCAATTAGTTTTGAAGTGTATGCAGGAGAAATATTCGGATTCTTGGGTGCAAACGGTGCAGGAAAAACTACAGCTATGAGGATGCTGTGCGGTTTGTCGGTTCCTAGTTCTGGCGCTGCAACAATCGCCGGTTGCGACGTGTACAAAGAACCAGAGCGCTTGAAAAAGAGCATCGGCTATATGAGTCAAAAATTCTCGCTGTATGAAGACTTAACAGTAAGTGAGAATCTTGAATTTTTTGGCGGCATCTATGGTATGTCGAGAAACCAAATTAAAGCAAAGGCAGATCGGGTATTGAAGCAATTGGGTTTAGATGTAGACAAAGATAAATTAGTGGGGTCTCTACCGCTCGGTTGGAAGCAGAAACTGGCCTTTAGTGTAGCAGTGTTTCACGATCCAAAAATTGTATTTCTCGATGAGCCAACCGGTGGAGTAGATCCCATAACACGACGTCAGTTCTGGGATTTGATTTATGAAGCTGCAGGAAGAGGTATAACAGTTTTCGTTACTACGCATTACATGGATGAGGCTGAATATTGCAACCGGATTTCTATGATGGTAGACGGCGTCATAAAAGCGCTAGATACTCCTGATAACCTAAAAAGGCAATTCAATTCGTCAAGTATGGATGAGGTGTTTTTTGAATTGGCTCGAGGTGCAAAACGTTCAGCCGACTAAACTAATTATATGAAACAATTTTTGTCGTTTGTTCGTAAAGAGTTTTATCATGTGTTCCGTGATCGGAAAACCATGTTATTGCTTTTTGGAATGCCCATTGCTCAAATTCTTTTGTTTGGATTTGCTTTGACTAATGAGATCAAAAACACCAAGATTGTAGTTTGCGATTTTGCACGTGATCCAATGTCACAGCAAGTTATCGCCAAATTGGAAGCCAGTAAAAGTTTTGATGTGGTAAAGCAGTTGATGAGTGCAACTGAAATTGAAGCTGCTTTCAAAGCAGAAAATATTAAACTGGTGATTGTTTTCCCGAATCAACTGTATCAAGAACTGAATCATAATAATAAAGCAGCTATTCAGATAATTGCAGATGGTTCCGATCCGAATACCGCCACAACTGTTACCAATTACGCTACTTCCATCATTCAGTCGTATATGAGAGATAAATTCCCTCAGCCGGATTTGCTTCAAATAAATACTGAAGTTCGAATGATCTACAATCCGGAGCTGAAGGGAACAACGAATTTTGTTCCCGGAGTGATGGCTTTGGTATTGATGCTGATTTCTGTTTTGATGACCTCTGTTTCCATAGTGAAAGAAAAAGAAAGCGGCACTATGGAAGTACTGTTGGTTTCTCCTTTTAGTGCGTTGATGGTAGTGATTTCTAAAGCAGTTCCTTATCTGGTGCTTTCTTTCGTCAATTTGATTGTAATTCTATTATTGAGTGTATTTCTCCTCGATTTACCTATTAATGGCAGTTTGCCATTGATCGTGTTTGAAAGTTTACTCCTTATCATAACAGCCTTGAGTTTAGGATTAATGATCTCCAATATTACCAATTCACAACAGGAGGCAATGATTGTGTCTCTAATGGGAATGCTGCTCCCTGTAATGATATTCACCGGCTTTATGTTTCCAATTGAGAACATGCCCAAACCTTTGCAAGTGATTTCAAACATCGTTCCTTCTAAATGGTATTATACTATTATCAAGGCAGTAATGATTAAGGGAGTCGGTTTTGCAAGTGTATGGAAAGAAACGCTTGTGCTGCTAGGAATGACTCTATTCTTATTAGTAATAAGTATTAAAAAATTCAAAACACGTTTAGGATGAGAACATTGAGTTTTTTATTGCAGAAAGAATTTAGGCAGATACTACGTAATAAGATCATGCTGCGATTGATTATTATTATGCCTATTGTACAATTGATTGTAATGCCGATGGCAGCCAACTATGAAATCAAGAATATCTATTTAAGTATTGTAGACCAAGATCGTTCCGCGATTTCTGCAAATTTGATGAAAACCATTCTTTCATCCGGATACTTCAAATTGAGCACGTATCGTACTACATACGAAGAAGCATATCAAGATCTAGAGGCAGATAAAGCTGATTTGGTTCTGAATATTCCGCCGCAGTTCGAGCGTTCATTGTACCGAGAGAATAAGCAGTCGTTGTTTATAGCAGTAAATGCCATCAATGGTTCAAAAGCTACGGTTGGTGCCAACTATCTAAATAGTATCATTCAAGAATTCAATAAAGAAATTCGGCAAAAGCAATACGATGCGCAACCCATAAAGCCCGTTCAGTTGGAAATCACGAACTCTAACTGGTTCAACCCGCATTTGAATTATAAGCTGTTTATGGTGCCGGGAATATTGGTTGTTTTGGTGACCATGTTAGCCTTGTACATGTGTTCTTTGAACATTGTTCGAGAGAAAGAAATTGGAACTATTGAACAGATCAATGTTACACCCATAACAAAAGTGCATTTTGTGTTAGGTAAGTTAATTCCATTTTGGGTATTAGGGATGTTTGTGTTTTCATTTGGACTATTGGTGGTTTCGAGGGTTGTGTATGGAATTGTTCCGGCTGGGAGTTTTCTTTTGTTGTATGCTTATTTGGCCTTGTTTCTAGTGGCAATGTTGGGTTTGGGGCTATTGATCTCTACTTATGCCGCTACACAGCAACAAGCGATGAGTTTGGCCTTCTTCTTAATGATGATTTTTTTATTGCTAAGTGGTTTGTTTACATCAGTAGAAAGTATGCCCCAATGGGCTCAAATATTTGCCCATTTAAACCCGGTAACTTATTTCATAGAAGTAGTACGAATGGTAATATTGAAAGGAAGCGGCTGGGCCGACGTAAAACTGCATTTGCTAGCAACAGCCGGCTTTGCCGTACTCTTCAATACATGGGCGATTTTAAATTATAAGAAACAGGCGTAAAGGTTGAATGCGACGAAATTGATATAACGCTGCATTTCTCTATGGAGCACTAATAGCAATTGCCGTTCATTGATCTTCTTTAGATCACTACAGGTAGATTACTTATATTAGTAGCTATCAATTTCTACCAACATGAGAAAATACTTGCTCTGCCTTGCCATTCTATGTGTAATTGCTGATTCTTTCGCCCAATCCAAAGCCCCCGCCTATCCGCTCATCACACATGACCCCTACTTTTCAATCTGGTCGTTTACCGATCAGTTGAATGGCTCCGTAACCAAACATTGGACGGGTGCCGATCAATCCTTAAGTGGATTGATCCAAGTAGACGATCAATTTTACCGTGTACTAGGCGCAGAAAAAACAAACTACCAATCAATAGTGCCCACTCAAGAAGAGCAGGCACTGGAATTAAAATACAGTTTTGAAACTTCGGGCGCAGATTGGACGCTACCCGCATTCAACGATGCCGGTTGGAAAATAGGTGCCACACCTTTCTTGGATCGTGTTGAAGGAAAGGGGACATTGTGGAACACCCGTCATATCTATGTTAGAAGAACGGTTTCCATTCCGTATCCTAATCAGGCCAACCTATATATAATAGTTAAGCACGACGATGGCGCTGAATTGTACTTAAATGGTACACAAGTGTATGCCTCGCCCGACTATATTTCAAAATACCGGTACATCAAAGTTGACGACAAGATTCGCGCTCTTTTAAAGAAAGGTGAAAACCTCTTCGCACTTCATGTTGAAAATACCGGAGGTTATGCAGGATTCGATTTCGGTATGGTTGCTGAATTGCCTTCTTCCGTTCCTGCTAATGTTCACAACGCCATTCAAAAATCGGTTCGAATCAATCCTACCCAAACTATTGTGCAGTTTACCTGCGGAGCTGTTGATGCCACTATTACCTTCACTTCTCCCTTATTAGTGAAGAACCTCGATTTGATGGCTCGCCCCGTATCGTATATCAATTATTCTATTAAATCGAACGACAACAAACCGCATAGCGTAAAAGCTTATCTCGGCGCAGCGGCAGCAATTGCAGCTAATTCCGGAGGTCAGCAGGTGAATGTATCAATTGAATCAATGGGCGCTATTAGCAGTATCAAATCGGGTACGGTAGAGCAGCCCGTTTTACAAAAGCGAGGTGATGATTTGAGAATAGATTGGGGGTATTTCTATACAGGAGTATCCGTTCAATCGAAACCCATTCAATACATCAGTTCGGAACAAAAAGCTTTGAGTTCTTTCGTAAATGCAACCTACGGTGAAACAGCTCCTCAAACGGGAACCGGTTTTATGATGAATACCGTGGTTGATCTTGGAAAAATAAGTGCCGTTCCAAAAGATCAATTATTTCTTTTAGGATACGATGATCTTTATTCGGTGCAGTATTTCGGAACCAATTTGCGTCCTTGGTGGAATCGGAAAGGCAATCGCACCATTTCGCAAGAAATGAATGCAGCCTTAACCGAATACCCCAGGGTACTGGACGAATGTAACAGCTTTAATAAGCTAATTGAGCAAGACTTATTTAAAGCCGGCGGTCAGAAGTATAAAGAATTAGGAGTGCTGGCTTACCGACAAAGCATTGCAGCTCATGTGCTGGTTCAGAGTCCTACCGGCGAAATTCTATTCCTCAGTAAAGAGAACTTCAGCAATGGTTCTATCAATACTGTCGACGTTACCTATCCTTCAGCTCCTTTATTCATTGCCTACAATCCGGAATTGATGACGGGAATGTTGAACGGTATTTTTTATTTCAGCGAAAGTGGAAAATGGAAAAAGCCTTTTGCTGCACATGATTTGGGTACATATCCTTTGGCCAATGGGCAGACTTATCCCGAGGATATGCCCGTAGAGGAATCAGGTAATATGATCATACTTACCGCAGCAATCTGCAAAGCTCAGGGTAATGCTGCTTACGCCAAAAAGCATTGGGAGTCTTTGTCGCAATGGGTGAACTTCTTGGTAACCGATGGCTTTGATCCTGCTAATCAATTGTGTACCGATGATTTTGCCGGTCATCTCGCGCGCAATACCAATCTTTCTTTGAAAGCCATTGTAGGCATTGGTGGCTATGCCATGCTTGCCGATATGTTGGGCGAAAAAGCAATAGCAAAAAAATACAGAGATACGGCTGCGGCAATGGCGCAGCGTTGGGCAATAATGGCAAATGATGGAGACCACTATAAACTCACATTCGACAAAGAAAACACTTGGAGTCAGAAATACAATATGGTTTGGGATAAGGTACTCGGTTTGAATTTATTTCCGGAAAAAGTGTACGCGAAAGAGGTAGATTATTATTTGACAAAGCAACTAAGTTTCGGACTTCCTTTAGATAGCAGAAGAACCTATACCAAGAGTGATTGGATTTTATGGACGGCTGCTTTAACAGAAGATCGATCAAAGTTCGAAGGGCTGATTGCTCCTGTCTATAAATTTGCCATGGAAACTCCTACAAGGGTGCCTTTGAGCGATTGGCATGAAACAAAAGATGGCGCTCAGGTTGGATTTCAGGCAAGAAGTGTGGTTGGTGGCTATTATATGAAAGTGCTGAAAGATAAGTTTAGAGCAAAAGCATTGACTTCAAAGAAATGAGTACACTGAACATACTAAGAACGAATTCGGATCATCCCGATTTTCAATATCTGGTAAAAGCCTTGGATCGGGAGTTGGCCATTATTGATGGCGATGAGCATGAGTTCTTTGCACAATTCAATAAAACAGCAAATCTTGCAACGGTACTGGTTGGTTATGAAAATAACCAACCGGTTGCCATTGGTGCGCTTCGTCCATATGACAGCGAGGTAGTTGAAGTGAAACGAATGTATGTAGTGGACTCGCTTCGAGGTAAAGGGATTGCATCGCAAGTATTGGCGGAGTTAGAAATATGGGCGGCCGAACTTGGATTCAAAAAATGCATTCTCGAAACCGGGAAAAAGCAACCTGATGCCATTGCTTTGTATAAGAAGAACGGTTATGCGGTGATTCCTAATTTTGGTCAATACGCCGAAATAGATAACAGCGTCTGTTTTGAGAAGACTCTTTAAAAACACTTTCTTTCAAACAAGAACTTCATTTTCTATCTAAGTATCTTTTTGTATCTTACGGGTCACCGATTGCTGAGATATGATCGCTCGATTGTATCGAGTTTTAACACTTAAACCAACGCAATTCGGTGGAATCAAAAACAACTTCACTTAAACGGGTACTAAAACCTGTCCATGTATGGGCGCTTGCCGTGGGCCTCGTAATTTCCGGAGAATATTTTGGATGGAACTACGGATGGAAAGTAGCCGGTACCTTGGGCTTTTTCATTGCTACACTGATTGTAACGGTTTTGTATACCTGCTTTGTATTTAGCTATACCGAGCTTACCACAAAAATTCCTCATGCCGGTGGAGCTTATGCCTATGCTCAAAAAGCATTTGGAAATCTTGGCGGTTGGATTGCGGGATACGCAAGTTTGGTAGAATTTCTCCTAGCCCCACCTGCTATTGCTCTTGCATTAGGCAGCTATGTTCATTTTCTTCATCCCGGTATTTCAGTGATGACGGTTGCCATTGGCGCCTACCTGCTTTTCACGGCCGTCAATATTTTGGGAATGAAAGAGTCGGCAATTCTTAATCTAATAGTTACCATTTTGGCCATCGGTGAATTACTGATCTTCCTCGGCGTGTTGGCGCCTCATTTTGAATGGGCGAAGTTCAAAGCACATAACACAGGCTTTGGTTGGCCGGGAGTGTTCGAAGCATTGCCCTTTGCGGTATGGTTGTACCTGGGAATAGAAGGAGTGGCCATGGTAGCCGAAGAGGTGATCGATCCTTACAAAACTATTCCCAAAGGTTATATTCTGGGTATTCTCACGCTTGTATTATTGGCAGTAGGTGTGATGTTGGTGTCGGGGGGTGTAGGTGATTGGCGAGAATTGAGTTCCATCGATTATCCTCTGCCCAAAGCCATTGCAATGGCACATGGAGAACAGTCGTTTTTGGCAAAGCTTTTTGCCGGTATCGGTTTGTTTGGATTGATTGCTTCCTTTCATGGTTTAATGATTGGTTATTCGAGGCAGCTCTTTGCATTATCTAGAGCGGGTTTATTGCCACGGTTTATAGGGTGTGTAAATTCAACTTTTCAAACACCACATTGGGCTTTGATTGTAGGCGCCATTATTGGCTTATTGTCATTGGCCACAGGCACTACCGATAAAGTGATTATTTTATCTGCTTTTGGAGCCATCGTTTTGTACATTATAAGTATGTTAAGTTTATTTCGGGTTAGAAGAATACCGGGTGTGGAGAAGGGCTATCAAACCCCCTTCTATCCTGCACTGCCACTTGTTGCATTAGTGCTATCATTGGTCTGTTTAGTAGCCATGGTTTGGTACAATCAGTTTCTAGGTATCTTGTTTTTCTCTATCTTAGGCTTGATCCTTCTCTTCTATTTTTTAGTTAGAAAAACAACGTGAGCTATCAACACACCATAGGCATACATTCTTATTTGTTCAAAGACCTTAAAACTCTTTTGGCAAAGGCGAGTCCACTTCGTTCCGGCGACGAAGCGGCGGGTCTTGCGGCTACATCCAATGAAGAAAGAGTGGCGGCTCAAATGACCTTGGCCGATTTACCACTCTCATCTTTCATGAACGAAGCAGTGATTCCTTATGAAACGGATGAAGTAACCCGATTGATTTTTGATCAGCACCACGCAGAGAAATTTCAATCCATTGCCCACTTCACTGTTGGCTCCTTCCGCGAATGGCTTTTGGCCGATGAAACCTCAGGTGCTGTTATCGCTTCGATGCGTGATGCTTTTACTCCTGAAATGATTGCCGGGGTTTCTAAAATCATGCGAAACCAAGATTTGATTTTGGTGGCACAGAAATGTGAAGTCGTTACCAAATTCAGATCTACGGTAGGTTTGAAAGGGACACTGGCAACACGATTGCAACCGAACCATCCCACCGATGATCCCAAAGCGATTCTCGCTTCAATTATTGATGGATTGTACTATGCCAACGGTGATGCTACAATTGGCATCAATCCTGCAACTGATAGTCCGGAACGCGTTTTGCAATTGCTGCAATTGATAGATGAACTTCGAACACATTTTGATATTCCAACACAGTCTTGTGTATTAGCACATGCTACCACAACGCTGGCCTTGGCAGAGAAAGGGGCGCCGGTTGATCTGATGTTTCAATCAATTGGAGGTACACAGCAAACCAATGAAAGCTTTGGTATCTCTATTTCTTTACTAAAGGAAGCGCGGGAAGCCACTTTGGCCTTGAAGCGAAACGAACGCTCCCAACAAGTGATGTATTTTGAAACAGGTCAGGGCTCATCATTAAGTGCCAACGCTCATCACGGAGTGGATCAACAAACTTGTGAAACTCGTGCCTATGCTTTGGCGAAATATTTCGATCCTTTTCTGGTAAACTCTGTTGTAGGCTTTATTGGCCCTGAATATTTATACGATGGAAAGCAAATTACCCGGTCCGGATTAGAAGATCATTTTTGTGGAAAGATGTTGGGAATTCCCATGGGACAGGACATTTGCTATACCAATCATGCCGAAGCAGATCAAGACGATATGGACAATCTCTTGAGTTTATTGGTGTTGGCAGGCTGTAATTTTATCATGGGAGTTCCCGGTTCAGATGATATCATGTTGCATTATCAAAGCACTTCCTATCACGATGCGCTCTATGTGCGTAAGGTATTAGGAAAGAAGCCTGCACCGGAATTTATGAATTGGCTGGAACAGCAAGGCATGGTGAATGAATCGGGTTTATTGTTGCCCTCATCTTCTATTAAATCTCGATTGCTGTCTTATATATGAGTGAAGAATTGCCATTAAACAGTGCATTGTCGAAAGACAGTTGGGAGTATTTAAAGAAATACACCAATGCCAGAATTGCATTGGGTAGAGCCGGAACTTCATTGCCCACTCAAGAAACGCTTTCTTTCAAATTGTCGCACGCACATGCAAAAGATGCCTTGTTTACCAATTTCAATATTTCTGCAATACTAGACTCGTTGAAGCAAGCAACGCTGACTACCATTGTGGTTCATTCTAAGGCATCCAATAGAACAGCCTATTTGAAGCGACCTGATCTAGGACGTGCATTGGAAACAGAAGGATGGTGGATTGACTCGCAAGAGGCATTCGATGTATTGATAGTGGTGGCTGATGGATTATCACCGCAAGCAGTAAATGAACAGGCAGGTGCATTAGTAGTAGCGCTCTCAAACCTATTTCAGCAATCAAATTTGAAAGTGGCGCCTATTGTTTTGGCGAAGGAAGCGAGAGTGGCTATTGGTGATGCTATAAATGATCAAGTAAAAGCAGCATTGACCATTGTATTGATAGGAGAAAGACCAGGGCTATCGGCATACAATAGCTTGGGGGCTTATCTAACTTATAATGCCAAATCCGGTTTTACAGATGAAAAACGAAACTGTATCTCAAACATTCATTCGAAAGGATTGAGTATTGAACACGCCGCAGAGAAGATCTTTTCATTGGGAATGGAATCCCTTCGTAAGAGAATTTCAGGTGTTGCATTAAAAGACAAGGACTCAAAAAACGAGCTGCATCCTTAAGTTAGTGCGAAGTTTCGCCGCCCGATTTCGTACTTTTGCATTTCAATCAACTGAAGTAAACTATAAATGGAGTCTCACCAACGTAAGCAAATCATATTTGTATTAGGATTATTAGCAGCCATTTCTCCTTTCTCTATTGATATGTACCTTCCCGCTTTTGAGTCTATTTCCAAAGACTTGAACGTTAGCATGGATCGGGTATCTTATTCATTGTCGGCTTATTTTGCCGGTATTTGTGCAGGACAAATGTTGATGGGTCCGCTTCTGGATCGCTACGGTCGTAAGCCCATTCTATATATTGGATTAATTGGTTACTTACTTGCTTCCATAGGGTGTTCGGTTTCAACTTCAGTTGAAATGTTGATTGTATTTCGTTTCTTCCAAGCACTAGGAGGATGTGTTGGAATGGTAGCTCCCAACGCCATAGTACGTGATTTGTTTCCAATTACAGAGAGTCCGAAGATTCTTTCCATGTTGATTCTGATTTTAGGTGTGTCACCCATTCTCGCTCCAACGGTTGGTGGCATTGTGGTAGCTCATTTTAATTGGAATACTATTTTCTTAGTACTAACCGGCATCGTTGGTTTGATCCTATTTGCAGTATACAAGTACTTGCCCGAGAGTAAAGGTCCGAATCCCGAAATATCCTTAAAGCCAATACCCATACTTAATGGTTTTGGCAGCGTGTTGAAGGAACGACAATACCGTGTGTTCGCAGCAACGAGTTCTATTGCTGCATCGGCTGTGTATACATATCTTGCGGGCGCCCCATATATATTCATGAAATTATTTGGCGTAAGTGAACAGTCTTTTGGTTGGATCTTTGCAGTCATCGCTGCCGGATTGATCACTTCTAGTCAATTGAACCGACTTGTTTTGAAAAGAAGGAACAGCCAACAAATTCTTCGCATAGCATTGCCTACACAAACTGTAATTGGAGTATTATTAGTGGCAGGTACTTATTTCAATATTTTAGGACTTGTAGGAACTATTATAGCGCTTGTACTCTTTTTGAGTTGTCAAGGCTTTACATTCCCCAATGCAGTGAGTCAAGCCATGGCGCCGTTTAGTAAGAATGCGGGCTCCGCGGCTGCTCTATTGGGAGCGTTTCAAATGCTTTGTGGTGCACTCACTTCTTCTTTGGTGAGCCTATTTTTCGATGGTACGGCCATGCCAATGGTAGTGATCATGACAGTGGCTTCTATCATTTCTAGTTCCATTATTCTTGGTTTTGTAAAGAAGAAAGCGGCAGCCGCGTCTGCTTAAATTCGGAAATATTTCTTCCCAAAGAAATAGATCAGGGCTACATTCCAAACAAAATCTTTTCCCGGAATGGTTGATTGAATCTTTTTATTCACCACAGAAGAAAGCACAAAAGCTGTTTTGGGCGAACTGAGTGTAAATGCGGAGGTAGCATAGTAGCCCTCTGCCTTATCCAATTTCAAAAAGTATAGTTGTGGTTGTGCTCTGAAATACAAGCTGGGTGCAATTTTCACATTACCCCAATTGGCATTGATGGTCGCAAAATGAGTGTTGTTAGTAGCGCCTTCATCCCAACCGTGAGAGTACAAATAGTATACGCCAAAATTAAAGTGGGGACTTACAATATAGATCGGGGCAAATTCTACTGCTGTAAATCGAACACTCGTTAAGTATCTTTTCGTGACACCGGATACAACAAAATCTTTGCTTCTAAATACAAAGGAAGGATGCGCTCCTAATGTAAGAGCAAGTTTTTTTCCAATATTTTGACGGTAACGCCCCCATATCACAAACGACCATGGTTTACCGTCCAAAGAAAAGCGAAATTGCGGTTCGAAAGCCCATCGTTTGTGTTTGATATCAAGTTCGAAAATTGCAGCCGGCTTTCCAAGAGACAAAGTTGGGATGGGCGACATTCCATTGTTCGTGACCAAAATGTTTCCACCCACTTGAATACTGTCTTTCGATTGCCCCATAGTTTGCATCGATCCTATCACCAAAACGGATATAGAAAGTACAAATTTTCCCAAAACAGATGATTTTGGCGTGATTTTCATTCGACTACAATTTCGTAAAAACCAGTAACGTATTAAAAAATAATATCACGCGAAAATCTCCCAAATTTTCAATCGAGCCTTACAATTTGCAAGTAAAGGGTTATAAAATTCAAATAATGAACTGTTTCATTTTCGTAACTTTTAATTTGAATGCTATTGCTCTTGTTAGTGGTAGCAGCGCTAACTTGCACTTCGTATGGAACAAATAGAAAGTATCGAGTCTTTTTACAAAAGGAAATTCAACTGGATTCCTAAGAACATTCGTGAGGAGTTAGGGCACTTCAATGTGTTTAAATTGGATCCTTATGTAGGTCCAAACGCTCAGCCGGTGCCATACAAGAGAAGAGACTTTTATAAAATTACGCTCGTTATTGGGCAAAGCAGGGTTCATTATGCCGATAAGGTTGTTCAGATTGAGAAACAAGCATTGGCTTTCTCGAATCCTAGAATACCTTATAAATGGGAAAGTATTGATTCTATTAGAACCGGTTACTTCTGCATTTTCAATGATCAATTCTTTCACCAATTTGGGAAGCTTACACAATATGAAATTTATCATCCGTCGGGTCCCCATGTATTCGAACTTTCTGATGAGCAAAGAAGCTATGTGGAGTCGGTGTTTCAAAAGATGGATGTGGAGTTATCCTCCAATTATGTTCACAAATACGATGTTCTGAGAAATCATGTTTTTGAATTGATACACTATGCGTTGAAGATGCAGCCCAGTTTAAGTTTTGAGAACAAAGAGATCAATGCATCACTCCGTATTTCAACCATGTTCATGGAGCTGCTCGAACGCCAATTTCCAATAGACGATAGCCATCATGCATTGAGTCTTAGAACACCCTCTGACTATGCCGAACAATTAAATGTTCATGTGAATCATTTGAATCGATCTTTAAAAGAAGTCACTTCAAAAACAACCTCTCAAATCATAGCCGATCGCATTACACAAGAGGCAAAGATATTACTACGTCATAGTTCTTGGTCTTCTTCCGAAATTGCATACGCATTGGGCTTTAAAGAAGTAACGCACTTCAATAACTTCTTTAAAAAACAAGTAAACACAAGTCCATTAAAGTTTCGAAATGTTTGATTTTCGTAAAAAATGCATTGAGCATTGTTTTTTAAGAATTATGGAATAAGATAGGTTTGCACTTCGTATAATTTAAAAAAATGGTTATGAACTTTCAAAAGAGAAAACTTGGAAACAGTGGTTTGATGGTGAATCCCATTGGACTGGGCTGCATGGGTATGAGTTTCAGTTATGGTGAAGTGAAGAGTAAAGAAGAAATGACGCCCTTGCTTCATCGTGCAGTTGAATTGGGAGTTGATTTTTTTGATACCGCTGAAGTATACGGTCCTTATATTAATGAAGAACTAGTAGGAGAAGCCTTGGTCCCTTTTAAAGGTAAAGTGGCAATTGCAACAAAATTCGGTTTCAAGCTGAAACCTGATGGCAGTGCCGGTTACTTAGGATTAGATAGTTCTCCCAAAAATATTAAAGCTGTTGCAGAAGCTTCTTTGAAGAGACTAAAAATTGAGGCCATCGACCTATTCTATCAGCATAGAGTAGATCCCAATATTCCCATTGAAGAGGTTGCCGGAGCTGTTGCCGACTTAGTAAAAGAAGGAAAGGTGAAATATTTTGGTTTGTCGGAAGCTGGAGCTAATACTATAAAGCGCGCTCACGCGGTACATCCGGTTTCAGCTTTACAGAGTGAGTATTCTCTTTGGTATCGGAAACCGGAAAAAGAAATCATCCCCTTGCTAGAAGAATTGGGCATTGGATTGGTGCCTTATAGTCCTTTAGGAAAGGGCTTCTTGACCGGAGCCATGAAAGCAGACACGAAATTTGATGCATCTGATTTTCGTTCTACGTTACCACGTTTCCAGGAAGAGGCTATTAAAAAAAATCAACAATTAATTGAGGTGTTGCAAGAAATTGCCCAAAACAATAGCGCTACCCCGGCCCAAATTTCACTTGCATGGCTATTGGCTCAAAAACCTTGGATCGTTCCGATACCCGGTACTACTAAAATTCACCGATTGGAAGAAAACATGAGCAGTTTGCAACTTCAATTAAATGAAAATGAGGTTAAGCGCATAACACTTGCTGCTGAGGCCGTTCAAGTAATAGGCGAACGATACCCTGAACACGTAGAACGCATGAGCGGTTTGTAAGTTGGCCTCAAATTGGTGAGCGTCTCAACATTTTCAGGTTTCGTCTCATTTTTTTCATGCAATTTCTATTCTTGTTAACTTGTAGAGTATTTCACTTCCAACAAGAATTAAAACCATTTAACGATGAAATTGCTAGCAAGCTGTATTGGCTTCGCCCTCTTGCCTTCCATTGTTTTTGCTCAAAGCTGGACAGAAACTTCGAAAGGCGACTTCAACCTCATTACCAATAAATCTGGTCAAACCCTTGGTTATTCGCCTGCTTCCGGAGTGAAGATCATTACGGTGAACGGCTTGGCGTTTAAGGATTTAAATAGAAACGGACAACTCGACAAATATGAAGACTGGCGCCTCCCTGCCGAAGTTCGGGCCAAAGACTTGGCTTCAAAAATGACGGTGGAGCAAATTGCAGGCTTGATGCTTTACAGCGCCCACCAATCCATTCCCTCGGCACCAATGGGGCCTATGCGTTCGTCTACCTATAAAGGAAAGCCTTTCCCGGAAAGTGGCGCAGCACCCTCCGATTTGTCCGACAATCAATTGGAGTTTTTGAAAAAAGACAATCTCCGTCACGTCTTAATTACGTCTGTTCAATCGGCTACCGTTGCCGCTGAATGGAACAACAAGGCGCAAGCTTTTGTAGAAGCACTGGGTATGGGTATTCCGGTGAATACGAGTTCAGATCCTCGTCACGGAGTAGTGGCCACCGCAGAATTTAATTTAGGAGCCGGTGGAAAAATCTCCATGTGGCCTGAAGAATTAGGATTGGCTGCAACCTTTGATCCCGCCATCGTTCAGAAATTTGGAAACATCGCTTCTAAAGAATACCGCGCACTCGGTATTGCAACCGCGCTCTCTCCTCAAATTGATTTGAGCACGGAACCACGTTGGAACCGTTTGGTAGGAACTTTTGGAGAAGATCCAAAATTAGCCGCTGATATGGCTCGTGCCTATGTAGATGGATTTCAAACTTCATATGGTAAAGATGAGATTAAGGATGGATGGGGTTTTGGTAGTGTGAATGCAATGGTGAAACACTGGCCCAGTGGTGGTCCGGAAGAAGGGGGCCGTGATGGTCACTTCTCTTATGGAAAATTTGCAGTGTACCCCGGAAAGAACTTTCAACAACAAATGGCTCCTTTCTTAAACGGTGCGTTTAAGTTGAATGGAAAAACAAAATCTGCTGCAGCCGTAATGCCTTATTATACCATTTCATTCAATCAGGATACGGTTAATAAAGAAAATGTAGGTAATGGCTTTAGCAAATACATAATCACCGATTTGCTTCGCAAGAAGTATAAGTATAATGGTGTGGTTTGTACCGATTGGATGATCACTGCCGACGAAGGAAAAACACCTGATGTTTTCATGGGTAAGTCATGGGGAGTTGAAACGCTGACGGTTGCACAACGCCACTATAAAGTGTTGATGGCCGGAGTGGATCAGTTTGGTGGAAACAATGCTGCAGGCCCGGTAATTGAAGCGTATCAAATGGGAGTGAAAGATCATGGAGAAGCGTTTATGAGGAAGCGTTTTGAAGAATCAGCTGTTCGTTTGTTAATGAATATTTTCAGAACCGGTTTATTTGAGAATCCTTACTTAGATCCTCAACAATCTGCTGCTACAGTGGGTAAAGCTGAATTCATGAAGGCCGGTTACGAAGCGCAATTGAAAAGTGTGGTGATGATCAAAAATAAAGCAAAGGTATTGCCGGTTGCTAAAATGAAGTCTGTTTACATTCCCAAAAGAGTGATTCCTGCGGGTAGAGATTGGTTTGGTCGTGTGTCGCCTGAAAGAATTGAAGATCCCGTAAATCTTGATGTTGTAAAGAAATTCTACAATGTAACAGATGATCCTACAAAAGCAGATTTCGCCATTGTATTCATCAAATCACCTAATTCCGGAACCGGATACGATCGTGAAGATGTAACAAAGGGAGGCAATGGATATGTCCCCATCAGTTTGCAGTACGAACCTTATACGGCCACCTATGCAAGAGAAAAAAGCATTGCAGCGGGGGATCCTGTAGAACCCGGTATCGACAATCGTTCTTACAAAGGCAAAACGGTTACAACATCTAATAGTACCGATCTGAAATCAATTTTAGATACCAGAAAAGCAATGAATGGAAAGCCTGTTATTGTTTCTCTAGGGATGAGCAATCCAACCATTGTTGCCGAATTCGAGAAATCGGTAGATGCAATTTTGGTTTCTTTTGGTGTACAAGACAATGCGTTGATGGAAATTATCAGTGGTATGGTAGAACCTTCCGGTTTATTGCCTGTTCAAATGCCGGCTAATATGAAAACCGTAGAGGAACAAAAAGAAGACGTTCCTCATGATATGATTCCTTACAAAGACGAAGCCGGAAATAAATACAATTTCGGATTTGGTCTGAATTGGAAGGGAGTGATCAGTGATGCAAGAACAGTGAAGTATGGTAAGAAGTAATTAGAACAAACGATAAAGAAAGAGCCGGTGCAATAAATACCGGCTCTTTCTTTATTAGTCGTAGTGAAATCTGCACTTCACAATTTGGATTTCATCGCCTTCAATCCTGTAAATAAGGCGATGCTCATCCGTTATACGTCTCGACCAAAATCCGCTTTACTTGTATTTCAGAGGTTCCGGTTTGCCTATTCCGTCGAATGGGTTTCTTTGAATATCTTTTATGAGTAAGTTGATTCGTTTTAGTATTACTTTGTCTTCTTTTTGCCAGTATGTATAGTCTTCCCACGATTGTTCCACAAATACCAGCTTCATACTAACGTGTTTTTTTAACCATTTTTTTGCCCCTTTTCAGTTGAGCAATAGCATCGTCCAAACGCTTCTCGTTTTTCTTTGACGATAATTCGTGTTGGGTTGCACATAGAGAATTATATTCTTCTACAGAAATGATAACAATGCCAACGTCTTTACCTCTATTAATTACCAGCGTTTCATTCTCTTGTGTTACTTTATCGATATATGCTTTTAAATCTTTTCTAAAGTCAGACAATGTAGTTGTTAACATATTTGTACATATTTATGTACAAATATATGTACAATATGCTAGAAGTCCAAGTTCAAACAAAGAACCCTTTGGTCAAGTTGTAAGTTCTTGAGTTTTGCGCAGCTTCGCTGCTAGAGAATCGGAAAGATGATAGAAGAAGGAGAAATTACTCAGAGAGAATGCATAGCAAACTTCTTCTTCATTTTGAACAAAAATAGACTGAAATAGGGTAGTGTGGATGTGGGTTCGCTTCATATAATTGTGGAATACAAGGCAAAGTTTCAGTTTAGGCAGAATCGTTTTAAAAAAATTTCTTTCCTAATGCCTCAAACTAAAAACCCACAACATAAAACTCATCACTCATCTCACTCCCAACTTCTTTAAATACTCCACACTCTCTTTTATCTTCTCAAACACATCTCCTTCCACTTTATCCATTTCAACAACAAAATAATCGGCGTGTTTGGCTGCATTGATGATTCCCGGAATATTTTGTGTGCCTTTACCAACTGCAGTCATTGGATCGGGATTATCCGACACCAATTTTTCATTCCATTCAGCAGGTCCGTCTTTTACATGTAAATACCGAGCTCTCTTACCAAACTTTGTAATAATATCTGATGGAGTATAACCTGCTACCTTAACCCAATAGGTGTCTATTTCAAAAAAGATCGAAGGGTCTGTTTCTTTCAATAGATATTCAAACACGGGTTTGCCTTCCACTTTGTTTCTAAATTCCCACCAATGATTGTGTAATCCAAATTCGAGCCCCAAGCCTTTTGCAAATACAGCACTCTTATTATACATCGATATCAATTCACGAGTTCCGGCGAGGCTACTATAGCGCTTGTCTTCCGGCCACCCATGCCATATCAATCTATTGCATTCAAAAGCAGCAGCTGTTTCTACAAACACTTTTTGATTGGTGTCGAAAGGTAATTCTACATGACAAGAAGATACTTTCAAGCCCGCGGCTTTAATTGCATCGGCTGCACGTTTTAGCGTGATGTTTTCAGGCCAGAACGCCGTTTCAACATACTTAAAACCAAGAGACGCTAACTTATTCAAGCTTCCTTCTAGATCCGCTTTTATGGCATCGCGAATGGTGTAAAGTTGAATCGACAATTTGCCCTTTGCTGTAGCATCAAACGCTTGCAGTGATTGGGGAATAGCGGCAGCACCGAGGGCTCCACCTGTTAACTGAAGAAACTGTTTTCTGTTCATGTGGAAGTGGAATGTACCACAATCTAAGAAATAAATTTTTCTTGAAGAGGCTGCTTGTTTACTTCTTCCTGTTCTATTCAGTAACTTCAAGTTACAACGATGCCTTTATGCCACAGAACAACAGCTCTCCCGCCATCAACAACCGTGCAACCTCCAAAAATAGTTACGATGCCATTGTGATTGGCTCCGGTATTAGCGGCGGTTGGGCTGCCAAAGAACTCTGTGATGCAGGAATAAAAACGCTGGTACTGGAACGTGGTAGAATGGTGGAACACTTGAACGATTATCCCACTGCCATGAGAAATCCTTGGGATTTCAAGCATCATCTAAAAATGACGCATGATATTACTAGTCAAAACCCCGTTGTTTCAAGGTGCTATGCATTCGATGAAGCCACTCAACATTTCTTCGTAAAAGACAAAGAACATCCTTACGTTCAAGAAAAGCCTTTTGACTGGATCAGGGGCTATCAAGTAGGAGGCAAGAGCTTGCTTTGGTACCGCCAAACGCAACGCTGGAGTCACTATGATTTTGAAGGCCCTGCACGTGATGTCTACGCCGTTGATTGGCCCATACGCTACAATGATCTTGCTGCTTGGTATTCGCATGTGGAACGTTTTGTTGGAATCAGCGGAAACAAAGATGGATTGGAAACATTGCCTGATGGAGAATTCATTCGCCCTTTTGAGATGACTTGTGTTGAAAAAGACATCGCAAGTAAAATAATGTCGGCATATGCTGATCGACATGTAGTACAGGGAAGATGTGCGCATCTTACCGATCCCCAGCCTATTCATTTGCAGCAAGGGAGAGGCCAATGTCAAGCTAGAAATATGTGCGAGCGAGGTTGCCCATTTGGTGGATACTTTAGTTCCAATTCAGCAACGCTTCCCTGGGCAATGAAAACAGGAAACCTTACCATTCGTCCACATTCGGTGGTGCATTCTATTTTATACGATGAGCAGTTAGGAAAGGCGAAAGGGGTTCGAATTATTGATGCGGAAACCATGCAGGAACAAGAGTTTTATGCAAAAGTGATATTTGTGAATGCGGCTTGCTTGAATTCAAATTTGATCTTGTTGAATTCTATCTCACATCGTTTTCCCAATGGTTTGGGTAACGATAGTGGCCTCCTTGGAAAATTCATTGCCTTTCACAATTATCGTGGTACGGTAACGGCTTCTTACGATGGACCGATGGATCGGTATCATTATGGCAGAAGACCTACGCAACCCATGATGCCCAATTTTAGAAATGTGAAGAAGCAAGAAATGGATTTTCAGCGAGGTTATATGAGTTTTTATGAGGCCAATAGGCAAAAAGGATCAGGCGAAGGAATTGGTGAGTCATTTAAAGAATCAATTACCGAACCCGGTCCATGGAATGTGACCATGTCGATGCAAGGCGAAACCATTCCGAAAGAAAGCAATCACGTACGATTGAGCACCGATCAAAAAGATAGATGGGGAATACCGCAGCTTGTTACTTCAGTTGGATACGATGATAATGATGAACGACTGCTGAAAGATTTTCTTAACTCCGCTTCAGAAATGTTGGATGCTGCAGGTTGTACAAATATTCTACAAATAGATACCAAACAAGCACCCGGATTGGATATTCATGAAATGGGTGGGATCAGAATGGGCAATGATCCAAAAACTTCCTTACTTAATAAATGGAACGCCTTGCATCATTGTAAAAATGTATTTGTAACAGATGGCGCTTCCATGGTTTCTACCAGCACACAGAATCCGTCTCTTACCTACATGGCATTAACAGCGCGAGCTGTTAACCACGCCGTAAGCGAATTGAAGAAAGGTAATTTGTAATTAGGGGATTACGATTTCTGATTTCACTGATTTTGCCCAATTGATCAACACCTGCTTTTGGGCTTCTGAAAGTTTTGCGTTTTTGTGCAATCCAAAATAAGTATACGATGCAAGCGGCATTTCGCCCTCCTCAATTGTCTCAACTACTTCTTCCAACTTTTTTGATTGTCTTGTTGCCGGATAACTGAGAAATTCTGAAAAATTCAAATGCTCTTTTCCTTCATTTACGTGATGGTTGAGCCAAAAGCCTACCGGCTGAATTTTTGTATACCAAGGGTATTCAGTGTTGTTCGAATGACAGTCGTAGCAGGCATCTTTTAGAATGACAGCCACTTCTTCAGGTACTTTATACTTCTTATCAATGGAAGCAGTTTCAGGTCCGTTTTGGTTTTTAGTCATGGGAATCAACTGTATGATTACTATCACGCCGATGATTATATAATACTTTTTCATGCAACTTTTGGGTTTGGTTGCTCAAAATTACTGCTTCGCTTGAATCGAAAAACTGATTTTAAACAGGCGACTTCAATTCTTGAATCAGCAATTGGAAGATCCGCTTACTTTAAAACGAATTTTGTACTAGATGATACGAACAACATAGAACCTGAAACCTAAAACCCAAAATTCAAAACCTAAAGCCTAACGCCCAAGCTCCACTCCGCTCACCGCCTTCTTCACAACCGGTGCCACTTTCGTTCCAAACAGTTCAATCGACTTCATCACTTTCTCATGTGGAACAAATCCAACGCTGGCTTGTGCCATAAAGCGCGTGTTGCCGAACAGTTCGTGCTCCAATAAAATTTTATCAATAATTTGTTGAGGACTACCCACCATCAAAGCTCCATTCGGTTGGCGTAAATAATCATATTGCTCTCTGCTCAATGGCTGCCAACCTCTTTCTTTTCCTACTCGATACATCATTTGTGCATAGTGAGGATAAAAGTCATTCGCTGCTTTTTGTGATTCTTCGCCAATAAAAACGTGGTTGTTTACGCCTAATTTAAGAGCAGCAGGGTCATGGCCCACTTGTTTCCAAGCTTCTTTGTATAAATTAATGAAACGTACAAATTGCTCAGGCATGCCTCCAATAATTGCCAACATTAAAGGCAATTTCAATTGTGCCGCTCGAATGGCAGAAGCAGGCGTACCTCCGGCTGCTAACCAAATCGGCAATTCGGTTTGTGCTGCTCTAGGATAAACTCCTAAGTTGTTGATAGAAGGTCGTAGCCTTCCCTTCCAACTAACTTTTTCGCTTTTATTGATTTTTAGTAACAAGTCTATTTTTTCAACGAACAAGTCCTCATAATCATTCAGGTCATACCCAAATAGTGGAAAAGACTCAATAAAAGAACCTCTTCCAACCATCATTTCTGCTCTTCCTTCTGATAGATGATCCACAGTCGCAAACTGTTGGTAAACGCGAACCGGGTCTTCTGAACTTAATACCGTTACGGCGCTGGTAAGTTTGATGTTTTTTGTGATCATGGCAGCCGCAGCAAGTATGGTAGTAGGTGAAGAAACCGCATAGTCGGCCCTGTGATGTTCTCCAATTCCAAAAACATCGAGCCCTAACTCATCGGCGAGTTTAACTTCTTCCATCAAGTTTTTGATACGTGCTTGTGTTTTTGCAGAAGAGGAGCTATCGGGTTCCACATCTGCAAAGCTCATGATACCTAATTCCATAAAAGTAAATTGTACTGCAAGTTAGTTCCTGAAAGGCATTAAAAAATCCGGCACAAAGCCGGATTCAGTATAGTAGCTTACAAGGAAGTAAGTTATGAAACCACATTCATATCGTATACCACTACTTTCGCCCACAAGTGGCTGTAGTTTTCTACGAATTTCAAGTGGATAGGGTCTTTCTGATACGCAGCTTGCGCCTCTAAACTTTCGAAATACATTAACTCGCTCACATCATAGCTATTGTCTACAACTTCTCTTTTTTCAGTAGAGGCTGGAATGCCCACTTGAAGTTTGCTTACATGTTTAATAGCTGCCAGTGTGCGCAATCCTTCTAATAATTTGGCTCTATCGGCTTCGTTTCCGGCATTCTTTAGCCAGAAAAATACATGGTGAACAATCATGGTTTTGTCTGCTTTAGGTTTTTGTTTGTCTTGTCCGAAAATTTTACCAGCAATACCTAAGAAAAATGCGCTTGCAAGAAATTTTCTTCGATTAGATTTTAGCATACGATTTTTTGTCTGCTGGGAAGGTACTAAAAATTGAGAAACTTGTCGCAAAACAACCCCGAATTGTCGCATCGCCCCATTCTTTATTTACTCTAATTTTCTAAATTTGAAAAAACCATATGTAATATGAAGAGTGTATTTGCAACAGTTGATGAATACATCGAATCATTCCCAAAAAAGATTCAGACGGAATTAAAGAAGCTTCGTAAAACCATCAAGGCAAATGCGCCTGAAGCGGAAGAAATGATCGCCTATGGTATGCCTGCTTATAAATTAAACAAAAAACCACTTGTTTACTTTGCAGGCTATGAACATCATATTGGGTTTTATGCAACTCCAACCGGACATAAAAAATTTGAAAAGCGATTGGCAGGTTATAAGCAAGGTAAAGGCTCAGTGCAATTTCCTCTAACAGAACCCATGCCATTGGAACTAGTGGCCGATATTGTTCAATTCAGGGTTCAAGAAAACAATAGTATCAAAAAGAAATAGCTCCAAAAAAAAGTAACAGCAAATGCCTAAAGCCTAAGGCCTACTCCCCAACACATCACACCCGCTTACAATTTCCTAATCTTCACATTTCTAAAAGAAGCCCCACCTTTCCATTCTTGCAAAGCGATGCGACCCTTCGTGTGTTTGCCGTATTCAGGCATTGTTTTGAAATTACTGGTAGCTAAACTATCAAGCCACGCTGTAGATGTAAGATCTTTTTCAACGGTTAGGACCCCGTTCAAATAGAAGGAAATTTTTCCATTTTCTTGTTTGATTTCACTTTCATTCCATTCTCCCTTTGGTTTGTTGGCAGCGGGATTTTTCTGCGGACCAAAACCAAACAAACAACCACTTCTTTTTGCGGGATTCGGAAAATCGGGATGGGCATTGTCGAGCAATTGATATTCCGGTCCCGATCCCCAAGCCTTCATGATATCGGGCCTCTCAAGCACATTGATGAAAACACCGCTGTTGCCGCCTTCTGTAATTTGCCATTCAAACTTTAGATCAAAATTTTCAAACTCTTTGTCAGATACCAGGTCGCCGTGCTCCTCCAGTTTATGTCCATTAGGATTGCATACGAGTGTGCCATTCTTGACTTCCCAAACCGAGGGAGCATTGCCCATATTGTACAAATGCCATCCATTGGTGGTTTTTCCATCGAATAGTAGCTCCCAGCCGTCTTTTTGTTCTTCAGCTGTTAAAATGTTTGGACCACTTGAATTGCATGAACAGACTAGGCCTAGGACTGCAATCAGAGAGAAAATTTTTTGCATCGTTATATTTTGTGCTTTAAAGCTAAGTAAACCTCTTGTACTATTGAAATAAAGGGTCTGAAACATTTCATGACATAATAGTTAATGAGCGAAGGGACTATATAGAAGTGTCATCTTCTATCTAAGCGACTCCTCCGACCGATATTTTGAGCTGACCTTCGAGGTCCCTGAGCGCTCCGCAGGAGCAGTCGAAGGGCAGACCGTAGGTCTAGTCGAAGGGCCGATGAAGGTCCAGCGAAAAATATCGATACTTTAATAAAAAAATGCGGCGTCATTCCGAACGACTGAGTTTGCAAAGCAAACGAAGGAGAGAGGAACCTCGGAACGAGTTTTATAGAAAGAATCCAATTTTGAAGCATTAAAGCTACATGGTATTAAGTAGTTTAGTTGTTTAGTTTTTAAGTTGCTTCACCATTGACTCATGGCGCTCATGTACACGCAAGAATGCGCAAAAGCACCAATTCAAACCAGTGTCTTGTGTAAAGCGCTAAAACTTAAGAACTAAACAACTTAATAACTTAAAAACTCACCAACGAGTTTAGTGAAAAAAATAGTTTCAATAGCAACCCCTCTCTAACAAACTATATTTCTCGCATCCTTCTTCAGGCCTTCGGCCTTGCGAAGCATGCTCGAAATGGCTTCGGACATTGTTTTTGGCAGAGATAGACAAATGGTACTTAAAAAATGGAGTCATTTTATCTATATAAGAAGGATGCAACAAAGCAGATGTAGGAGAAAGGAAGCTTGCTTTTGAAACCATCGGTTTTTCTTGATTAGCCAATAGCACAACGCGTTAAACAACAATGTAGCATTTCGTTCATGTAATTCGGAACCCGTGGTTCGAAAAAAGTCAGTATATTCCATAACCAAATTGCCTGCTTATATGAAAAAGCTTCTTAAAGATAGTTTCAGTGCATCCTATTTTTGTGCATGCATTATGCTCCTTTTCCTTATTCTAACTATCAAAGCCAACGCTCAAAAACAAAAGACAGACACCATTAGCGTCGTGCAAATGATTGATATAGTGTCTTTGAAAATAGATACTATTTACTCCATCAATAAGCACATTGAAGCTCCTAATTGGCATAAGGACGGATACTTGATTGTGAATTCTTACGGCAAGCTTTACACCATTGATTTGAACACTAGACTTATGAAAGAACTTCCAACCGGTTTCGCCACGGAATGCAACAATGATCATGGCCTTTCGCCCGACCATCAATGGTTGGCTATTAGTCACAACAACAAAGCTGATACGGCTAAAAAACCCTATAAGTCTGCCATCTACATTCTTCCGGTGCAAGGTGGTACACCCAAGCCAATCACTTCATTAACACCATCGTATTGGCACGGCTGGAGTCGCGACGGCAAAACACTAGCCTATTGTGCTGAACGTAATAACAATTATGATATCTATTCAATTGATATAAATGGAGGTCAGGAGCACAGGCTTACAACTGAAACAGGATTAGACGACGGTCCCGATTATTCTTACGACGGTAAATACATTTATTTTAATTCGTATAGAACTAACCATATGCAAATTTGGAGAATGAATACAGATGGCTCTAACCCGGAACAAATGACCTTCGATGAAAACTCCAACTGGTTTGCTCATCCTTCTCCCGATAATAAATGGATCGTTTACATCGCATATACTTCTGATGAAAAACAACAGCATCTATTTGGTAAGAATGTGAAGCTCAGGTTGATGGACGTGAACACGAAAAAAGTAAAAGATTTGACACCTGTTTTCTTTGGTGGACAAGGCACCATCAATGTTCCTTCCTGGAGCCCCGATAGTAATAAAATAGCCTTTGTTAGCTATATCGTAAAATAAAAACACAACACAACCACTTGCATATGAAAAATGACAATGCATCTTCGAGAAGAAGGTTTCTTCAAAAAATTGGTGCAGCGAGTATTGCCTCTGCCGCATCTCCTTTGGCCTCTTTTGCCGCAAAAGAAAAGGCAGAAGAGAGAATGATTCGATACGAAAAGAAAATTTCAACCGGTGATAAAATTCGATTGGGTGTAATTGGGTACGGAGTTCAAGGCCATTTCGATTTAGGTACTGCTTTAAAAGTTCCCGGAGTAGAATTGGCGGGCATCTGCGATTTGTATTCCGGAAGAATTGAGAATGCCAAAGAGACCTATGGTGCCGATTTGTACACCACTAGAAATTATAAAGATTTACTCGATAGACCAGATATTGATGCGGTTCTGATTGCAACACACGATGTATGGCATGCCAAAATGGCCATCGATGCCATGGCAAAAGGAAAACATGTGTATCTGGAGAAACCCATGATCTATAAGATCAAAGAAGGCTACGATGTAATTGCAGCACAAAAGAAATACGGCAAAGTATTGCAAGTAGGAAGCCAACGTGTGAGTAGTATTGGATTGGCAAAAGCAAAAGAACTATTGGCAGCGGGTGAAATTGGAAAGCTTAACATGGTAAATGCTGTATACGATCGTCAAAGTTCAATAGGCGCTTGGGAGTACACCATTCCCAAAGATGCCAGTGCAGAAACAACCGATTGGGAGCGCTTCATTGAGATCACTCAAAAAATGGAGTACGATTCTAAGAAGTTCTTCTGGTGGCGTGCTTTCAAAGAGGTAGGAACCGGTGTGGCAGGTGATTTGTTCATTCATTTACTTAGTGGAACCCATTTAATCACCAATTCAAAAGGCCCGGAAACAATTTACAGTACAGGTCAGTTCAGTCACTGGCTCGATGGCAGAAACATGCCCGATGTAATGTCGGGAGTGATGCAATACGGCGCAAATGACAATCACCCGGCCTTTCAAATGACCTTACAAGTAAATTTTATCAGTGGAACAGGTGGGCAGGAGATCATTCGTTTGGTAGGTTCTGAAGGTACCATGGATGTTCGTGGTAACGATATTACTGTAAAACATAGCATCATGCCCGAAGCTCCGGGTTTTGGCGGCTACGACTCTTTATTTACGTTCTCGAAAAGCATGCAAGCTGAAATGCAAAAGGAATACAATGAAAAATGGACGACCGAGCAACGTAAAAAGAAAGTAAAAGAAGACGTGATTTTTAAAGCACCACCCGGCTATAGTGAACACCTCGATCACTTTACCAATTTCTTCGATGCTATTAGAACCGGAAAACCTGTGGTTGAAGATGCTACCTTCGGTTTCCGTGCAGCCGCTCCGGCTCTAGCTTGTAATGAAAGCTATTTTAATAAAAAGATCATTAAATGGGATCCCGAAGCAATGAAACTGAGATAATTAGTTTCATTGAAAGTTTGTGAATTTGTAAAAAGGGGTGCCTCGGCACCCCTTTTAAACTAATTAGCTAATCAACCAATCTTCAAATTAGTCTATCACATCCAAATGATACTCTTGCACCAACGCCGGATTCTCCGGCGATAATGTGAAATACATTCTCGCGTCTTTTTTCGAACCGTGAATAATGCAATAGCCTCGCAGTTGATTTTCAGCAACCATTTCTCCTACGCTCACAATACTTCCAATTTCATCAAATACTTTTTTCGATTGATCTTTTAAGATGTCGATAGGATAGTCGTCGAAAAAGTTCTCTGCAAAAATGTTAGGCTTTGAATTCCAAGTAGGAATAACAGCGATCAACTCTTTTTGTCTTTTTGCAAGAATTGGAGATACACCAACCAATCTTGGTTTCAAATCGGCCATCGTTATCAATGTATCAACAATTTGCAGATTCATTGCAGAGCAAGGGGCATAGGTAATGTTTCCAAAGAATATTACGCCAATGCCATATTCAGGAAGAAAGCGCCAATTACTACCGTATCCCGGCAATCCGCCACTGTGGCCAATTACCACCATCCCTCTTGCGTCACGAAGCCAGTTCAATCCATACGTGTAGCTGGTAGTGGCTATCAGCGTTTTTCCATTAGGAAGGCGGCTTGCAGTATTTAAACCAATGAAACGTGAAGGATCGTGCATTTCTCGAATTGTACTTCTTTTCACCGGAAAAGTTTCGGCATCGTTTCGCTCGGGCCAAGCGGCTTCATGCATGGCCACATAGTTGGCAAATTCTTCCACTGAAGTGATCATACCGCCCATTGATCCATAAATGCCATCGTGAAGTGGCACTTCTTTTCTCCATTTCTCATAAATATACCGATAGCCTACAGCAAACACTTCTTTCGGTACTTCGCTGTACTCGTAAGTTGTTTGCTTCATATTCAAAGGTGCGAGTAAGTATTTTTTTACATAGTCACTGTAATACATACCCGAAGCTTTATGAATAATATATCCCAACATCGCAAATCCGAGGTTGCTGTACTCATAAGCAACGCCAGGAGTATTTGAAAAGCTCAGTCCTTTCGCAATCAGGTCCAACAGTTCTTTCTCTGTGTCTTGCAATTGACGGTCGCCCCAAGGATTGTCCTCCGGAAATCCTGCGCTATGACTCATCAAATGGCGAATGGTGATCAATGGTGCGTCTTTTGTCAGTCCTTGACCTTTCATTGCCGGTATGTATTTTTCAACCGGATCGTCGAGTCGCAACTTCCCTTGATCGCGTAAATGCAAGATGGCGAGTGCCGTAAAACTCTTCGACATCGATGCAATACGAAACAATGATTTTGTTGTGGCGGGAATCTTTTCTTCTAAGTTAGCATAGCCGCCTGCTCCTTTAAATACCAACTTACCATCCACTACAATTCCAAAAGCATAGCCCGGGTAGTGATTTTTCTCTGCAAAGTCCTTGTAGAGTTTTTCAATAATCGGGAATGTTTTTTCGATCTTTTTTAGACGGTTGCTGTCGGCAAAAGAGCCGGCATGATGGTCTTTTGGGGTTTGAGCGTTCAGGAAAAGTGGAAAGCCCAAAACTAAGAGCAGTGCGATTCTCATGTAAATCAGGTTGTTTTCTTCAATTTAGTTAAAATCCCAGCAACTTATTTCAGTTTTTAATTGTCTATTAATTTTAATGTGTTTGAAACTTGGGCATTTTCAACCAAATCCGTTTTTTGATGGTATCTTGAAGCGCACCTATTGATACAAAAATTGCTCGCATTTTCCATGAGATTCAAAATTCTCTTTTTATTGCTATTCATGGCTATAGGGCTGATGCCTTTTAATTTGTTCGCTCAGCAAACAAACCCTTGCGGTGTTGTTGCAAAAATGAGTATTGAAGGCGATTCCGTTTTTTCTGCTCCTGCTTATATTACGCTTGACAATGCGAGTATCAATGCTACCGATTTTAAATTTATAGTGAATGGTTTTCCTTTTGTACTAAATAGTCCGGCCGGGGTTTCGGTAAATACGGGTTTAACCATTGTTCAACTGGTTGCCTATAATGGCAATTGCACTGATACCACAACGGTTCACTATTTCTATTCCGGAAGTTTTCCTGCTGATGTAGATTTTGCAAAACGCTATTATGCACAAGACGGAAGAGAATACGACATGAGAGGATTAACTGCTGCTGCTAATGGCGATTTATTTATCTATGGAAACAGAACCGGTGTGTACTCGTATCAAGAGGCTCAAATGGGTATTTTGATTCGTGCAAAAGCTGATGGCTGCATTAAATGGAGCAGGAAGTTAGAATTGAGCGCCAATGACCTCAGTGATATTACAAACGTGAAAGAATCTTCTGCAGGTTCAATATTCCTATTTCACGGCGAAAGTTCATTTCCTCAATTTTTCTCTAAACTTGATGCTTCAGGAAACCTGCTTTGGACGAGAGCTTTACGCAACTCAACCGGTCAATATGATCGTTTTTTTGCTTTGCAAACAACACCCGACGATGGAGCCGTTGTATTGTCAACACCTAATAATGTAATTGGCTTCGGCGTTACGCGCTTTTCTGCAACAGGTCAAATTTTATGGCAACGCTCGTTAGACTATAATCAAGTGTGGTCAAATTGGCTTAAAACCATGGTGATCAAAGATGGATTCGTATATGTAACAGGTACTGTTGGTTACAATAACTTATTAAATTCTACTGCGTCGGTATTTAAATTGAATTTGAACGATGGTGCTTCTGTTTGGCACAAGCAATACTTAATGGATGGAAAGATCCCAAGTTTGCAAGATATGGTGCCTACAACAGATGGATTAGTGTTGGCTTGCGTTTCGCCCACCGGTAATCCTCTGTTGGCAACTATCGCCGGCTACTTAAAAATTGACTTTGATGGCAATCCTGTAAAGTCTGCTCTTATTGCTGAAAACTACACTCCTGATCCTCAATTTGGGCCATATCAAGCAGGAACCATTCGCATTGCGAAATCCGGCAATAGTTTTTATCTCTCAACGTTCGGGGCGAGTGCATTGAATCTTCAAGGCGATGGTACTAGATCTATTTTGGTTCGTCTTAATAACAATCTTGATCTGGTTTGGGGAAGAGCAACGGGAGGTGTTGGCCAACCACGTTATTATTTCAATGCACCAACGGTTAAAGATGGCGTATTCATCGGTGGTAGAGAACTATCGGCGGCGTTATTGTCCAATTATTTTAGTACCGGTTTTTCCGTTTACCCGGTAGACACTTTAGGCAACAGCTCCATCTATTCTTGTGGTTTGTATGAAAAGGACGCACAGCTGATTGCTACTACTACAACAAGTACCACATTGCAATGGACTACCGATCAAGCCGGAAATTCTGTTGCAGAAGCACCACAAACTCCTTTTGCAAACTACAACCCAACGATGAGGTATACTTGTCCAAGTTTTATTGATTCCTGTAGTTTCCTTAAGCTCACAGGGCAAAGATCTATATGTAATTTGAATGTAACCTACACGTATAGAACGCATAAAAACAAAGGATGCGGACAAGCCATTCTTTGGAAAAACTCTCCAAACATTCAGGTGGTGAGTCAGTCTGATTCTTTGATTAGGGTTAGATTTACTTCAATGGGGCGCCATGTTATTTATGCAAGTACAGTGCTGGCTTGTTCTCCGTTGGAAGACTCAATAGTGATCATTGCTGATTCAAAAACACCGCCACTGAACATTGGAACGGACACCGTTTTGTGTAAAGGGAATACCATGAAATTGAGAGCCGGATTTCGGTATTCCTCTTATTTATGGAGTAATGGAGCAACAGATTCAGTAATCACGATCAATCAACCCGGGCAATATTGGTTGATGGTTAAAGACTCTTGTGACAATGAATTTCGAGATACCATTACTGTATCGGATGCGCCACCCATTCCTTTTTCTATTGGCCCCGATCGAGTTATTTGCGCCGGAGATACCGTTGAATTGAATGCCACATCGGAGTTTTTAAATTACGCTTGGAGTCCTTCGTATCGAATCGACGCTACAAGTTCTCAAAAGGTTGTGGTGAATCCATTGGTTGATACTGTTTATACAGCAATCGCAGAAAAAACACCGGGCTGTTTTGCTTACGATACAGTTCGAATAAAAGTAAATCAATCGACTCCAATTAGTCTTGGCCCCGACAAAAGCTTCTGTTCGGGCGATAGCGCTCTTATTACTCCCGGCGGTGGATTCAACACTTATCTATGGAACAACGGAAGCGCTGCTGCTTCTTTAATCGTAAAGTCGCTAGGTTCTTATTCAGTAATGGTGACGAATAATTTTGGATGTAAGTCTTACGATACGCTACAAGTAACCAATGTTTTCGCACTGCCAAAACCGGTTTTGGACAAAAATTCCATTCTCTGCGAAGCCACTACACGAACATTGGATGCAGGTGCCGGATACCAATCTTATGTATGGAATACCGGAGCGAATTCACAAACAATTGCGATCAATGGATTGGGAGTTTATGCGGTTCAAGTAACTGACAACAATGGCTGCAAGGGAACGGATACTACGCGTATCAATTTTATCCAAACCAATCCAGCTGCTTTTCTTCCGGCTGATACTGCTATTTGTGTGTATGAAAAACTTACTATAAAGCCAACTTCTCCATTCAGTACTTATTTGTGGAACGATGGAACCAACAGTTCTTCCTTGCTCATCAATAAAACCGGCAATTATTGGTTGAAAGTGAGCGATCAATACGGCTGTATTGGAACTGACTCAATAGCTGTAACGGTGAAGACCGATTGCTTGGTAGGAATATTCGTTCCATCGGCTTTCACTCCAAATAGAGATGGGAAAAACGATCTTATCAAACCTACCGTGTATGGAAAGATTGTTAAATACGAGTTTTTGATCTACAATCGATGGGGTACCATTGTATTTCGATCTACTGAGATCAATCAAGGTTGGGATGGTAAGCTCAATCGTCAAGATCAGTCCATCGGAGGCTACGTATGGGTAGTGAACTACCAATTTGAGGGCCAACCCGCCAAGCAACAAAAAGGTACCGTTGTGTTGATTCGATGATCTCACTTATTGCTTACATTTAGGTACTTATTCAATCAATTTTCTTGCATATGAAAAAGCAATTCTTGCTTATCGGCAAATTCTTGCTCTTCTTTTCACTAATGTATTTCTTCACCGCAGTCGTAAAAGCACAAGTTGCCCAAAATAATCTCTTGCCAAGAGTAGTGATTACAGCCGATCCGGAGCTGGATGACGCCAATTCTCTCATTCGCTTCTTGCTGTACAGCACAGATGTAAAAGTAGAAGGATTGATCTATGCCAGCAGTGGTTTTCATTGGACAGGCGACGGTAAAGGAACCAAATGGTATGTAGAAGGAAGAGAGTATACCAGATTTGGTTTGAAAATTTGCCCCTGTGAGCGTTATCGCTGGGACCCCAAAGAACGGTTCATTCACGATGCAGTAGAGACCTACGAGAAGGTTTACCCGAATTTAATAAAACATCATTCCAATTACCCAAAACCATCGTATCTGAAGTCGGTTATCAAATGGGGTAATATTGAATTTGATGGCGATATCTCTAAAGACAGTGAAGGGTCTAATTGGATCAAGAGCTTGTTATTAGACAACAATGCTTCACCACTATACGTAACCGCTTGGGGTGGGCAAAGTACCATTGCACGCGCATTAAAATCGATTGAAGACGAGTTTAAGGCTAAGGCCGGTTGGGATGCTATTCGTAAGAAGGTTAGTAAAAAGTTAGTGATATTGCCATCGGGCGATCAAGACGGAACCTATGAGAAATACATTAAACCGAATTGGCCGGATGTAGAATACAGAGAATTCAAGAATGCAGCAAATTTCGCATATGGGGCACAGTTGAGTGCAACTGAAGAGAATGCTTATTTTCTTACCACCTCTTGGATGAAGGAAAACGTTTCTTCTAAAGGACCCTTTGGTTCATTGTACAGAGTTTGGGGCGATGGAAAGCAGATGGTAAAGGGTGATGTGTTTGATTATTTTGGTGTTCCTGATAAAACCAATGAGGAACTCAGGGCCATGGGATACATCGTTTGGTTGCCGGTTCAAGAAAAAGGCTCTTGGCTAGGAGAGGGGGATACGTTTACTTTTATGAACTTGCTTGATAACGGATTGCTGGCCTATTGGAGAGGGGGCAATGGAGGATGGGGAGGTCGTCAGTTAACAGCGTCTGAATCAAATCCAAACTTCATGCAATTGCCCGACAGTGCTACTTTGGCAGCCAACTCGGGAATGCTGATTACGGCTAGCAGTGCTGCGGAAAGGGCGAAAAAAGCGAATGAAGGAATTCCCTATCCCAATTTCTTTCCTGCTGCGCAAAATGATTTTGCGGCACGCATGCGTTGGTCGGTAAGCGATGATTTTAAAAAGGCAAATCATCATCCAATTATCAAGCTTGATAAATTATACAAAGTGGTGATGAAGCCCGGAACCAGTTGGAATATTAAAGCAACAATCACTGACCCTGATAATGACAAGGTTTCATTTAAATGGTGGCAATTGAGGTCGTTTACCAATCAAACACAATTAAGCATCAGTGATCCTAACTCTTTATCAATTAAGATAACTGTACCTGCTACAGCTAAAGAAGGAGAAATTTTAGAATTGGTATTAGAAGTGAAAGACAATGGCAGTCCGGCTTTAACCAAGTATCAGAAGGTGTTGATTTTGGTGGGGAAGTAAGTCTGTTTATAAAATTCAGAAGGTATTCATTAGATTTATGCAATGAATTTTGAGTGGCTCAAAACGGGCATTGGTCCTTTAAAAGATCTGTTGAGTTTTCTTCATAAGGAAGGGAAAACGAATGACGTATTGAAAAAGTTGGTGATTCGTGAGCTCATCAATAATCTCAATATTTTTCACAATGCTTATTTGAATGAAGTATCTCCGGATGTTATGATTGATTTGTTATCCAACGAATCGATCAAAAAAGCAATAGATGAAAACTTCAAATTCAATAAGCTAAAGCCCGGAACCATTGAGCCCTATCATGTAAAAGACGATCGAAACAAAAAATACATTGGCTGGACTGCTGAGAAATTGATCGATAAAATTGATGAGAAAATAGAGGAGCTCAAGAATCTTAAGAAAATGAACAAGAACTCCGTTCTATCCACCAAGAACAATACTTCGCTTATGCTCAGCAATCTCTATTACAGGATGAAGTTGTTGGCAGATTTTATTAAGGGGCCGAAGTAGTGCTGTTATTTAATTTCCTAACAGCAATATTCCAATTTTGAATTGGTGAACAGGCATCCACCCACCTCTCTTTACATCTTGTAAGTTTTGATAGAAGTATGCAAACTCAAGACCGCTTAAGTGTAAACCAACTCCGGCATTCCAAATTTTTGTGCTCAACGATTTTTTAGCATCGTTTGTCATTCTTGCCGTATAGTTACTTGCAGATGCACCATAGTTTGCTGCTACAAAGAAAGATTGCTGCTTCTCATCGCCATAGCCTTTCTTCTTTGCCTTTCCGATTAGAAAATCTTTTCTCAAGCCTCCCATCAAGAATAACCATCCGTCTTTTTTCTCGCTATTTGTTTTATGGTTGATTCTGAATATATCGATGCCTGCAGTAGCAATGAGTGAAAATCCTTTTTTCCCTAGACCTACACCACCTTGAAGTTCAAAACCTCCACCGGTATTGTAAGTGTATTTGGCAGAATCATTAGCAGGTACGAATCGTTTGTAGTTTCCTCCGATATAAAGTTGTGCAAACAGGAAGTTTGAAGCGACAAGTAATAATGCTAAAATGGACCATTTTTTCATGTTCATTGATTAAGGTGTTAAGAAAACAGACGGGGGCAAGCCTGTTGTTTGAAAGTGTGAATGTATCTAAGCGTACCAATCAGTACTATACCCTTCGCCACGGATTTTTAGTGGAAAAGGCTTGAATAGTGGAAGATCGACTCAAGTTTGAAGAGAATCCGAAATCAATTAGTTTATTTGGCTCAAAAAAAGGAAATTTGCGCCTGTCCGAAGTGGTTTTCAAAAGCTAAAGAACTGATTTTCTGAAGTTTCGAAATTGACCTGATGGCCAATTCTGATCCTGATTATCAAGAAAACGCCCTAAAACAGGCGAAAAAGGGTTTAAACCCTCGAATTTTTGCCCGCTTGAGGTATTCTTAACCTTTCATTAACCCCTTAGGAAATACATTTGATTTTTAATTAAAGAATATGAAGCAACTCTTTGTTCTGTTAGTAGTTGCGGGTAGCTTTTTACAAGCCCGTGCTCAGGACTCAAGCGCAGTAAAAAAAGCCAAAAAAGACTGGAGTAAAGTAAACCTCGGAAACCGATCTAAAGATCACATTTTGCTGCAATTGGGATACAATAACTGGATCGGCAAGCCTGATACCATTGCTACCAAAGGATTTTCAAGAAGCTTCAACATGTACTTTATGTTGGACTTCCCTTTCAAAACAGATCCTCGTATCAGTGTGGCATTTGGACCCGGCTTAGGTTTCGACGCGATGTATCTCAATAAAACTTATGTTGACGTGAGCGGGAAATTGGCAAACAAACTTGGTTTTGTTGACCAAGCAGATACCAACCATTTCAAAAAAGTAAAATTGAACACTACCTATTTGGAGGCTCCAATTGAGTTGCGTTTTTCAAAAGATCCTGAAAATCCAAACAAAAGTTGGAAAGCGGCTATTGGGGTGAAAATCGGAACACTTTTAAGTGCAAGTACGAAGAATAAGACCTATCAAAGTAAAAGTGGTGGCTTGATCAACGGATATACCTTGAAAGAAAAATCGAAGTCTTATTTCAATAATACTAGATTAAGTGTGATGGCAAGAGCAGGTTACGGTATTTATAGCATTTATGCAAGTTATCAAGTAAATGCATTTATTAAAGACGGTTTCGGACCTAATATTCGCCCTTTCCAAGTGGGCTTTACGATCAGCGGACTTTAAAATCGTTAAGATAGTATCGAAACCTGTTGGGTAAAGCCCGACAGGTTTTTTTATTTTTGTAGCATAAATTAAAAGCAATTGTTAGATAAGAAGAATATAATACAGCAAGAGGAGAAAGCAGTGCTGGTTGGCTTGGTACATAAAGACCAAACCGAAGTACAGGTGAAAGAGTATTTGGCAGAATTAGCATTTCTTGCCAGCACAGCCGGTGCGGAAACCGTTAGATGGTTTTACCAAAAGCTTCCTCACCCTGATTCACGCACTTTTGTTGGTAAAGGGAAGCTGGAAGAAATCCGCGACTATGTAAAAAGCAAGGGGATTAATCTGGTGATTTTTGATGATGAACTAAGCGGGTCTCAAATTCAGAATATAGAGAAAGTACTCGAAGTAAAAACCATCGATCGAAGTGACCTGATTCTTGACATCTTTGCCCGCAGAGCGAAGACAGCGCAGGCCAAAACACAAGTAGAGTTGGCTCAATACCAATATCTGTTGCCTCGATTGAAAGGAATGTGGAAACACTTGGAACGCTTGGGTGGTGGTATTGGTACAAGAGGTCCGGGGGAAACGGAAATTGAGACCGACCGTCGTATCGTTAAAGAGAAGATTGCATTGCTCAGAAGAAGATTGCAGGAAATCGATAAGCAGAGCTATATTCAACGAAAAGACCGTGGCGAGTTCATTCGAGTGGCCTTGGTTGGGTATACCAACGTTGGCAAATCTACTTTGATGAACGTATTGAGTAAGAGTGAAGTGTTTGCTGAGAACAAGTTGTTTGCGACCTTGGATACTACTACTAGAAAAGTGGTTTTTGAAAGCACTCCTTTCTTGTTAAGTGATACCGTAGGGTTTATTCGAAAATTGCCTCACCATTTGGTGGAAAGTTTCAAGAGTACCCTAGATGAGGTAAGAGAGGCCGATATACTGTTACATGTTGTGGACGTATCTCATCCTCAGTATGAGGATCAAATAGGAGTTGTAAACAGCACATTACAGGATATAAAAGCTTTCGATAAGCCCATTGTTACCATCTTCAATAAAATGGATCAATACGAGAAGCAAACCTTCGACGAGTGGTTGGAAGATGATGTGAAGGCGGAAATTCTGAGAGAATTAAAGGAACGTTGGGAGAATCAGTTGCAGGGCAATTGTGTGTTTGTGTCGGCTACAGAAAAACAAAACATTGATCTGCTAAGAACCAGTATTCTTTACAAGGTTCGTGAGATGTACCGAATTCGCTACCCATACAAAAGTGAATTTTTCTATTAATGAGCGATCCCAACTATAAATGGTTCAAAGTGGCCGCCAGTGAAGAGGAGTTGATTTTCCCTGAAAATGGCATTCTGGAGCTGGAAGTAGGAGGAAAAACGGTCTGTTTGGGGCGTTTTAACGGAAAATTATTCGCTTTTGCTCAAAAATGCCCGCATGCCGGGGGCTATTTCTGTAAGGGTTGGATCGACGCGTTGGGCAACGTAGTTTGCCCCTTGCATCGGTATAAATTCAACATGGAAACGGGCAGAAATGTAACGGGAGAAGGATATTATCTAAAACGTTGGCCAGTAGAGCTTAGGGAAGATGGGGTATGGGTAGCCCGAGAGAAAGGATTTTTCTTCTAAAAAAGCTAAAAAATTGCATTAGAATACTTTGCAGAAATCAGAAAATTCCTATTTTTGCAACCCATTTAAAGGTATTCCTCCTTAGCTCAGTTGGTTAGAGCATCTGACTGTTAATCAGAGGGTCTCAGGTTCAAGTCCTGAAGGGGGAGCTTCAAAAGGTCATACAGTTCTGTGTGACCTTTTTTATTTTAATAATTCTTCCTGCACAGTTGGTTAGAGTCCCAACTTCCTAACCATCAGGGAATTTTGGTCCCTTATATCCCCCCAAGCCCTTAATTTTACTCTTCTTCTCCATCATGAAACAACACATCTCCTCCATCCTCAAAGTGCTCGAGCTCGCTGAGAAACTGAAAGACGAGCTGCGCCATAGCTATACCTCTACCGGACGACAAGAAAGCGTGGCAGAACATACCTGGAGAATGGCGTTGATGGCAGTGCTGATTGAGCCACTCTTAACCAAGAAAGTAGATACAGCTCGCTTACTCAAAATGATCATCATTCACGACCTCGTAGAAGCAGAAGCAAAAGATACACCCCTTACCGAAGTACTCCGCAATCCTGAACTGAAGAAAGATAAAATAGAACGCGAACGAAAAGCTATCGAAAACATTAGAGCAGCGCTTACTCATACCAACGGACAAGAAATCTACGACCTCTTCTACGAATTCGAAGCAAAAGAAACCTATGAAGCAAAAGTAGCCAACGCACTCGATAAACTTGAAGCGCAACTACAACACAATCACGCCCACATTTCTACTTGGGAAGAAATAGAGTATGAGATCACTTACATGCTCGACAAGCATGTTGTATTCGATGAAACCCTCTTCGAATTGAAGGTTCGAATTGAAGACGATGCTACCCGAAAATTAGAAGCCAACGGAATCAATACCGCTCCTCTAAAAGAGAAACACAAGAAGTACTGATTTCGAAAAAAATACTCCATAAAGCAGGATTCTTATCTAACAAGTTGTGCTATTGGCTAATCAAGAGAAACTGATGGTATCATAAAGCAAGCTTCATTTCTCCTACATTTAATCCGTTACATACTTCTTATATATTTAAAATAATTTCATTTTTTAAGTACCATTCGTCCATCTCTGCCGAAAATGATGTCCGAAGCCATTTCGAGCATGATTCGCAAGGCCGAAGGCCTGAAGAAGGATGCGAGAAATCTGGGTTGTTATTAAAAAAATCCTGTCATCCCGAACGAGCGAGGCTGCGAAGCAGCCGCAGCGAGAGAGGGACCTCAAAACGCGTTGTCATAGTAGAGGCGCTTTGGAAACAGTTTTTTTTACAAAACTCATTGGTGAGTTTTTAAGTGGTTTAGTTATTTAGTTTTTGAGGCTTTGAACAAGATACTGGCTGTACCTTGTGCTTTTGCATTGATGCGCGAACATGAGTGCCATTCATCAATAGCGCAGCAACTTAAGAACTTTAAAAACTCAACAACTCAATTACCTAACAATTAATAGCATGTAGCGCCAATGCTTCGAAATCGGATTCTCTCTGAAAAACCCGTTCCGAGGTTCCTCTCTCCTTCGTTTGCTTTGCAAACTCAGTCGTTCGGAATGACGCCGCATTTTTTTATTAAAGTATCGATATTTTTCGCTGGACCTTCATCGGCCCTTCGAAAATCCCTTCGGGATACTCAGGGACCTCGAGGGTCCAAGCTCAAAATATCGGTCGGAGGAGTCGCTTGGATAGAGGAATACACTTTTATATAGCGTCATCACTCAATAACTAGTATGCCATGAAATGTTTGAGGTCCTTTTCTTTAATAGTACAACACGTTATCATCTATTCTCTTAGACTAATAGCTGCGTCTATTCAAATTACCTGAATGCAGGTAGTAGCGCTTTACTATTCAATTGTACTTTTACAAAAATCAATTCTATGCATCGTTTGGCACTAGCAACTTGCTTACTACTGTTCTCTTGTAACGCAACCACTACCAACAAAGAAGTAAGCGCCACAGCTCCAACAGAACCAGCCAACGTTGAATCAAAAGAACCGGTAGCAAGTGATGCATCAACTGCAACTCAAACAACACCTCCTGCTTCTAACAACGACAACATGGAACAGCCTTCGCAAACATCTAATTTAGACAATCGAATTTTCGGAACTTGGAAAAACACAGAAGTCATCACAAGCGGTTCCGGCGACAATTTCGGGTCTTTCTCTTCTGAAACATTTATTGAATTTACAGCAGACGGAGTATTTGCTACATGGGCGGGACAAAGCGCCGGAAGCGGCGGCGGTCAAAGCTTTGAAAGCAATGACTCTTCTCAAAAACAATCATTGAAGTATCGAACAGAAGATCGAATGATCGTATTCGTTGATCCTTCTAGTGGACAAGAAGCAAAAACAAAATATGCTGTTGATGGGTCTCGCCTCATGCTTTCTGATGGGGCAGGACATAACAAAATTTATATCAAGGAATAACAATTAATCGCTTCTAACTTAATTTATAGCCTTCTGAAACAATTGTCCTGCCTGAGTTTCGGAAGATGCATCCGCTTTAGAGTATTTGGTTTTCTTTAACAATTTGTGATCTAAAAAGCCATTCAAATTAAAAGTGAATTAAATAAGTTCTGCCCTGTTTTTATTTCAGCCAACCTTCTTTTTCTTTGTATTCGAAAGTTGTTTCACCTCTTGCTTCTCTCTCTTAACTATTGAATGTTGTTTAGAATATATAACGTTGTAGTATATGTTATGATATTCTTTTTTGAAGTCTACACCATTGAATGTGGCGCTGGGCCTTCATTTAGGGCGATTGAAATTTGTGTGTGCTTGTGTGTGATCAGTTAACTGTGTGTTAAATGAAATTTCAATCCTTGAAAATGACAACTATTGATTGGTGTTTGTGTTGAACGAATGGGTTCCATATTTAATAGTATTAAACAGTTTGTCTATGAAACATCTAATTACACTTACAGTTTTTGCAAGCATTGCCTTGTATTCATGCACGGTAGTTCGTCAAGGTGAAGTAGGCGTCAAAAGAAGACTTGGTAAAATTGATCCCGAATACGTTCAGCAAGGTGCAGCGGGTTATAATTTATTTACTACCAAAATCATTAGGGTTCCTACTAGAACGGTAAATATTGAAGTGAAGCCGGATCTGCCTTCTAAAGAAGGCCTTACCATTCGTTGCGAAATTTCAATTCTTTATCGTTTGAAGCCGGAAGCAGCCCCGAAAATTGTTCAAAACATTGGATTGAACTACGAATCAGAAGTAATTCTTCCTGTATTCCGTTCAGCTGCTGCCGATGTTACAGCTAAGTTCCTAGCTAAAGACATGCACAGTGGAGAGCGCGCTCAAATTGAGCAAGCAATTAGAAAGCAAATGAGTGAGATATTGGAGCCTAAGGGTTTCATGATCGATAATGTACTAATGAAGAGCATTCGCCTACCGGAAGGTCTTGCTAGAACCATTGAAGAAAAACTTCAAGCAGAACAAGACGCACAAAGAATGGAATTCGTGAAGGAAAGGGAAAAGAGAGATGCAGAAAGAAGAATTATTGAAGCAGAGGGTAAAAAAGAAATTGCTCGCATTCAAGCCGAAGGAGAACAAAATGCCGCCATCATTCAAGCACAAGCTAAGAAGAGAATTTTAGAAATCGAAGCAGAAGGTAAAGCAAATGCAATGCGAATTGAGGCAGATGCTACTAGACGAGCCAATGATACTATCAATAAAACATTGACTCCATCAATTCTTAAACTCAGACAGATTGAAGCATTTAGAGCACTTTCAAATAGTAGTAATTCAAAACTAATACTAACGGATGGCAAGACTCCATTCTTGTCTCTTCCCGATAAATTTTAGTTTGTATTCTTATGGTTGTTTACGGGTTTTAATTTTTCTCAAGGTTGTTAGATTTGAACGGGTTGTATTTTTATACGACCCTTTTTTATGCCTTTTACTCAAACTTCAATTGTTTCGTTCCTTCTTAAGGAAAAATTCCTGTTAGTTTTCGAAAAAATTAATATTGTTGAAGTGAATTCAATTATTAATAATTTCATCCTGTAGAGGTTTCAATTTTTTAATACTTAAGTAAGGTTGAAACCAAGCGATTTGTATTGTCATTTTCCTAAATTTTTCTTCATGAAAAAATTGATCCTTTTGAGTGCGCAATTCGTTTCGTTGTTTTGGGCACATACTTTAGTGGCGCAAAACAACAAAGCCCCTAAACCCGTGTATCCTATTCCAACAGCCGCTCAAATTCAGTGGCATGAAATGGAGACCAATGCATTCATCCATTTTACAACCAATACCTTTACCGACAAAGAATGGGGTTATGGCGATGAAAGCGAAACGGTGTTCAACCCTTCTGCACTTAATACGGATCAATGGGCCGCTACATTGAAAAAGGCAGGTTTCAAAACCATGATTCTTACTTGTAAACACCATGATGGATTCTGCCTCTGGCCATCTGCATATACTGAGCATTCGGTTAAAAACAGTCTTTACAAAAATGGTAAAGGCGATGTGGTGCGGGAAGCACGCGACGCTGCAAAAAAATACGGACTGAAATTTGGTGTCTACCTTTCACCATGGGATCGCAACCGAGCCGATTATGGCACCCCCTCTTATGTTACCTATTACCGTAATCAATTGAAAGAATTGTTTACTAAATACGGACCTGTTTTTGAAATGTGGTTCGATGGAGCCAATGGAGGTGACGGCTTTTATGGCGGCGCCAGAGAGAAAAGAAAAATTGATGGAGCTACCTACTACGATTGGCCTACTACCTTAAACTTCGTTCGCAAAATGGAACCCAATGTCATTTTCTTCAGTGACGCAGGTCCTGGCGTTCGTTGGGTTGGCAATGAAAGTGGAATTGCAGGACTAACAAACTGGAATACAATTACAACAGATTCCCTTTATGCGGGTAAATCAGGAATGGAAGCTTTATTACAAACCGGGTCAGCCGATGGTACCAAATGGGTGCCTGCTGAGGTGGATGTTTCAATTCGTCCGGGTTGGTTTTGGCATGAATCGGAGAATGATAAAGTAAAAACACCTCAACAATTATTCGATATTTATTTGACCTCTGTTGGTAGAGGCTCCACGCTATTATTGAATGTGCCTCCCGATAGAAGAGGGGTCTTTCACGAAAATGATGTGAAGAGTTTGTTGGGCTTTAAAGAATTAGTTGACAACGCATTCGCAAATAATGTAGCGGCGAAAGCGGCTGTTACAGCTTCTTCTTACCGAGGTAAACTTGCAAGTTTTGCTCCGGCCAATATCACCGATGGAAATAAAAATACGTACTGGACTACCAATGACAATGTAACCACCGGCAGCTATACCATAAAGTTGGCAAAAGAGCAAACGGTGAAGTATGTTGTACTCCAAGAGTACATCAAATTGGGACAACGTGTAAAATCATTTTATGTAGAAGCATGGGTAGATGGTTCCTGGAAGAAGGTAGGTGAAGGAACTACGATCGGTTATAAGAGAATTTTAAGCATTGATCCGGTTAAAACCACTCAAATTAAAGTAACTATTGCCGAGGCAAAAGCATGTCCCATTATTTCTAATACCGCTTTGTATTAAAGGTGTTTTTTGAGAAGTAAATACTGAAGAATAGACCGCTTCGCGGAGGAACAGCCGTAGCGCAAAGGTTTTGAGGTTGGAGGTCGTAGAGATTGTGGTTATTTAAGTTTTTGACAGCTTGAAGCTCTAAAAGTCGTTTACTTAAGATCGCAAAGCCGCTGCGCGGTGGAATACAAACCACTGAGGTACGGTGGCACGGAGTTGTTTCGCCTTAGGCAGAGGTAATGACTTTTCGCTGCGAAACCGCTGCGATCGCTGCGCCGCTGCGGTTCAAAAAACTTCGCGATTCCTTCGCGGTCTTAGCGGACTCTGCGGTGAGTCCATTCTAACAAAAAGTCTTAAAGTAATAAAACACTCTTCATCTATATATCTCCCAAACTTTGCTCCGCCGCTAAAATCGTTCTATCTAAATCCTCATAACTCAATGCATTATTCAAGAACCACGCTTCAAAAGGTGAAGGCGGCAAATAGATTCCCTTCTCCAGCATTTTATGGAAGAAAGCCTTGAATTTATCATTGTTCGCAGCCGCTGCTGTTGCAAAGTCAATTACATCATGATCGCTGAAATGCACACTGATCATTGATCCCAATCTATTAATACGATAGGGTTTGCCATGTGCGGCTAATACTTTTTCTAATCCTTTATGTAAATACGCGGTTTTTTCGTCCAGTTCAGAAAGTAAGTTTGGATTGTTTTTTAGGGTAGATAACAAGGTGTATCCCGCAATCATAGCAATCGGATTCCCACTCAATGTACCTGCTTGGTACACCCCTCCCAGTGGAGCAATTTTCTCCATGATGGCTCTTTTGCCTCCAAAAGCACCCACCGGCATTCCACCACCAATTACTTTTCCGTAGGTCACCAAATCGGCATTGATGTTCAAGCGCGCTTGAGCTCCACCGGTAGACAAACGGAATCCGGTCATTACCTCATCAAATATGAAAACGATGCCTTCTTCATCACAGATCGCTCTTAATCCTTCCAAAAAACCGGGCTGTGGTAAAATACATCCCATGTTTCCGGCAACCGGTTCAACAATGATCGCTGCAATTTCATTCTTATTAGCAGCTACTAATGCCTTTACTTCTTCTAAATTATTATAGGCAGCCGTCAATGTATCATTCGCTACACCGGCAGTTACCCCGGGAACGGTTTGAATATTAAAAGTAGCTACACCACTTCCTGCCTTTACTAAGAATGAATCGGAGTGACCATGATAATGACCTTCAAATTTTATGATCTTATTTCTACCGGTATATCCTCTCGCCAATCGAATCGCACTCATACAAGCTTCGGTACCACTACTCACCATTCGAATCAAATCAACATTGGGCACCATTGATTTAATGAGTTCTGCCATCTTGATCTCCAATTCCGTTGGAGCACCGTAAGAAGTTGAATAAACAGCGTATTCTTGAATGGCCTTCACTACGGGTTCGAAAGCATGACCCAGAATCATTGGTCCCCAAGAAGCGATGTAATCGATGTATTGGTTTCCATCAACATCATATAAATAAGCTCCCTTGGCATTCTTGATGAACAAAGGCGTTCCGCCTACACTCTTAAATGCTCTTACCGGACTGTTCACTCCACCGGGAATGCTCTCCTGTGCTCTCGCAAATAATTCCTTACTTTTCTCAATGCTATACATCTGCGTTTTCTTTTACTAATTCTTTGATTTGAAGTTGCTTCGCAACTTCAAATCATTAATTATTAATTATTAATTGTACGGCTTCTTTCGCGAAATAGGTGGCAATTAAATCTGCGCCCGCTCTCTTAATAGAAGTGAGCGTTTCTAAAATGGCTTTGTTCTCATCTATCCAACCTTTTTCCGCCGCCGCTTTGATCATCGCATACTCTCCACTGATATTATACGCACTTACCGGTACTTCAACTTCATTCTTAATGTCTCTAATAATATCCAAATAGCTCAATGCGGGTTTTACCATCACAATGTCGGCACCTTCTTCAACATCCATCACCGTTTCTTTGATGGCTTCAAGGCGATTTCCATAATTCATTTGATAGGTCTTCTTGTCGCCAAAACCGGGCGCACTGTCCAATGCATCTCTAAACGGACCATAGAAGCAAGATGCATATTTGGCACTGTAACTCATAATGCCCGTTTGAGTGAAATTGCTTTCTTCCAAAGCAGCTCTGATGGCGCCAATACGTCCGTCCATCATATCACTGGGAGCTACAAAATCGGCGCCTGCTTCCGCATGACTCACACTCATCTTCGCCAACACTTCTACAGTAGGGTCGTTTACGATTTGACCGTTCTCAACAATACCGTCGTGACCATAACTGGAAAAAGGATCCAGCGCCACATCTGTCATCACCACCATTTCAGGAACAGCGTCTTTGATGGCGCGAATGCTTCTTTGCATCAATCCATTTGGGTTGAGTGCTTCCGTACCTTTATTATCTTTTAAAGCATCTTCACACTTGATGAATAACAATACCGACTTCAATCCCATTGACCACAATTCTTTTACTTCCTTCACGGTTAAATCTAAACTTTTTCTGTAATAACCGGGCATTGAAGCGATTTCAGAGATTTGATTCGTTCCTTCAATAATAAACAAGGGAACAATGAAATCATTTGGTGTAAGAATGGTTTCATTTACCAAGGCTCTGATGGCCGCTGATTTACGAAGGATTCTATTTCTTCTCTGTAAATACATACAATTAGTTTATTCAGTTAACAGGTATTGCTTTTGCGGGCCCATTCAATGCGTTCTTGTTCTTCTATGGCCAACCAATCTACCGGATGAAGGCATATTTCAGTTAATCGTGCTTCAGGGCTTCCGGGTGCAGGCTGATAGTTGTAATCAAAACGCACAGTAGGAGGCAAGCTCATGAGAATACTTTCAATTCTTCCATTCGTCTTCAACCCGAAAATAGTTCCACGGTCGTGTACCAGATTGAATTCTACATATCTTCCTCTTCTGATTTCTTGCCAATATTTTTGTTCAGGACTGTAATCCAGTTTCTTCCTTCTTTCTACAATAGGTATATAAGCTTTAATGAAAGCTTCCCCACAAGTTTTGGCGAACTTGAACCAAAACTCCAGAGGTTGATCTTCACTGGGTCTTTGATAATCGTAGAATATTCCCCCAATACCTCTGCATTCATTATTTCGATGCTTGTTTACAAAATAACGATCGCACTCTTCCTTGAATTTGGGATAGAAAGCTTCGTTGAATTGATCGCAAGCAGTTTTATAGGTTCCGTGAAAATGATAGGCATCTTCATTGAAAATATAATAAGGAGTAAGATCGGTACCACCACCAAACCAACGATCGATCACTGCTCCCTTTTCATTGTATAGTTCGAACATGCGATAATTACAATGAACAGTAGGAACGAGTGGACTCTTTGGGTGAATCACCAAGCTCAATCCACAAGCAAACCAGGAATGGCCATTGATCTTAAGTTGCGTCCGCATTAAATCGGTTACTTCTCCAAATACCACAGAGGTATTCACGCCGCCTTTTTCAAATACATCACCATTGGCAATCACACGGGTTCTACCTCCACCCCCTTCAGGGCGCTCCCACAAATCTTCTTGAAAGCGAGCTACACCGTCGCTTTTTTCAAGGGCGGTGCAGATCTGGTCTTGAAGATCTCTGATGAACGCAATCCACTGGTCTTTAAATTCCATTAGTATCTATATTCTTTTACGGCTTCTACAAATGCTTTCGCATGATCAACAGGAACATTCGGCGTAATGCCATGTCCTAAGTTCGCGATGTATCGCTGAGGTCCGAAGGCGTCGATCATTTCCTTAACCGATTTTTTGATTTCAGGAATGGGTGCCAACAGTTTTGCCGGGTCGAAATTTCCTTGCAAGGTAACTCTTCCACCGCTGAATTGACGGGCCAATTGAGGCGTTAAGCACCAATCGATTCCAATACCTGCTGCGTCAGATTTGCTTAAGTCCTCCAACGCGTACCAACTTCCTTTAGGGAAAAGAATTACGGGTGCATGTGGCTTTAATGCTGTGGCTATTTCAGTTAAGTAGGGTTGCGCGAATGTTTTGAAATCGGCCGGACTTAAAGAGCCTGCCCAACTATCGAAAACCTGCACTGTATCAGCTCCGGCTTTTACTTGAAGTTTCAAGTATTCGATGGTGATGCTTGTGATTTTTTTAAGTAATGCGTGCGCTAATTCTGGCTGAGTGTAAGCAAACTGCTTCGCTTTGTCCCAGGTTTTGCTTCCTTTTCCTTCTACCATATAACACAATATGGTCCAAGGTGCACCGGCGAATCCGATCAATGGCACACGTCCATTCAATTCCTTTTTAGTAAGCGCCAATGCGTCGTACACATATTTCAAGCTTTCCTCGGCACCTTCTGTTACAAGCGCTTCAATAGAAGCTTTGTCTGTAACGGTTTTAGGTAGCAGCGGACCTCTTCCTTCTTCCATCGTTACTTCAAGGCCCATCGCTTGAGGAATTACCAAAATATCGGAGAAAATGATGGCTGCATCTACGCCCACTTGGTCAATAGGCTGCAAGGTGATTTCTGTTGCCAACTCAGGGGTTTGAACGCGGGTAAAGAAATCGTATTTATTTCTTAGCTTGATGTAGTCAGGTAAATAGCGACCTGCTTGGCGCATCATCCAAACCGGTGGACGCTCCGTGCTTTCTCCTCTTAACGTCTTTAATAAAAGATCATTCTTTAAGTTGCTCATCTTCGATTGTCTAGTTTTAAATTGATTCTGCCACTTCCTTGATCATTTGTTCTTTTGATTGCTCAAGTGGCGTATAGATATTTTGTTGTGTGAATTCTTTCAAAGCTGCAGCTGTAGTGGCACCAATGGCCCACAATTGGGCGTTGGGCGGAAATTGGTTTTTGCTGTAGTAGCTATAAACGGCGCTTGGACTGAAAAATAAAATAGCATCATAGGCTTTCTGCACAATTTCCGGCGTAGCGATGTTTTTGTATACGATCCATTCTGTTAGTTGGAAACCGGCTTCGGTCAAGAGATTCGGTAAAGCATCTTTTCTTTTATCACCACAAAAGAATAAAACCGGAAAATCGGAACGCTCTTGTTTGGCAACCATATTGGCCAATTCGGCTGAATTGTTAACGTTTACAGATAACACTTGATCTCCCCAAAAGCTACGTGCCAACTGTTCTGATACTTTTCCTACACAATAGATTTTCCAACCTGTTGGTTTTGTTTTTAGAATTTTTTGAACCCCATGAATAGCGTTGCTGCTAGTAAATACTGCTATTTGTTGTCCACCAATTGTTTCGTTGATTTGTTGAACAGAAGGGCTGTCTGAGATATACTCAATGTCAATAAACGGAATCACATCAACTTGAAGATTTCGAGTTGATAAATAGCTTGACCATTGCTGGTCCAAACTACCGGTGATGAGTATTGACTTATTTTCCTGCATTTTTAATACTTTCTGCGATGCTTTTTCCTCCATTCGCAATGATGGCTGCTGCTGCTTTTGCACCCAGGATTTCAAAATCGCCGGTATCGCTTGAAATTTCAATCTCTGCTTTTTCCTTACCATCGAGGGACAGAATACTACCCTTGAATTGAATACAGTTATTTACCACAGTTGCCAAACCGCTAATTGGAGTAGAACATCCGCCCATTAATTCTTTAAGAAAATCACGTTCTACCTTAGTTGCTATTTCAGTAGCCCGATCGTTTAATTGACCTAAGGCCTCTCTGCAGTAGGTATCGGCTTCTCCGCAAACTACCATGATGGCTCCTTGCGCCGGAGCAGGCAACATCCAATCTAGGTCGATGCTGTTCTTAGGACGAAGATGAATTCTCTCCAAGCCGGCAGCAGCGAATACAGCGCCGTTCCAATTACTCTCTGCCACTTTTCTAAGTCTGGTATTTACGTTGCCACGCAAATTTTCGATGCTATGGTGTGGGTATCGATGCAACCACTGAGCTTTTCTGCGAATGCTACTGGTAGCTATTAACGCTGTTCCGGCGAAATCGTTTAAAAAGGAGGGGTCACCGTTGTACACTAAAATATCGGTATGGGAGGCTCTTTTAAGGATCGCCGCTTGTGCAATACCTTTAGGGAGTTGAGTTGGAACATCTTTCATGGAGTGAACCGCAATGTCAATTCGGCCGTTCAGAAGGGCAATGTCTAAACTTCTGGTAAATACACCTTGAACACCCATGGCATAGAGTGGGGTGGTAAGATCAAGGTCGCCTTCGCTTTTAATGAGAACCAATTCGGCTGCAAAGCCCTTTTCTTCCAGCAAAGCCTTTACGGTGTTGGCTTGCCACAACGCCAACTCGCTGTCGCGTGTTCCAATTTTAATGCTTTTGCTCATGGTGTTAATTTGTTCCGGTTGCAATGTACTCGTGGATGGCATTGATGTACTGACATCCCTTGGTGTTTTCTTCCATCAATTTTACGGCAATTCCGTTTACCACTCGTTGAATTTTTTCTTTGCACACAACGGGCTGTGTTTCCGTAACCGACTGAACATAGCTCACATACAGAGGATGAGCGTGCAATTCTTCTAATTTCGATTTAATTGCCTTCAATACCGGAACAAACTGGCGCTTGCTATGCCAATCCAGGAACTCAACAAGATGTTTATTGATGATGGCCTTCGCCTTGGGAACCTCCGCTAAACGCATATTCAAGGTTTCGTCTTTGATTTTAGACAAAGCGTCTACGTTCACCAAATCAACTTCAGGCCATTCGGCAACAGCCGGATCAATATTATAGGGGATAGAAAGATCGATGAACAACTGAGGTTTTTCTGCTCTCAAATCAGATTTTAAAATAACGGGGCTGGAAGCACCTGTGGCTACAATTACAATATCAGCCTCATTTACTTCTTGGTTGTAATAGGAATTAGAAGCCATTTTGATACCCAATTCTTGCGCTAGGGCTTGGGCTTTTTCTTCAGTTCTATTCATCAAGGTTATTTCGGTAGTACCCAAATAATCGATGATATTTTTACACGTGTTCTTTCCAATTTTTCCTGTTCCCATCAAAAGGATGCGTTTTCCTTCTATGGCGCTTATTTTTTCTTTGATATACTGAACTGCTGCAAACGCCACAGATACCGTACCTCCACTTAAAGCAGTATTTGCTTTTACATCTTTTGAAGCCTGTAACGCTGCATTGGTTAAACGTTCCAAATGAGAACCAATGCATTCTCTCTCTTTTGCAAATTTTACAGCTAGTTTTAACTGACCTACAATTTCATAGTCGCCCAATATCTGTGAATCCAATCCGGATGCCACATCAAATAAATGACGAATACCTTCTTGGCCAATCTTTACATAAGCCATTTTTTGAAAGGCTTCCAAGTTTCCTGAACTGGCATTACACAAGAGCTGCATCAAAACAGCCTCGTTTTCTGCAAATGCATAGATTTCAGTTCTGTTACAAGTAGACAATACAAACAATTCCTGTAGGCCATTCAACACCGCTTCATTTAATAATGACTCGTATTGCTCATTATTAATGGCATATAATCCGCGAACAGAAGCGTCTGTTTTTTTGTAATTGATCCCGACTACGTAAAAATTTGATATTTCCTTATTTCTATTTCCCAAGCGAATGGTTTGAATTATATACGTAGCAAAATTAAATCCGATTGCTTTGAAATCAACGTATGTGTGTCATTACAATGTCATTTGTTATAGGTGATTTTAGTCACTGATTTTCATGATGAAATTCATTCAATTGATTCAAAGATTTTGACAATTCAGTGACAGAGAAAATGGATATAAAAATTTGTTATTTATACTTTTGAAGTTTATGAGCAGAGTAATTGTTTTAATGAACTTAGGTTCACCCGATTCCACAGAAGTTAAGGATGTTCGTAGGTATTTGAATGAATTCTTAATGGACGAGCGTGTGATTGATATTCCATTTCTGGTGCGGAAACTCTTGGTAGGCGGCATCATCGTGCCTTTCAGAGCTCCTAAGTCGGCGGAAGCATATCGATCTATCTGGACAAAGGAGGGTTCTCCTTTAATTGTACTCACAAAACAATTGTTAACGGCTGTTCAATCTAAACTGCAAGATCCCGTTCGCATTGTTATGCGTTATGGAAATCCTTCTACTCCGAGTGTTTTAAAAGAGATACATCATACCTATCCCGATTTGAAAGAGATAGTATTGGTGCCTTTGTATCCACATTATGCAATGAGTAGTTATGAAACGGCTGTTGTGCAGTTCGAAGAGTTGCACAAGAAAGCGGGCTACAGCTCTACCGTAAAAACAATCAAGCCTTACTACGATCATCCTGCCTATATCAAGGCCTTGGCCGATTCTATAAAGCCTTATCTGAACAAAGAATTCGATAAGCTGGTATTGAGTTACCATGGTATTCCGGAGCGACATGTGAAGAAAAGCGATTGTACCGGAACACACTGTTTGAAAGTAAATGATTGTTGTAACGTGCCTTCTGCTGCGCATAAAGTATGCTACCGCCATCAAACCTTTGTAACCACAGATCTCGTTCAAGAAGCGCTCGGACTTCCAAAAGAAAAAGTGGAACAAACCTTTCAAAGTCGCTTGGGACGTGATCCTTGGCTTCAACCGTATACTGCTGCCCGATTAGCTGAGCTACCAAAAGAAGGAGTAAAGAGAATTGCTATTGCTTGTCCGGCTTTTGTAAGCGATTGTTTAGAAACACTCGAAGAGATTGCAGAAGAAGGAAAACACATATTTTTGGAAGCGGGCGGAGAGGAGTTCACGATGATTCCCTGTTTGAATACCGATGAGCAATGGGTCAACACTATCGCTACTTGGGTGGAGGAAATCAGTGCAGGACAAACGGAAATGCTGCTCGCTTAAAAACCTTCCATGGCTTATTATTATCTCAAAGCACTGCATATAGTGTTTGTAGTAACTTGGTTTGCCGGTATGTTTTACATGCCCCGCTTATTTATTTATGCCACTGAAGCCAATGATAAACCCGATCCGGAGAAATCAATTCTTCAAGCACAGTTTAAAATAATGATGCGACGCTTGTGGCTAGGAATTACCTGGCCTTCGGCGATCATTACATTGGTGCTTGGACTTACCGTGCTTTTCAAAGGCAATTGGCATACCCAATTGTTAGAACCTGCAGGTAAATGGGCCTTCATTAAATTGATCTTGGTATTCTTTCTCTACCTCTATCATTTTTCACTTCATCGTATTTACAAACAAGAACAAGCGGGCCTCTATAGATACAGTTCCCAACAGTTGCGCATGTGGAACGAAGTTGCCACCGTTTTCCTCATTGCCATCGTAATGCTCGCAACGGTAAAAAGCGCCATTAGCATGGTTTGGGGCATAGTAGGAATGGTGTTTCTAGTGTTAGTATTGATGCTAGCAATTAAAGTGTATAAAAAGCTAAGAGAGTAATTAAAGGGCTTTAGAGAACCAAGAAAGAACAAGAAGAAGAACAGGGGGTGGCCTTGTGGGGTAAAGCAGTAGATCAAAAAAAGTTGTTTTGGTTTGCGAAGATGTTTTTGGTCTTAACTCCTAAAGCCTAATCTCCAAAACTTCCAAGCACAAAATCTGTGTCTATCTGTTTAATCTGTAGAATCTGTGGTCTCAATATTTGTTTGTTATACTGCTCGACTAAACTTCTCCGAACCCTTTCTTGATAGATGCAGATCAAAACACTTACAAATATTTCGAATGAAGGATGAGCCAAGGGTAGTTACTTGAACTCCGTTTATATCATAATTGATCATCCCGTCGTTTTTTAGCTTCTCTAGTTCATTAATCGAGTAAACTCTAATTAATTCAAGATCGTTTAGATTGAACTTAGTAGTTCCTTTACAACTGATATCCAGTATATATTTCTTAAACGCCACATCTTCTTCCGTTAAGAAATATCCCTTCGTAACAGCCCATTCTCCGTTTTCAATTGATTCGTAGTAATCGTGAAGCGTTTTATGATTTTGCGCATAGGCGTTACCGGAATCAGAGATGCTAGAAACTCCCAGTCCAATAAGCGTAGACGTTTGTTGAGTAGTATAGCCCATAAAGTTTCTATGCAAACGACCTTCTTTTCGAGCGATCTGCAATTGATCATGTGGCAAGGCAAAATGATCCATGCCAATGTCTTCATAGCCGGCTTTTTGAAACAACTCTTTTCCCAACTGATAAAGACCAATTTTCAGTGAGGCATCAGGCAAGTGTGATTCATCAAAAAGTCGTTGCGCTTTGCTGGTCCAAGGCACATGTGCATAGCTGTAAAAGGCCACCCGATCCGGCTTCAGTACTAAACTTTGCTCAATGGTTTTTTTCATGCTTTCTAGGTTCTGCATAGGCAGGCCATAGATCAAGTCAAAATTCACCGATTCATATCCAATCTTTCTGGCGTTTTCAACGGCTGCTACTACGTTCTCGTAAGGTTGAATGCGGTTAATAATGGTTTGAACAGTAGCATCGTGGTCTTGAACTCCATAGCTGACTCTACGAAACCCTAAATTGTACAGGGTTTGCAAATGCTCAATGGTAGTATTGTTCGGGTGGCCTTCAAAACTGAATTCACGGTCTTCGTGAATCGTACAATCACTCAGCAACTCACTCAAGAAGGCATTTAAATTTTCCGGTGAGAAGAAAGTAGGGGTACCGCCTCCTAGATGAAGCTCCCTTAATAACAAGGGTTCACCGTTTAGTAATCGGAGGTACATCTTCCATTCTTTTTTCAATGCCTCAATGTATTCATGTTCTACACTGTGTTGGGTTGTGATCTTCTTATTGCATCCACAGTAGGTACAAAGCGATTCGCAAAAGGGCAAGTGGATGTATAAACTGCTTCCATCGCCGGCATTGGCTTCTTGCAATTTTTTGGCAATCGTTCTTTCCCACTGTTGTACATCTATTTCTTCCTTCCAAAACGGCACGGTTGGATAACTGGTGTATCGTGGAACCGGCACGTTGTATTTGCTCAAAAGCGATTGTGAAATCATGATACAAAGCTATTTACGATGTGCTTGAAATGAGATGAGTTAGGTCAGACCGAAGACAGAGTTTTATCAGAATCCAAATTTTCATTACGAAAGAACCGGCTTGTAATCTAGGAACGTCATTTCTAGAAAGAGTTGTGTTGTACAACCCCATTTCCTATAGTTAAACTATTGAATTTCAATTGATCGTAGTTTTGTAAAGGCTTCCAATATTGTTTCGTATATTTTGAATAATTCGAATATTTCGTTAAATTGGGTTAAATAGAATTCGCTATGAATCAATTGAAGCAATCCCCAAAGAGTACTTTAATAGACCAAGAGCTGGCAAACGAGGCCTATAGTGTCTTAAAACCTCTCGTAGAACAAGAATTGACCGCAGTAGTGTCGGTTGAACTACTTGAAGCCAATCTCAAACTTACACTGCCTTCAGAGGCTATAAAAATACTAGCGGAGAGTTTAAGGTTGATGAGCAAAGGGAGGTCTGTGGCTATAAATGCACAGAACGTTGAAATAACAACACAAGCTGCCTCGGAGCTATTAGGGTGTTCTAGGCCATTTTTTGTGAAACTGTTGGAAGAAGGAAAAATACCTTTTGTTAAGATTGGTAGGCATCGCAGAGTTCGTTACGAAGATGTTTTAGCTTATCAAAAACTTATGAAAATAGCTCAGCGAAAGCAACTAATAGAGATCATGAAAACAGATGAAGAGATAGGAGTTTATGATACATAGAGAAAAACAAAAAGTGGTGTTGGATACCAATGTAATTTATCCCGTTATTGTTCGTGACATCTTATTTTGGTTTGCACACTATGATCTGTTTATTCCTCATTGGACAGAGCATATTTTTCAGGAATGGAAGCGCATTTTGATAAAAAAAGGTATTTCAGAAAATCAAGCAACAGGATTAGTGGAGAGAGCTAATTATGCTTTTCCCAACGCTTTTGTAAAAGATTACCACTTCTTAACGGATCAATTAACACTCCCTGATCAAAATGATTGTCATGTGTTGGCAGCAGCAATTGTTTCAAAGTCGTCAATTATTGTAACCAACAATCTAAAAGACTTTCCGGAGAGTTATCTCAAAACTTTCGAAGTTACAACTAAAACAGCAGATACATTTTTAGCTGATATCATTATAAAGTATCCGGATTTAGCGCTTGATGCATTTTTAGAAATGATTAAATACAAGAAAAACCCTCCAATTTCACCAATTGAAATGCTTTCCATTTATAAAAGAATTGGCCTTTCTCAGTTTTCCGATCAGCTCACTTTGCTGCTATAAAATCCAAAAGCAATTGAATTGGATCTTGCAATAAAAAAGCCCTTCAAATTGAATTCGAAAGGCTTTTAAAGCAGTGGACCTTGTTGGGATCGAACCAACGACCCTCTGATTATGAGTCAGATGCTCTAACCGTCTGAGCTAAAGGTCCGCTCTCTTTGCAGAGAATGATTTCAACAGCCAAAACCATCGAAATCGGCTGCAAAAATAGCAAAATTCCCGATACCTTTTGCAATTCAGCTAAGCGATTGGAAATTAAGTTCCTAACCCACTATTTTTTGTTACCTTACAGCACACAACACAACCTATATTTCGATCGTGAAAAAGTTCCTAACGAATGCTTTGCCGGGCTTCTTAACCCTGCTTTCTTTAAATTCTTTGGGTCAAAGCCCCCAAGTATGGACCACTACTGCCAATCAAACAACTTTACTTCAAAAGGTATCAAACGCTCCCTCCAGCCAGGCGTCGGTAACCATAACCGTTGATCCGGCCAAAACCTTTCAAACCATCGATGGTTTTGGGTACACACTTTCCGGCGGTTCAGCGCAATTGATCAACCAATTGAATCCGGCTACCAAAAAAGCCCTGCTTCAAGAATTGTTCGGCAATCAAGGAATCAAAATTTCTTACTTACGGATCAGTGTAGCCGCTTCCGATTTGCATGATCATTCCTTTACCTACGACGAAGTTGAAAAAGGAGCTACCGATCCCGAGTTAAAAAACTTCACACTTAAGGAAGATGACGCACAGGGTACCGGCCTTATTCCTCTTTTGAAAGAAATCAAAGCCATCCAACCCGGCATTAAAATAATGGCCTCCCCTTGGACCGCTCCTATTTGGATGAAATCAAACCAATCCTATGTTGGCGGCTCTCTTCTTCCTCAATACTACGAAACTTATGCGCGCTATTTGGTAAAATACATCTTGGCCATGAAAGCCAAAGGCATCAACATCGATGCCCTTACGCCACAAAACGAACCTCAACATGGTGGCAACGACCCTAGTATGGTAGTAAGTGCAGAAGAATCTGCAGCATTTATTAGAGACCACCTCGGCCCTGCATTTCGAAAAAATGGAATCAAAACCAAGATCATTGTATGGGATCATAATTGCGATAATCCGCAATACCCTATCACCATTCTGAACGATCAAAAAGCACGACAATACATTGATGGATCCGCTTTTCATCTTTACAACGGCACACCCGACGCTTTATCTGTGGTAAAAAAAGCGCACCCTGATAAAAATCTCTATTTTACCGAACAATGGACCGGCTCAAAAGGAACCTTCGATGGCGACCTGCAATGGCATGTCAAAAACGTGATTATTGGAACACTTCGGAACTACAGCAAAATAGCGTTGGAGTGGAACCTAGCCAACGACCCGCAGTTCAATCCGCATACTCCTAGTGGTTGCACGGAATGTAAAGGGGCGCTTACGATCAATAAAAATGATGTTCAACGCAACGTATCCTACTATATAGTATCCCATGCATCAAAATTTATTCCCGCAGGGTCGAAAAGAATTTACAGCTCTGAAGCTGAAAATATCAGTACAGTGGCATGTGTAACACCCCCCGGGAAAACAGTCTTGATTGTATTAAACGAGAATAAAGCCAATACTACCATTCGAGTTTCCGGTAAAGGAAAAACTTTTACGGTAAGCGTAAATGCCAATAGTGTAAGCACTATTGTTTGGTAAACAAATTGCACATATGAAAAAAATCTGCTTTCTATTGCTCGCATCGAGCATGTCCTTCATTTCCATTGCACAAGTTGCTCGCCCGGCAAAACCTCCCGTTAAGTCCGGCGAAGTAAAGCCGGAACTTATGTCCGATTCAGCATTGCTCGACCTCGTTCAAAAGCAAACGTTTAAATACTTCTGGGACTTTGCACATCCGGTAAGCGGATTGTCGCGCGAACGGAGCAATGTTGCGTACGATTATGGCAATGAAGTGGTAACATCTGGTGGAACCGGTTTCGGAGTGATGTCAGTTATTGTAGCAACTGAAAGAAAGTGGATCACACGCGATACTGCTGCGAAATTCTTGTTAAAGATGGTGAACTTTTTATTGAAAGCAGATTCTTATCATGGCGCTTTCCCCCACTGGCTCGACGGTGCTACAGGTAAAACCATCAAATTCAGTAGGAAGGACGATGGTGCCGACTTGGTAGAAACTTCATACCTGTTCGAAGGATTGCTTTGCGCACGTCAATATTTCAACAACCCAAACAATCCGGTAGAAAGAGAACTGAGAAACAGAATTGGTTGGCTATGGAATGAAATAGAATGGGATTGGTTTACCAAGGAAGGACAAGAAGTATTGTATTGGCATTGGAGTCCCAACAATGGCTGGGCTATGAATTTTCCGGTGCGTGGATTCAATGAGTGTTTGATCATGTATGTACTGGCGGCTAGTTCCGAACGCTACCCTGTAGCCGCATCCGTATACCACAGAGGCTGGGCTCAAAGTAATTTTTTCAAAAATGGGAAAGAGTTCTACGGCATTAAATTGCCGCTGGGATTCGATTACGGCGGACCTCTTTTCTTCTCCCATTATTCATTCCTTGGACTCGATCCAAGAGGTCTTTCCGATAGTTATGCCGATTACTGGGAACAGAATAGAAATCATACGCTCATCAATCGTGAGCATTGCGTGCGCAATCCAAATAGCTTCAAAGGCTACGGTCCCGATTGTTGGGGCTTAACCGCTAGCGATACTTATAATGGATACGATGCCCATTCTCCTACCAACGACAATGGTACGATCACTCCAACTGCCGCCTTAAGCGCCTTTCCTTATACACCGGAATACAGCATGCAAGCCTTGAAAAACTTTTATTACAACAAAGGCAATAAGATATTCGGTGAGTATGGTTTTGTAGATGCATTCAATGAAACAAAAGACTGGACTGCAAAAAGTTATTTGGCCATCGATCAGGGCCCTATTATTGTTATGATAGAAAACTACCGTACCGGCCTCTTGTGGAAATTGTTTATGAGCAATCCGGAAATTCAACGTGGATTGAAGAAATTGGGATTCAAAAGCCCTCACGTAAAATAAATGCCATATGGATCGCAGACTATTCTTGGAGCAAACAGCCATGGCCGGCATAGCTTCATTATTAGGATCAATAGCCTCAATTAATGAGTTGCCACAAAAAAAGATACGCATTGCCGTAATTGGGTGTGGATCGGTTTCAACACAATACTTGCCCCATCTGTCTAAATGCGAATATGTTGAACTCGTGAGTTGTTGCGATCGAAAGTTTGATAGAGCGGAAGAAAAAGCAAAAACATATTCCATCCCTAATAAGTATGCTTCTATTGAAGCCTTGTTGAATGGAGCGGCTTTCGATTTGTTAGTGAATCTCACTGACATGCAAGAACACGAACAGTTGAATAGAAAAGCGCTTACTGCAGGCAAAAATGTTTGGAGTGAAAAGCCAATGGCCAATTCCTACGCAGGTGGCAAGGCATTGTTGGAATTAGCCGAATCAAAAAAACTCCGTTTCTGGGGTGCACCTGCTGTTGTAAACAGTCCTCAATTCGCCTTCATGAGCGAACAACTAAAAAAGGGGACCCTCGGTACCGTAGCCACTGCACATGCCCACTATGGTCATACCGGTCCTACTTGGTCGGCTTTCTTCTATGAAAAAGGTGGAGGTAGTTTACCCGATTTAGGCGTTTACAATATTGCTACATTAACCGGTTTATTAGGACCGGCCAAAGCCGTAATGGCCATGACTTCTATTGTTACTCCCAAAAGAACCGTTGACGATAAAGGAACCATTGATGTAAAAGCGGAAGACAATGCGCATATTATTCTTGATCATGGAAAAGGAGTCATGAGTCACATTCAATGCGGCTTCAATTATTTTGATCCTTATGGTCACGAAGGAAAAGGTCAAAAAAATCATACCATTAAAATTTGGGGTTCTCATGGTAATATGGGATTGATTGGTTACGATTGGGCTCCTTTTGGGGTAGAATTGGCCACCTCTTGGACCGAACCACCAGTAGTGCATGTTCCTGATCCGGGTACTTATGTTTGGCAGCAAGGTGCATCCGTAATTGCTACTGCACTGGCCACACAAACTGAACCTCGAATTAATGCCTATCATGCATTGCATGTGTTGGAAATTATTGAAGCGGCCAGAGCTTCTTCTGATCAAGGAAAGAAAATTACCTTACAGTCGAGTTTCCCTTGGCCCATGATATAAACGAACAAACCTAACATGAAAAAATTATTCTCTACAGCTCCTTTTCAATTTGAAAGAGGCATTGCGGTCATGCGAATCATTACCGGTTTGCTAATGTTGTATCATGGAAAAGACATATTCGATTCCAAGTTGATGCATGAATACGCTACATGGGACACAGTAAAAACTTTTCCTGCTCCCTTATTTATGGCTTATTTAGCTAAAGGATTAGAGTTTGTAAATGGACTGCTGTTGGCAGTAGGCTTGCTTACCCGTTTGAATGCATTATCCATGGCGGCAGTAATGCTGATCATCTGCTTCAAAATTGGGAATGGTAAGTTTTATTATGAAGATCAACATCCGTTTTTGTTTGCCATGATAGCGATCATGTTCATCTTCACCGGCCCCGGTTCTTGGAGTATTGATGAAGCCATCGAAAAGCGACTCAATAAAAATTAAATCGTACAAAATGAAAATGCTGATTGTAAAATGGAAATTATTTGTGCTTGCCATGTTGTTCGTTCAGGTATCAACAGCGCAGCAAGCCAAGCCTGCTTTTTGGGATGAAATACAGGCTTTCAAAAAGAAAGATAGCATTGCACCTCCTCCGGCCAATCCAATCTTGTTTATTGGTAGCTCTTCATTTCGCTTGTGGAGTGGATTGCAAGCCGCCTTCCCGGGATACACCATTGTAAACCGTGCTTTTGGTGGAGCTACTATTCAAGACATGATCTTCTACAAAGAAGACATTCTAAAACCTTACAAACCCCGGCAAATAGTAATGTATTGCGGGGAGAATGATTTTGCGACTTCCGATTCGGTGTCTGTTGAAACAGTTGTTGAGCGTTTCAAAATGTTCTATACTTATACGAGATCTTTATATCCGGGTATTCCATTTCATTATGTTTCAATGAAACCTAGTGTGGCAAGAAAAAGACTCATGCCTAAATACCAGGTAGCGAATGCGGCCATTGCTGCTTATATTCAATCGCAACCCAATACTGGCTATCTAGATGTGTATTCGCCAATGTTATTACCTGATGGTAATCCAAGACCCGATATCTTTATACAAGACAATTTGCATATGAATCCCAAAGGATACGCAATTTGGATTCCTATCATCAAGCCCATTCTAATCAAAGACAAGTAAAACAACAAGAAATGAGATCATTGTTTATTGCAGCTTCTTTACTTATTGCTACTACCACTGTAGCACAAACAGCTGCACAAAAAAAAGCCACCTTCATCAATAATTTGATGAAGCAAATGACCCTCGATGAAAAGATCGGTCAACTCAATCTAGTAACACCTGGCGGAGCAGTTACCGGCTCTGTTGTGAGCAGCGATGTGGAAGCCAAATTGAAAAAAGGCCAAGTTGGCGGTCTGTTTGGAATTGATGGCCCTGCTAAAATTCGTCAAGCACAAGAAATCGCAGTTAAAGAAAGCCGTTTACACATTCCGCTGATTTTCGGATTGGATGTGATTCACGGTCATAAAACCGTATTCCCCATTCCCCTCGGATTGTCGGCAAGTTGGGACATGGCTTTGATTGAACGCAGTGCGCGCATTGCAGCCAATGAAGCCACCGCCGATGGATTGAATTGGACGTTCTCTCCCATGGTCGATATCTCCCGCGACCCACGCTGGGGACGTATCTCAGAAGGCAATGGTGAAGACCCTTACCTCGGTTCTCAAATCGCCAAAGCAATGGTGAAAGGATATCAGGGAGACGATCTTTCAAAAAACAATACCCTCTTGGCTTGTGTAAAACACTTTGCATTATATGGTGGTGCAGAAGGAGGACGTGATTACAATACCGTTGACATGAGTAAAGTGCGCATGTACAACGAATACCTTCCCCCTTACAAAGCTGCAGTAGAAGCTGGAGTAGGAACAGTGATGAGTTCTTTCAATGTGATCGACGGCGTTCCCGCAACCGGTAACAAATGGTTGCTCACAGATTTATTGAGAAAGCAATGGGGTTTTAAAGGAATGGTTGTAAGTGATTACACTTCTGTAAACGAAATGAGCAATCACGGTGTAGGTGACTTGCAGGCAGTTTCAGCTCAGTCCTTGAACGCCGGTTTAGAAATGGACATGGTAGGAGAAGGATTCTTGACAACACTTAAAAAATCTTTGAAAGAAGGAAAAGTAACACTTGCGCAAATTGAAACAGCTTGTCGCCACATCCTCGAGGCAAAATATGATCTTGGTTTGTTTGATGATCCGTATCGCTACTGTAGTGAAGACAGAGCAAAGAATGAAATCTTGAGCGCTGCCAATCGAGCAGAAGCTCGCATGATTGCAGCCCGTACGTTTGTTTTATTAAAAAACGAAAAGCAATTACTTCCTTTAAAGAAAAACGGTACCATAGCGGTGGTGGGTCCCTTGGCCGACAGCAGAAGAAACATGTTAGGTACTTGGAGTGTAGCAGGGCAACACGATAAATCTGTTACTGTTTTGGAAGGAATTAAAGCAAGTGCCGGATCAACAAATGTGTTGTATGCAAAGGGGGCTAATCTTTCGGATGATCCTGTATTTGCAAAGAAGATCAACGTTTTTGGAACTGAAATTGAAATCGACAAACGTTCTCCTGATGAAATGATAAAAGAAGCATTGGAAGCTGCTTCTAAAAGTGATGTGATTGTTGCAGTAGTGGGAGAAGCAGCTGATATGACAGGAGAAGCATCTTCCATGGCAAGCTTAGATATTCAACCCAGCCAGAAGAAACTTTTACATGCCTTGAAAGCAACCGGTAAACCCATTGTAATGGTACTATATACCGGACGTCCTTTGACTTTGAATTGGGAAGCTGCGAATATGGACGCCATCCTTAATGTGTGGTTTGGCGGTACCGAAGGTGGTAATGCAGTGGGCGATGTATTGTTTGGTGCGTATAATCCTTCAGGTAAGCTTTCGGCGTCTTTTCCTTATTCAGTAGGTCAAATTCCTGTGTACCACAGCATGTTGAATACAGGCCGACCCTACAACAACGAAGAGTTTTCGAAATTCAAATCGAACTACCTCGATATTCCCAATCAACCACTGTTCCCTTTTGGTTTCGGATTGAGCTATACAAAATTTGAATACAGTGCGGTAAGCCTTTCGGCGAGCAGCTTGAAAATTGGAGGGACCATTAAAGCAACTGTAACCGTAAAGAATACCGGTTCATTCGATGGAGAAGAAGTGGTGCAATTGTATTTGCGTGATGTGGTAGGTTCTATTTCAAGACCCATGCGTGAACTGAAAGGATTTCAGAAAATATTTTTGAAAGCAGGTGAATCAAAAGAAGTAACTTTCATCATACATTCTAACGATTTAAAATTCTACAACAGCGCGCTGCAGTTTGTGAATGAAACCGGCGATTACGAATTGTTCATTGGAACCAATTCCGCCGAAACACAAAAAGCAGCGTTCAAGTTGACAAACTAACATGCTAACAAACCTTTCATATGATTCGTAAATCATTCTTAATGGCTGCAGTGCTTACTGCAGCCATTTCTGTTTCTGCTCAAGAACTTTATCTGAAACCAGCTCAAGCCACTACCGGATGGAGCAGTTTTGAAAATTTAAACGGAGTCAAAAATGCAGGTGGCCAAAGAAACAAGGAAGCCAAAGGAGCTGCATTCGCATCCGTAAAAGCCGGAGAAACCAAAGTACTGCTCGATGTAAAAGGAACAGGCATCATACAGCGCATTTGGTGTACTATAAGAAACAGAGAACCTAAAATGCTTCGTTCTTTGAGATTACAAATGTTTTGGGATGGTGATGCAAAGCCGGCTGTAGATGTGCCCCTAGGAGATTTTTTTGTAGCCAATACCGGCAAAACTGTTGCTTTTCAATCGGCCTTATTTGCAAGTCCGGAAGGCCGGTCTTACAATTGTTTTATTCCTATGCCATTTCGTAAAGGAGCCAGAGTTTTATTGATCAATGAAGGGACTGAAGATCAGAAAATGCTTTATTTCGATATCGACTTTATTAAAGTGCCTTCCTTACCGGCCAATGCTCAATATTTTCATGCATTTTGGAATCGACAAGCCAACAATCCACTCAAGAAAGACTATGAGATTCTTCCCGGCTTAAAAGGAAATGGAAGATTTCTTGGTGTTAGTGTAGGTGTTTTTGCAAACAAAGAATATGGCAATACTTGGTGGGGAGAAGGCGAAGTAAAAATGTATATCGATGGAGATCATAAGTATCCAACCATCAACGGTACAGGAACAGAAGATTATATTGGAACAGGATGGGGATTGTCGGCATTTTCAAACTGGTATCAAGGTTGCCCCGTAGCAAGCGATAGTTTGAAAACCTACGGGTTTTATCGCTGGCATTTACCCGATGCCGTGTATTTCAAAAATGAGATCAGCGTTCGCTTACAAGAAATTGGAGGTGGAGAGGATACAGAAGTGAAGGCGGCTTTTTTAAAGGGCTTACCAGTGATTCCGATTTCTGTTGATGGTGAAAACGGTTATACCAATTTATTTGAGTTAAAGAAACTACCTGCTATTACTGATGCAGATTTTCCAAAAGGTTGGGTAAATTTTTATCGCGTAGATGATTACAGTTCAGTAGCCTATTTTTATCTTCAAACAACCAGTAGTAACTTACCAACTTTGGCACCACTAGCCGAACGTATAGCAGGTATAAAATAACAACATGAATCAAATTAGAAACATCATATTTGATTTAGGAGGCGTACTCTTGAATCTCGATGTCAACAAAAGTTTGAAAGCATTTCGTGATTTAGGGTTCAGTAATATTGAAGAATATTTTCGAATAGGGCATGCTGCTTCCTATTTCAAAGAATACGAAGTAGGGGCCATCAGCGATCAAGAGTTTGTTGCCGCCATAAAAGCAGAATTGTCATCAGCTGTTTCAGAAGAACAAATCATTGAAGCATGGAACGCTATGTTGCTCGATTTCCCTGAACACCGACTCAATTGGTTGAAAGCACTCCCCGCCAACTACCGAATCTTTTTATTTAGCAATACAAATGGCATTCACCTCGAATCTTTCAAGGCAAGTTTTGAAAAGCGCTACGCCTTTAACATGGATGAATTGTTCGAACAAGCCTATTATTCTCATATCGTAATGATTCGCAAGCCGGATATTGCCTCCTATCTCAAAGTGGTCGATGATCATGGCTTGATCAAAGAAGAAACTCTGTTCATCGACGATGCCTTAGTAAATGTAGAAGCGGCTATCAGCGCAGGAATAAAAGGGTTTCATTTAACGGGAGGAATGGATGTGACGGAGGTAATTGATAATTAAGAATTAATAATTAATAATGAAACAGCCGTTGTACAGGAGGGAGGAGTGAGGATAGAGGAGGGAGGAAGTGAGGAACGAGGAAGAGAGGAGAAGAGGAGAGCTGCGCAAACGCTGCGGTCGCTGCGCCGCTGCAGTGAAAAAGAACAGGGGGAAGAACAGGGGGGCTTTGCGAAATCTTTGCGTTCAGCGGTGAATGTATTTTCTAAAGCCCAACGCCTAAAGCCTATCGCCTAATCCCTCAAACCCAAAACTCACCACTTCTCTTCACTCTTTGATCTCTTCAAAATCGATATAATCATCATCCGAAGCATTCTTAGCGCGATTGGAATTCGATTGTGTTTTTACATAAGCAGGCTCCTGCTGCTGCGGTCCATATTGCTGCTGCATGGTTTCTTGAAAAGTACGCACCTGACGTTTGAATTGACGTGTAGCGCGAATAACAGGAATCAGAAAATTGAAGACAAATCTGAAAACAAAATACCCCAAAAGGATCCATAAAACGGTTGACCAAGTCATGATGGCGTAAAGTTACTGTAGTTGGAGGATGATTGGTGGGGTTTTAACAAAACGGTAGTTCTAATTTGCCAATTAGACAATTTGGGAGCGTGAAAATTGAATAAAAGTCACGAAAACAGCTTGTCAAACACTCGATCCATCCATCCCTGCACCTTATCGTGCTTCAAAAAACTGCCCACAACATGCCCCATAAAGCTCTCTTTCACCGCGTCTACACCGGGCTTCAGAGAGTTTTTTAGCAGCTTCCCGCTATTGTCATGAAAATACTCCCACTTGTGCTCTAAGTCCATTTCCAAGGTTTTTTGTTTCAACTCTAACTCGCTGATTTTCAGATTTAAATCGTTAAGACTCCGAATTCTCTTACTCATAAAAAATGATTTTATTCCTCTGTTTCCTGAGATTTTTGAAGGAAAAGTCTGATCAATGGATTGATAAACAATACTTTACGAAGCAATGTGGCCAAAATTAGCAACAGTACAATGAATCCGGTGGCTATTGCGAATCCGGCAATATAACTTCCGGTGATTTGGGTGAACCAAAACCCTACAACAAGTCCTACAAAAATGATCACCAAAAACACTAAAAACAAGGAAATGATAATCCAGATAAGGGTTCCAAGGATTTGTGAGATCGAACGAACGGCCTTTAATTGGGCCGTCTCCAGCCTGGTATTTACATAATCCATCAATAATTCCTGCACCTGTTTGAAGAAGGATCCAAGATTTTCCGGTTGTGACATACACTCAATTTCTCTCAAGTTCCGTAAATCTTACCACAAAATACTAGGACTAAAGTCATTTCTAAGCTTGATTTTGAATGCTTTTTGGAAGTAATAGGCTATTTACCTTACCTTTGCCTCGGATTTGAAGATAGAAGGGAACGGGGACGTTCCCTTCTTTATTTTTCGGTTATGAATGCAGATCAAGCAATAGACATTATTAAGAAACTGATTTTAGACCTGCTGGCAGATCAACTTCAGTACTTTTTGGTAGAAGTGAAAATAAAACCTACCAATAACGTGAAAGTATACCTCGACGGTGACCAGGGAATTACCATTGAAAAATGTATTTCTATCAACCGACCATTGTACAAACAATTGGAAGAAATGAAACTCTTCCCCAATGATGACTTTTCATTGGAAGTTTCATCTCCCGGTTTAGATGAACCCCTTAAACTTCATCGTCAATACGTAAAGAATGTTGGTCGCCCGGTAGAAGTGATTCTAAAAGATGGCGTGAAAGTAGAAGGCAAGCTGTTAGCTGCCACAGAAGAAGGAATCACTGTTGAAGAAGTAAAAGGGAAAAACAAAAAGAAAGAAGTGCTAGCGCACGAATTCTTATTCGATAACATAAAATCAACCAAACTTCAGGTAGTATTTTAAAATACCGGTTTACCGGATGTAAAAACAAAAGATTATGGCAAGTATTAATCTGATAGAAGCTTTCCACGATTTTAAAGAGGCGGAAAACATTGATCGCCCTACGATGATGAAAGTAGTAGAAGATGTATTCAAAACCCTATTGCGTAAGAAATATGGTGCCGATGACAACTTCGACGTAATTGTGAACGCAGAGAAAGGTGACCTTGAAATCATCCGCCGTCGCCTAATTGTGGAAGACGGAGCCGTAAATGATCCTTTGGCTGAAGTTGCCTACAGCGAAGCAGTGAAAATTGAACCTGACTTCGAAGTAGGGGAAGAATTGTATGAAGAAGTAAACATCCTCGATTTCGGTCGCCGTGCAATCCTTGCCGCTAAACAAACCTTGGCAAGCCGTATCAGCGATTTGAAAAAGAATGTATTGGTTAAAAAATACGGTGATCGCGTGGGCGATATCATCACCGCAGAAGTATATCAAGTTTGGAAAAAGGAAATTTTGTTGATCGACGAAGAAGGAAACGAATTGATCCTTCCTAAATCGGAACAAATTCCGCAAGATTATTTCAAGAAAGGTGAAAACACACGTGCCGTTGTGAAGAAAGTTGAATTGAAAAACAACGCACCTGTGATCATTCTTTCTCGTACTTCTCCTTTGTTCCTCGCGAAATTATTGGAGATTGAAGTGCCTGAAATTTTTGACGGATTGATCGTGATCAAAAAGATCGTTCGTGAACCGGGTGAGCGTGCAAAAGTAGCTGTTGAAAGTTACGACGATCGTATCGATCCGGTGGGCGCTTGCGTAGGTATGAAAGGTAGCCGTATCCATGGTATCGTTCGTGAATTGAAAAACGAAAACATCGACGTGATCAACTGGACCAGCAATACTCAATTGTTGATTCAACGTTCACTCACGCCTGCTCGTATTACAACTATTGATCTCGATACAGAAAACAAACACGCCAATGTATACCTCAAACCCGACCAGGTTTCTTTAGCCATCGGTAAGAAAGGGGTAAACATCAAATTGGCACAGGAATTAACCGGTCTTAGCATCGATGTATTCCGCGATAACGAAGGTGAAGATCATGAATTCGACATCGACCTCGATGAATTCAGCGATGAAATTGAAACATGGATCATCGACGAATTGAAGCGTGTAGGTTGCGATACGGCTAGAAGCGTATTGGAATTGACCGCTGAAGAACTCGAACGCAGAACTGATCTTGAAAAAGAAACCATCACCGACGTTAGAAGAATCTTAAAAGAAGAATTTGAAAAAGAATAAGCATACTGCCATCTGTCGGTAGTGTTGCTTTAGAAACATTAAAATAACTGAATGTCAGAACTTAAATTACCTAGATTGTTGGCTGCTGCCAAGGAGTTCAATGTTGGACAAGACACCATCATTGAATTTCTTGCTGCCAAAGGTTTTAACAGAGACGATCTGAAACCCACTTCCAAAATCACTGAAGAAATGTACCGTAGCTTACAGCAGGAGTTTCAAAGTGATAAAGTGGCGAAGCTGAAAAGCGACCAGATCGATCTTCCAAAAGGAAGCATTGAGGCTAAGAAGAAGAAAGACGAAGAGGCGGCAGCACAAACTAAAAAGGAATCAACTCCAAAAGCAGAAGAAGCACCTGTGGCGGCTCCTGTAACTCCTGTAGTGGAGCCAAAAGTGGAGATTGAAGAGAAGAAAGTAGAAGAAGCTCCTGTTGTAAAAGTGGAAGCTCCTGAAATTGAAGGTCCAAAAGTTTTCGATAAAATCGACTTATCGGCCATCGATTCTTCTACCCGTCCAAAGAAAACCGCGAAGAAGAAAGAAGAAGAAGCGGAACCAGCTCCTGCGCCGGTTCAACCAACTCCTCCTCCTGTAGCAGAAGTAGAAGAGCCTAAAGCGGAAATTCCCGCCGAAGAACCGGTAGCTTCTGAAGATCCCGAAAGTGATCAACCTCCTGTGATCGAAAACATTCGCGCAGAAAAATTAGAAGGTCCTAAGATCCTCGGCAAAATTGAATTGCCTGTTGATAGCGATACCCGTCCAAAACCGGGCGATGAGAAGAGAAAGCGCAAGCGTATTCCCATCGAAAAACGCGACAACACTGGTCAACCTCAACAACAAACTCAAGGACGTCCCCCTGGTCAGCAAGGCCCGCAAGTATTCAAGCGCGGCGATCAGCAAAACAGAGGCGGACAACCGGGCCAAGGTGGAGGTCATCAACAAGGTGGTGGACGCCATAACGACAGACGTGGCGGCAACAACCAAAACAATCGTGGTGGAAACCGTGATCGCACTCCAAGAGAGGCCAAAGAAATCGACGAAAAAGAAATTCAAAATAAGATTCGTGAAACTCAAGCCAAACTGGCCGGTACCGGCGGTAGAGGTAAGAGCTTGAAAGCGAAATACCGTCGTGAAAAACGTCAAGGCCTAGCCGAACAAGGCGGAGGTGAAGAAGGAATGGATATGAAGCTTCAGGTAACTGAGTTCATTAGTGTGAGCGAATTGGCTAATCTGATGGATGTAAGTTTCGCTGATGTAATCAGTAAGTGTATGGGCCTCGGACTGATGGTGAGTATCAACCAACGTCTCGATGCCGAAGTAATTGAATTGGTGGCAAACGAATTTGGCTTTACCGTAGAGTTCATCGATATGGAAAAGCAAATGGAAATGGAAGAAGAAGAGGAAGAAGATGCAGAAGAAGATCTTTCACACCGCGCTCCAATTGTTACCATCATGGGTCACGTTGACCATGGTAAAACCTCTTTGCTCGACTATATCCGTAGTGCAAACGTAGTAGCAGGTGAGGCCGGTGGTATCACCCAGCACATCGGTGCCTATGAAGTAACACTACCAAATGGTAAGCAAATTGCTTTCTTAGATACGCCGGGTCACGAAGCGTTTACGGCGATGCGTGCTCGTGGTGCTAAAGTAACCGACATTGCAGTAATTGTAGTAGCTGCCGACGATGCAGTGATGCCTCAAACTAAGGAGGCTATCAGCCACGCACAGGCGGCGGGTGTTCCAATGATTTTTGCAATCAATAAAATCGATAAAGACGGAGCCAATCCTCAAAAGATCTACGAACAACTTTCTCAAATGAACTTGTTAGTAGAAGAATGGGGTGGTAAATATCAAAGTCAGGAGCTCAGTGCTAAAAAAGGATTGAATGTAGATCTATTGCTCGAAAAAATTCTTTTAGAAGCTGAATTGCTTGATTTGAAAGCCAATCCTGATAAAGAAGCATCCGGTACCATTATCGAAGCTACGCTTGATAAAGGTAGAGGCTATGTAGCAACAGTATTGGTTCAAAACGGAACCTTGCAACAAGGTGATATCGTGGTATCCGGCCAGTATTATGGTCGTGTGAAAGCGATGTTCAATGAGCGTAACAAACGTAAAGACACGGCTCCTCCTTCTACACCGGTTTTGATTCTCGGTTTGAATGGTGCACCACAAGCAGGTGAGAAGTTCAAAGTGTACGAAGATGAAAGTGAAGCAAAAGAAGTAGCGAACCGCAGAGCACAGATATTACGTGAACAAGGTATCAGAACTAAGAAACATATTACCCTCGATGAAATTGGTCGTCGTTTGGCGCTTGGAAACTTCAAGCAGTTGAACTTGATCATCAAAGGGGACGTGGATGGTTCGGTAGAAGCGTTGAGCGATTCATTGCAGAAACTTTCTACGGAAGAAATTGTAGTGAGCGTGGTTCACAAGGCGGTGGGTGCCATCACTGAAAGTGATGTATTATTGGCCACTGCTTCGGATGCCATCTTGTTAGGTTTCAACTGCCGTCCTTCAGCTCAAGCTGCTCGCTTGGCCGAAAACGAAGGCGTGGAAATCAAGCTGTACTCGATTATCTATAATGCCATCGAAGAAATCAAGAGTGCGATGGAAGGGATGTTGGAGCCTACCATTCAAGAAAAAATTACAGCCAATGTGGAAGTGCGCAACGTATTCAAGTTCGACAAAGCCACGGTTGCCGGTTGTTATGTTCTCGAAGGAAAGATCAGCAGAAACTCGAAGATTCGTATCATCCGCGATGGTATCGTGGAATTCCCCAAAGGCGAAGGACAGTCGGCGGAATTGGCCTCTCTCAAACGCTTTAAGGACGATGTTAAAGACGTGGCTTCCAATATGGAATGCGGCTTAACCATCAAGAATTTCAATGACATCAGAGTGGGCGATATCGTAGAAGCCTTTGAAATTGAAGAAGTAAAACGTACGCTCTAATTACTGAGCTACACCCAATAAAGAGATCCCGGAGGCAACCCCTTTGGGATCTCTTGTTAAAAACCTTGTTAAATAAGAACGCTTTGTTCCTCAAAACCCTCTTGAAAAGCTATTTTTGAGAATATCATTTTTGATTATGCGTCAATTAACTCTACTCGTTCTGGCCGCTTTTGTTTCAGTAACCGCCATGGCACAACGTCCCATCATTGCCGATAAAATTGTTGGCATTGTTGGAGACAAAATTATCCTTCGTTCAGATATCTATAACGAGATCTCCGACCGTCAACGTCGCAACGAACCCGTTCCGGAAGGTGCTCCATGCTATCTCCTCGATCAGATGTTGATCATGAAGGCGCTTACCTTGCAAGCAGAGAAAGATTCCATTACCATTTCGGATGAAGAAGTAGACGCTATCATTGAAAACCGCGTTCGTAAGTTTGTTCAAGACCTCGGTTCCGTTGAAGCAGTAGAAGAGATTGCCGGTAAAACCATTTACCAATTAAAAGAAGATTTCCGTAGACCTATTTACGATAACGAGTTGGCGAACAAAATGAAAAAGAAGGTAGTTGAAAATGTTCGCATCACTCCACAAGAAGTAAAAGAGTATTGGGAGAAAATTCCAAAAGACAGTTTACCTTTTTACGAAAGTGAAGTTGAAGTAGGAGAGGTGCTCATTTATCCTAAAGCCAGTCGCGATTTTGAAGTATTGGCACAAGATGAATTAGCCGACTACAAACGCCAAGTAGAATCGGGAAAGGCTCGTTTTGAAACACTTGCTACTCTATATACAGACGATCCGGGAAGTAAAAACAATGGCGGTCAATATTCTATCAATAGAAACGAAAAGAATTTCGATCCAACCTTTGTGCGTCAAGCATTCCGTTTGAAACCCGGTCAAATTTCTCCGGTGTTCAAATCAAAGTTTGGATATCATATCATTCAGATGGTTGCTCGTCAAGGTGATGATGCAACGGTTCGCCATATTCTTCGCATTCCAAAAATCACTGAAACGGAAGTAAACGAAGGAATCATGAAATTAGATTCTGTGAGAGCGAAGCTGATTGCAGGCACTATTAGTTTTGGAGAAGCTGTTAGCAAGTACAGCGAAGATGAAAATGCCAAGTATCTCGCAGGGATGAAGCAAAGCTACAATGGTAGCACCTATGTTACCATCGATCAACTTGATAAAGACCTCGTATTAATGTTGGGTAAAATGAAAGTAGGCGAATACTCAAAGCCTGTTGTATTCAACGACGAGCGTCAAAAGAAAGCCATTCGTATTGTTTATCTCAAATCTCGATCAGAACCTCACCGCGAAAACTTCAAAGACGATTTTAACCGCATTGCCGAGCGTGCGTTGGAATTCAAAAAGCAGGAGGTTTTAGAGAAGTGGTTTGCCACCAAAATCCCCAACTACTACATCATGATTGATGATGAATTCAAAGGTTGTGGAAACCTCAGCAATTGGTGGAAATACGTGTCTACGTCTACTAATTAAGGGTTACCCCTTAATTTTATAAATTTCTTAGGCTTTTTCCAGCCATTAAAGGGCTATTTCTTTAGATTACATAAGTATTTACCAGTAAAAACCCTTAGAGATGGGTTTTCGGAGTAAGTACTTTAATGTATAACTAGGGAAACCCTATATGCATAACCAGCTAAGTAAATCCAATATTGCCACTGAACGTTCCGTAAAGATGTTCAAAACAGATAAGCAATTTCATCTGCTTACAGATGCAAACTGCTTAGCAGATCGTATTGGAATATTACCAAAGGGAACCCCACTCCTCTCATTTCTAGAGCTTAATAGCCAAGAGTCTTGCCACATACAAGTACAAAACTTCGATCCGGCACAGCAGAATACCTTCACTTGTACTATCAAAAACATCACTTGTGTTTTCTCTGTGTTGTTCAATGAAACGGAGGATCTATGGGAATGGGCCATCATCGATCAATTCGAGCCTTTTGCTGTAAATCAAGTAAGTAGCGATTTAGTAGAAGCTGAAAAAATAGAAGAACTCTTTATTGCCAAACAAGAACTCGATCAAATTCTTGCGAACGTTTCTGAAATCGTTTTTAAGTTCGATAATGAGGGTACACTTATATATGTTTCACCGGAAGTGTCAAGAACATATGGATATGTTGTTTCTGAAATGATCGGTACCAACTTCCTTAGTTATGTTTATCCGGCAGACCTTCAAATAGCTGTTGATGCATTGAAAGAAATTGTTGTGTCCCATAAGCCGGCACACAATATTCTCTGCAGAGCGGTATCAAAAGATGGCAGCATTCGATGGCTATCAACTTCTGCTAACTATATTTTTGATAAAGATGGAAGACCCGCTTATGGAGTGGCTTTAGCAAAAGACATAACTGCCAATTACGAAGCACTACAACAATTAAAAGCATCCGAACAGCGCTACACAACCTTTCTTAAAAATACAACCGAAGCAATTTGGCGAATTGAAATACCCGGTGGAATTGACATTGAGTTAACTCCTGAAGAACAAGTTCAACAGATATGGGAGAAGGCATATATAGCGGAGAGTAATGACGCCTACGCAAAAGTGTATTCTTATGCCGATGCACTTCAATTGCAAGGCAAGAAAATTCAAGATTTCATTTCTTCAATTGAAGAGATTAATAAAGAGTCGTACATCGAATTTATTAAAAGTAGATATAAGCTTTCCGATACGGCAACGGTAGAAACAGATCGCTTCGGAAATAAAAAATACTTACTCAATAACCGTATTGGCATCATTGAAGATGGAAAGCTGGTTCGAATTTGGGGTACCCTTCGCGATATTACCGAACAACGTCATGCTCAACTGGCATTAAAAGAAAGTGAGGAACGTTATCGCTTGTTTATCAAACAATCAACGGAGGCTATTTGGCGTGGCGACTTCACTGAACCTATTGATACAAGTTTACCCGCAGAAGAGCAAGTTAAGTTGATGTTTGAGCGCGGCTACTTGGCCGAATGTAACGATCAAATGGCTACCATTCTCGGCTTTACTGTTGCTGCAGACTTATACGGTGCTAAAATGAATGATTTTGTACCCATTGACCACGAGTTCACTCAAATAGCATCTTTGATGTTCGTTCGCAATGGCTATCGAATGTTTAAAGGCCCCTCAGTTCAAACTACAAAGGATGGTATTAAAAAGTATTTCCTTAATAATTTAATAGGAATAGTTGAGGATGGGTTTTTGACACGCATCTGGGGAATACAAACCGATGTAACAGAACAACGCTTGGCCGAGAAAGCGTTGAAAGATAGTGAAGAAAGGTATCGTGCGTTTATCAAACACAGCTCGGAAGGTATTTGGCGTATTGAAGGGGTTCCATACCCGCTCTCCCAATTTAACGAAGACGGACTGATCGATTTCATATTCGAGCATGCAACGGTAATTGAATGCAACGATGCATTTGCTAAAATGTACGGGTATGAGAAAGCAGAAGAGATGAATGGAGTGCGCTTAGACGCAATACTGCCAAAATCAGATCCATTTAATATTGAATATTTAAGATCTTTTATACGGAATGGTTTTCGATTGGAAAATGTTGAGAGCCATGAAATAGATCGCTTTGGCAACCCAATTTACATGATGAACAGCTTGGTGGGTATCGTCCAGAACGATCGACTGGTGCGTGTTTGGGGTACGCAGAAAGACATCACCAAACTCAAAATTGCCGAGAAAGAATTGACCAATCGTGAATTGCAATACCGAGCTCTTGCAGAAAGCGTACCGGTGCTTATTCATCGGTTGAACAGAAAATTCCAATTCACCTATGTAAATAGTGCAGTGAAGCACACATTTAATGTACAACCCGATCAATTCATAGGCAGAGATCCCAAAGAGCTTGGTTTACGCGATGAATTGTGGAAAGTACTTCGCTCAAAAGGGCAACCTGTTTTTGAAACAGCAAAAGCCGAATCGTTCACGTTTACCATTCCTTCAGCCTCTCGCCCCGGTAGTTACTATAATCTGTTGATCAATGTTTCTCCTGAAATAGATGAAACCGGATTTGTACATTCAATTATCGCTATCGCAAGCGATATCTCTGAATTAGCGAAAGCGCAAGATGAATTGTTATACAAAGACAAATTACTCTCGTTCCTTTCCGATACAGCCAATCAGTTTTTAAAAGAAGAAAATTTTGAAATCATTCTTCCTTCTGTATTGAATCATTTAGGTACTGTGATCTCAGCCGATCGGGTATATATTTTCAAACATGAAGGAGATCACGCAAACATCTACTCAACTTGGTTCAATGATGCGGTTTCGCCAATTGGCAATGCCTCCATCATGTCTACGCTTGATTATGCCAGTTATGGCAATCTTAAGTTGGCTTTCAAAGAAAATGTAGGCTATGATTTTGAAAAAGGCAAAGCGAATAGCGAAGGCTGGAACAAGTTGATGCAAGTGCAACATGTAATGTCTGGAATTGTTGCGCCTATATTTAGTGATCAGAGTTTTTGGGGTGTGGTAGTAGTTGATTCCTGCACTAACATTCGATCTTGGAATACGGTGGAGAAAGACTTTCTAAAAGCCTTTGCTTCCACAATGTCATCGGCAATAACACGCCGCATGTCAATCCAACAAATCAGTGAAGGAGAGTCTCGTTTCCGCTTGATGGCCGATAATGCTCCGGTAATGTTGTGGGTAAGTGATGTAGATGATGAAATAGTTTACATTAATCAGCCTTTTTCTGTATTTACGGGGTATACCTTAGAAGAACTTCGAACAAAGCGTTGGGAATCGTTGGTACATCCGGATGATAAGAATATTGCCCTACTTCCTTACAGCGAGCATTTTAAAAAGCGCGAACCGGTAACACTGGAGTATCGACTTCGAAACAAAGACGGAGAATACAGATGGGTACTAGACGAATCCATTCCAAGGACCTTATCGGATGGCACTTTTCATGGCTTCATGGGATCTCTGATCGATATCAATGATAGAAAAATAAACGAAGAAAAGATCAGGTATCAGGCACGTGTTATTCAAGAAGTATCTGAAGCGATCATCTCTGTTGATCTAAAGTTCATGGTCACCTCTTGGAACAGGGGCGCTGAAATGATCTATGGCATACCAGCTGATCAAATTCTTGGGAAGTATCTGGGCGAAAAAGTAGTCTATACTTTTATTGGTGATACGTTTGAAGACTCCATCAACCACATGACTAAGTATGGCTATTGGAGTGGCGAAGTGTTCTTTACTAGAGCTGACGGTAAAAAAGTTTATTTGCATAGTTCGGTTACTTTCTTAACAGATGAGAAAGGAAAACATATCGGCTATGTTGCTAATAATCGAGATATTACTGAAAGACGTAAATCGGAAGAAGCTCTTCGAATTAGCGAAGAACGTTATCGTACAGTGGTGAATGCATTAGGAGAAGGCATCATTTTAAACGATGCAAATGGAGATGTGATTGCCGTGAATGCAAGTGCTTGCGAGATCACAGGATTTAATGAGGCAGATCTGAAATCAAAACGAAATATCGGTCCCGATTTCCAACCCATTCATGAAGATGGAAGCCCCTTCCCAATGGAGCAACATCCATTCAATATCACACTTCAAACCGGAAAATCAGTTCAGGGAGTAATTATGGGTATTCGCAAACCCGACGGAAGTTTGAATTGGATTACGGTAAATACGGAGCCTATTTATTATTCAGAACAAAGAGTGAAGCCGGATGCAGTAGTGGCCTCCTTTGTAGATATTACGGAAAGAAAGACAGCTGAAATTGAACTCCAGCGAAATGAAAAGCAACTGAGAGAATATTCTGAGCGCATCAATGATATCCTGAATAGTATCACCGATGGGTTCATTGCGGTAGATAATCAGATGACGGTATTCTTGTGGAATAAAGAGTTTGAAAAATACACGGGCGTAAGAACCGTTGATGCCATTGGCAAACCGGTGAAAGCCATTTTCCCCGGACTAGATTTGGCCACCTTGAACATGTTTGATCAAGCATTGAAACAACGTAAAACCTTGGTTCAAGAAAGCTTCAATGCGCCTTTCGGTATTTGGTTTGAAATTACAGCCTATCCCTCTACTCAAGGATTGTTTATTTACTTCCGAGACATTAGCTCAAGAAAACGTCAAGAATTTTTATTAGCGCTTGAAAAGCAAGTGTTGGAATTAAATGCCCGACCCCATGCTTCTTTGAAAGTTACCGTTGACTATTTATTGATCGGTTTAGAAAGAGTGATGCCGGGTATTCATTGTTCCGTATTAGGATTGGAAGATGATAGTCAAACCTTGTATACAATTTCAGCACCTAGCATTCCGGAAGCTTATTGTAAAGCAATCGAAGGACTTAAAATAGGTCCTCGTGAAGGATCTTGTGGGGCAGCTTTATATCGTAAAGAAAATGTAATAGTAAGCGACATTACAACACACGAATACTGGGAAAAGTACAAAGATATTGCTCTTCAATTCGGATTAAGGGCTTGTTGGTCTTACCCAATTATTAGTGCACAGAATCAGGCCATAGCTTCTTTTGCCTTATATCATGAACAAGTAACCTATCCTTCGGTAGAAGAAATGCCCATTATTGAGAGAATGGTCAACATTCTTCGCGTGATCATCGAAAGCAAACAGTTTGAAGAACGTATCAAAATAAGCAACGAACGTTACCTGCTGGCCACTATGGCTACCAATGATGCTATTTGGGACTCTGATTTGATCGGAAAAACAATCTATTGGGGCGAAGGATTCCATACGCTGTTTGGTTATAAGGCCGGATACTTTACTGATACCAATCAGGTATATGAGCAATACATCCATCCGCAAGATCGTGCAAGAGTTGTGGAAGGCTTGAATAAATTCATTGCTTCCAGTAGCCAACAAGTGTGGCAGGAAGAATACCGCTTTAAAAGAGCCGATGGTAAGTATGTTTTGGTAAGTGATAGAGGTTTCTTGATTTACAATCAGCAAGGAAAAGTGAGCAGGATGGTGGGCTCTATGCAAGATATTACAGAGAAGCGCGAATTGGAGAAGAAATTGTTAAAGCAAGAATTGAACCGTCAGAAACTGGTAGCTCAAGCAGTAGTGGATGCACAAGAGAAAGAACGTTCGCTAATTGGAAAAGAACTGCACGATAACGTGAATCAAATTCTTTCTACTGCAAAATTGTATCTAGAAGTAGCGAAAAATGAGGAGCAGGAAAAGAATACTTATATCGACATGAGCGTGTCGAATATTTCAAACGCTATTAATGAAATCAGAACCATTTCAAGGTCCTTGGTTCCTGCTAGTATCGGTGATTTAGGGTTAGTAGAATCGATTCAAGACTTAGTAGAAAGCATCAAGCTTGCAAGAAAATTTGAGGTAGAATTTGCGTTTGATGCAGATATCGACAACCTGATTTCTGAACAACAAAAGTTGATGTTGTTCCGCATTACACAAGAACAAATCAACAATGTAATTAAGCATGCAAATGCAAAGCACTTGTATATAAAATTGGGAGTAGAGGCCGGCAATATCAGTCTACAAATTATTGACGATGGACAGGGTTTTGATCCGGAAAAATTGAAGTCGAAGAAAGGAGTGGGCTTATCGAATATTGCGAGCAGGGCGGAACTCTTCAACGGTAAAATGCACATTATTTCAGCACCCACGCAGGGCTGCACATTAAAAATAGATGTACCAATTCTAAACCTTTAAAATTTTAAGTTATGCAGAAAGTAAGTATTCTAATTGCCGACGATCACAAGCTGATCAGAGAAACCTGGAGTTTTATTTTAAACAACGACCCCCGCTTCGAAGTAATTGCCGAATGTGGTGATTCGGAACAAGCCGTAGAACTGGCTCGTATCAAACGTCCACAAATCATTTTGATGGACATCAACATGACACCTATTTCAGGCTTTGAAGCCACCGAAAAAATCCGCAAAGTATCACCGGCTTCGCGTGTAATTGGTGTATCAATGCACTCCCAACCAGCCTACGCTAAAAAGATGTTGCAAATTGGTGCTCGCGGGTATGTAACCAAGAACTCTTCTAAAGAAGAAATGATCAAAGCCATCTTGGAAGTACAAAGCGGCAACAAATACATTTGCGACGAAATCAAAAACAATATCTCCGAATTGGTATTGGAAGAAAACAAAGACACTCCAAATGTAAATGCCTTAACAGAAAGAGAAATTCAAATCATCAACCAAATTAAAGAAGGATTCTCTTCAAAAGAAATTGCGACGCATTTGAACATTTCTTTGAAAACCGTAGAAGTTCACCGCCACAACATTCTAAAAAAGTTGAAATTGAAAAACTCTGCCTCTCTGGTTAACTTCATTAACAGTACGGCAACTTATATCTAAAAAGATCCAACAAAATTTTAGAGGGTACATCCGGCCTAAAGATAAACCCGTAAATCGTTATAGGTTTTGTCTGTAAAGTGCTTGAATAGGGCTTGCAATACTTGCAACGCCCTTTTTTTATTTCTTTCTTGTATACCGATACGAATCCAATATCCTTTAAAGGGTCAAAGTCCAATGTCCACTGGTTAGAGTTTAGTGATTAATCCAATTCCATTGAATAAATCCAAGAAAATCAACATCCTGTAGTTAAACCTCGGTCACACACTTCATTTTACATTCCTATGAAGAAATCGCCCCCCATGCCTATGAAGACTGAGGGGCTTTTTTCTTTTAACATCTTCCTTTCGGTAGTTTCATAAATCGGCTTAACTTTGCGCTTTGATTTACAATCGTAATTCACTTCATGAGCGATGCAATAAAACATGAATGCGGGCTGGCATTCATTAGATTACGTAAGCCGTTTTCGTATTATCAACAACAATATGGTACCGTACTGTGGGGGCTCAACAAGCTCTACCTCCTCATGGAAAAGCAGCACAATCGTGGTCAGGATGGGGCAGGGGTAGCAGCCGTAAAGTTGAATGTGGAGCCCGGGTACCCCTTCATGCAGCGTATCAGAAGCAATGCCAACCAACCCATTGTTGACATTTTCACCAAAATCAACAACGAAGTAAAAGAACTCGAACGTTTTCAAAGCGATATTACCCGCCACCCGGGTCTCATGAAAGGCCATATCTCCTTCCTCGGAGAATTGCTGATGGGCCACCTTCGCTACGGCACCCAGGGTAAAAACAACGTAGAATTTTGCCATCCTTTCATAAAAAGACATACGGTTCCGGCTCAAAACCTCGCATTGGCAGGGAATTTCAACCTTGTCAACACCGAAGAATTGTTCGCACTGGTAAACATCGATCCGGGTGAATTCCAAAAACAAAGTGACTTGGCCGCTATGATGGAAGTGATTCATCATTTCTTAGTAAAAGAAGACGAAGGTTCACCGGAAGATCTAGACGTATTGGATGTGCTGAGAAAGGCTGTGCCTTTGTTCGACGGCGGATTTACCGTTGGTGGCTTGATCGGGAACGGCGATAGCTTTGTTTTCCGCGATGCCCATGGCATTAGACCAGCCTATTATTATATCAGCGACGACGTAATTGTGGCTGCCTCTGAGCGCGCTGCTATTCGCACCGTGTTCAATGTGGGCGAAAACGAAGTTCATGAATTATTGCCGGGCAAAGGAATTGTGGTGAAAGCAAGCGGCGATTATGTGATCGATGAAGTGGTGCCTGCCAAAGAACGCAAGGCTTGTAGCTTCGAACGCATTTACTTCTCCCGCGGTAGCGATGAGAAAATATACAGAGAAAGAAGCCGATTGGGTTACAACCTAAGCGAGCAAGTACTTGCTGCCGTTAACCATGATCTGAAAAATACCATCATCTCCTTTATTCCGAATACGGCTGAAGTAGCCTTCTACGGTCTCCAAAAAGGACTGGAAGACTATCTCACGAATGTAAAAATTCAGCGGATCTTGTCTTGGGGCAAAGATTTCGACGAAGAGAAACTGAGTGAAATGCTTACCCGTCGCGTGCGTGTAGAGAAAATTGCCATCAAAGACGTTAAAATGCGCACCTTCATTACGGAAGATGCGAGCAGAAACGAAATGGTGCAACACGTATACGACATTACCTACGGTACTGTTGAGAAAGGAAAAGACACTTTGGTGGTGATCGACGATTCCATTGTGCGTGGTACAACCCTTAAGGAAAGCATCGTTCGCATGTTGGGTCGACTTCAACCAAAGAAAATCATCATCGTATCTTCTGCACCACAGATCAGATACCCCGATTGTTACGGTATTGATATGAGCAAGCTGGGTGATTTCATTGCCTTCCGCGCTGCTATTGAACTTTGGAAAGAATCGGGCAAAGAACACCAATTACAAGACATTTATACTCGAGTAAAGGAATTGCAACGTACAGGTAACTTGCACACTGAAAATGTGGTGCAACAAGTATATGCGCCTTTCACTCCGGAAGCTATTTCCCGCAAAGTGGCTGAATTGATCACTCCAAAAGGAACACCGTTCCCGGTTCAAGTGATTTTCCAAACCATTGAGAGCTTACACGAAGCTTGTCCTACCAATACCGGCGACTGGTATTTCACCGGAAACTATCCTACTCCGGGAGGTAATAAGGTAGTGAACAAGGCTTTCATCAATTATATGGAAGGAAAGAATGTTCGTGGATACTAAGGCGTTAAACTTGGCAAAAAATTTGCTTTAGATAGTTGCCGTTGCGATGCTGACCTATGATGAAAACGGCATTGGTAAACTGTCTGATTCCTTGGTAAAAACTTTTTTGAATGTTAAGGGGAATTTCTTCCCCTTTTTTATTTCTTTTGAGCTATGAAACAATTGGTATTGGTACGACATGCAAAGAGCAGTTGGGAACTGGGAGACGTTACCGATTTTAACAGAACACTCAACGAGCGCGGTTTGCGGGATGCCCCTGAAATGGCTGCCAGAGTAAAGAAGCGCGCCATCATGCCCGATTTAATCATTACCAGTACCGCGGTGAGAGCCAAAACAACGGCCACCATTTTCAAAGAAATACTACAAGTTCCCGATAGCGCCTTTCAATTGGACGATGAGTTGTATTTGGCAGAATATACCTATTTCATGAAGTTGGTGGCGTCTTGCTCCGACGATGTCAATACCTTGATGCTCTTCTCTCACAATCCCGGAATTACGGCATTCGCTTATTTGATAAGTTCCAAGATCAATGTTAGAATAGACGATATTCCCACTTGCGGTGTGTTCAGTGTGCACATTGATACTGAACATTGGAAAGATTTTTTGAATGCTCCGGTAACCGATTGGTTTTTTGACTATCCCAAATTGGTTTAGGTATCCAAAGGAGCGGTTGATTTCCTATTCACCAACAATACCCCTGCAACAATTAATAAGGCTGCCAGCACCTTGAATGGTGTGAAGCGTTCACCTAAGAAGATCACCGCTATGATGGCTGCGAAAATCGGCTGCGTGTAGATATAGGTTCCGGTAATGCCTGCACCCAAATGATGAATGCCATAAAGATTGAATAGGTAGGTGCAGAAGGTAGCACCCAGTACGATGAAGCTTACGGCGGCAATATCGGCCACTTGAAATTCCGACCAAGGGATGGCTGCAAACTGATTCCAACCGAAGGGAAGTGTAAACAGCAGTCCGAAGGTAAATACCCATCGAATCACGTGAACCGGATTGTACGCTTTCATTAGAGGCTTTACTAGCACAAAATAGAAGGCGTATGAAATGCCGTTGATGATTACGAAAATATCACCCCATAAAATATCAGAAGCGTTACCACTGTGTTCTTTCTGCAAGGCCAGCAAAACAGCACCGCTGATGCCAATCACCAATCCTGCAACTTTGGTGAAGGTAGCGGGTTCTGTTCCAAGCCAAGCTGCTACCATGGTAATGAAGATGGGGGTAACAAGAATGAGGAGGGAAGCGTGAATGCTGAGTGTCATCGATAATCCTTTGATGAACAGCATTTGATTCACAAAAATGCCGGTGAAGGCACATAAGATGAATCGACCAATATGTTCTTTTTTGATTCCTGCCTTGGTACTGGAGAAGAAGAGTAAGATCCACAAGAGAATGCTGCTAACGCCTACTCGAATCACATTCAAACCAAAAGGCCCGACCATTTTTTTAGTGATGTATTGAACCACCGAAAAGTTGATTCCAAAAATTAAATTGGCGGCCAATACTGCAGCATGTGCCTTGCTATTCTTCAATGGAAATTGTTTTTGCAAAAATAGCGCAGTAAAATCAATTGACAGCATCTGCCTCCACTTTCATCAAACACATTAGGTTTGATTTGATCTGTTGATGAAGTTGTTCTTTATTGAATTGTTGAGAAGAATGAAACGGTTGGAATACTGTTGATTGAACAAGTTGCTCAATCGATTCAAAAGAGGCTTCTCCTTGATTTAGGCATGCAGCCCAGCCCTTATCAGCAAAGCGTTTCGCGAGGTATTCTTGTTCTGCCTGACCAGGTGTGGGAATAAGAATGGCTTTGCATCCGAGTAATGCATAGTCCATTAAAGAACTGTATCCGGATCGGCTGATGATGTATTCTGAGCTCGCGATCAATTTGTTTAATTGATTGGCGTCGGCATAACCAATTCGTTCAATACAATCGTCTTGACTGCTTTGTGGGTTTGTTACTGTGCCGCACACTATAGTGAGGGCTTGCTTGTTCTTTTTGAAGCCATTGGTAAGCGACTGTTCTAAAATGCTTCGTTGAGGTTCGGGTCCGGATAGAATGGCGAGGTATTTTCTTTTCTTCTCAAGATTGTTCTCTGGTATCAATCTGGAAATTGGTCCGATGTAGTGAACGGGAAGCGAATGTGACTTCGAAGTCTGCGACAAAGTACCTCCTAAAGAGAGCCTTTGGTCTTCAAGATCGGGAACCCAAATTTGATCAAAGTGTTGGAGGTGTTTTTTGTTGAGGAAGGCTAAGAAACGGTCTACCAGCGCACCCAAACTCGATTTAATCTTCAGTTGGTGGGTGATAAACACGCTTGGAACGCTGGGGTGGTAAAAGCCATAGCGATTATCTGAGACAATCAATTGGGCTTTTCTCTCAGCCAAAAACAAGGTAATCCACTTATTTTCAAATTTGATTTTTGTCAATATTTTTATGGATTGCCGGATTATTTTCAACAGGGTTTTTACCCGGGTTTTTCCGAAGGAAATTTGGTAGCCGGGGAGGGTTTGAAATTCGGCATTGGGAAACTGGGAAACGAGTAATTTGTATTGATTTGAATCACAGGCAATTACGATATGCCACTGTTGTTGCTGGAAGTACTCAATGATGGGAATGGACCGTGAAACATGCCCCAGACCCCAATCTAACATAGCAAAAACGACGGTAGGTTTGTTAAAAGAACTGTTATTTTCACATTTATTAGCCAACCTACACACGATTTTTAATGTAAAATAGTTTTAAATTAGTAAAATTCCATTCTATGAAGAAAGTCAACTTATTTATTTTTGTTTTGTTTGTATCACTAGTGGTTACTTCCTGCGCGAGCAGTAACCGTGCGATGGGTGGATCATCGAAAAAATGCGGTTGCGGTTTGAACAGGGGATTTGTTGGATATTAAAAATCTTATGAACAAATGAAGGCTCCCAATAGAGACATGCTTGTATTGGTAAAAGAACAAGGGGTTAGTTCCGAGTACATTCAAATGGAAATGGAACGAATCCACCAATTGTTGATCTCATTCGAAACCATCGATCGTTTGGTGAATGCCCACGAAGTGATGGACCTAAACCGTTACAAAAGATTGAACAAATACAACGCCGTTGTCCGCGTAATGCAGGAGACGAATTTGAAACCATTCATTTTTATCGTCAACAAAAACTAAACGCCTTGTAAAAGGTTGTTCAAGTAAAGAGATAAAGAAAGGGAGCCATTGGCTCCCTTTTTATTTTTTCTGTTACGTTGATTTTTGAATCCCAGCGGTGCGTCGTTTGCGCGGCGAATGGCTAGCCACTAACTCAATTTCGCCATAGCGCTCTCCAATAGGGCAATAACGTCGGCAATGGCTTCTTCTTTGCAAGTTCCTACACTGAGGCGGTACCAAGGATTGTCTTTACTGCTTCCAAATGCATAAAACGGAACAATCGCAAGTTTTGCCTCATTCAACAAGTAGGCGGTAACATCGGCTTGATTGTTCAAAAGAGTGCCATCTGCTTTTTTCTTTCCTACGGCATCAATTTTAATGGTCAAATAGATGGCTGCTTCCGGAGCAATGGCATCAACCGGGTATCCTTTTGATTTAAGTTGTTGAAAGCCCTCGTATATTTTAGTCAAGCGAACCGAAACTTTTTGCTTGAATTGTTTCAAGTACGTTTCAATTGCGCCACGGTCTTTTAGGTAAACAGCCACCGCTTTTTGTTCAGCCATCGGTGCCCAAGCACCTACGTGTGTAAGAATGGCTTTCATTTTATTGATGATAAAAGCGGGCCCTGTACTCCAACCTACGCGAACGCCGGTTGCTGCGAATACTTTACTGATGGCATCGATGTAGATGGTGTAGTCTTTCATTTCGGGTCGCAGACTAACGGGGTCTACGTGTTTGATACCGCCATACGTGAGGTGCCAATACATTTGATCGTACATCACATAGAGTTTTTTCTCTCCGGCGCCTCTGCGTTTGTTTTCTTCCAATACCATGTCGCAAATGGCTTCCAGTCCTTCTTTGGTGAACGTAGTACCGGTAGGGTTTTGAGGAGAACAAAGTGCTAACAAAGTAGCGGAGCTGATATGGGGTTTCAAGAGTTCAGCGGTGGGCATGAAGTTTGTTTCGGCAGTCGCTTCAATTACTACATGTTCGCCGTCTACGAAATGGGTATAGTGGTTGTTGTTCCAGGAGGGAACGGCGTATACAATTTTATCGCCTTCGTCGCAGATGGCGCGGTAAGTAGCATAAATTAGGGGGCGGCCACCGCAGGCAATGAGTATTTCGTCGGTAGTATAATCGAGTCCTTGCCAGTCTTTGATAAAACTCTTCAGGTTTTCACGCAAATCGAGGTTTCCTTCGGCGGCGGGGTAGTTGGTGAAATGTTGGCGATAGGCCGAAATGATGGCTTCTTCCAATTCTTGTGGAATAGGGAAGATAGCGGGGTCAAAATCGCCCACGGTAAAATTATACACGGTTTCGCCTTTGCGGATTTTCTCGCGGATTTCGCCTCCCAATTTTACAATTTCGGAGCCGATCAATGTTTCAGCTAATTGACTCAATTTCATGGCGCAAAAATAACGGCAATTTTTAAAGCTACCAAGTGTTAGGAATTTTGAAAAAGAATAGGGGGAAGAAGAGGGAGATGGAGAAGAATAGGGAGAGGGAGAAGAATAGGGAGAGGAAGAATTTTCAATTCCATAGGGAAGGACGGGATAAAGGGAAAACTTTGCGAATTCTTTGCGCTTTTCCAAACTTTGCGGTAAGGTAAAATAGCTGAATTTTGGAGTGGCGCCATGAATTAGCGTCGAGTATATTCAATCCCGCATGAGTAACACTTCGGTAGGTAGATCGGTAAAGCCACGAGAAGAGGCGCGTGTATCCAACCCTGTATGAGTTGCAAATCGGTGGTCATATTGGTACGTCCACAAAATGGGGTTAAGTGCATTTTACCCCGGAGGGGTTTCATATCGGTAGAACCAAGAAATGGGGTCAGGTGTATTCAACCCCGGAGGGGTTGCATCTCGGTAGCCATATCGGTAAACCCACGAAACGGGTTCAGGTGTATTTTACCGCGGAGGGGGTTATATATTGGTAGCCGAATCGGTAGTCCTACGAAACGGGGTCAGAAGTAATTTACCCCGGAGGGGTTACATATCGGTAGCCATATCGGTAAACCCACCAAACGAGGTCAGGTGTATTCAACCCCAGAGGGGTTGCATCTGTTGTAGTAGATGTTTTGGATTATGAATAAATGGACCGTTTTCCCGGTATTTTTATACAAATTGATCGTTTAATTATTCAATTTTGCCGAAAGCTGCAAGGCAGCTCTGATAGTTTGGCAAATATATGATTTATAAGTAGATACACTTATTTCAAAAAAATATTCAAATATGCTTGCACGTTACAACCTAATTGATGCTTATTTTTATCCTTTAAACCAATTCTAAGTGCTATGCGATCTTATTTTTCAAGGACAATTTATGTCCCATACCCACACTTTTCCCCAGTCTACACAGACATAGTCTCGAACATATTTCAATCTTCTTTTATTTTTTAGTTTTTACAACGCGCTGTTCAAATAATTTATTTCATTCTGTTGAATATGAAGTCACTAATTAAGCTAATTATTATAACGGTAACAGTATTATTTACATTACAAATAAGAGCGCAAAATAATCCTTATAAGGAAGTAACTATTGCGTCACCAACGGCTGCTTCTTTGGGTAAATATGCTGATGTGCCAGTAAATTCTCACACTGGCTTACCTCAAGTATCAATTCCAATTTACACAGTGAGATATGGTTCAATTGGTTTGCCGATTGGTTTGAGTTACTATGCCGGAGGTTTAAAAGTTATGGAGCCTTCAAGTTGGGTAGGAGCAAATTGGTCATTAAATGCAGGAGGAGTTATTACGAGATCAGTGCAGGGCGCTCCGGATGAAAGAAATATTAGCAGTACTACTGCTCAAGACTATGGCCATTTAAGCAATAAAGGTTATAACAATTATCTGTGGGTTCCAGGTGCTCCTCCCTACAGCTATTCGCCATCTTTTTCTTTTTCTCAACGACAGGATTACCTTGAATTCGCTACAGGACGTAAAGACGGTGAACCTGACATATTCTACTTCAATTTTGCTGGTACATCTGGTAAGTTCTATTTTCATGACGATGGTTCGGTTATAACAGTACCTCAGCAAGATTTGGTTATTAAATATGGCTATACCCCAGGTGTCGGAAAAAGCATAGATAGTTTTGTTGTAATTGTACCGGACGGGACCAAATATTTTTTTGGAAGAACGTCGAACACAACTGATGTAGATCCGGTTGAAAAAACATTTCCGTTCGACGGAGTAAATACCTATCAAGGGCAAGTAGTTTCTAGTTGGTATTTGAACAGAATTGAATCAGCGGATGGAGTGTTTGCGATAAATTTGACGTATGTCTCTGAGAATTATTCTTACTATACTTATTCTGCTTTTCCTGTTGATGCAAGTAGCACTGGCACCAATGAATACAAAGTTTATAAGAACATAACAAATGGCGTAAGATTGGCACAAATCAGCTGGCCTAACGGAGTGGTTAATTTTAATGCAGCTAGTACAGGAAGGTTGGATTTGAATGGAGATGCTATTTCATTTATTGACGATGCAAACACACAGGCTAAAGCCTTACAGTCTATTTCGATTTCAGACGGTGCTTCTGTTTGCAAATCATTTAATTTCACATATGGTTATTTTCAGGATAATACTACCAATGTTCCCTCGAATTTTGTGCCAGGTAATAATTCGAATCCGATAATCACAAAGGATAGAAACCGGTTAAGGTTAGAAACGGTGCAGGAATCATCCTGTGATAACTCGGTTGTTATTCCCGCTTACAGCTTTGAATACTTCACAGAATTTGTTCCAAGACGACTAAGTTTTGGAGTAGATCATTGGGGATTCATAAACGGGGCAAATTCAAATACAGGATTAATCCCTACTTATACTGTTAATGACTTTACACAGGTCACTGGTGCGAATCGTGATGCTGCTTGGCCTGCAATGCGTGGTGGCGCTTTGAAGCGGATAAACTATCCTACTGGAGGCTATACGGATTTCGAATTTGAAGCGAATACTACGTGGATTAGTTTTAATAAAAAAGAGTGGCAGTTCCGATTTACCCAAGCCGCAGGTGGAGATGCAAGCCCCAATTGGGTCATCAGTACTAGAACTTTTACAGGGAATACGTATAGGATATCATTTACCAATTCTAGTGTTGGGTCCCAAGCTTTCTTAAATGTTTATCGAGTGTCCGACAACTTTCAAGTAAATGGATGGGTGCTTGAGGCAGGGGCAACTTTTACAACAAATTTGACATATCCTGCAGGATCGTATCGCATTGAAATGAAAAAGCTTACCAACACCAGCGGTTACCCTGCCATTGCAAACTTTGATGAATGGGTTACGACACCTATTCAAAAAGACGAAACAGTAGGGGGGTTGAGAATAAAGTCAATAACCAATTATGACGGTGTTTCAACTGCCAATAATATGGTTACTAGTTATTCCTATTCTTCCAATGGCAAAAGCACGGGCATACTATACAGCAGGCCAACTTATGTTTATAAAATTAGAAATGATATTTGGCGAGACGTTGGTTTCCAAGATGGTCCGAATTGTGGCTTATATGGCTGTGTGGATTGTAATGGCTCTGCGTTTGCTAAAAGTGGATCAACTATTCGTCCTCTATCAACAACGCAAGGTAACCATATTGGATACAATGAAGTAAAAGAAAGCAAAGTAGGTGGAGGATATACTGTTTATCGTTATTATGGCTCCAATTTATGGGATCTAAACGTTTCAGATGTTGCTGTAAGGTCGATTGTTACAAATGCGGGATGTGAGCCAACGGTTGTTAACTATCCATTTATTCCCTATCCATTTGAATACAAGCGAGGTGAATTGAAGTATGTCGGTATCTTCAATGAGGCAGGACAAATCTTAAAGGAGACCGAGTATTACCACACCTATATAGAGGATTCTATTAAGACTCCTGCATTGATGGTGTCTGTTTCTCCCATTGGTTCTGTAGATCCAATGCTTCCATCTTACTATAATTTAGTGACTTCCAAGAAAGTGCAAATGCAAGTAGTTGAGAAGGACTATGCGCAGGGCTTTGCTGCAGGTATGATGAAGTCTTCCAATACTTATTTTGAGAGTCCCTATCATACAAGTACGACCAGAACTTCTGTAGTGTCTTCAAAAGGTGAAGTATTGGAGAATAGAATAAAGTATAGTTTCGACTACAGGGTTGCTAGTTGTGATACCATAAAAGATGGATGGAATGCCTATGCTACCGCTGCTGCAGCTGCACTACTTCGCTACAACCAAAGGAAAGATACTTGTTCTACACACCTTTGTCGTTGGTGGGCTTGGCAAGCTTATATTAAGGAACTGGCGGATGCGAGAATCTCGTACGTTAACACTCGAAAAGCCAATATTTCAAATGACAATAGCCAATTCAATACCTGTATGTTGAATTGGAAGAACATAAATGCTGACGCTAACTTGAAGCCTGTACTTGAACTACGTAGTAGAAATATGAATGTTCCAATAGAATCTACCTCATGGAACGGTTCAAATATTATAAGTGCCAATTTTGTTCAATATGGATATTCGCTTGCCCCTACAACTATGCCAGTACCTGCCAAAGTTTTTTCAATCCCACTTTCCAGTCTCGCTTCAACTTTTTCTCCGTCTGTTGTGAGTTCTTCGACTATAACTAAAGATGCCAGATATGAGGAAGAGTCAAATGCAAAATTTAGTAATGGAAACTTGGTAGAAATTGTTCCAAAATCCGGGGTTATGACTTCTTATGTTTGGGGATTAAACAATGCGGTTCCTATAGTTAAAGCGACTGGTGTTTCGTATGCTAACTTAAAATCGGCTTACGACGCAGTTAGTGGAAATTTAGCTACACTTCGAGGACATTCCTTGCTGACCAATGCATTTGTAAATACATATGAGTATAACACCATCCTAGGCCTATTGAAGGAGTCAAATCACAATTCCCGAAATCAGACGTATGAATACGATGGGCTGTTTAGGCTCCTAAGGATGCGAGATCATAACAACAACATTATTAAACAATACGAGTATAAATTCCGCTTTGGAGTTTGCGCACCGCTATGGCAGAATGAAGGAGCCGTTTATTGCGAGTCTGTTGCAGGTTCCAATACTGGTAACCAAGTACAACTACAAAGAGATACCAACCCATGCAGTACTACATACAATACAACAAGAACAGTCGTTGTTACCTATAATACAAATTCCTGCCCCGTTTCACTCTGTAATTCAGGGAATTGTTTAGGTCCAGATAAAAAATGTATTAATGATGTATGCACTACGGGCTGGAAAGTGTACACGGGTTCTACGTACGATTACTCGCGTGGACTGTATATCTGTACATTCCATTACGAATGGTCTGATGGTTCTTGGTCGCCAAACTACCAAGAGGAAAGTGCTTCTGATTGTAGTTTTATTATGTAAAAAATAGATGAATATGAAAGCTTTACTGATCATTTTGGTCATGGTATGTTCTTATGCTGTTAAAGGGCAAGAAGCAAGTTCAGCAGATTTAATTGCTGAGAAAATTGCTAATAGGATGAGAGATTCGCTGGATTTGTCTGGAAGTATTCGCGACAGTATTGTTACCATTAACAAACAAATTAACTCTGCAAAGAAGGAAAAGATGGTAGCTGGTGGAGTTTATGATGAGATTCGAAAGCAGATTCAACAAATTGAGAACAGACGAGATTCTTTGTATCAAGCGATACTGCCTGCAGATAAATTTTTGTTGTACAAACAAAAGAAATCGATGCTGATTCGAAATGACTAAAACTGTCCTATTGTAACTATTATTCAATTTCACATGAAGTATTGTTTTCTTTTGATACTAATCTTGATAGGTAAGGGTCAGATTCTGGCTCAAGATTCGGTGACTATCGTTGGATATTCGCAAATAGTTGACATTGGAAAAATGGGAGTGACTGCGAAAGCAATGGTTCATGATATCGAAAAAGCGCAGAAGCGTTATGTAAAAAAGTTTCAAAAGATAGAGAACAAACTATTGAAGAAACTGTACAAGATTGATAGCAGTAGAGCTCAAGTACTCAAAGCAAGCAACCGTGTTTTTTTTGGGTCTATTGAGAGTAGTATTAAGAAAGCCTCTAATGCCAACTATTTTGGAAGACTTGACACATTGATTACTGGACTCGATTTTTTACAAAAGCATTCGAGTGGATTTTCTCAAGCAAGCAATAGTATCAAGGCCTTGTCAAATTCCACCAAGAGTTTGAATGAATTTAAACAAAAGCTTCAAGAGGGGAGAGAGCTTTCTGCACTACTTGAAGAAAGAAAGGCTTTTCTTAAGGAGACGCTAAAGGGTATAGATGTCTCAAAATATTTTAAAAGCTATTCAAAAGAGTTGTATTATTTGAACTCAAGTATTATCGAGATAAAACAAGTGTTTCGTGAACCTCGGAAGGCTGAGGAGAGAATATTGTTTCTATTAAACCAAACGTCACAGTTTAAAGAGTTTTTAAGAGAGCATTCTGAGTTAGCCACTTTATTTCGAATTCCAAACGATCCTTCCGATCCAAGCGGACTGAGTGGTTTAGCTGGACTACAAACAAGATCTCAAGTCGCAGCATTGATTCAACAGCAAATTGGTCCAGTTGACTTTCAATCTGTAAGACAGAATTTGAATGAGGCCCAAGGGCAACTAGAACTGTTAAAGTCGAAGCTGTCTAAAAATCCTGATGCAACTGATGATCTACCAAATTTCAAACCTAATCATCAAAAATCCAAAAACTTTTGGCGGCGTGTAGAAATTGGGTCTAATGTACAGTCAAATCGTGGAAATAGTTTTTTTCCGGTGACAAGTGATGTAGGGTTAAGTGCTGGGTATAAATTAAATGATTTTAGCGTGGTTGGTATTGGCTCCAGTTTCAAGTTGGGATGGGGTGAAGGTGTTCGAAACATTCGTTTTAGTTCACAAGGGGTTGCGCTCAGATCTTTCTTGGACATCAAACTGAAAGGAAGTTTTTGGGCAACAGGTGGGTTTGAGCTGAATTATTGGAATAGGATCAATTCATTGTCGGTTTTTTCTAACTTGAATCCATGGCAAAAATCCGGTTTAATAGGGGTGAGTAAAATAGTATCGCTGAACTCGAAGTTTTTCAAAAAAACAAAAGTTCAAATATTGTGGGACTTTATCGGTAAATCAAACTCACCTAACTATCAGCCTTTTGTGTTTAGATATTCTTACAACTTTAGATAGATATACCAAACTATTCATTAAACCAATTCTTTTGAGTGATGCGTTTCAATTTTGATTTTAAAAGAATCCTGATATATTCAGTTGAATTGAGCTTTTGTGTGTTGGGGTACAGTCAAGTAAAAGCTCAAACAAGCTACAATAGTTCGATTGAAGTAAATTACGTTCGTGTTTGGGAAGCTTCTGCTCCCGAATCAAATGCGACTGTTTTGCCAACTCGTCCGCTGAGAGATGTTAAAATGTCTACCCAATATTTTGACGGATTAGGTCGCCCATTGCAAACAGTTGTGAAACAAGGGTCTTTAGAGACAGGAGGTTCGGCGGTAGATATGGTCGTTCCAAATTTGTATAATGTTTTGGGCCAAGAGGTGAATAGTTATTTACCTTTCGCAGCAACTACAACGGGAGGTAACGCATCAATCAGTGATGGTGGATTTAAGTTGAATCCATTCCAGCAGCAGGCTGCATTTATGAACGCTCAATACACTGGTCAAGGTGAAAGCTACTTTTACAGTCAAGTGAATATCGAGGCTTCTCCTTTAGCAAGGGTGTTGAAAACACTGCCTCCGGGTCTTAGTTGGGTTGGTTCAAATAGAGGTGTGGTTAATGAGTATACTTTCAATCAGGCAGAAGAAACCAACGTAAAAAAGTGGACAGTTGCGCAAACTTCGGGAAGTATACCAACCGTAACCGGTGCGTATGGAGCTGGCGAGTTGTACCGCATGGGAACAGTTGATGAACATGGTAATACGGTATATCAATATAGTGATAAAAATGGAGCTGTTGTTTTGAAGAGTGTTCAATTGGGTACCGATTGGGCTCATACATTCTATGTTTATGATGAGTTTGGTAGATTGCGGACTGTGGTTCCTCCCAAAGCAGTGGCGGCCATCAATACGACTTGGGTGCTTACCACAGCTATTATGAATGAACTCTGCTATCGCTATGAATACGACAAGCGTGGACGTCTGATTGTCAAAAAAGTTCCGGGGGCAGAGGAAGTTAGAATGGTGTATGATGCTAGGGATCGATTGGTAATGACACAAGATGGCAATATGCGAATTGCCAATAAGTGGTCTTATGTTGTTTATGACACCTATAACCGGCCAATAGAAACAGGAGTTTTGGTTAATAGCAGTACTCATACTGTCTTGATGGATGCCGCCTATAATAGTATTTCCTATCCTAGCACAACCGGTTCAACGGTTTTGACAAAGACATTCTACGACAATTACTCTTGGTTAGCTTCTAATGGCAACCCATTCAGTTCATCAAGGTCAGTAACGGATGATGCTTTGCTATTAGCTGCTTCTTCCTCCTATCCCTATACACAGTTTCCGACTCAGTCTACATTAACTAAAGGCCTGCCTACTGGATCGATGGTTAATGTATTGGAAAGTACACAGAACTTGTATACTATCAGTTATTATGATGAATATGGTCGAATGATTCAATGTCAAAAGCAGACACTAAATAGTGGGGTAACCATTGTTACGAACCAATACAGCTATTCCGGACAATTACTATCAAACTATACAAGTACAAAGATCAGTAATACAGGTGCTACCATTGGAAGTCTGACCAAATATGAACACGATGATTTGGGTCGAATAAGTTTAATCAAAAAGCAAGCCCGTTCGTCAACGGGTTTGAATAGTGCAGAGAAGGTATTAGTTCAGAGTGAATACGATAAATTGGGACAATTGAAGAAAAAGACATTTTCTCCTGGATTTGGAACAAGTGGATTAGAATCTCTACAATATGAGTATAATGTTCGTGGTTGGTTACTAGGGGCCAATCGGAATTATACAAAAGATCAAAATAGTACCAATTATTTCGGGTTTGACCTAGCCTATGATAAGATTAGTGGAGTTTTAGTAGGCGCCCAATCGTACTCAGCAGCACAGTATAATGGCAATATTGCGGGAATGACATGGAAAAGTAAGGGTGATGGTGAGAAGCGAAAATATGATTTTACTTACGATGGGATGAATCGTTTGTTAAAAGCCGATTTTACACAGTACACGAGTGGCACATTTAACAAGTCTGCTGGATTTAATTTTGATGTAAAGATGGGGGATGGTGTAAATGCCAACACTGCCTACGATCTAAATGGTAACATCTTGAGAATGCAGCAGTTTGGTTATAAGTTATCAGGAAGCGCTCAGATCGATGATTTAACCTATACCTATGCGACCAATAGCAACAAATTAGTAAAAGTAACTGATGCCTTCAACGATGCAGCAACTAAATTGGGTGATTTTAAAGATGGCTCGAATGCAACGACTGATGACTATACTTTTGACAATAATGGCAATACTATAACGGATCAAAACAAAGACATTACAAGCATAAGCTACAATATTCTAAACCTGCCGCAAGTTGTAATAGTCAATAAGACACCTACAGATATCGAAAAGAATAGCACCATAACTTATACGTATGATGCTTCGGGGAATAAATTAAGGAAAGTTGTACTTGATAAAACGGTGACGCCCAACAAAATAACGACCACCTTATACGCTGGCGGACAAATTTACGAGAATGATGTATTGCAATTGATTGGACACGAAGAGGGGCGTATTCGATTTGTGCCGGCTGATGGTTCAACTGCAGCTAGCTTTCAGTTCGACTACATGCTGAAAGACCATTTGGGCAATGTTCGGATGGTATTGACTGATGAGCAAAAGGTAGAGGCTTATCCTGCGGCTACAATGGAAACAGCAACGAGTACCGCGGAGAATTTACTCTATGCTAATATCAATTCCACCAGATCTACTAAGCCTGCAGGATATCCGGCAGACAGTTACTCTAGCCCTAATACGTATGCTGCTAAAACCAGTGGAAGTGGTAATAAATTAGGGCCAGCTATTATCTTAAAAGTAATGGCAGGCGATAAGTTTAATGTACGAGTAAGTAGTTGGTACAAAACAGGGGGAGTAAGTCCACAAACGCCTACCAGCGCCTTGAATGACTTAGTTAGTGCACTGACCAACTCGTTTGCCAATATGGCTTCTTCAAAGGGGGGACCTACGGCAACTGAATTTACAAGCAGCGGTCTACCCTCCAATGTTGCCAATAGCTTTTTAACTAGCCAAACTACAGTTGCCGGTCGCCCTAAAGCTTATTTAAACTGGATATTGGTTGATGAGCAGTTCAAGTTTGTAAGTGGTAATCCGGATATTGTTGGAGCGAATGAAACCTTTAAGATACATCAGTTTACGGATTTGCCTGTGACTAAGAATGGTGATTTGTACGTTTATGTTAGTAATGAAACACCAAATATTGATGTTTACTTTGATAATTTACAAGTTACTTTGAGTAAGGGGCAGATACTGGAGGAGACGCATTATTATCCTTTTGGATTGACGATGGCCGGAATCTCGGCAAAAACTAATAATTCATTAATAAATTATTTAAGATGGAATGCCGCAAGTCAATTTGAAACACAAGAGCTAATAAATGGAAATAGTCTAGATATATATTCTACATTTTACAGGAGCCTAGATCCACAATTGGGTAGATTTTTGCAAATCGATCCATATGCCAATATTCAGGAAGACTACTCGCCATACCAGAGTATGGACAACAATCCCATAATAAATGTTGATCCACTTGGAGATTTTGCTACTAGAATGGGAGCATGGTGGCACAGATTATGGCATGGTGGTGGCAAAATTGAAAAGAATGAATATGGTGAATGGTCGGTAACCAAAACAAAGATTGTAAATTCGACGAGTTCGGCAGGAGTAACAACTACGGCCATAGTAGCATATAGGTACTACGGGGAGGGAAGAAATCAATATTCTAATGCTGGAGAGGATTACCTGAGACAGGAAGAAATGAGATGGGATATATTTGTAAAAGGAGATCGATCAATATACAAAGAATATCCTTCTCAGGACGAAGCCAATCGTGCGACAATAAATTTAGCTGCTTCTATGGTTTTGCCAAACCCTTTTCTTAAAGGTGGGACTTTGTTTGCGAACAAAGCAAAATTTAGTAAGGAGATTTTATTGTTAGAATCGCAAAGGATGAGAATGCTGAGAATAGTTCAAAACCCAAAGCTTCGTAGCTGGATTGAAAAACTTTGGAGAGCAGGGGCTAAATATGGAGATGGTTCTACTGGAGCAATAATTAAACTTGAAAAAAGCGAAGGTGTAATAACATCTGCGAGCGGCTCGCATGTTCAAAAAGGTGAAGAAGCCTTAGCTGCGATGGCCAAATTTTTGAAAGGTAATTATGGTGAGCTTTGTGAGTCGGATCGGCAAATTGTATTTGAAGTAATTCAAAATCTGACTGATGGAACTGGACTTAGCTTTAAAAAGTAATTTAAGTTGTATGAATAAATTAAATGAGATTGATACGTTTACATTTCAAAAGCTTGCGGAATTATTGTTTGAAACCGTTCCCGAATTTCATGAGTATTGCCTTAAGTCTAAGATTTTTGATGATTTCGAGGTTGGAGGATATTCATTTATGAATGAATTTTCAATAAGGCTAGCAAATGAAATTAACACTTATACATCCTCTGATTTTATAAGTCATTCTTTTACTTATATTAATCTAATTGGTACTAGTAAAAATCTAGAAGTTTTGAATATTCTAAAGGTTGGTATTTTGGAAATACTTTTTACATCTGGCCAAGTTTGTAGAGATTACACTTCAACGATGCTAAATAGTAATGTACAAATTTTGTTCAATGATTATTCAAGATTTTATAGTTAGAATTTCAAGAATATATTGACTAGGCTAGAGATTTGTGATTTTATGCTACCGCTAATTAAATTTGAGTAAGGCGTGTAATGGGTTTATTTCCCTATTCTAAAGCACCAAAAAGATATTAAATGCTTAAAATTACTTTTTTAGAGTTGACCGAACTATATTTGAAAAGCAATAATTGTCATTCCTTTGTGGAGAATCTACGGTGAAAGTACAAGCAACGAAGTAATCTATTTCTTAGGATATTTAATAGTCAATAAAAAGATGACAATACCTAATCCAATCTACTATAAAGGAGACGAGAAAACACCAATTTCCATTTATGATATTTTACAGTCATTCAGAGTAGAGCCGGGTTCTCCAAAGGACAAGGAGAGGCAACGCATTTTAAACTACTTAAATGAAATTCAGTTCCCTAAAAATGGTGTGTTTGTTGAATCGAAACGCTAATGTCGGAATTAATTTAACTGTATTAGTATTACGATATTGGTGGAAGACTTATGTCAGAATAGATTGAAGATAGTAGTTTGTAACTACATTGAATCTTATGTGATTTGTACACGAAATTAGGTCTTGAAGATGTATTGATTGCCAGAGAATGAATTTGTGGGTAACATGAAATAGATTTTAAAATGGATTTAACAGGAAAAGAAACTTTCAAAGAGAATAAGAGGCTATTAATTGTATTCTTATCGATAGTTTTTTTGCTTTTTGCTAATCAACTTTATAGAAGAAATAAAGTTTACAACAACGGTGTTTATTCGATTTGTACAATTGTATATTCCGAAGGCTATAAAGGTGGAATCATGTCAAGAGTAAAATACGAGTATAAAGGAAAGCAATTCACCGATTTGGTCCATACGCCAGGAGGAATGAAGACATTTGGCGATGCTTACTTTATTAAGTTACTTCCCGATAATCCAGATGCATTTGTTTTTTTAGAGGATTTTCCAGTGCCGGCTTGTTTGTTAAATGTAAAGGTACCCCCTGACGGTTGGAAGGAGTTGCCCACTTGTAAATAATAATGGTTTAAATTGTTAGAAAGAAAGTATCAAATTAAAAAACAGTTTTACGAGGTTGCGAAGTATCGTCGATTTCCATTTCTAGTGTATTTTATAATTTTTTTGCGCAGTGGATATTTCCAAGCCTTTTATCATCCTTTCTCTTAACCGATACCCTTCAATGACTTTAAAGATTTATAATGAAACTATTATATCTTATCAATTACAGTTTCTGTGCTAAAGTAGCTAAGAAGCCAAAAATTCCAATCGAGGATATTGCTTCTTCAATTACGAGTACTGAGTGTTTTTTCGCACTAATTGCAATTGAGATTATACTGATCTCCTTTTTGCCGTTTACTATAAACCCATATGTTGGAGTTGGTATTAGCGGCGGGATTTGGTATTTCACTCACTATCCGATCCGTTATTATATCAAAAAAAGAATTGTTCAACTCGACTTGAAGCAAGTGTATAGTCAACTCAATAGTAGAGTCATAGCACTATATGTTTTTCTTTGTCCGTTTATCAATCTTGTAATTTTCTGTTTGTTGATTATCGTAATCATCCGGAAGCTTTTGTAGGACATTAAGAACATTCATATAATCAAAAACGCCTACAAAATCTTGTAGGCGTTTTTGTTAGTGCATTTCTAAGACTTGGCAATTTACTCAATCGCCTTCCAACTCTTAAACAAGGAAATCTTCGTGCTTTCTACCAAACTTTGATAGGCTTTCCATTTGGTGTCGAAGAACCCATTCACGGTTTTAGCGAGCTCGGCAATTTCCTTCTCGGAATTTTCCACCAAAGCGGTTTCAAAACTTCCGGGGGCTAGCAGTCGAGCGCCGATATAATTGTAGGCTTCGTAGTAGCGCGATTGAATGGTTGGATCCAAGCTGGCCGATAATCCTTGCTTGTCTACCTTCTTACCGGAAATTTTTTCTCGTAATACTTTAATAGAGTCTAAGATCGGTTTCGCACTGTTGCGCAAACTATCGGCCTCTTTTCCTTCTATCTTATCCAAACTGGCATTTACCTTGTTGATGATCTCTTCCGCTTCATTGAAACGATCGGTGATGGCAATCAACTTGTCGCCGCTGGCTCTCAAACGCTTCGCCAACGCACGCTGTGCCAATTTCGCTTCGTTCTTATTGCCAATGCGTGGATCGTCTTTTACTACAATCATGGTTGAATCGCTTTCGCCATTGTAAGTGAGCAGAACTTTATACGTACCCGCCAATGCCTCGTCTCCGCCGGGTTCATCAGCATCAGGCTTTGGTTTTGGACTTCCGGGGAAACGATAGCCCTTTTCTTCCATATACCAATATTGACGCTGGAAACCACTGTCTACATTCCATCTCAATGAACGAATTTGATTGCGTTGCTGATCGTAGATCTTTACATACACCGTATCGCTCAAAGTCTTCTTGGTGGTGTCCGCAGGCTTTTTCGTTTTGTTGATTAAAAAGGAAATCGCCGCTCCATAAGGCCTGTTCGATGCATCGTACAAACCGGCCAAGCTCCATTCGTAACCCATGGCAGGACGATAATTCGCTTTGTACGCTTCAGGAGCAGGAAATACCGTCAACAATTTTGAAAGCTGCCCTTTCTTTGCGGCCAATGCTCTGAGCGGACGAATGTCATCCAATATCCACAAGCTTCTTCCGAAAGTAGCGATGGCCAAATCGGCTTCTCTTTCTTGAATAGCAAAATCATAGGTTGAAACAGCAGGATAACCGTTTTTCCATTGTTGGAAGCTGGCTCCATTGTCCATGCTCACCCACAAGCCATGTTCAGTTCCAACAAAAATCAAATTGGGTTCAACGGGGTCTTGAATCATCGTAAGCGCATAGCCTTTTACTTTAGTATCGTCTGCCAATCGAGTCCAGGTTTTTCCGAAATCGGTGGTGCGGAAAATATAAGGTTTGAAATCTCCTCTTCTATAATCGTTGGTTACTACGAAGGCTTCACCGGCATTGTAATTGGATGCGCGAATTTGAGGTACCCAAGCGCCGGTGGGCATTCCGGGAATCTTACCTCTGAAATTGGTCCAGGTTTTTCCGCCATCCGTCGTGAGCTGCACATTGCCATCATCGGTTCCCACCCAAATTACCCCTGCTTGTTTAGGAGAAGGAGCAATGGCGAGAATGGTATTGTAAGTTTCCGCGCCGGTGATGTCCAAAGTCAATCCACCGTTTTCGTTTTGTTTTTGCTGTTCCGGATTGTTCGTGGTTAAATCGGGTGATACTACTTCCCAAGTAGCTCCTTTATTGGTGCTTTTGAATAAGAATTGACTTCCGTAATAGATCGTTTTAGAATCGGTGGGGTCTTGCGCCATCGCCGAGTTCCAGTTGTAACGGAGTTTTACTTTGGGATCGGTTACGCCCGGACGTAAGAACCAGCTTTCTGCTGTTTTGATATTTGATTTTCCGAGATAGCCTCCTTGGCTCATGCTGTAGATCCAATTGGGGTCATCAGGGTCGGCCATTACATCGAAGCCATCACCACCACCCACATTGGCCCAATAATAGTTGCGGATACCGCCATTGGTCCAAGTGTAAGCAGGTCCATGCCAGCTACCATTGTCTTGCATACCACCCATTACATTGTAAGGAATTTGATTGTCTACATTGATATGATAGAATTGTCCAATAGGAAGCTTCTCATCGAATTGCCAAGTTTTGCCTCTATCGTGTGAAACAGCGATACCACCGTCGTTACCGTCGATGATAAAATTGGGGTCTTTGGGGTTGATCCACCACGCGTGGTGATCGGGGTGTACACCACTGTAGGGGATGAGGGTTGAAAAGCTCTTGCCACCATCTTCCGTAAGGGTTACGGTAGAATGGATATCATAGATGCGGTTTTCATTCGCGGGGTCTACATAAATTTCTTGGAAATAGAAGGGGCGGTCGGTTACTTCGGGGCCGGCATTCACCAAGCTCCAGTTCAATCCACCGTCATCACTTCTGTAGAAGCCGTTCTTTGAAGATTCGATTTTTGCATACACTCTTGAGGGCATGGATCTTGAAAAGGAGAGACCAATTCTTCCGATATTGCCTTCGGGCATTCCGTTTTCTTTATCCAGTTTCTTCCAGTTCTTCCCACCATCGTAGGTAATATAGAGTCCGCTGCCAGGTCCGCCGCTTTTGAACACCCAGGGTTGGCGGCGGTGCTGCCACAATGCCGCAATCAATTTATTAGGGTTAGAAGGATCCATCACCAATTCACCACAACCGGTGGTATCGTTGGCGTAGAGAATTTTCGACCAAGTTTCTCCTCCATCCGTTGTTTTAAACACACCTCTCTCAGGATGTTCTCCATAGGGGTTGCCAATAGCGGCAGCATATACTACTTGTGGATTGGTAGGGTCGATGATAATGCGGTGGATGTTGCGGGTTTTGTCCAATCCCATCTTTTTCCAGGATTTTCCCCCGTCCATCGATTTGTAAATACCTTCTCCAATATTTAATGAGTTTCTGGGGTTTCCTTCACCTGTTCCGGCCCATACCACGGCGGGGTTGGACTGTTGAATGGCGATGGAACCGATGTTCAGCAAGGGCTGTTCGTCGAAAACCGGCGTCCATTCATTGCCGCCATTGGTTGTTTTCCAAACACCTCCGGAAGCTGCTCCCAAGAAGATGATATTGGGATTGCTGTGAACGGCATCAATGGCGGTAATACGACCGCTCATGCCTGCCGGACCAATGTTTCGAGGCTTCCAATTTTTAAAGTGTTGATTGATATTTACTTGCTGTGCGGCAACCGCCCCCGAAAAGAACAGGGCGACTGTGAGGAATTTCCATTTCATTAAGCAGAGATTTTGAGTCTAAATGTACTACAAAGATGGTAATTAGGTATTAGGCTTTGGGCTGTTAGGCATTAGGCCTTAGGTTGCTGGCGCAAGCAGCCCGTCCCGAGAGCACAGCGATTCGGGACCGGCAGTGCCCGAACAAAACGCTCCAATAAATAAATTTAGGGACCTAACGCAAGCCCTTTGCAACTCGTATCTTCTTAAAATACATCTATTAACAAACTGCTTTCACAAGGATTTCGTGAAAAACACGTTATATATTGATAATTTAGTAGTTAGAAGGACCATGACCATGAAGAAACTCGTTACGCTTACCTTATTATTGACCGTTTTTGCGGCTGTAAAAGCTCAAACCGGTTATTCCATTGCTGTTACCCTAAAGCCTTTCAAAAATTCAAAAGTATACCTAGGCTATTATTACGGTACAAAAAAAGCCTTGGCCGATTCTGCCATCCTCGATCAAAACAGCAAAGGCGTTTTTAAAGGGAAAAAAGCACTTCCGGGAGGCATCTATTTTGTAGTATCTCCGCGAATGGAGATCTTATTCGAACTACTGCTCGATAAACAACAACAATTTCAAGTAAGCGCCGATACAGCAAAAATTCCGGCTTCCATTGTATTTACCAATTCACCCGAAAACAGTTTGTTCTCTCGCTACAGCAAATTTGCCGGCGAAGCAGGATTGAAATCTGTTCAAATAGGTCAGCAATTAGCACTTGCAAATGCTGCTGATAGTGTAAAGTTGATTGAAGAGAGAAAGAAAATTGCAGAATCAGTTGATAAGTTTCGCGACAGCATCATCAAAAAGAATCCGCAAGCTTTGTTGGCCACGCTGTTCAAAGCCATGCGCGATCCGGTGATACCTCCGGCAGATAAGCATCCCGGAGGAAAGTACGATTCGGTTTATGCATACAATTATTACAAATCGCATTTTTGGGATGGCATCAGTTTCTATGATGAGCGACTGATTCGTACGCCCTTCCTCGAAAACAAACTCAATCGATACTTCAGAGAATTGGTAGTGCCTGCACCCGATTCATTAATTAAAGAAGTAGATCGGATTGTTGTGTACAGCCGGGCCAACGATGAAACCTTCAAGTATTACATGGTGTACTTCGTTCAGAAATACATCAATCCGGAATACATGGGTCAGGATGCCGTTTTTGTACATCTGTTCGAAAAATACATCAATACCGGACATACGAATTTCTTTACCAAGCAGTACATGGATTTCATGACCAAACGGGCCTATAGTTTAATGGCGAACCTGATTGGTCAACCGGCTGCAAATCTGGAAATGGTAGACACCACTGATCATCCCTTGCCCTTGTATGCCGTTCAAGCACCCTTAACTGTAGTGTGCTTCTGGGATCCAACCTGTAGCCATTGTAAAGAAACAGTTCCTAGGGTAGACTCGATGTACAAAGCCAAATGGAAGGCGCTTGGTGTGGCCATTTATGGAGTAATGACTGATGGCGGTAAAGACAATTGGAAGGAATTCATTCAAAAACACGATCTATCGGGATGGTACCATGTTTATCAAACTCCTGCAAAAGCAGCAGAGATTGAAGCGGCGAACAAGCCGGGCTACAAACAGTTGTACGATGTGTATCAAACTCCGATCTTATATCTTCTTGATAAAGACAAAAGAATTGTAGCGAAGAAATTGAGTTATGATCAATTAGACGAAGTGATCACCTTAAAGTTAAAATCGAAGTAATCTTCTATGAAGAATTTGTATAAAGTTTCGCTGATCGTATTGATGCAAGTAGTGGCATTGAAAAGCTTTTCACAAGTATTGTTTACCTATGGCTCTAAATCGGTAACCCGTGATGCTTTTGTAGAAGCCTATAAAAAGAACAATGCCGGCTTACCAATGGATGAGAAAAACCTTCGCATCTATCTTGACTTGTACATTCGATTTAAGTTGAAAGTTCAAGCAGCGTACGATTTGAAAATGGACACGCTGCCCACTCAAGTAGCAGAGGTCAATAATTTTCGTTCTCAGGTAGCTGATAGCTATATGATGGACGAAAGTAGTTTGAACAAATTGGTAGACGAGGCGATGGAAAGAAGTAAAAAGGACTTAGAATTGGCGCATATCTTTTTGTCCATCAAGCCCGGAATGACCGAAGCTCAACAGAAAGAAATTCAAAAGAAAGCACAATTGATCTATGAAAAAGCTTCGAAGGGTGCTGATTTCGGACAATTGGCCGCAAGTTTCTCAGACGATGAATTGGCTAAAACAAGAAAAGGATACATCGGATACATTACCGCTTTGAACCTTCCTTATGAAATTGAAACCCTTGCTTACGCAACCAAACCGGGTACAGTGAGCAAGCCTTATCGTTCAAAAGCAGGAATTCACATCATTAAAGTGATGAAGTCTAGACCCGCAATTGGAAAGGTTAGTGTTTCACAGATCCTAATTGCATTTCCTCCCGATCCAAGTGCGGCTCAGAAAGCCAAAGCCAAGAAGTTAGCCGATTCACTGTATGTGTTACTAAAAAAGGGTGCTGATTTTAAGAACCTCGCCAAAAACTATTCGGGTGATAACTTGAGTTATGAAAATGGTGGGCAAATTCCCGACTTTGGTATTGGCAAATACGATGCTTCTTTTGAAGCGGCTGCGTTTGGATTGAAAGCACCTGGAGAAATTTCAAAACCCGTGCTCACCGCCTATGGGTATCATATTTTGAAATTAAACAAACGTGTGCCATTACAAGCCGATCTAAACAATCCGAATGATAAAGAACTATTTCGTCAGTATGTAGCTGCCGACAATCGGATTTCAATCGCATCGAATATTCTATTGAATAAGATCTTTGCCCTAACTGATTTCAAAAAGGCGAATTTCAATTCAGCCTTGTTTAATATGATAACAGACAGTGTGTGGGCTGCTTCTACCTATACTCAAGCACCGGAATTAAACGACGCCACAACGCTCTTCTCCTATAAAGGCAAGAATGTAACTTTAAAAGATTGGCTGAATTATATTGAAGTGATTCGGAACTTTGAGAATATGCGCGGCGCTAAAACCAATGAAGCGCAATTAGATCAGTTCATTCAAAATACCACATTCGAGTATTATAGAGAACATTTAGAAGAATTCAATCCGCAATTTGCAGCGCAGATCAAGGAGTTCGCTGAAGGAAATTTACTTTTTGAAGTGATGCAGAAACAAGTATGGGAGGCAGCTGCGGCTGATTCGGTTGGATTACAAGATTATTTTCAAAAGAACCGCGACAAATACTGGTGGGAAGCCAGTGCCGATGCGCTGATTTTTTCTGCGAACAATCAAAACACGTTTGAGCAAACCTCCGCTGCTTTACAGGCTGATCCCAACTCTTGGAAGAAGATGTTAGAAATGGCGAATGGTACTTTGCAAGGAGATTCGGGAAGATTTGAACTGGGACAAATTCCTGTTGTAGAAAGAACTCGCTTCTCGGAGAAGTTGATCACTGCCCCGGTAATGAATGAGCAAGACAAAACCCTCACTTTCGCATATATCATTAAAGTATACCCGAATCGAGAGCCTCGCAAGTTTGAAGACGCCAAAGGCTTGGTGATAAACGATTATCAACAAATTTTGGAAGAGAAATGGGTAAACAGTTTACGTGCAAAGTATCCCGTTAAAGTAAGCGATGCGGAGTTTAAGCAGTTGTTGAATAAGAATTAACCTGTTTCTGTTTGAAAGGCTGTTACTCTTTAGGCAGCAATAGCGGAAGCAATTCACTTGCTTCTTTCATTTCCGTAAAGAAAGGGTGTTCAATTTTGTGGTGCACTTTTTCATGTTCCCAAGTGATGTGAAACGGAATGTGAACGCCATGTCCGCCAAGTTCCAAAACCGGTAATACATCCGACTTTAAGGAGTTTCCGATCATCATCAGTTCGGTTGCCGGAATATCGAGATGCTTGATCAGTTTTTGATAATCTCCCATTTGCTTGTCGCTCATGATCTCTATGTGATGGAAATAATGTTCTAGCCCCGATTTCTTTAGTTTTCTTTCCTGGTCCAATAAATCACCTTTAGTAGCTACCACCAAACGGTAATGTGGTTTTAGCTGATGGAGAACAGACTCGATATTGGGAAGCAGTTCAATAGGGCGATCGAGCAGATCTTTTCCCAAGGCCAGTATTTTATCTACTAATTCGAAAGAAGCTGTTTGGTTGGTAATTCGTGAAGCTGTTTCAATCATCGAGAGCACAAAGCCTTTCACGCCGTAACCATAGAGTGCTAAATTCTGCATTTCTGTTTTGAACAACTCTTGATGCGTTGTATGCAGGGGAAGATAATCCTCCAATAGCGCAGCGAACTTATCTTCGGTTTCTCTGAAGTACGGCTCGTTTACCCAAAGGGTATCGTCTGCATCGAAGGCAATTACTTTAATATTAGACAGGCTCATTGCTTGTGGGATCGTTTAGGCGAAGTCCTTTAAGGGCTTCTTCGTGAAGATAATCCTTGCGTTTCAATTCAAAATTTCTACCCAAGTAAAGGCGACGAACTTGCTCGTCTTCTGCCAATTCTTCTGCAGTACCGTGTTTAAAGATCTTTCCTTCAATCAATAGGTAGGCACGATCACAAATAGAAAGGGTTTCATTTACGTTGTGGTCGGTAATAAGAATACCGATGTTTTTGTATTTCAGTCTGGCAACAACACTTTGAATGTCTTCCACCGCAATAGGGTCCACGCCGGCAAAAGGCTCGTCCAACAATATGAACTTTGGACTTACGGCCAGGGCTCGTGCAATTTCAGTTCTTCTGCGCTCACCACCACTGAGACTATCGCCTTGGTTTTTGCGAACATGGTGAAGGCGGAACTCATCTAATAATTCCTCTAATTTGTCGGCTTGTTCTTTCTTGGAGAGCTTGGTCATTTCGAGTACGGCCTTGATATTATCTTCCACACTCATTTTCCTAAACACACTGGCTTCTTGCGGTAGGTATCCAATACCCAGTTGAGCTCTTTTGTACATGGGCATTTTCGTGATCTCTTCTTGATCGAGGTGCACTGCCCCTTCTTCCGGTTTAATTAGACCAACCACCATGTAAAAGGTAGTGGTTTTGCCGGCACCGTTAGGGCCTAACAATCCAACAATTTCTCCCTGTTTTACATTGACAGATACGTTGTTAACAACGGTACGTTTTCCGTATACTTTAACGAGGTTACTGGTGTAAATTTCACTGCTCACGCAAATATCGATTTTATACAAAAATACCGTAATACTTCCATTTAAGCCCTATTGTGAATTGAATTTAACAGCATTTGTATTAAATTAAAAGCTTAAGTAAGTTTGCACTACAATAAATCACTCGATGAAAGTAATAGACCACATAAATAATTCGAAAAGCACCCTGGTTTCATTTGAAATCCTGCCTCCTTTGAAAGGGAAAACCATCAATTCTATTTATGAGCATTTGGACCCCTTAATGGAGTTCAAACCATCTTTTATCAATGTTACCTATCATCGAAGTGAGTTTGTGTTCAAGAAAAAGGCCGATGGCACTTTTGAGAAAGTAGAGGTAAGAAAGCGCCCCGGCACCGTTGGTATTTGTGCGGCTATCATGAACCATTATAAAGTGGATGCTGTTCCTCACCTTATATGCGGTGGTTTTAATAAACGTGAAACAGAAGATGCGTTGATCGATTTGAACTTCATTGGTGTAGACAATGTATTGGTGTTGAGAGGTGATGCTGCCAAGAACGAAACGGTATTCGAACCCGAACCCGGTGGAAATAAAAATGCATTGGAACTTTTAAAACAAACCGTTGATTTGAATCACGGGATTTATTTGGAAGAAGACATTCGCGAAGGCTTCCGTACCAATTTCTGTATAGGCGTTGCCGGATATCCTGAAAAACATATTGAAGCTCCCAACTTACAATCGGATATTGAGTTTCTGAAAGCAAAAGTGGCTGCAGGAGCCGATTACGTAACTACTCAAATGTTCTTTGATAACAAAAAATACTTTGAATACGTAAGCGCTTGCAGAGCCGCAGGTATTGAAATTCCCATTGTTCCGGGCTTGAAACCATTGACTTCAAAAAAGCAACTTTCGGTTATTCCTAGAACTTTCAACGTTGATATTCCAACTGAATTGAGTTCTGAAATTATGAAATGCAAAGTAGATGCGGATGTAGAGAAAGTAGGTACGGAGTGGTTGTTGCAACAATCGAAGGAATTGAAAGCAGCCGGAGTGCCGGTATTGCACTATTATACACTTGGTAAGCCAAGAGTGATCTACAATGTTGTAAAAGAAATTTTCTAACTTTCACGAAGGCTATCTAAAACGATAGCCTTTTTTATACCATGGACTTTTCAACTTTCCCCAAAATAGAACTGCATTTGCATTTGGATTGTAGCCTGAGTTACGAAGTAGTTCAGAAACTCGCTCCCCATGTAAGTTTTGAAGAATACCGCCGTGACTTCATTGCACCGCCTAAGTGCACTGATCTGGCCGACTATATAACCAGAGCCATCAAAGGTTTTGAATTGATGCAAACAGAAGAGCAGCTTCGTTTGGTGACCCTCGATTTATTTCAGCAGTTGAAGCAAGACGGCGTTGTATATGCAGAAATTCGATTTGCACCCTTGCAACATGTGTTTCAAGGATTAACTGCAACAGAAGTGGTAACCATAGTAGATGCGGCCGTTGAAGAAGGCATTCGAGCTACAGGAGTAGAAGGGCGTTTATTGCTTTGTACCCTTCGCCATTTCAAAGAAGCTCAAAGTATGGAAACGGTTCAATTGGTGGAAGCCTTTCGCAATCGATATGTGGTTGGCTTTGATATTGCTGCTGATGAGGCCGGCTTTCCAATTGACGAACATAAATCGGCCTTTAACTATGCTCGCTCCAAAGGAATTCCTTGTACGGCGCATGCCGGTGAGGCAAAAGGAGCCGAAAGCGTTTGGGAAACATTGGAGCATTTTACCCCCACTAGAATTGGGCATGGCGTAAGAAGTGCCGAGGACCCCAATTTATTGGAGCATTTAAAAGCAAAAGACATTCATTTGGAAGTATGTCCTACCAGTAATGTACAAACCAATGTATTCCCCAGTTTGAAGGAGCATACCGCCACTACTATTTATGATGCGGGCGTGTCGATGAGCATCAATACCGACGCGCGAGCCATTTCTGATACCACTCTTGGCAAAGAATACGACATTATGTTAGAAGAGTTCAAATGGACCATTGACCATCTGAAACATTGCAATTTTGAAGCGCTGCGCCATTGCTTTGCCCCCGAAACGCTGAAAGAAGAAATTAAAGCCAAATTAAATTCGGCTTACCGGCACTGGATATAGCGCCTATTTTACTGAATCCTGACGCTTTGCTTTTTTTGGGTGGGATAACTTTCTTATTTTGCTACCAATGAAGTTTCTATCGCCTGCCATATCATCCCTTGCACGTCTTCGCCTCTGGCGAATTGACGGCTGGAAAAGCCATCCCATCACGGCACAGCGAGAAGTGCTTCAAAACTTGGTCACAGCGGCCCAGTATACAGAGTTTGGTCGCAAATACCAATTCAACAAGCTGTTCAATATTCGTTCCTTCAAGCAGGCTGTGCCCATTCATGAGTATGAAGACATGAAGCCGTATATCGATCGGATCATGAATGGAGAGCAGAACGTGCTCTGGAATACGCCCGTAACTTGGTTCGCTAAAAGTAGCGGCACTACCAGTTCTAAGAGTAAATTCATTCCGGTAACGGACGAGAGTTTGGAAGATTGCCATTACAAAGCAGCCAAAGACGTACTTTCCTTATACTATGTTTTCAATCCCGAATCCGATTTGCTAACCGGCAAAGGATTGGTGATTGGAGGCAGTCATACCATCAATCCATTAAATGAAGACGCGAATTATGGCGATTTAAGTGCCGTTTTGCTTCAAAACTCTCCATTCTGGGGACACTGGATTCGCACTCCGGATCTTAGTATTGCACTGATGGATGAATGGGAGTCGAAAATTGAAAAATTAGCAGAGAGTACGATCAAGGAAAATGTCACTTCAATATCGGGAGTGCCTACTTGGACCTTGATTCTATTCAGAAGAATATTAGAGCTAACCGGAAAATCGACCATTTCGGAAGTATGGCCCTCACTTGAATTGTATATGCATGGTGGTGTTTCCTTCACCCCATACAAACAACAATTTGATGAGTTAATTGGGAAGAAGATCAATTACCTGGAAATGTACAATGCCAGCGAAGGCTTCTTCGCTGCACAAGATATACCCGGTAATGACGGCATGTTGCTGTTTACCGATCACGGTATTTTTATGGAGTTCATGCCGGTAGAAGAATATGGAAAAGAGAATCCAAAAACCATTGGCCTCGGCGATGTAGAACTAGGGAAGCATTACGCGCCTGTAATTAGCACCAATGGTGGGTTATGGCGTTATCTATTAGGCGACACTATTGAATTCACGAGTTTAGCGCCGTTTAGGATAAAAGTAAGTGGCCGACTCAAACACTATATCAATGCCTTTGGAGAAGAGCTGATGGTTGCGAATGCCGACAAAGCCATTGCTGAAGCTTGTGAAGCCACAGGAGCCATTGTGAACGATTATACGGCAGCTCCCGTTTATTTCGGGGAAACAGGGAATGGTGCCCATGAATGGTTGATTGAGTTTGAGCGTGCACCAGACAATTTGGAAACCTTTACCATGCATTTAGATGCTTCTTTGAAAGCCGTTAACTCAGATTATGAAGCCAAGCGTCACAAAAGCATTGCTTTGGGCCTACCTATAGTGCATGCAATCAATAAAGGGGTTTTCACGCAGTGGTTGAAAACAAGAGGAAAGCTAGGCGGGCAACACAAAGTGCCTCGTTTATCGAATAACAGGGTATATGTAGAAGAAATCAAAGAGATTGGCGCGAACGTATTTAAAATTCAATAGCATAGAGTATTTTTGCGCTTCCAAAACAAATCAACATGAAATTATTAGAAGGAAAAGTAGCGATCGTTACCGGTGCGGCAAGAGGTATTGGAGAAGCCATTGCTATAAAGTTTGCAGAACAAGGAGCAGCTGTTGCTTTTACATATGTAAGTGAATCAAGTGCCCCTAAAGCGGCAGCTTTGGAAGAGAAGTTGAAAGGCCTAGGGGTGAAAGCAAAAGCATATAGAAGCAATGCAGGTGTTTTTGCAGATTGCGAAGCTTTTGTAAACGATGTGTTGAAAGAATTCGGCACAATTGACATTTGTGTGAACAATGCAGGTATTTCAAAAGATAACTTGTTGTTGCGTTTAACTCCTGATCAATGGACAGACGTTATTAATACCAACTTGAACAGTGTGTTCTATATGACCAAGCTTGTAATTAAACCAATGATGAAAGCTCGTTTTGGTTCAATTATAAACATGAGCTCTATTATTGGCGAAACAGGTAATGCCGGACAAAGCGTTTATGCTGCCAGTAAAGCAGGTGTAATTGGCTTTACTAAAAGTGTTGCGAAAGAATTGGGAAGTAGAAACATTCGTTGCAATGCCATTGCTCCCGGTTTTGTTGAAACGGATATGACTTCTTATTTGCAAGAAGGCGGCAATGCTGAAACCTATTTGAAAAATATTCCTTTGGGGAAATTTGCCAAAGCGGAAGATATTGCGAATGCAACTTTATTCCTTGCGTCGGAAATGGGCGCCTACGTTACCGGTCAAACCATTAGTGTTTGCGGTGGCTTGAATATCTAAGAAGGATCAACAAATTGATAGTAAATGCCTTCTCTAAAAGAAGGCATTTTAATTTTAAAGTGAGAACTTATGGTAACCTTATTAATTGTAGTGTTTTGCTTGGGGTATGCTGCGATAGCATTTGAGCATGTGATTCGACTTAATAAGGCAGCCACTGCATTGATAACAGGTGTTCTTTGTTGGACGATCTATGTTACCATGTCGAATGAAACTGATCTTGTTAATCATCATTTAGAATCACATTTGGGCAGCATTGCCGGCATCTTGTTTTTCCTTCTCGGCGCCATGACCATTGTTGAATTGATTGATTCACATGAAGGATTTGAAATCATTACTCAACGAATTCGAAACATAAGTGCAAAGAAGTTGTTGTGGACCGTAAGCTTGTTGGCATTTTTTCTTAGTGCCATTCTCGACAACTTGACTACGGCAATTGTGATGGTATCTCTTGTTAGGAAATTGGTGGGCGATTCCAAAAAGCGCTTGTTGCTATGCGGAATGATTGTAATTGCCGCTAATGCAGGAGGAGCTTGGTCGCCTATTGGAGACGTTACAACAACGATGTTATGGATCGGTGGACAACTTACAACATCCTCAATTGTAATACATTTATTCATTCCTTCTTTGATCTCATTGTTGGTTCCTTTATTCTTGGTGGGCTCTCAATTTCAGGGTCCTGCTCTTGAAGCGCCGATATCCGAAACTTCTAATGCAACGCCTATTTCGAATCGAGATCGTTCTATCGTTTTTTATAGTGGATTGGGTATTCTTATACTGGTGCCGGTTTTTAAAACCTTCACGCATTTACCTCCCTATATGGGTATGTTGCTTGGTTTGGGAATAATTTGGGTGATCACTGAAATACTTCACGCGGGAAAAAGTAGTGAGGATAAAAACTTCTTCAGCGTGGTATACGCCATTCGAAAAGCGGATACCCCGAGCATCTTATTTTTTCTCGGCATTCTTTTGATGGTAGCAGTATTGGAAACAACCGGTGTGCTTGTAGCTGCGGCAGAGGGTTTACAATCTTCTATCGGCAACAATACTATTATCGTTGGATTGATTGGATTGTTTTCGGCAGTAGTGGACAACGTGCCACTGGTAGCCGCTTCAATGGGAATGTATTCGCTTGATCAATTCCATGTTGACCATAACTTTTGGCTATTCCTCGCATATTGTACCGGAACAGGGGGCAGTATTTTGATCATAGGATCTGCAGCCGGTGTTGCAGCCATGGGAATTGAAAAGATTGAATTTGGATGGTATTTGAAAAAGATCGCATGGATTGCTTTAATCGGGTATTTGGCCGGTATAGCAACTTTTTTGTTATTGAATGGCTTAGTGTAGTACTAAGCCTTTTTAAACTTCTGAATCGCGGCTCTGGTAAATTCACTTAAAACCAAACTGCCACTAATTGCGGCTCTCTCAAAAAGCAGGTGCTCCCAATGCTCGGTACCTTCCCATTGTATTTTTTTCAATGCGGCCATGGCATCCGGATTATAATTCATCAATTGAAGAGTCAGTTTGTTCACAGCATCGTCCAATACCTCTGCCGTACTATATAAATCAGTAAACAAGCCTCTTTCTTTTGCCCAAGTAGCAGAACGCCAATTGCCGGCGTCAATTGATAATTCACAAAAGGCAGCTTTGCCGATTTTTCTTTCTACAGCGGGTCCAACTACAAATGGACCGATGCCTACTGCTAATTCGCTGAGCTTCACTGATGCCGTATCAAGTGCAATGGCATAGTCAGCGGCAGCGGCAATACCCACACCTCCTCCAACACATTTGCCTTGAATACGAGCAATTACAAATTTTGAACTGGTACGAATGGCATTGATCACATGCGCAAAGCCACTGAAAAATTTCTTTCCTTGTTCTTCTGTTTCTATGGCAATCAACTCGTCGAAGCTAGCACCTGCGCAAAAAGCTTTCTCGCCTGCAGATCTCAATACAATCACTCGAATATTGTGATCTTTTCCGGCTTCTACAATTGCATGCGATAATTCTTCCAGAATAGCTGCAGGTAAAGAATTGCTTTGAGGATGATAAAACTCAATTTGAGCGATATGATTGTCAACAGTTGTTTTTACGTAAGCAGTATTCATTGCTGTTAATGATTTAAAATTGCGAAACTGTTTTATTTAGCTAAGTTTCTTGTATAATTTTTTTTCGCTTTGTCTCTTGTCGTATTCAGCCTTGTGCTAACTCAAAAGCTGCTGTCTTAATCTACAAATGAACGATTTGCACATTTTTGTAATCAACTTTCAGATAGTAAAGAATGAGCGAGCGCTTTGTCGGACTTACAGTACTACATTACTCCGAGTCCTCGAGCCTCCGTGTTTATTCTCCCTTCTTTTGAACCATCGTTAAAATGGTGGCGACCCCTACAATCGGATCATCTGTTGTGTCCATCATTTCAACATACCATTTTACAATGCCTTTGGAAAGATCTGTTGCTTCTTTTTTATCGGAAGGCAATTTTTCTTTGCAAGTAAAGCGAATATAAATAGATGCTCCGGGATAAACCGGTTTGGTGAATCGAAGTTCATCTATTCCATAGTTTAATAGAACCGGATTCTTTTCATAGCTGTCTACGAACAGACCTGCCGCAATGCTCATGATAAAATATCCATGTGCCACTTGTTGTTCGAACATAGTGCCCTTGAAATCAGTATCCGTTAGGTGTGCGTAGAAATGATCTCCGCTTAAATCGGCAAAACGAGTGATGTCTTCACTTGTAATTACTCGTTTATCGGTGATGATCTGATCACCAATTTGTAATTCTTCGAAATACTTTTTAAAAGGATGTTTTCCGGGATCAATTCCAGGTGCGTGTGGTTGATGCACTTGAGTAATGGCTCTTATCATGGCCGGAGAACCTTGTATGGCCGTTCTTTGCATATAATGTTTCACACCTCTTAATCCTCCCATTTCTTCTCCACCCCCGGCTCTTCCCGGTCCGCCGTGCACCAATAGTGGCAAGGGAGAACCATGACCGGTACTTTCTTTTGCACACTCATCGTTCAATACTAAAACGCGTCCGTGATGAGTAGCTGCTTCAATGGTATACTGCGCTGCATGCGAAGGGTTTCCGGTTACAATGGTTGTAACCAATGACCCTTTGCCTTTCTTACTCAATACGATCGCCTCTTCTAAAGTTTTATAAGGCATCAATGTGCTCACCGGACCAAATGCTTCTACTTCATGAACTGCTTCTGTTTCAAAAGGGCGTTCGTTAAGTAATAGTAGTGGCGATAAGAAAGCGCCTTTTGTACTGTCGGCATCTACTACCGATACACTATCGAGTGAGCCATAGATCAATTGAGATGCTGCTAACAATTTTTGGACCTGTGCCAGTACTTCTTTCCGCTGTTGTTCTCCGGCAAGCGAACCCATTCTCACTTTTTCATTCAATGGGTTTCCAATTACTGTTTGAGCCAGGGATTTTTTTAGGTCTTCTGCAACCGCTTCTAATTTACTATCAGGAACCAATATCCGACGAACACCGGTACATCTTTGACCGGCTTTCAAGGTCATTTCTTTTCTGATCTCCTTTATAAAAACATTCCAATTCTCAGAGCCGGGCTCTACATCCGGTGCTAAAACAATACAATTCAAACTGTCGGCTTCCATGGTGAAGGAAGTGTTCTCTCGTAAAATATTCGGATTCGATTTCAAGAGCAATCCGGTGCTGGCACTTCCTGTAAACGTTACTACGTCTTGTGAGGTTACATGATCCAATAGATCGCCGGCACTGCCACATATCAGTTGCAATGCGCCTTCCGGTAATATTTTAGAAGCGATCATCTCTTGAACTACAGCATTTGTAAGATAGCTGGTAACGGTGGCAGGCTTTACGATACAAGGCATACCGGCCAATAAGTTAACAGCAATTTTCTCTAACATTCCCCATACAGGAAAATTAAAAGCGTTGATATGAATGGCCACTCCTTCTTTCGGTGTAAGAATATGGGTGCCCATAAAAGTATTGCCCTTGCTTAGGTTGTGAGCTTCACCGTCAATACAAAAGGGTGTGTCTGGAAAGCGTCTTCTTAATGATGCGTTGGCAAATAGGTTTCCAATGCCGCCTTCAATGTCTACCCAGCTATCGGCTTTTGTAGCACCTGTTTGATAACTAATATCATAAAACTTTGGTAAGTGTTCGCGCAAATGAATCGCCATTGCTTTCAACATCCGTCCTCTTTCATGGAAACTCATTTTTCGCAAAGCGGGGTTTCCCTTGGTACGCGCATACTGAGCAATGTCGTAAAATCTTAAACCTTTTGTTGAAGCCGAAGCGATGGCTTCGCCGGTAACGGCATTGAATAAGGGTTGGCCTGTATCATCAGCTTTGATCCAGGAACCAAATACGTAATTTTCCAATTGATACATAACAAGCAAGCAAATATTGATCAAAGTTAGAAAATAAAAACTAGGGGAACGTAGATTTTATGTCCCGTCAACTTTAACCCAGTTTGCACCTATTAAAAACGTAAAATATCTGTGTCATGTGTTTTATTTCTTGGTAATTTCATCGCGTTAATACACCAACAGCCACATGTCAAAATTTTACAGAAAGCTATACGCGGTCCATAAATGGGCCGGCTTGATATCAGGTATTTTCATCTTGTTATTTTCGATCACCGGAACCTTATTGGTTTTTGGTGAAGAATTAGATGAGGGACTGAATGAAGAATGGAGAGAAATTCAACAGAAAGGCGATCATATTTTATCGCTGGATAGTATGTATAAAATTGCATTGGCAAAGTTTCCGGACGCCACAGCCATTTCTTGGGTCAATCCGGAAAGTGCCGATGGGCATGAAACCTATGAGTTTCGGGCATACACCAATGACGGCAATGTATGGACTTATGATCTGGGAGTGGTTTCGATGAATCCTTATACCGGAGAAGTGTATAGAGCGGGTAAGTTGAATACGCTTGAGGGTGGACTGATGAATTGGATCTATCAATTTCATTTCAGTTTTCAAATGGGTATTCCGGGAGCGCTTTTTACCGGATTGTTTGGAATCAGTTTGGTAATATCAGCATTAACCGGCCTACTCATTTATCGCAAACACCTTCTTCGTGCTCTTTTGTTTCGATTGCCACTTCGTAAAAGGAGTTTTCGAATTCTGAATTCCAATTGGCATCGAACAATTGGTGTATGGTCTTCATTGATCGCCATTATCATTTTCTTTACCGGATTTTGGTTGAATCTTTTTGTATATGAAAAAGAGACATGGGAGAAAAACAAACATGCTGTAAAAGGACATGTTGACTACTCTGGTAAATTCGATTCTTTGTACAAAGCCGTACTTAAAGAATACCCCGGATTTGAAGCCATGGCGGTTCGAATGCCAACTCAAAAGGGCAAGCAGGTGATGATTCACGGCGACTTGCCCGAAGATGGTTTCTTCTTCAAAGGGGAGAATCAGTTTGCTTTCGACCCTGTTACAGGTGCTTTGCATCACAAGCACTTATTAGGAGATATGTCGGCTGGCGAAAAGCTCGATGCATTGGCATTTCCTTTGCATACTGGTCGTTTTGGTCCTGAATGGATAAAAGTACTGTACGTTATCTTTGGACTCTGTCCGGGATTACTTTCTATTACAGGTTTTATATTGTGGAAACGTAAATATGTAAACTGATCTGTGTTAATTTATAAAAGCGATTTATATGAAACGTTTGATTATTGGTTTTTCACTTGTTCTTTCACTTGCAGCATGCAGTGAACAAAAACCTGCTTCCGATAAAGTGAGTACTGAACCTACTGCCGCTCCTACTGCACAAGTAAAGTTGGCGAATGAAAAAGATCCTTCTTGCGGAATGGCCATTAGCCCCGATGCAAAGGATACTGCTCATTATAAAGGGAAAGTGTATGGTTTTTGCTCCGAGTCTTGCAAAAATGAATTTGTTAAAGACCCGGCCGCCTACGTGAAAGAATAAAATATTGGACTAGCTTTACTTAAAATTCGAACTCATGAGTCATCAATCATCAAGCAATAGAAGAGATTTTTTGAAGAGTGCTACATTGGCCGGAGCGGCCGTTACCATTTTGCCGTCTTGGGCAAAAGGGTATTCGCCACTCATTGCAGATCCAATTGGATATACGCAACAGGCATTGCCTTATGCTTATACTGCACTCGAGCCAATTATTGATGCCATGACCATGGAAATCCACTATACCAAACATGCCGCTGCTTATACCAAGAACTTGACGGATGCAGTAACGGCAGAGAAGGTAGATGTGAAACAAGTAAGTTTAGAAGGACTACTCTCTAAGATATCCGGCTTTAGTGCTAAAATGCGCAACAATGCCGGTGGTCATTACAATCATGAACTGTTCTGGAAATCAATGAAAGCCCCCGTTGCTTCTAATGCACCTTCAGGTAAACTAGCAGCAGCAATACAAAAGGATTTCAACTCCTTTGATGCTTTCAAAACGCAATTCACAGATGCAGGTAAAAACCGCTTCGGTAGCGGTTGGGCATGGTTGGTACTCACCAACGATAAAAAGCTGGTAGTAAGTTCTACTCCAAATCAAGACAATCCATTAATGGACGTTGCAGATGTAAAGGGCTATCCTGTTTTAGGATTAGACGTGTGGGAACACGCGTATTATTTAAAGTATCAAAATCGTCGCCCCGATTACATCAACGCCTGGTGGAATGTAGTAAACTGGGATTTTGTTGCACAACGTGTGGAAGGACTTCTCTAAATTTTTTACTATGAAAAAGACATTCTTCTTTTTAGCAATAATGGCATTTGCCGTTTTATCGTGCAAACCATCCGCAAAGCCCGAAGAACAGAGAACAAACGGTTTCTCCGATGTTCCTAAAACAAAACAAGATTCATTGCTTAAAGAAGTAATGGACGGCCACGATGTAGGTATGGCCAAAATGAGTAAGATCACAAAACTCTTAAGTGATATTCGTACTCAATTAGATAGCTTGGCAAAAGTTCCCAAAAATAAAGTGGACAATAGCTATTTGCTAGCTTTAACCCAAGCACAAGAAGAATTGAATTCTGCTGAAAACAGTATGAATATGTGGATGGAAAAGTTCAGTATGGATAGTTTAGAGAATGATATTCCTAAACGCATTCAATATTTGGAAGGAGAGAAGTCGACCGTAGAAGCGGTTAAGAAGAGAATATTAGAGTCAATCAGTAAAGCCGATTCTTTATTGAAGAAATAAAAAAGTAAAGCCGCTTCATTTGAAGCGGCTTTTTTATGGAATCTAAAATTCTTACATTCTTTTATCAATTTCGCTGCTCAAAGCTGCGAAGATCTCATCAATGGTTCCTTCGCCTTTTACCAGTTCAACTTTGTTGTACTGACGGTAATAGTCGGCCACTGCCATTGTTTTCTTTTCGTATTCTTCAATTCTAGAACGAATAACCGCTTCATTGGTATCGTCACTTCTTCCGGAAGTTTTTCCGCGATTCAACAAACGAACCACGAGTTCTTCTTTACCTACTTGCAAAGCCAGTACAACATTGATTGCGCTGTTTTTGCTGGCGAGTAATTTGTCGAGTGCTTCAGCTTGAGCGGTGGTGCGAGGAAAACCATCGAACAAAAATCCTTTTGCTTGAGGATTGTTTTCCAAGGCAACATTGATCATTTCAATAACTACCTCATCAGGAACCAATTGACCTTTGTCCATCAGACTTTTAGCTGCCAATCCAAGCGGAGTTTGAGCTGCAATCTCACTTCTCAAAATATCACCGGTGCTTAAATGCTTTAATCCGTAACGAGCAATTAGTTTTTCCGACTGCGTGCCCTTCCCACTTCCCGGAGGGCCAAATAAGATTAAATTGAACATTTGCTTGCTTATCTTAGTGTATGGACAAATATAAAGGATAGAACCAAATAAATTGCCATTAAATTTGGTCTCTCTTGGCCCTCAAACAATATGTTAAGATTGCCTGTATGTCGGTTTTCCGACAATCCCAACGAACCCTTACTTCGTAAATTTGTTATGAATAAGAACACACGTATGAAAAGACAGATTTCAATACTGCTAATGGCTTTATTATCATTGGGTTTGCAGCATTGCACACAAGCCCAACAGCCCGTAGCAAAAACGACAAAAGCAACTATGGACACAAAAAAAGATAGTTCTGTTTATTCCAGAACAGACACTAGTAAAGTAAACCTCACCGAGGAACAATGGAAGAAAATTCTACCTTCTGATGTGTACTATATCGCACGTCAAAAAGGGACTGAAAGACCTTGGACCAGTAAGTTTGAAAAATTCGATGAAGTAGGCACCTATTACTGCGCAGCTTGTGGTAATGCCCTTTTCAAGAGCAATACAAAGTTCGACAGCGGTTGCGGATGGCCGAGCTTCTATGAACCTATTACAAAGGGAAGCATCGTGTACCAACCCGATAATTCTCATGGTATGTCGAGAACAGAAACCTTGTGCGGTCGTTGTGGCGCGCATTTAGGACACGTTTTTGAAGACGGTCCACCTCCAACCGGATTGCGCTACTGTATTAACGGTGTAGTGCTCGATTTTGAGAAAGCGAAAGAAGCCGAGAAAAAATACAATGAATCAAAGCCAAAGTCTGGCGAATAAGCTATAAGGTGAAAAACCAGTGTTGCCCGAAAATCAGGAAGCCCCTATTCCTTTTTTTCGGGCATCTTGTTTTTAAAAAGGGAGAGAATGACTCCGCTTAGTATTACTAATAGAATTCCGATAGAAGCGATCCATCCTGGATTGGGATCGCCTAACACAATTCCCACCATCAACCCAAATACAATATTGCTGTATCCGATGGCTGCTACAATACCTGCTTTATCGTTGGAGTAGGCCAGCGTCACAAAGTATTGACCCAAGAGGGCGCTGATCCCCATGCCTGCCAAATACCAAAGACTGTCCGAGCTGATTGTTGGAAACTCCGGAAAGAAAAAATGATCCGTGGCAACCCATCCGGTGGCTCCTATACACATCCCTAACAAAGGAAGTACGATGCCACTCACTAAAAAGGACAGTACTATGATTCGGGTATCGTAGTATTTATTCAGCGACCCGATTGACAAATAGGCCATGGCAGAAAACAATCCATGAAGTAATCCAATAGCATGGTATTGCCAATTGAAATCGATATCGGGTCGATAGATCAACAAAACCCCGATAAATCCCAACACAATACAAACCCAACTAATGCTATTCAATTTTTCTTTCAAGAACCAACCTCCAATCAATGCGATGTAGAAAGTATTGATAGAGTTGTACGTCATTGCTGCCCCAATGGTTAGATGTAAAATATTGAAAAGCAGTGTGTAGAGGGCAAAACTGCCCATGATGCCGCGGAACAGTAGCAAGCCAAATCGACCGCCACTTTGTTTTACAGGTTTTATGAGAAAGGAGGGTAGAAGGGCTAGCAATCCAACCATGTTTCTGAAAAAAACCAATTGAGCGGCATCATAATGAGGTTTGAGAACCTTTGCAAACCCGCTCATAACAGCAAAGGCAGCAGCGGCTAACAGCATGAAATAGATGCCTTTATAAGAAGTTCGGGGGTTTTGGTTCATGAAGAACAAAGGTAGTATACCTGCCTCAAGTACAAGCGGATGGGTTATATTTGTAAGGTGAAAAGAAAAAAGAAAAATGTGGTGCTTCCCGCCATTCGAGTGGAAGATCACGCCGGCGAAGGACGTTGTTTGGCCAGAGTAGATGGCAAAGTGATTTTTATTGAAGACGCCGTTCCCGGAGACCTAGTAGATGTTCGCATCTCTAAGAGCAAGAAAGATTGGGCCGAAGGCAAAGCAATACATTTCCATGAAATGTCGAAAGATCGTGTGCAGCCTTTCTGTACACATTTTGGTGTTTGTGGTGGTTGCCAGTGGCAAATGCTTCCTTACAACAAACAACTTGAATACAAGCAAAAGCAAGTATTCGATGTGTTGCACCGAATTGGAAGAGTACCACTCCCCGAAATAATGCCCATTGTAGGGGCCGATAACGATCGTTACTACAGAAATAAAATTGAATACACTTTTGGCAACAAACGATACCTCTCCGCTGCAGAGTTGAATGATCCCAATGTATCGTCTTATTCCGATGTGGGTGGATTCCATGTGAGAGGGTTCTTCGATAAGGTTGTAGACATTGATACTTGTCATTTACAAGCAGAACCTACCAATGAAATTCGCAAAGCAGTGAAGAAATGGGCGATCGACCATCAGTGGCCTTTTTACGATATCCGCATGCACACCGGGTTTTTAAGAACCATGCAAGTGCGTTTGTGTAGATCGGGCGAGTTAATGGTGAATGTAGTAGTGGCCGAGAATAAACCGGATCAGCTTAAACCTTTATTGGATCACTTAGTAGCGAACTTTCCTCAAATCACTACTTTGTTGTATACCATCAATACCAAGGCGAATGACAGTTTATATGATTTAGAACCGATTGTGTACCACGGGAAGGGGTATGCGATGGAGACGCTGGAAGATTTTCGATTCAAAATCGGTCCTAAATCGTTCTTTCAAACCAATACCGCTCAGGCTGAAAAACTGTATCAAGTAACCCGTGATTTTGCCGAATTGTCAGGAACGGAAACGGTATATGATTTGTACTGTGGAACAGGAAGTATTGGCATTTTTGTGAGTAAGGGAGCTGCCAAAATCATTGGAGTAGAAACCATTAAAGAGGCTATCGACGATGCAAAGGAAAATGCTGCTTTGAACGAACTAACGAATACGAGCTTTTATGCCGGTGATGTAATTGACATATGTGACGATGCTTTCTTCGCTCTGGAAGGAAAACCGGATGTGATCATTACAGACCCTCCAAGAGCAGGAATGCATGAGAAATTGGTGCAAAAGCTATTAGACATGGAAGCTCCGCGCATTGTATACGTAAGTTGCAATGTGGCCACACAAGCTCGTGACTTAAATTTATTGGGAGCAAAATATGAGGTCACCAAAATTCAACCGGTTGATATGTTTCCACATACCCTTCATATTGAGAATGTGGCGCAACTGATTCTTAGAAAATAGAAAAGATCACCTATGTATTACAGACCCGGAAATAGAATGACGCCAGTTGTAAAAGGCCTAATCATTGCGAATGTCATTGTTTGGATTCTTCAAATCTATTTCGCTAAGATTGGATTCAACCTGGAAGAATATGGCGCATTATGGACCTTCCAAACCGGCAATTTCAAGGTTTGGCAACTTGTAACCCATATGTTCATGCATGATACAGGTAACCCTGAGATGGGGAATATAGATATCATGCACATCTTGTTCAATATGATTGCTTTGTTCATTTTTGGACATCATTTGGAAGATCGGTGGGGATCCAAGCGATTTCTGGAGTTTTATATGATCTGTGGTCTTGGTGCTGCTGCGGCAGAACTGATAATTGGCCAAGCCTATGCCGTTGTGGGAGCATCGGGCGCTATTATGGGATTGATGGCCGCATTTGCTTATTTATTTCCAAATACTGAGATGTTTATTGGGTTTATTCCTTTCCCAATAAAAATGAAATACATAGCAATAGGCACTATTTTGATTGATTTGTTTGGTGGATTGGATTCTAGTAATAACGACCATATCGCGCACTGGGCGCACTTGGGTGGTGCGCTTGTAGGTCTGGTATTGGTAATTTATTCCAATAGAACTAACCGTAAAACCTTTTATTAATCAACCTGTTTGAGTTTTAGTTGTTAATTCAATAAATAAAGATCTTATGCGTGAACGAAGTTCAAAACCTTTGTTTGGAGAGTCCGGAAATTCCTTGATTTTATTGATTGCCATTCTGGCCATCGTGTTCTGCCTGTTCAAATTCTTACAGCTGGTGTATACTGTAGACAAAGAAAATACAGACGCGGCCATCCAGCATTACCGCTTAACGGTATTCAATAAAATGATTCTACCAGCCCGATTGGAAGCCTTCTTATCCCAAGTTTGGTCCTTCTTTACTTATATGTTCTTTGAATTCGATGTGTTTAGCCTTATCAGTAATTTGATTTGGTTGTGGGTATTTGGATTCATTCTTCAAGACTTGTCGGGAAATCGTTCCATCTTCCCCATTTTTATATACAGCAGTTTAGTAGGCGCCGCCATTTTCTTGATTACAATGAACCTGGTACCCGCTTTCAAACCCTATTCCGGCGGATCCTATTTGCTCGGTGCTTCTACCGGTGTTATGGGAATTGCAGTTGCTACAACTGTACTGGCGCCTAATTATAGATTGTTTCCTATGATCTTAGGAGGAATCCCGCTTTGGGTGATCACCGTTATTTTTGTGTTGATTGACTTTGCGCGCGTAGCCGATCAAATAATGCAAGGCACCCATATTTCTCAGTTGGCTGCCGCAGCTTTTGGTTTCATCTATATGAATCAATGGAAAAAAGGCAACGACTGGGGAAATGGAATGAACCGATTTTTCAATTGGTTCGGAAATTTATTTACTCCTCCTAAACCCGCTAAGGAAACCTTTCGCGGGGCATATTTCTATGATACTGAAAAAACCCCTTTTAAAAAAGTGCCTAATTTAACACAGCAAAGAATTGATGCCATTCTAGATAAGATTGGTAAAGAAGGATACAACAGACTATCAGATGAAGAGAAAGAGATATTAAAAAGAGCTGCCAACGACGATTCACTTTAAACTATGTCAACAGCTCTACGCAAAATATCATCACGTATAGCCATCGGTTTTACCATAGCCGTATGTTTGAGTTTTGTGATATCAGTATTACAAGTGTACCTCGATCCTAGATCATGGTGGGTTCTTACTTTTTTCGGATTGATATTTCCGGTTCTTTCGATCGTTGTTTTTATTCTTTTTGTCAGTTGGGTGTTGGCAAAATCCCGCTGGGCACTACTTCCGCTGGCTTCTCTAATACTCGCCATCCCCAATATTCGCAACAGTTGGGGTTTTCATTTTTCATCCAACTTCGATAAAGAAGTAAAAGAGAAGAACAGCATCCGCGTCTTGTCGTGGAACGTAAGTTGGTTCGATGGGCAAAAAAAGACAGATGCTTCAAAGAAATCTTCCGGCAAACAGATTTTCGATTATATAAAGGAGCAATCGCCTGAAATTCTTTGTCTTCAAGAATTTCTCAACAACGATTACCGAGAGGAAGTGAATAGTACGCTGGAAAAACTGGAGGCGATGGGTTTTCGATATCATTACTATGTGCCCGATTACATCATTCGCAAAGGAAATACAGACGCCGGATCTGCCATTTTCAGCAAACTTCCAATTGTAAACAATGGGAATATTCAATACAACGGATCTCTGGAAAAGAGGTCTGCAGAACATTTGCTTTTTGCCGACATCAAGATTCCCTCCGGCGATACTATTCGTGTTTTTACCACCCACTTGCAGTCTTTTCTGTTAAAAGCGAACGATTACCGCGATTTGGAGATCATTCGCAATGCCGATGACAGTCTTTTAAGCGCTTCAAAATCGATTCTGAGAAAGCTCAAAGCGGGATACCTATCAAGAGCCAATCAAGCAGAAATTGTAAGAGCAACAATGAAAGAGAGCCCCTATCCGGAATTGATTACCGGCGATTTTAATGATGTTCCCAACTCTTACGCCTATTTTACTATCAAGGGAAGTAGAACCGATGCTTTTTTAGCCCGTTCTTGGGGACTGGGACGTACTTTCAACAATGTATCTCCTACGCTTCGAATCGATTATATCATTACCAATCCAGGTTTTCAAGTTTTGTATTACCGTTGTGAGAAACTACCCTATTCCGACCATTTCCCCGTTTTGGCTGATTTGCGCTGGATTCAGCCATAAAAATTGCTATCTTCGTCCTATGGCAAAGCACCCCTCTATATGCTGCTCTTGTTGTTGTTCCGATTTAACAGGAACCATTTAATTTTGTCGAAACCTACGACAAACGAAATTTCAACTCTAATTCAAGTCAGGATTGCAAACATAAATTCATGAGTCAGTTAAAAGTTTATAATTCATATACGCGTCAGAAAGAAGTATTTAATTCAATTACGCCGGGGCATGTGGGTATGTATGTGTGCGGACCCACCGTTAGTGGCGAAAGCCATTTAGGTCATGCGCGACCTTTTATTACATTCGACGTAGTGTATCGTTATCTGCAATTTTTGGGAAATAAGGTTCGCTATGTGAGAAACATTACCGATGCCGGACACTTTGAAGAAGAGGGAAGAGAAGCCGAAGATAAAATTTCGAAAAAAGCCGTTTTGGAAAAGCTCGAGCCAATGGAATTGGTGCAGAAATACACCAATCTGTTTCATTGGGCAATGAAGCAATTCAATAACCTGGAGCCATCAATTGAACCCACTGCAACCGGTCATATTGTAGAGCAAATTGAGATGATCAAAACCATCATCAAGGAAGGCTATGCATACGAAGTAAATGGATCGGTTTATTTTGACGTGAAGAAATATGCCGAAAGCTATCCATATGGAAAGTTGAGCGGTAGGGTAGTGGAAGATTTATTGGAAACTACGCGCGATTTGGAAGGGCAAGACGAGAAGCGCAACAAACAAGATTTTGCATTGTGGAAATCGGCCGCTCCTGAACATATCATGCGTTGGAACAGTCCTTGGGGCGTTGGTTTCCCGGGATGGCATATTGAGTGCTCTGCAATGAGTAGCAAGTATCTTGGAACAGAATTCGATATTCACGGTGGTGGAATGGATTTGATGTTTCCGCATCATGAGAGTGAAATAGCTCAAAGCTCTATTTGCCATGGAGGCCATGTGCCTGCCCGTTACTGGTTACACAATAACATGATTACCATCAATGGTAAGAAGATGGGTAAGAGTTATAACAATGTAATCAAGTTAACGGAATTGTTCAGTGGTCAGCATCCATTGTTGGAACAAGCGTATGCACCCATGACCATTCGTTTCTTTATTCTGCAAACTCATTATAGAAGTACCCTCGATTTCAGCAATGAAGCCTTACAAGCCGCAGAAAAAGGAATGAAGCGTTTGTGGGAATCCTATGAATCATTGAAGAAATTAGCACAAACGCATTCCGGCGATCAGGAGGGCTCCGATAACGCCTTGGTGGCCAAAGTAACCAAGCTAATGGAGGAAATGGATGAATCCATGAATGACGACTTGAATACAGCCAAAGTATTGGCAAGTATGTTCGAGTTGGCTCCAGTAATTAATTCTGTAAAGGATAATCATATTTCGATTAGCGCCATTGGTACAAAAACAATTTCATTGCTTTCTTCGAAGTTCAAGGCATATTTAGAAGACATCTTTGGTCTTAAGGCAGAGAAAGCACAAGACGATAACAAACTGAATGGTGTGTTGGAGCTGCTGATAAATATTAGAAAAGATGCTAAAGCGAAGAAGGACTATGTAACTTCCGACAAGATCAGAAATCAACTACAGCAACTGGGTATTTTGTTAAAAGACGATAAAGACGGAACGGTAACGGTAAGTTTTGAGTAAACAATTCGCTCCTCATTAGCAACCGTTCACTCCAAATTATAAGCCTTCGGGTGGGTACTTCGTAACCTCCGAAGGCTTTTTTGTGTAGTAATAAGTCATAAAAACACATGACTTATGACACAAAACAGTTTGCTGCGATTCAGAAAACTATCCCTTATTTTTTTCGCATTCATTCTTACTGCGGTATCATGCTCTAAAATGCCTCCCGGTGGAGATGATGAGAAAAAAACCATCTTCCAACGCATTGCATCTGATGGTCGTTTCACCATCTTAACAGCAGCGGTGAACAAAGCAGGTTTAACCACTGCATTAAATAGCAAAAAAAACAATCTTACTTTATTCGCTCCAACGGATGATGCGTTTAGAAGTGCCGGATTGGGAGATCCAAAAGTATTAGCAGAAATTGACGAGCAAGCCTTAAAAAATATTCTTCTTTACCATGTATTAGGTTCTGAAGTAAAATCAAGAGACATTCCTCAAGCAGCCAACACTGCTGTAACCACACTTGCGAATAGCAGCATCTTTGTTACAAAAACAGCCAATTCAAGAGTGTTTGTGAATGGAATCAGTGTTATCCAGAGAGATCTTGATTGCGTAAATGGTGTGATTCATGCATTGGGTGGTGTATTGCTTCCTGCTTCTGGAAACATTGTTGCAACGGCACAGTCGAATCCTGATTTATCATTCCTAGTGGAGGCAGTATTAAGAGCCAGTCAAGGTTCTACCAACGTAGCTGCAGTGTTGAGTAGCGCGGGTCCATTCACTGTATTTGCACCTACCAATAAAGCGTTTCAGGATGCCGGTTTCCCAACCATTCAATCTATTCAAGCCGCAGATCCTAACACACTTACCAAAATTCTTACCTATCACGTAATTGCAGCACGTGTGTTCTCTTCCGATTTAGTGAACAATAGTACGCCGGCAACCGTAAACGGAGGAACAGTAAAAATTTTACTTAGCTCCGGTGCGCAAGTGAAAGGCAATTCTAATACAGTTCCTTCTAATATCATTAAAACAAACATTCTTACAACCAACGGTGTAGTTCATGTAATTGACCGCGTGTTGTTGCCTTAATTTTTTAACTATTAAATGAAATCTTATGAAATTGAAAAGAGTAGGTTCTTGGGCATTATTCCTTGCGTTGTTTTCCACTACAATGGTAGCTTGTGAAAAAGACGAAGACAACACCAACAACCCCGGTACCATCACCGATGTAGTAGTAAACGGAGCAAGTTTTACCTTGTTAGAAAAAGCAGTAGTAAGAGCAGAATTGGCCACTACATTGGCTACAACGCAAAACTTGACAGTTTTTGCGCCAACTGACGAGGCCTTTATCAATGCGGGTTTAACAGAAGCAGTGATAAACTCTAAATCAAAAGAAGAGTTACAAGAAGTGTTGAAGTACCACGTGTTGACTTCTAAGATACCTGCAAGTTCTGTTCCGGCTGGTCCAAACGCAGCTGTGGCAACATTTGGTGGCAAGAATATCTATGTTACGAAATCCGGAGCCAATGTATTTGTGAATGGTGTGCAAGTAGTAACAGCCGATGTAGCTGCCAGCAATGGTGTGATTCACGTAGTAAACCGCGTAATTGTACCCCCTGCAGGAAACATTGTTCAAACTGCGCAAGCGGTTCCAACTCTTAGCTACTTGGTTGCCGCTGTACTGCGAGCCGATGCTAGCGGAACCAGTATTTCAGGAGCTTTGAGTGGAGCAGGTCCATTGACTGTTTTTGCTCCTACAAATGACGCTTTCATTGCAGCCGGTTACCCAACCATTGCATCGATCAATGCGGAGGATCCAAACAAATTAAAGAATATTTTGTTGTACCACGTTATTGGAGCGCGCGTGTACTCTTCTGACCTTACAGAAGGAGCACAGCCGGTTACATTGCAAGGTGGTAAAGTAACCATTACCCTCTCAGGAGGAGCGAAGGTAAAAGGTGCTACCAATACTTCTGCAACGGTAATTGCATCCACAGATATCACAACAACAAATGGTGTTGTACATGTGATCAACGGAGTTTTATTGCCATAGGTCTGTGAAAAATCAATCGCGTCAGCTTTGTTTCGAAACAAAGCTGACGCCTATTTAAAAGGCGATGTTCAACCATAAGTACAGATACCTGTTTATTTTCATCTTGGCACTCTATACCTATATCAACACGGTATTGTGCGAAGTGTACTTCTATTTTAACATCGATATCAAATGGTATTATGCTTTTCTTACGATCTTATTAATTACACTTGGAGCTTGGGAATCTTCCCGTTTGGTGAAGCCTTTGGTGCAAAGAAAAATGCAGGCTGTTTACCAGAATAAAGTAAAATACTTGATCGTATTCTTTCTTACTAGCTTGAGTTTGTCGGTGCTTTGGACCGTTGCCGTTATTGCCATGATGGGACTCGGTTTGCACGAACTCGATATTGAAAGCAGTATGATTCCTTTGAAGTTAAATCTAATTTATGCTTCACTGGTAACTTTACTTTTTCATCTCATGTATGCTGTATTTTACTTTTTCAAAGCATACCAGCGCCATTGGATGGAAGCGCAAGAACTGAAGCAAGTAAGCACCCAGGCGCAACTTCAATTGATCAAGTCGCAAATCAATCCTCACTTTTTATTCAATAATTTGAATGTGCTTTCGGGACTTATTATTAAAGAAAACCCGGTTGCAAATGAGTTTATAGAGGATTTTTCTAAAGTGTATCGCCACATTCTCAGTAGTCAAACGCAAGAATTGGTTTCACTCGATTCGGAACTTGAATATGTACAATCCTATGTACGATTGCTGGAAAAGAGGTTCCCCAATAGTCTTTTGATAAAATTTAACATCGCTTCAGGTCAACGTAAACAATTGATAATTCCGGTTGCACTGCAAATGTTGATTGAAAATGCGATAAAGCACAATATCGTTTCATCCTCAAGACCATTATATATTACTATTACCGCTAATGAAACAGGTTTAATCGTTTCAAATAACCTTCAGAAAAAAGAGGCAGTTGAGTATTCTTCTATGATCGGTTTGCAAAACATTCAAAAGCGGTACGAACTTATTTCAGGGAAACTTGTTCAAGTAGAAAGCACCGAAACCTTATTTTCTGTAACACTACCACTACTTTATCCAAATGAACAAGCTTCGAGTTTTAATAGCTGAAGATGAAAAAGTTGCTGCCGATCGTCTCATTCATCAACTTCATGCCATTGATCCCTCCATTGAAATTATTGCTGTTTGTGAGTCGGTTGAAGAATTGATTTCACTCGTTAAAGATGGGTTCATACCCGATTTAATGTTTCTCGACATTCAATTAAGTGATGGTTCTAGCTTTCAGTTTTTTGAAGCTACCCAATACAAAGGTCCGGTGGTGTTTATTACAGCTTACGATCAGTATGCATTAGAGGCCTTCAATTTTCATAGCATTCATTATATATTAAAGCCTGTTACAAAAGAGGCATTGAATAATTCACTTCAGAAATTCAAGCAGTATTCGGGTAAAGCTGTTTTCAATTATAAAGAATTGGTAACAGAATTGAAAACAGAAAGCAAGTTCAAATCCAGAATATTGGGTAGAATTGGACAGAAATTATACTTCTTGAATGTTGCCGATGTTTCTTTCTTTGAAGCAGAGAATAAAATCGTTTCTGTTGTTGACATGCAAGGGAATCGATACCTTTTAGATACAACTTTGGAAAAATTGGAGCAAAGCTTGAATCCATCCCTCTTTTTCAGGGCTAATAGGAGCATCCTCATTAATTTGGAGGCAATTGAATACTTGAAGCCCTATTTCAATAATCGACTTCGTTTGTATTTAAAAGGAGCAGGAGCCGACAGGGAGTTATTAGTGAGCCGTGATAAAGTTTCTGTATTCAAGCAATGGGCAGAGGCATTATGATTTTTTCGCTCTTATTATTTCCCTCTTCCACTTGGGGCCGGGTAGTTTTTCAATTTCAAAGCCCGCTTCTTTCATCGCTTTTTGAACACTCGATTTGCTACAATAAGTGACCAAAATTCCTCCGCTTTTTAATGTATCAAACATTTTTGAGAAAATGGTGGATGTCCACATTTCCGGCTGAGCGGCAGGGGCAAAAGCATCAAAAAAAATACAATCAACTTGCGGTGTTGGTTTATCAATGTGTATGTCTGCAAGTCTTTTAGTAAACGTAAATTTTTCTGTTAGTGCAACGGATTGATTCCACTCACATTCACACATGGTATGGTAAAGTGGAACAAGTATTGGATTATTCAAAAGGCCGGAATAATCCAGTGCTTCGTAAATAGACGAGTCTAAAGGGAATTTTTCAAATCCTTCATACACAATTTCGATTCCGCTTCGTATTGAAAATTCAAACGCTAATAACGCATTCAAACCGCTTCCAAATCCCATTTCGAACACTTGTATTTTTGAACGGTCTTTTAGATACTCTAAACCGGCTTCTCTAAATACATGAACCGATTCTTGAAAGGCACCGTGGCGTGAATGATAGGTGACGTCTAGCTCTGGTATCTCAACCGTTTTTGATCCATCTTTTGTAGTGAATAATCGCCGGTTCATTTCACAAATTTATTTATAATTTTAAAGACCGTAGTTTAAAAAAAAATCAATGGCACATCCTTATATCGAACATTTATCGAAAGACAAGAAGTTACAGAAGATCATTGCTGTTCAAGGCGAGCTTTCTATTAGGAAGCGTAGCGATTTGTGTACTTATTTATGTGCTTCTATCATGAGCCAGCAATTGTCAGTTAAGGCAGCCGATACAATTTATAATCGATTCTTGGACTTGTTTGAAAAGAGAAAGCCAACTGCGGAATTGATATTGCAAACCACACATGAACAATTGCGAGCTGTTGGTTTGTCAAATGCGAAGGCTCAGTATGTGAGAAATGTAGCCGGTTTTCATATTGAAAAGGGGATGGATGCTAAGAAACTTGATAAGATGACAAATGAAGAAGTGATCGGATACCTTACTGACATTAAGGGTGTTGGGAGATGGACGGTTGAAATGCTGCTGATGTTTGCTTTAGGAAGAGAAGATGTGTTTGCGGTAGACGATCTTGGTATACAACAAGCCATGACGCAGTTGTATAAATTGGATGCTACAGATAAAAAAGTTCTAAAAGAAGCAATGATTCGAAAATCAAAGCAATGGGCCCCTTATAGAACCTATGCCTGTATGTATTTGTGGAGATGGAAAGACAGTTAATAAGTAAACCCAAAACTGGCAAATGGTGCCCAGTAAATCGGATTTGGATTTTTAGCCTTTGATGATAATATTGCCTTTTGAAGCGCGCCTGCAGGAAAGTACAAACTCGGTTGTTGCAGTTGTTTGATAAATTCAATCATAAGCTCTTTGGTTTTTTCATCGTCTACGCTCCATAAACTTAATATCACATCCTTTACTCCGGCTTTGAAGAATGCCCTCCCAATTCCAATAAATCCGCCTGAATACACTTTCCCGTATCCGGTTTGGCAAGCACTGAGTATTGCTAATGAAGCTTTCAGTCTTAGATTTTGGATACTTCTTGCTCTCCACAAACCATCGGGATATGAGTTACTTGGCGCAAACGCGAGGAAACTTCCATCTAATAACTTATCGAAGTCAAAATAGCCATGTGTTGCAAAATAGAGAAGATCGGCTTTTTTACTTAATTCAATTATAGTATCTACGGTTGCCAGTTTTCCTACAATGGCAGTGGTTCCTAGAAGCGAACTAATTTCTCTGGCTTCCTGTTCTGCTGCGGGTAGTGGAACTAATCGTAGGTCAAGATTCTGAGAAAATTGAGGATTTCCCACTACCAAAGGATTTTTTTGAGACAAGGATCTCGGCGTCCCCAAGTTCATTTCATCATCAATAAATTGACTTACTTGGCATAAATGCGGTACAAAACTGTACGACAGCCTGTCTACTAAGTATACCCCTTGTTCAAATGGTTGAAGTATATGAAAAGGAATTTGCCCAATATTGAACTCCGGAATTATTAGTAGATGTTCAACTTTTTCTAAGCCTATCCTAAACTCTTTTGGTAGCAGAATATTGGTTGCTTTTTGAATCGTTTTAGTTAAACTTGGTTTTGCTTCTTTTGAAGGCGTGCCAAGCACCGCGCCTCTGCTAATAATGGCCTTGTCAAGGCTGCGTCTGTCTACTTCTAAACTTCGTCTAATGTCAAACTCAAGTTGCACAAGGCTGTCTGTGGGGAATGCAATGTCTTTTTCTATAAAGCTATGTTTGTTAATAAACCAAGTACGCAAACTGTCGTTCTCAACACTGTAGAAAAGAAGGCCAATTTTTCCGGATTGTTCTCCATAGGCTTCTAAAAGTTTATAGACTTCCGTAAAGTAGTTTGTATTTACATCATAACTACACGCGAAACTGGCCCCTCTCTTCTGATAGAGATCTTCGAGTTTGGTGATGCTTTTACCATAGTAGCCATTGAATCGCTTCATCTTTTCTCTAAATTCCGTATTCACCTGACAGTGAGTTACAGTATGAATTAAAAAACAGAGGAGCAGAATGGAATACTTCAAAGCGATGGGTTAGTTTTTTGGTTTTACTACTTTAGTGCCGGTCCATTTGTCGTGCCACATTTCATTTTCATCGAAAAAAATGCTAACGAACTCGAGTGGAATCAATCTTACCAAACTCCGTTTAAAACAATCGATTAGCGTAAGTTCCGAGCCTTCTATAGTAACAGCTTTAGTTCTCGTGATCATTTTTCCGAAGGTTCTCCCGCCAAAGCTTGCTTCTAGTAGCGTATAATAAGAGATATAGACAAATAAGGTAATGCCGTAAAAGGTTGCATTGTCCGGTTCACCTGAATTAGTTAGTGTTACCGATTCGGAAATCAGTATAAATACCCAAACAATCACGAGAATGATGTTTACTAAAAACAAGTCGATGATAAAATTTAGAAATCGACTTACCATTGGTGCAATGGGGTCCTCGAATTGTTTCTCAAATTCTTTTAGAAGGTCTTGCTGCATATCAGAGAATATCGTTAACAATATAGGAAACAATAATCGCTTCTGCTAGTACTAGGCCTCTAAGTCTTTATTGAGTGCAATCCACAGGGCATCTTTTAGTTGTTGGATGCCTTTCTGAGTCATTGAAGAAAAGAAGATTACGGGAAGCTCTGAAGGTAATTCCTTACGGATGGCGTCCATTAATTCTTGGTCCAGCATATCGCTTTTACTTACTCCAATTACGAATTGCTTATGGAGTAATTCTTCGTTGTATTCCTTAAGCTCGTTGTGTAAGATGTCGAATTCCTTTTTATGATCATTGCTATCGGCCGGAATTACGAATAGCAATACGGGGTTACGTTCAATATGACGTAAGAATCGATGACCAAGTCCTTTTCCTTCTGCCGCGCCTTCGATGATTCCGGGTAAATCGGCCATACAGAAACTTTTGTTTTCTCTATGAGCTACCATACCCAATTGGGGCACCAAGGTAGTAAAAGCGTAATCTGCAATTTTGGGTTTTGCAGCCGATACAACCGAAAGCAATGTACTTTTTCCGGCATTGGGGAATCCTACTAAACCCACATCCGCCAAAACTTTCAACTCTAAAACTTTCCAGCATTCCTGGCCGGGTTCGCCCGGTTGGGCATGTTCAGGTGCCTGGTTGGTGGCTGTTGCAAAATGAGCATTTCCCAATCCGCCTCTTCCCCCTTTGATCCAAATTACCTCCTGACCATCTTCCAATATCTCTGCTTCCTGGATGCCTGTTTCCTCGTCTATAGCCACAGTACCCAAGGGTACTTCAATAATGATGTCTTTGCCGTTTCTACCGGTACAATTGTTTCCACTGCCTCCTTCGCCGTTCTCTGCCAGTACGTTTTTCATGTAACGCAGGTGGAGTAAGGTCCACACGTGTTTGCTGCCTCGTAAAATGATATGACCACCTCTTCCGCCATCGCCACCATCAGGGCCTGCTTGAGGGTTGAATTTGGTGCGCGCGAAATGCTTACAGCCGGCACCACCATGACCACTTCTGCAAAAAATCCTGATATAATCGATAAAATTCTTGTCCATGAGCCTGCAAAGATAGCTCTTTCGAAGCCCTTTCCGAAATACCACTATCCGAAGCCCTTAACTACACTGTAATAAATATAATTTCAGAAAAATTTGAAAGTTCAGAATATGCGACATATCTTTGACTTGTCAAAAGCAAAGAACCATGAATACACTTGCTTATATCGTATACCTCTGGTTCACCTTTACGATCACAGTACTGGTAGGTCGGAGGTTTTACAAAAATGGCCGCCTTTTCATCTTGAATTTGGCGAAAGAAGAAGCGCTCACCGATTCTATAAATAAGCTGCTGCTAGTGGGGTACTATCTTTTGAATTTGGGATATGCAACACTCATATTAAAAGGCTGGGAGCCGATTGAAACAAAAGCTCAGTTAACGGAGGTCATCATTTCTAAAACAGGTCGTATTATTCTCATCCTCGCAGTCATTCATTATTTCAACATGATTGCGATCTATTTCGGAGTAAAGAAACAATTATCTATTCATCATAAATAACAAGGTTATGAACACGAACTTAAACTTCACAGCGTATTTAATTTATCTTCCTTTGGTCATCGTTCTTACTTGGTATGTTGCCTACACGCTCTTCAAACACAGTCAGGTTTTTATGAACGATATATTTAGTGGAAAAGAAGCCATTGCGAAAGCTACCAATCGATTAATGGAAACCGGTTTCTATTTGCTGAATTTGGGCTATGCTTTTATGATAATGGAAGTTTATACCACCATTCAAACCAAACAGTCATTACTAGAAATTCTATCTAATAAAATCGGCGGTTTTTGTATTTATCTAGGAATCATGTTGTTTTTCAATTTGTACCTGTTCTTCAGAGGCAGAAGAAAAGCGAGAGAAAGAGCAAGACTATTGCAAGTGAATGCTGCTGAATTGAAGTAAACGGTGTTAGTATTGTTGTGTATTTTGTTCGGCTGTTTTGGTTTCCAAAATAGCCGAACTTTTTTATTCTGGAGCGAAACTTAAAACTTAATTACTTAACTACTTAGCGCTTGGTGCTATTGGCTAATCAAGAAAAACCGATGGCATCAAAAAAGCAAGATTGCTTTCTCCTACATTTGCTCTTTTGCATACTTCTTATGTATTTAAAATGATTTCATTTTTAAACTACCATTCGTTCATCTCAGCCGACAACGATGTCCGAAGCCATTTCGAGCATGCTTCGAAAGGCCGAAGGCCTGAAGAAGGACGCGAGAAATCTGGGTGTTTATTATACCTCCCCGTCATCCCGAACGAGCGAGGCTGCGAAGCAGCCGCAGCGAGAGAGGGACCTCAAAACGCGTTGTTATGGAAGAAGTGCTTTTGAAACTGTTTTGTTCACTAAACTCGTTGGTGAGTTTTTGAGTGATTTAGTTGTTTGGTTTTTGAGTTTAGGCATTACAAAAGATCCCGGTTTAAATTTGTTCTTTTGCGCATTATTGCGTGAACATGAGCGCCATTCACCAATAGTGCAGCAACTTAAGAACTTTAAAAACTCAACAACTCAATTACTTAGCAATTAAAAGCATGTAGCGCCATTGCTTCGAAATTGGATTGTTTCTGCAAAACCCGTTCTGAGGTTCCTCTCTGCGCTTTTTTGCTTCGCAAAAAATGCTCGTTCGGAATGACGCCGTAATTTTTTATTAAACATTCGATTTTTTTCGTGGCCCCCACATCGGCCCTTCGATAATCCCTTCGGGTACCCTTCGACTGCTCCTTCGGAGCGCTCAGGGCAAGCTCAGGGACCTCGTGTGACCTACTCAAGATATCGGTTGGAGGATTCGCTTGGATAGAAGACTACACTTTTATACAGCGTCATCGCTTATTAACTAGTATGTCATGAACTGTTTGAGACCCTTTATTTCAATAGCACAACACTTAATTACATAATAACTCAACTACTTTCTCCTCGGCCTGTATTTTCCTTCTTTCACCAAATGCAATTCGGTAGGTGCTAAGAGTGGTTCACATGCTTCCCAACCACTGCTTAAGTTTTTTGGAAGTTGTTGGTACAAGGCAGTACCCTCTTTTTTCCAATCCATCATTTCGTCGCTCACTTCTTTTATGATTTTTGCAGGATTTCCCGCCACCAAACTTCGTTTGGGAATTTTCATGCCTTGCTTTACAAAGCTCAGCGCCCCTACTATGCATTCTTCTTCCAGTTCTACTTCATCCATTATAACTGCATTCATGCCTATTAAACAATGTGACCCAATAATGGCTCCGTGAATAATGGCACCATGTCCAATATGCGCTCCATGCTTTAACACAACTTGTACACCCGGAAACATATGAATGGTACAATTCTCCTGAACATTGCAACCGTCTTCAATGATAATTTGACCCCAATCGCCTCGAATGGCTGCACCGGGTCCAATATAACAGTCCTTCCCAATGATTACATTTCCGGTCACCGCAGCTTGGGGATGCACAAAACTGTTGGGATGAACTACAGGTTTAATTCCTTCGAACGAATAAAACATGGATTTGTATTATAGTGAACCGGAATCAATCAGTTTTTTCGATGTTCTAAAGCAAGTTCCTTTGAACAAGGCCACTTGAACATCTTCTTGATTGGTGATCGTAATTACATAGACTCCGGTGCTTCTTCCATTGTGAATTTCCTTTGCTTCTGCTTTCAATACATCCCCTACATGAATTGTTTTTGTAAAGGTGATAGAGCAATCCAATGCCACAGATAAGTTGTTACGATTGTTACATGCAAAAGCAAAGGCACTGTCGGCTAGTGAAAAAGGAATCCCACCGTGTATAATGCCAAAACCGTTCGCCATTTCAGCCCGAACAGCCATTTTTACCAAACTATATCCTTCTTTTATTTCGAGAATTTCGATGCCTAACCATTGGCTAAATACATCTTGACTGGCCATGTGTTTTACCACATCTATCGCTAATACATCGTTGCTCATGTTGTGTTTTTTATGGTGTTTAGGGTTACTTGCCTTTGAATTCTGGTTTTCTGCCTTCTAAGAATGCAGCTACACCTTCTTTAAAATCTTCACTGTTGGCCGCTTCTTGTTGCAATCGGTCTTCTAATTCTAATTGTGATTCCAAATCATTTCTCACCGAACCTGCCAAGGCTTGTTTAATCAAGCCCAACGCTTTGGTTGGCATTTCACGCAATTGTTGCGCTAGTTTTTCAACCTCAGATTCAAAACTATCCGCAGCCACTGTTTTATAGATCATACCCCATGCTTCGGCATCTTTCGCGCTAATTTTTTCACCGGTAAACATGATGGCTTTTGCTTTCTGCATTCCAATCAATCTCGGTAAAACATATGTGCCGCCACTGTCCGGTATCAATCCAATTTTTGAGAAGGCTTGTACAAAAGATGCCGACTCACTTGCAACAACTATGTCACAGTTCAATGCAATATTTGCTCCCGCTCCTGCAGCTACTCCATTTACGGCAGCAATTACAGGCTTTTTCAAATAGTTGATCGCCTGTACAATTGGATTGTAATAGTCGCTCAACTGTGTTTCCATCATTGCAATACCGAGTTCTTTTACTTCTGCCAGATCTTGCCCTGAACAAAAGCCTCTTCCTCTTCCACTAATAATTACCACACGCACATCTTCATTTGCACAACGTTCCAAGGCCTCTAATAAACGAGTGGCCATTTCACGAGTGAAAGCATTTAAGGTTTCGGGCCTGTTTAAAAAAATACGGGCAATACCTTGATCAATAGATAATTCTATACTATTCATAATGCTGCTTACTTAAATGTACGCCATTTTTTAATGGCACTTGAAATAATCGAAAGGCTCATGGCAGTCTAAGCACTTGTAAAGTGCCTTGCACGCGGTAGATCCAAACAAACTTATTTGTTCGGTGTGATACGATTTGCATTGCGGACATTGTATCGGAGCTTCACTTTTTACCGGAGGAGCAATGCCGTATTCTTGAAGTTTCTTTCTTCCTTCTGCAGTGATCCAATCTGTTGTCCAAGCGGGTACTAATACCTGTTTGATGGTCACTTTCGGAAATCCAAGTTCTATCAATTTCAGTCGAATGGAACTGGCTATAACATCCATTGCTGGACATGCGGTATAAGTAGGGGTGATGGTGATTTCCAATTGATCACCGAACTGTTCTATTTTCCTTACAATGCCCATGTCCATAATACTGAGAACCGGAATCTCAGGATCGGTAATAGAACGAAGTTCTTTTTCAATATCTACGCCTTGAACTACCATTGCGAATTGGGATAAGTGCGTTGCATGTATTGCATCTCTGCTAAAAGACGACCCATATGTTCCGTATGAATCCCCGATTTGCCTCCCTGATGCATAAACGTTTTCTCGGGCATTAGTAGCGTAGCTTCTTGTAAAGTAGCTTCAACGGCTTCATGCCATTTTGTATAAATGTCCGTAAGAAGGGTTCCTATGATGCTTGTTTCGTAGTCAGTGGCTTTGAAGAGTTCGCCGGTGTAGCCCCACCAATCAGTAAGTGCATATTGAATGCGTTCATGACTTTCCGTAGTTCCATCTCCCAAACGAATAACCCAGTCTCTACTCCAAGTAACATGATAGTCTACTTCTTTTTTCGTTTTTTGAGCAATTGCAGCAATTTGTGGATCATTATGCCTGCTTAATTGCTCAAATAATAATTGTTGGTATTGACTAAAGAAGTATTGCCTTAATGTAGTATAGGCCCAATCGTTAACAGGAAGTTCAACCAATAGTACATTGTTGAATTCACGCTCAGTTCTTAAGAAGGCCAGTTTGTCTTCATCGGTATCTCCGATCAATTCCGCAGCATATTGATAAAACAAACGAGCCTGGCCAATAAGGTCTAGCGAAATATTGGTAATGGCAATGTCTTGTTCTAAAACCGGGCCGTGACCACACCATTCGGCGTTTCGTTGTCCCAGAATCAAAGCATTGTCGGCGGTAGCTAAGCAGTATCGTATTAAATCTTGACTCATGTTCTTCTCCTACATATGGTTCAATTCATCCGGCAAATCATAAAATGTTGGATGACGGTATATCTTATCTTTTGCAGGTTCATAAAAACTACCGGCATCATCGGGATTGCTAGCATGAATGTGTTTTGATTCTACTACCCAGATACTAACCCCTTCCATTCTTCTTGTATACACATCTCTAGCGTTCTCTATTGCCATTTGTGCATCAGCCGCGTGCAAACTTCCTACATGCTTGTGATCTAGACCCTGTTTGCTGCGAATGAATACTTCCCACAAAGGCCAATCGTTTTTGGAAGCAGCATGATTTGATGTTTGATTTCCGGATCCTGCATCAGGAATGTCTCCGTAAAACTGTTTGATAATAAAAGAAGACTTCATAACAATTTTTTATGCTGCTTTAGTTTTTTCAAGATTCGCTTTTTTGTCGGCATGTGCTTTGGCTGCTTCTCTTACCCATGCGCCTTCATCCCAAGCTTTTTTTCTAGCTTCTAGGCGTTGTTTGTTGCAAGGACCGTTTCCTTTTACTACATTCCAAAACTCCTCCCAATTGATTTCTCCAAAATCATAATGTCCTTTTTCTTCGTTCCACTTTAAATTGGGATCGGGTAAAGTCATGTCAAGAAACTTGATTTGTTGTGCAATCATGTCAACGAAATTCTGACGCAACTCGTCGTTCGATTTTCGTTTGATCTTCCACTTCATGCTTTGATCGCTATTCGTACTTTCTGTGTCTTTTGGTCCAAACATCATCAGCGAAGGCCACCACCATCTATTGATCGCATCTTGGCACATGGCTTTCTGTTCCGCAGTTCCCTTGCTGAGCGTAAGTAAGATCTCAAAACCCTGACGTTGATGAAAACTTTCTTCCTTACAAATTCTTACCATCGCTCTGGCATAAGGACCATAAGAAGTACGGGTAAGCATTACCTGATTCATGATGGCTGCTCCGTCTACCAACCAACCGATAGCGCCCATATCGGCCCAAGTGAGTGTTGGATAGTTGAAGATCGAAGAATACTTTGCTTTTCCACTATGAAGATCATTGATGGTCTCCTCTCTCGAAATGCCCAGCGTTTCACAAGCCGAGTACAGGTACAAACCATGACCGGCCTCATCCTGTACTTTCGCCAATAAAATCGCTTTTCTTTTTAAAGACGGGGCACGGCTGATCCAGTTCCCCTCCGGCAACATCCCAACAATTTCACTATGTGCGTGCTGACTTATTTGTCGAATATTCGTTTTTCGATAGGCTTCAGGCATCCAATCTTTCGGTTCGATCTTGATTTCCTGATCAATTTTGTCTTGAAAAGCCTTTTCTAACTGTTCCAGATTCATAATTGCAAGCTTTGAATAAAGATACAAGTAAAACACAGAAATGCTAACGATTGTTAACTTTTAAGGCGATAAATTATTGTGAAAGACCAACTATTTGTCATCGAAATCAATGGAAACTTCCGGACTGGTTGGGATGCTTTGACAAGTTAGGATGTAGCCGGCTTTGATTTCGTCTTCTTCCAGTCCCCAGCTAACCTCCATTGAAACGGTTCCGGATTTCAATTTTGCTTTACAGGTACAGCACATTCCTCCTTTACAAGCATAGGGAAGATCGGCGCCTTTTGAAAGTGCGGCATCCAAAAGACTTGTAGATTGGTTGGCCGTAACTTCGAATTGCAATGTGCGTCCATCTACCGTTACTGTTAACTTGGTTTTAGATACCGTTGAAGCGATCGTTTCCGCGTTTGCTTTCGTTTTTACCGGACTGCTGCTATTGAACAGTTCAAAATGGATCTTTTTCTCTGATACATTTTTGCTAATCAGAAAATCGCGGACGCAGAAGATCATTTGTTCGGGACCGCAGATAAAAAACTCATCTGCCTTTTCCAGATCAACCAGCTTTTCCAACTGATTTAATTTATTAGTATCAATTCTACCAAATTGAAGGGTGTTGTCAGTTTGCTCTCTGCTAAGCAAATGAATCAATTGAAACCTGTCGAGGTATTTGTTTTTGATGGACTCTAGTTCTTCAAAGAAAATGATGTCCATCCTAGTTTTATTACCGTAAAGCAAACTCACGGTGCTCGATGGTTCTGTATGCAGAATCGACTTTAGTATAGATACGATAGGGGTGATGCCGCTGCCCGCTGCTACCAGCACATAGTGTTTGGATTGCAGTGGATCGAGTTTGGTAAAGAACCGCCCGGATGGCGTCATTACTTCCAGCTCATCACCTACTTTTAATGAGGTATTGGCATAGGTACTGAAAGCGCCACCTTCAACTTTCTTGATGGCTACGCGCCATTTGTTTTCAAATGGTGCGGAGCAAAGCGAATAGTTTCTTCTAAGCTCTTCTCCATTCAAAACCTTTTTTAAAGTAAGATTTTGCCCTTGAGTAAAGGCAAAAGAATCCTGCAGGGCTTTCGGAATATCGAAGCCCACCACTACGGTGTCGGAAGTTTCTCGTATGAGTTCAGCTACGCGGAGCGTATGAAAATGTAGCGACATAAATAAAAGCAAGCAAGCAAATGAAAAATCCTATTTCTTCAACCCTTCAACTAAAATCATCACCATGTTATCTTCCAGCATTTCAGCACTGATGCGTTTTACACTTCTGTGCCAGCTTTCAATACCACTTACCGCATGAAGCATGATAAGAACGGCTGTAGGAGCATCAATATTCTTGATTTCTCCCTTGCGCATTCCCTCTTCAATAATGGTGGCTATGCGTTGACGGTAGGAGCGACGTTGGCTCTGCATGTTAGACAGGTAAGGATCGGTTAAATGTTTCCATTCTCTGTCCATCACATACACTTCCTCGTAATGCTCAATGATCTGTTTGATGTGAAAACGAAGGATTGCCTCTAATTTGGCAATGCTTCCTTTGTCACTAGCTTCCACTTCAGACATGTGGTTCATGAACTGATTGGCGGTCTTAAAACAGATCTCTTGAAGAATTTCGGCTTTCGATTTGATGTGATTGTAAAGGCTGGCTGCCTCTACTCCTACATGTTCTGCCAAATCGCGCATCGAAGTGGCACTGTATCCTTTTTCCCGAAACAAGCGGGCTGCTTTCGCAATGATCACGTCTTTTCGTGTATTGCTTTTGCTACTTTTTATCTTAGCCATACGTTCAGTTTAACTTTGTAAAGATAAAAGATTACTAACAGTCATTTGTTGAAATTTATCTATTTGTTATGGAAAAATGAACTGTTTTGACTAACAATTCAACTAAAAAAGGGGTAAAAACCTGAACTGTATTCAATCAGGCTACTTTTTCGTAGTTTTGCGCGCTCGCTCAAGCATCGCCTTGGCCGATGCACCCCATCAAATTTTATAACTAAAACCCACTCAAGAGGCATATGTCTTTGATTGTTGTTGGAACAATGGCCTTCGATGCTATTGAAACTCCTTTTGGAAAAACTGATAAAATCATCGGTGGATCCGGTACCTACGTGGCCTATGCAGCCAGTAATTTTGTAAAGCCCGTAAAGCAAGTGTCCATTGTAGGATACGATTTTCCAAAAGAAGAAATGGACAACCTCACTTCTCGTGGCGTTGATTTGGAAGCGGTAGAAATCAAACAAGACAAAAAATCATTCTTCTGGAGCGGGAAATACCACCTCGATATGAATACCCGCGATTCCTTGGTGACAGATTTGAATGTGTTGCTCGATTTCAATCCTCAAATTCCGGATTCATATCAGGGTGCTGAATACTTGATGTTGGGAAACCTCGATCCAAAATTGCAAAAGCAAGTAATTGAGCAATTGAAAGTGCGTCCGAAATTGATCGTGATGGATACGATGAACTTTTGGATGGAAATTGCCATGCCTCAGTTAGAAGAAGTGTTGAAAATGGTGGATGTATTGATGGTGAACGATAGTGAAGCACGCCAATTAAGTGGTGAATTCTCTATCGTGAAAGCTGCGAAGAAGATCATGGCCATGGGCCCGAAATATTTGATTATTAAGAAGGGTGAGCATGGAGCTTTGTTGTTCCATGAAAATCAGGTGTTCTTTGCGCCTGCGCTTCCTTTGGAAGAGGTGTTCGATCCAACCGGTGCCGGTGATACTTTTGCAGGAGGTTTCATGGGGCATATCGCTAAAACAAATGATATTTCATTTGAAAACATGAAACGCGCTATCATTGTAGGTTCTGCAATGGCTTCTTTCTGTGTAGAAAAATTCGGACCAGAACGTTTGCGCGAGATCACCAAAGCCGATATCGATGCCCGTATTCAACAATTCGTTGATTTGGTAAATTTCGATATCGTGATTAATTAGTTGATTTGATAGTTTGTTGATTAGATAATTAGAGTCCCGCGAAGCGGGACTCTTCTGTTTTATACTTTCCATGTGTATTCAAATCGAATGCTAATTTTTCTTATTCAAAAAAACCTCACTGGAGGGCATTGTACTATTGAAATCAAAGGCTCTAAAAAACCGCGTCATTCGTTTAAAGTGCGTCTATTTCGAGCGGCAGCGAGAAATCTGGGTTGCTTAATATAATCCCCCGTCATCCCGAACGAGCAAGACTGCGAAGCAGCTGCAGCGAGAGAGGGACCTCAAAACCTGTTGTCAGAGAGGTGAAGCTTTTGAAAGAGATTTATTTCACTAAACTCGCTGGTGAGTTTTTGAGTTGTTTAGTTTTTGAGTTTGGGCATTACAAAAGATACCGGTTTAAATTTGTTCTTTTGCGCATTCTTACGTGAACATAAGTGCCATTAGTCAATGGTGAAGCAACTTAAAAACTAAACAACTCAATTACCTAGCACTTAATGGCGTGAAGCGTCAATACTTCGAAATCGGCTTCTTTCTGCAAAGCCCATTCCCAGTTCCCTCTCTGCGCTTTTTTGCTTTGCAAAAAATGCTTGATCGGGATGACGGGCGTGGGGTGTAAGGACCCAGATTTCTCGCATCCTTCTTCAGGCCTGCGGCCTTTCGAAGCTGCTCGAAATGGCTTCGGACATCGTTTTCTGCAGAGATTCACAAATGGGACTCAAAAAATGAAATCATTTTAAATATATCAGAAGTATGCAACGGAGCAAATATAGGAGCAAGTAGTCTTGCTTTTTGATGCCATCAGTTTTTCTAGATTAGCCAATAGCACAATGCGTTCACTTTATTAAGAAAATTAACACTAATTAATTCACAACAGTAAGCATTCTCTTTACCCTCTTTGTTTCACCATCGGTGTTCAATAATTCCGCCAATAAAACATAATGCCCTGAATTCAAGGGAATGTTATGCTCATCAGTTCCATTATAAAAAATCTCTGATTTAAGCCCAAGCGTGTATTGCTCTACAACTTTTCGAATAAACCTACCCGTAATATCATAGAGTTTGATCGTAACTTGCCAGTTGGGTCTGTTTAAAGAAAATTGAATACTGAGCCGATCGTTTCTTCCATCGTTGTTCGGACTTATGTATTCCGGTGAAAGCTTCATCACACCGCCTTCAGTTCTGGTACTGTCAATTGTGCTAGCACTATTCACTAAGCCCGGTGTACCGAATCCAACACTGGCAGCTGCAGAGGTCCAATTAAAGGCTTTATCGGTAGGGCTTTTGACTGAAATTCTTTCCAAAGCAACCCCTTCCGGATTGTTCAAAAGCCCGTAATGCATGTCTTTATGATAGCGAAACTCGTCAATTAGAATGCTGGCCTGATAGCGCAATGCAACCCAACCTTTGTCATCGGGTAAAGAAGGCAATTGAACTATTTTAAATAGGTGCAATGAATCGTGCATCGGATAATGGCTTCTCACCCATTCCGGTTTTTCAGAGAACACTATTCTTTCGCCGGGGTACAAGAAAAAGGGCCGTTCCGTTAATGGATAAGAATTGCTGAAGATGCCCGATTCGGAACGTTGACTGATCACCAATTCTTTTAGGTTCACTGCGTTTGTTCCCGCATGATAGCATTCGATATAATCAGCACCTTCCGGTGGTGGATCGAAGAGCAATTCATTGATCAGTACAGCACCCGGTTTTGGAGCAAGTGCCATTCCACACTTGGCTTCTTGTTTAGTGCCCACCTCTCCATAACAATTTGAAATTTTTTCTATAGCAAGATCGTAAACTATTATACTATCAAGATCACTGTTGATACTTAACCTTGCTTGTTGAAACAAAGGTGGCAACAGTTCACGCTTCAAAATGCTCCCGGAATATCCTTGGATCGTTATTGGTATAGTAAAAAAGGCTGCACTGTCGATGGTTTGATTGAAGTCTACCACTACCGTTCTTCCATTTATTGCTCTCGCGTTGTCAATACGGATAGCTGTTTTTGTTTCATTTTGGCCTCTAACGCTATTTGGCTTTCCGGGTGTTCCGCCTATTGCAAAAGTAGATGCTTTCCAATTTACAGATCCGGAACAAGGCCTGAGAAGATCGATAAGTTCAAGACTCCAACCTCCTGCTTTTTTGTAGTCATTCAAGTACCAGTCATCAGTATACGCAACACTGAATACTGTTTGATTGGTAGGAGATAGAATGGTTAATGTATCTCCGTCATTGTTCAAGGAGGGAAATGAGCTCAAGGCTAATGTTGGTCCGAGCATGGCATACGAACTCAAGGCTGAATTGCTGCAAAGAATAACATAACTCTTGGGGCCTAATTTATAATGAGTAGATATGATGCCGGTAGTGCTCCCATCGGTGAGTTTCCATTTGAATAAGTCGATACTGTCATTACCGGAATTGTACCATTCTACAAATTCATAGGGTGGCAATGCTACAGCCGGACTCGGATCGGCAAAAATTTCGGAAATGAACAAGCTGTGGTGAAATGCCTGCTGGCACCGGCTTTCATGGCTCAGTAAGGCGCATAGTAAAAGCGCCACAAGTTGTTTTTTCATGAACATTTGTTAGGATTCAAAAATAAAAATTTGCTTGACTGCACATTACGATTTAGTTTTGCGGCACAATATGAATACAATGAAACATATTAAACGCACGAAGAAACGTTCCTAAGGGAAGGTTAGCAGCGTTGTATATGTATATATAAAAGCTTGATTAGCCTTCCTTCACGGGAAGGCTTTTTATTTTTAATTAAAACAAAAAAAACAAAACAATGAAAGTTGCCGTAGTTGGTGCTACTGGCCTGGTAGGCACTAAAATGTTACAAGTATTGGCTGAAAGAAATTTCCCTGTTACTGAATTAATTCCTGTTGCTTCTGAAAAATCTGTTGGTAAAGAAGTAAGCTTCAAGGGTAAACAGTACAAGGTAGTGAGCATGACCGACGCCATTGCTGCCAAACCTGCCGTAGCCTTGTTTTCTGCCGGTGGCGGAACTTCATTGGAATGGGCTCCTAAATTCGCAGAAGCGGGGATCACTGTTATCGATAATTCATCGGCTTGGAGAATGGACCCCACTAAAAAATTAGTTGTTCCTGAAATCAATGCTGATGCGTTGACAAAAGAAGATAAAATCATTGCCAACCCTAACTGTTCTACTATTCAAATGGTAGTAGCCCTGAACCCACTGCATAAAAAATACAAGTCCACACGTATTGTGGTAAGTACCTATCAAAGCGTAACTGGTACGGGTGTGAAGGCTGTTGATCAATTGATGGGTGAGCGCGCCCTAGCGGTAAAAGGAGAACAATCGGCTTACCCAATGGCGTACAAATACCCTATTGATTTGAACGTGATTCCTCAAATCGATGTTTTCCTAGACAATGGCTACACCAAAGAAGAAATGAAAATGGTTTTAGAAACCAAAAAGATCATGCGCGATGACAGCATTCGTGTTACTTCTACCACGGTTCGTATTCCGGTAATGGGCGGACACAGTGAGAGTGTAAACATAGAATTTGAAAATGAATTCGAATTGAGCGAAGTGAAATCATTGTTAAGTGGTGCACCCGGAGTTGTTTTGGTCGACGATCCTGCTACACAGCAATATCCAATGCCCAAAGATGCACACGAACGCGATGAGGTTTTTGTTGGTCGCTTGCGCAGAGATGAAACGCAGCCTAAAACCCTCAACATGTGGGTAGTAAGCGATAACCTCCGCAAAGGAGCCGCTACCAATGCAGTACAAATTGCCGAATACCTCATGGCAAACGGATTGTTGTAAGATAGTCAACCCCCATAGTAAAGAAAGAGCCCCAATCGGGGCTCTTCTTTCATATAGTAGCGTAAGACTGATCCTCTAAAATCTCCCATTGCAGCGCAGCTGCCCCAAGCCCCAAGCCTAAGGCCTAAAGCCTAACGCCTAAGGCCTAAAGCCTAACGCCTAAAGCCTAACACCCAAAACCTACCCCACTGCCGTATTCAGAAACTCCACCAACGGCATCAATGCTTCAAAATGCTTTACGCAGGTTTTTACAAATTGCTTGCTCATGAGTTCTTCATTTTTAAGTGGACGAAGTGCCACAAAACTTTTCAATCTCAAATAAGCTTCAGCTTCATTGTCTTTTTCATAGCCTTTAGGAATACGCGACAATTGGTCGGAATAATCCAGGTCTCCATAGCTGGTTTTAAATGCTTTGTTTTTTAGAATGGCTTGAAAGTCTTTGAAATTGTAATCGATCTCTTGTCGAATTTTTTGCAAACCATCGCCCATTGGCATGTACATACCACCTCCAATAAATGCCTTTCCGGGTTCGATATGAACATAATAACCCGCCAACATTCCTTTCTTTCCGCCTTTGCTTATACTAATACCAAAATTCGTTTTATACGGTTCCTTGTTTTTGCTGAATCGAACGTCTCTATTGATACGAAACAAACAATCGGATGGTTTCAGATGACCGATCGACGCATCAATGCTTGCATATTGCTTTATAAGCTCGCCGGTGAACGTAATGATATTTGATTTAGCTGCTTCGTAAAGTGAACGATTCTCGTCAAACCAAGCTTTGTTATTGTTCTTGCTCAGTTTGCTTAAAAAGTTCAGTGTAGACTCATGTATCATTAACTTAATGAATTAAGAATTAAGAATTAAGAATTAAGAATTAAGAATTAAGAATTAAGAATTAAGAATTAAGAATTAATTTGACTTAAACATCTATCTGTTCTAATCCGTGCGATTCATGGTTATAAGAAGACAAGTCAAAAGTGTCTGCCAGTGCTGCGCCGCCGCAGTGAGAATTTCTTAACCACAGATTCGCACAAATTGTGACGGATTTACACAGATTAGCCTCTAAAATTCAAACAGCATCATTGAATACTCGGGTTCAAATCTGTGTTAATCTGTTCTAATCTATTAAATCTGTGGTCAAAAAAAGCCTAACACCGAAAGCCTAAAGCCCAATGCCTAAATACTGTACATCCTTTATAAAAAGAAAAACGGGCTTTGGTCGCATGCAAAGCCCGTTTTCTATTCCTACTTTAGTTACATTATTTATTTCACCTGTTTCCAGTTCTCGCCGCTTTTAATGCGGTACATGGTCATTTCACTAACCTTGTACTTTTCAGCGAGTTTTTTGATGGTGAGTTTTCTGTTTTTGTCGAGTAAAACTTTCTTGATCTCTGCTACTTTTTTAGCGTTTAATTTCAAGCCTTCAGTTCTGTTAGCTTGTTTGATCTTGTAAGCTTTTTTCGCAGGGCTGTTCTGTTGGTGAGCGATCATCTCATCCAAAGTTGCCCATTGAAGATTTTTAGCTGCATTGTCAGTTTTGTTATGATTCAAATGAATCACATACTTCTGCTTTGCAGGTGGTTTTGCCAAGAACAAACGTGCGATTTCGCGGTGAACATACAATGTTCCGTTGTTTCCCGGACGGTGTAAATTGAGGGTCCTGTAGCCGGTTGTAAGAGACCCGGTGAGCAACTTTCCATCTTCATGTACATCTTCGTAGTAACTAGCGATGCGGCCATGAGACGAAAGGCCATACTTTTTTCTGAGGTGTTTCCAGCCCGGAAACTGAAGTTGTTTCCACACCTCTTCTTGAATTTTTTTTACCATTGCTTTTCCTTTTGCTAAAGTTAATAAATAATTTAACTAGTCTGCACAACCTAAATTGATGATTTTTGTCATCCATTGATCATTTTAATGAATTCGGCTTCGCTTAGTAGTTGGATTGAAGGAATCTTTTTAGCTTTTTCAAGCTTTGATCCGGCGTCTTCTCCCGTTACTAAATAGTTTAATTTGCTACTAACACCGCTAACGATTTTCCCACCCTTCGATTCCGCCAAAGCCTCTGCTTCACTGCGTTTCAAAGTGGTAAGTGTACCGGTAAAAAGGAAGGTTTTTCCACTCAGTGCACCGTCTGTAACAACTGATTGCTTGGTGCTTTTTAATTGCAACCCCAAAGCTTCCAGTTGTTCCAACATTTGAATGTGCGATTCTTTATGGAAGTATTGATAAATACTGTTTGCAACTTTCGGACCAACATCTTCCAGTGCCAGAAGTTGCTCAACAGTAAAATTCTTGAAATCAAGTAAATGCTCTACGGTTTGCGCCAACACTTTTGCCGTCGTTTCTCCAACATATCGAATCCCCAATCCGAAGATCAATCGATGCAAAGGCTGTTGTTTCGATTGTTCAATAGCCTCCTGCAATTTAATAATACTTTTCTCACCAAAGCCATCCAATCCACGAATGGTATCAAAAGGTAGCTCATAAATACCGGGAATATTGTGTAAATACCCCTTTTCATAGAACTTCCGCACATTTGCTTCACCAAATCCTCGAATGTCCAATGCATCTTTACTGGTAAAATGAATGATCCGCTCTACTACTTGCGCCGGACATTCATCGTTTCCACAGCGCCATACAGCTTCTTCTTCCGGTTTTTCCAACGCACTGTTGCAGATAGGGCAATTCTTTGGGAATACAATGGCAGTCTCGCCTCCATCTCTTAGTTCATCTAAGCTTTTAACAATATAGGGGATCACATCGCCCGCGCGCTCCACTAAAACAGTGTCGCCTATCATCAAATTTTTCTCTTTAATCACTTCTTCATTGAAAAGGGAAATAGAACTCACTGTAACACCCCCTATAGGCACGGGTGTAATTTTAGCCACTGGAGTAATGGATCCGGTTCTTCCCACTTGAAATTCTACGCCGATGAGCTTGGAAGTTGCTTGTCGCGCTTTAAATTTAAAAGCAATCGCCCAACGGGGATGGTGAGAGGTCATGCCCAATTGCTCTTGTAACTGTATATCGTTCACCTTTATCACCATTCCATCAATCTCATAAGGTAAATCATCCCGCCCGGCCTCATAGGCCTCGCAGTAGTCGATCACAGCTTGAATCCCTTTCACCACTTTTTTCTCTTTCACAGGGCTCTTAAATCCCAATTCCCAAAGCAATTCCAAGCTTCCACTGTGCGACTGTAATTGTGTAGTCATTTCTTGACTTGCACTTGGTACGGTATAACTAACATGGTAGAGGAATGCCTCCAAGTTTCGATTGGCAACTTCTTTGGGATCTTTGATGCGCAAGCTTCCTGCCGCTGCATTTCTTGGGTTCGCCAAAGGAGGCAAATTTTGCTGCGCCAATTGATCATTGTATTTCTTGAAGTTGGCTTTGTTAAGCAGTACTTCGCCTCTTATTTCTATTTGTTGGATTCCTTTTGCCAAAAAACCCGCACTCAAGGGAACCGATTTGATCTGTTTGATATTCGTTGTAATATCATCCCCCGAAACCCCGTCTCCTCGAGTGGCACCTCTACTCAAATAGTCGTTTTCATAGATCAGAGAAATACTGGCTCCATCAAATTTGGGCTCAACACAGTATTCCAATTCTTCTTTTCCCGAAAGTTCTCTGGCTTTTCGGTCCCAATCGAGCAAATCTTCCGCATTGTACGAGTTCTCCAAACTTAACATCGGAACCAAATGCTGAACATTCTCAAAATTCGAGTTCAATCCTTTGGCAACACGCTGCGTAGGTGAGTCGGGTCGAATCCAATCAGGGTGACTCGCCTCTGCTTTTTCTAACAATTTATATAAGTCATCGTATTCTTTGTCGGCCAATAGTGGATCAGCCATCACATAGTAACGATGTTCGTGGAAACGAAGAACTGCCCGCAAATCGTTCAACTCTTGCTCGTTCTCGATCGTTTTTTTAGGCAGTAATTGATTGGTAAGACTCTGAAGTTCACGGGTTTCAACAGCAGAAAACATAGGTCATTTTTTACAAAAATAGGGGATTGCCTCACCAAACTATTGCCTCAATATAGTTCTGGTCCAGTACTTGTTGTACTACGTTTCGAACAAAGTTTTTTGAAGCTTCGCAGAATCTTCCTAAATTGTGTATATAATACACAATGTGTACTAACGAACTTGCTGCCAACAGAGTGCTTGCTTTAGAGTGGATTTTTTGAATGGCCGCTTTTAATAAAATATTGTTTATGAGAACCTTACATTCAAACAAAGCCAAAGCTTTTCCACATTTCTTCCGCTTACAAACTTCCTATAGTATATTAAGACCTAAATCAATTCCTATGCAAAAATCAATACTCTTGATTTTTACAGCGCTTCTTTGTGTGTTCACGTCACAAGCTCAGGTGCTTACTACAACGCCTACTTTTCCAAAAGACAATTCTGATATGTCTATTATCATTGATTGTAGTAAGGGCAATCAGGGGCTGTTTAACTATTCCAACACGAATGATGTGTACGTGCATGTTGGAGTTATCACCAATTTGAGTACTTCACCAGCCGATTGGAAATATGTAAAATTTACTTGGGGAACAACCGATGCCAATGCAAAGGCCACCTCCCTTGGCAACAATCGCTACCAATATACAATTACCAATATCAGAGCCTTTTTTGGAGTACCTGCTTCTGAGACCATTCGAAAAGTTACGTTCTTGTTGAGAAACGGAGCCGGAACCAGCGTTCACCGTAATAGTGATGGCAGTGATATGTATATTTCGATTTATTCAGATGCATTTGCGGGAAAATTCTTGAAGCCTGCTTTGGAACCCCGTTTTACGCCGGTTGTGGAACCTTTTAATTTATTTATTGGAGATACCATGCGTGTTACATGGGCTGCCAATGCAGTAGCTGATCTAAAATTGTTTTTTAACGGCAATCAAATAAACAGCGTATCAAGTTCAAATGCTATTGTTGATTCTTTTAAGATCAACTCATATGGTAATCAGCAATTAGTAGGAAGAGGAACTTCCGGCGCCACTACCATTTCTGATACCTTGAACTTTTATGTACCGCCGGCCACTACTGTATCGCCTTTGCCGGCAGGTGTGAGAGATGGAATCAATTATGAACCGGGCGACACATCGGTAACGCTTGTGCTATACGCACCTAATAAAACTCGAGTATCGGTAATTGGGGAGTTTAACAATTGGATCGAAAGCCCAGAATCGCAAATGTTCCTCTCTACTGATGGTAAGCGCTTCTGGAAAAGAATTACAGGATTAACAAAAGGAACTGAATACTCTTTTCAATACCTCGTAGATGGAACTATTCGAATTGGAGATCCTTACACTGAAAAAGTGCTAGACCCCAATAACGATGCTGCAATAGGGAGCAATTTATATCCCAATCTTAAAAGCTATCCAAACGGAAAAACTACAGGTATTGTAAGTGTACTTCAAACGGCAAAGCCAAGCTATACTTGGCAGGTGCCTAGTTTTACTCGTCCGGATAAAAGCAGTTTGGTAGTGTATGAATTACTTCTACGCGATTTTGTGTTCACGCACGATTGGAAAACCGTAAAAGATTCTATCAATTATTTCAAACATCTCGGGGTGAATGCCATTGAGCTCATGCCTTTTAATGAATTCGAAGGCAATAATAGCTGGGGATACAATCCTTCTTACTATTTGGCTCCCGATAAATATTATGGTACCGATACAAAACTGAAAGAATTTATTGATGAGTGTCATAAAAATGGAATTGCAGTGATTATGGACATTGCCTTGAATCATTCATTTGGGCAATCTCCAATGGTGCAGTTGTATTTCGATAATGCAAACAACCGACCTGCGTCGAACAGCCCTTGGTTCAACCCTGTACCTCGTCATGCCTTCAATGTGGGCTACGATATGAATCACGAAAGTGATGCAACCAAGTATTTTGTAAGCCGTGTTGTTGAACATTGGTTAAAAGAATACAAGTTGGATGGATTTCGATTCGATTTGTCAAAAGGCTTTACGCAAAACATCACTTGTGACGGAAATGGAAACAATTGCAATGTGGGATCATGGAGCAATTACGATGCATCTCGAATTAATATCTGGAAAGCTTACTACGACACACTTCAATTGAAGTCACCCGGGTCTTATGTGATCTTGGAACATTTCGCAGATAATTCGGAAGAAAAGGTATTGAGCGATTACGGAATGATGTTGTGGGGCAATATGAATTATAATTTCAACGAAGCAACCATGGGATACATCGGTAACTCCAATTTTGCAGGAGCCCTCCATACAGAAAGAGGTTGGAGCAAGCCAAATTTGGTGAGCTATATGGAGAGTCACGATGAAGAACGTTTGATGTATAAAAACATCAATTTCGCTGCCACTACTCCTACATATGATATCAGAAATATTTCCATAGGATTGAAGCGAAATGCGATGGCAGCTTCTTTCTTATTCATGATGCCCGGGCCCAAAATGATTTGGCAGTTTGGTGAGTTGGGATTCGATTACTCTATTAATACTTGTCAGAATGGATCGGTTAACAGCAATTGTAGGCTAGATATTAAACCACTGGTTTGGGATTATTTGCAAGAACCTAATAGAAAAGTACTTTATGAAGTTTATTCTGGCTTATTGCAACTTCGTCAGAATCCATTGTTCAAGGCAGCCTTTTCAACCAATAGAGTAGAACACAGTTTAGGCGTAGCTACTAAATGGCTCAAACTAACTACAGATACCAGTAATATTTTAGTGGTTGGGAATTTCGATTTGAGCAACTCCTCAATTAATGTGACCTTCCAGAATGCCGGTACCTGGTACGATTACTTTACGGGTGGCACCATTGCAGCAACAGGCTCGCAGCAAACCATCAATTTGCAACCGGGCGAGTACCATGTTTATGTGAACAGAAATGTGACCTATCCATTATCAGCGGTTACCCCGGTAATTGATATTCCTTTCAATGATAAAAAATTGAGTTTGTCGGTATTCCCGAATCCTGTTCAGCAACAAGCAACAATTCAATATGAGTTACCGGAAAGTGGAACCGCTCAGCTAAAACTATACAATATTACAGGGCAACAAGTGGCCGTTTTGGTGAATAAGTTCCAGCCTCAAGGACTTCATACAATAACAGTAAATCAATTGCAATCACTTTATAAACTAAGAGCAGGAACTTATTTCTTGCAAATGGAATTTGGCGGAAAACGATTGGTGCAAAAACTGGTGCTTCAATTTTAATCACAATAGAATATATTTGAAGCCATCATGAATACGGCGTCACACAAAACAATTAAGAACATCTTACTGGAAAGCAAGGAGTACTTCAAAATTGCCATTTCGGTAGACTGTGTAATTCTTGGCTTTGAAAACGGAGAATTGAAAGTGTTGTTGATTAAATCTGACCTGGAAGAATTCAAAGACGAATGGTCGCTTTTAGGAGATCTTGTTCGTCCTGATGAGGACTTGAACACCGCTTCGTACCGAATTTTGAAAAGCCGAACCGGATTAGAGGATGTGTTTTTGGAGCAGGTATATACTTTTGGTGACTTGAACAGGCATCCGGCCGGCAGGGTTATCACAACTGCCTATTATTCTTTGATCAATATTAACGACCATCAGTTAAAACTGGCGCACAATCAAATTCACTGGCACCCGGTGAATGAGCTAAAATCGATGGCCTTCGATCACAAATTGATTTTAGATACTTGCATGAAGCAACTAAGGGAGCGAGTAATGGAACACCCGATTGTTTTTAACTTGTTGCCGGAGAAATTTTCACTCCGTGAATTGCAGAGTATTTATGAAGCTATCCTCGGAATTAAACTTGATCGTCGAAACTTCCGAAAAAAATTCTTTTTAATGGATTGGTTAGTAGATGTTGACGAATTGGAAGAAGATGTTCCACACCGTCCGGGAAAATTGTATCGTTTCAATAAAGAAAAGTTTCAAAACTAATTTGAAAATTAGTGGATTCGTTAATTTGTAACGAACCCTTTCTGCAGCATTCACAAATGATCGACTTTACAAACTGCCCCCTTCCACAAGTCTTGATGGTAATGTAAGTTCTTGCACGAATGTTTTACCCGACATGTGGTCCATCATTCGCTTAATAGCGAGTTTGCCTAAATCGGCTCCACTTGTTTCTACAAATGATATCTCAGGGTCGTACATGCGAGGAATGAAATTATTATTACAGATCGAAATGATTCCTATTTCGTTGGGTACGTTCTTTTTTAGTTTTTGTATGGCTCTCATTACGCCTGTTAAGATTTCATCACTCATTGAAAAGATCGTATCAATAAAGCCGGTTTTTGCCCCATATTTTAAAGTAAGCATAAAAGCATCGTCGGCATTGTCGGCATGTTCACTGATTACCTCCATAGAACTTGATTGACTTTCAATTACAGAGAGGAATGCTTGTTTCCTTTTTTTGGAGATCGACATTTCTTCATTTCCGAAAATGGCCAATACTTTTTTCTTTTGTTTTCTGATGATTGTTAAAGCCGCCATGGTAGCAGCTTCCGTATCAGCAAGACAAATTTTGTTACATGCCTCGAAATCGGGCACCTTATCGAAAAATATAACAGGGATGTCTACCTCATCTAATTTTAGAAAGGGCTTTATGTCTTTTGTGTTAGCGGTAATTGATACAAAAACGCCGGCTACTCTATTCATTCTACAGATTCTCAGGTTCTCTAGTTCTATTTGTGGATCGTCACTCGATTGTAGAATAATAAGAGCATAGCCCAATCTTCTTGCGTCTTCTTCTAAAGCGGCAATAAAAGAATGATAAAAATAATTCGATATAACGGGAACGATTACGCCAAAAGTCTTGCTTTTATTGGTTCTTAAGTTAATAGCATGCGTATTCGGTTCGTATTCCATCAACGAAGCCAGCTCCATTACCTTTTGTTTGGTTTGATCGGAGATGTCGGGATGGTTTTTAAGCGCTCTTGAAACGGTTGATATACTTAAGTTGAGGCTTTGGCTAATATGTTTGAGTGTGGCTTTTGTTCGCATAAGTGGTTTGGTACTGAAAATTATGCAAAATACTTATCCACCGCAAACATTTGCGAAGATGTTTGCGAAATTGTTTGCAAAAGGATATTTGTTGGGAAGCCCTGATATGTGTTAGGAGACAAGTAATTTAGTGCTGATTAAGGTGTGTTGATTCAATGTATTGATTTATAATGACTTATGTTATTTTAGATCGTACAGTCTAAAGATTGAGAGATGTTATGAATGTCATTTTCAAGACTTTAGGCAAGTTATCGCGGCTTATTTGAGAGGCAGCGCTTTTCGAAATCTACTTGTCTTAATGTATTAGATACACTGTTATCATATAAGCCCGATAACATTTTAGTGGGGGGGTAGTCCCTAACTTTTTTTTGAAAAAACTTGTTAAGAAATCTTAAAAGTTCCAAAAAAAGTTTAAAATTGTAGTCTCGTGTGTATAAAATACACATTATTGTTTATAGGTTTTTTTATTGATAACCAATTATAACCATTGTTTATGACCCTCAAACGACTGCTAACAGCCAGTATGATGCTGTTGCTTGCACTCACCGTTTCTGTGTCTGCATTTGCACAGGACAAGGTGATCTCAGGTAAGGTAACTGACTCCAAAGATGGTTCTCCGGTAGTAGGAGCATCAGTGGTAGCCAAAGGCTCCAATTCTGGAGGTTCAGTTACAGGCGCAGATGGATCGTTCAAGATCTCTGTAGCCGCTAATACCACCACACTCGTAGTTTCTTACGTTGGTTATGGAACACAGGAAATTTCTATTGCAGGTAAAACTTCAGTAGACGTTTCATTGTCGTCTTCAGGATCAAATTTGAACGAAGTAGTAGTGGTTGGTTATGGTACAGCCCGCAGAAAAGATCTTACGGGATCTGTTGCTTCTGTTAAGGCTAAAGATTTCAACCAGGGTATCGTAACTGCGCCTGATCAATTGATCCAAGGTAAAGTTGCCGGTGTTCAGGTAATTAACAACTCGGGTGCTCCCGGTGGTGCAACTACCATCCGCATTCGTGGTATCTCTTCAATCCGTTCAGGTAACCAACCCTTGTTCGTAGTAGATGGAGTTCCTTTATCAGGTGGCTCTCCTGCTCCAGGTTTGGGTACTGCACTTGGTGGTGCTCCTGGCGACAACCCCCTCAACTTCTTGAACCCTAACGACATCGCCTCTATGGAGGTGTTGAAGGATGCGTCTGCTACAGCCATCTACGGTTCTCGTGGTGCGAACGGTGTTGTTATCATCACTACTAAGAAAGGACAAAGCGGTGCTCCGAAAATTGAGTTCAACACTTCTGCAAGTGTTTCTTCTATCATGAAGAAATTAGAAGTTTTGGATGGCAATGGTTTCAGAGCTGCTTTATCTAAGTATGGCTTAACGAGCGGAAACTTCGGTGGTAATGTTGATGCGATGGATGCTATCACACAAAGTGGTATCTCTCAAAATCACAACATCGCTATCTCTTCAGGTAACGACGCTGGTCGCTACCGTATCTCAGTTGGTTACCAAAACCAACAAGGTATCATTAAAGAATCTGGTTTCAAGAAGTATTCTGCTTCTTTCACCGGTTCTTACAGACTGCTCGACAACAAAAAATTAGGACTTGATTACAGCATTATCACATCAAATACTGTAACATCAGGTGCTCCAATTTCTAACGACGCAGGTTTCCAAGGTTCATTGATCGCAAACGCTTTACAATGGAACCCAACTGCTAAATTGGATTGGACTCCGGCTAACCCAATTGGAACTGGTCTTGGTGCTACCACTATCAACCCAATGGCATTGTTAGCTGCATACGATGACCAAAACTCTGTTACACAAGTTTTGGCTAACATCTCTCCTAGCTACAAAATCACAAACGATTTGGAATACAAGTTCCTCTATGGTATCAACTATGGTGTTGGAGAAAGAAGAACAGAAATCCGTCGTTGGTTAAACATTCAAGGTAACAGAGGTTTCGGACAGATTGCAAACAACCGTTCTATCAATCAGTCTTTAACTCATACTTTGAACTATACAAAAGATATCACAAGCAACCTTTCTTTGAATGCACTCGTAGGTTATGAGTACTTGCGTTTCGATTACAAAGGATCTGGTATGCAAGGAAACAACTTTGTTGATTATCCTGGTATCAAGTACACAGATTATATGCAAAACGTTCCATCTGCAGACAGAAGCATGTATTCTTTCGCAGATCCAGTAACTGAATTGCAATCTTATTTCGGCCGTGTAAACTTAGGCTACAAAGACAAGTATTTGTTGACTGCAACAGTACGTCGTGATGGTTCTAACAAATTCGGTAAAAATAATACATACGGTACCTTCCCTTCTGTTGCCGGTAAGTGGATTGTATCAAATGAAAGCTTTTTGAAAAACAACAAACTGTTCAGCAACTTAGCCGTGAGAGCTAGCTGGGGTCAAACAGGTAACCAAGAGTTCCCTGCAAACGCTCCTCTTCGCGTGGTTAACATTGGACAGGGCGACAACCAAAGCGTAGCAAGTTTGGAAAACCCAGATATTAAGTGGGAAACAAACACTCTTGCGAACATTGGTGTTGATTTCAGTGTTTTAGATGGTAGATTAAGCGGTAGTGTAGATTATTATAACAGAAAAACTACAGATCCTATCTTCCAACAAATTGTAACACAACCTGGTCCTCCTTTCCGTTACTGGACTAACTTACAAGGAACCATTGTGAACTCAGGTGTGGAAGTAGCATTAAGTTTAGCTGCTATTAAATCTAAAGACCTTAACTGGAACGTAAATGTGAACGCTGCTTTCCAAAAGAACGAGTTGAAAGATTTCGTTGGAGCAGTACAAACAGGTAGTTTAAGTGGTCAAGGTATTTCTGGTGCAACTGCACAGCGCTTGGTTAGCGGTCAGCCTTTGAACGTTTATTATTTGCGTTCATTCTTAGGCATCGACAAAACTACCGGTCAGAGCAACTACAAGTTGAACCCTGATGGTAGCGAAAACCTAAGCTATGTAGGTTCTCCTAACCCTAAGATGATTGTTGGTTTCTCTACTGATTTGACTTACAAAAAATGGTTCGCAGCTATCAACTTAAATGGTGCATTCGGACATTATTTGTACAACAACACAGCAAACTCAGTATTGCCAATCGGTAACATCATCGCAGGTAGAAACATCACTAAGTCTCTTGTTGGCGGATCAGTTACAGAGAGCACTTCTAACCCAATTGCTCCTTCTACTCGCTACCTCGAAAAAGGTGACTACATCAAGTTAGCAAACATGACCATCGCTTACCGCCTTGGAAACATTGCTAAAGTGATCAAAAATGCAAACGTTGCATTAACCGGTCAAAACTTGTTCGTTATCACTAAATGGAGTGGTTTCGACCCAGAGGTTAATACAGATAAGAATGTGAACGGTGTTCCTTCTTTAGGTATCGAGTATACTCCTTATCCAACAGCTAGAAACATTCAATTGTCATTCTCATTCAGTTTATAAACTCTTTTAAATAGTAATTAAAATGAAGAATCTAAAATTGCTGGTGCTGTTACTGATCACCGTGTTTAGTTTCTCTTGTACCAAGTTGGAGCAAAACCAACGCGGTGCGCTAAACATCGAAAGCAGCACTGTAAACGCTGCCGGTCTGTTACAGAGTGCCTATGAAACTTTAAACAACCCCTTCCAGGATCAGTCACGTTTTTGGGCTGCTTCTGAGCACACAACCGATGAGGCCATCGGACCCACTCGTGGTCCAGACTGGGATGATAACGGGGTTTGGCGTGTATTGCATAACCATACTTGGAATGCAGATCACCAATTCTTGTCTGATACATACCGTGAATTGCTTCAAGCTCAATTCGCTGCATCATCAGTACTTGATAAAAGTCCTACACCTCAACAAGCAGCAGAAGCTCGCTTCATCAGAGCGTTGTCTATGTTCGCTGTATTGGATGGATGGGATCAAGTTCCTTTCCGTTCAGATCTGAAGGATCTTAAGAAACTTCCTGAAATTAAGAAGGGTGCTGCTGCAGCCGACTTCATCATCAGTGAGTTGAATGCAATCATCAACGATTTACCTGCTGGTAGCTCAAGCAATATCATCAAAGCAAACAAAAACGCTGCTCGCGTATTGATGATGAAATTGTACCTCAACAAAGGTGTTTACGCTAACCGCGCTACTCCAACCTTTGCTGCTGGCGATATGCAACAGGTAATCACTTTGGCTGACCAAATTACTGGTTACAGCTTAAGCTCTAACTTCTACGATAACTTCAGCCCTGATAACTCAACAAAATCAACTGAAATTATCTACGCTCTCGAAAATACAAATGGTGTACGTGGTGGTAACAACCAATCTCGTTGGTATTGCACACTTCACTACAACCAACGTCCTAGCGGTTGGAACGGTTTCACTACCTTGTCTGACTTCTACGATAAATTCGAAGCGACTGATAAACGCCGTGGCGATAGCTACACTGGTGTTACCAATGTATCTGGTTTGCGCGTAGGTTTGTTGGTTGGTCAACAATTCGATCAAAACGGTACTGCATTGAAAGACAGAAGTGGTGCTCCACTTTCTTTCACTCGCGACGTGAAAATCAAAGAAACAGGTACCAACCTCGAGGTTACAGGTATCCGTGTTATCAAATATCCACCTGATTACGCAAAAGAGTTCCCTGCTGAGAACGAATACGTAATCTTCCGTTGGGCTGATGTTATGTTGATGAAAGCTGAAGCTTTGCTTAGAACAGGTAACGCTGCTGCAGGTTTGGCAATCGTTAACCAGATCCGCGCTAACCGTGGTGCTACTGCTCTTGCTTCTTTAACTGCCGACAACTTGTTGGATGAAAGAGGAAGAGAGTTGTACTGGGAAGGTTGGAGAAGAAATGACTTGGTTCGTTTCGGTAAATACTTGAACGCTTACCAAGAAAAACCAGCTTCAACTTCTGAGCGTCTGTTGTTCCCTATTCCTAACGAACAACTTGCTGTAAACCCAGCTTTAAAGCAGAATCCTGGTTATTAATAGTAGGTTCTTAACATTACTATACGGCAAAAGGGTCATATTTTTATGGCCTTTTTGCTATTTTAAATGGACTACTTTTCGAATTAAGCATTTGATAAATATGACCACCTCTATTTCAAAAATATTTGGCACCGGAATCTTTGTAACTATATTGGCTTGCTTCGCTTGTAACCCAAAGGCAACCACCAATAACCCTAATGCCTTGTTTGAACTAAAATCAAATACCGGCATCAACTTCATCAATAAAGTTTCTAATAGCCCCGATTTTAACATCTTCAGCTATCGCAATTTCTACAATGGCGGCGGTGTTGCAATTGGTGATATTAATAATGATGGACTGGCAGATGTGTTCATGACCTCTAAAATGAGTGAAAACAAACTCTACTTAAACAAAGGAGCATGGAAGTTTGACGACATAACAAGCACTGCTAAAATTCAAGTAGGTAATCAGTGGAGTACTGGCGTAGTAATGGTGGATATTAATAGTGACGGGTGGCTCGATATTTACGTGTGCAATGCAGGGTTTATTAACGGACAACCACCTGTAAGCAAACTCTATATAAACCAACATAACAATACGTTCACCGAAGAAGCAGAAAACTATGGCCTACAAAACAAAGGCGGATACGCTACACACGCCGCTTTCTTCGATTATGATTTGGACGGCGATTTAGACGTGTTTATCATTAATAACAGCTTTATTCCAGTTAATACCCTTAATTACGAAAACAAGCGCGAACTAAGGGCAAAAGACTGGCCCGTTGCCGATTACCTCAAAGGAGGTGGCGATCGATTTCTTAGGAACGACAATGGCAAATACATCGATATTAGTACAGAGGCCGGTATCTATGGCAGTTTGATCAGCTTTGGTTTGGGTGTAACAGTGGGAGATGTAAACGGTGATCATTATCCGGATGTATACGTTTCTAACGACTTCTTTGAAAGAGACTACCTCTATATCAATCAGAAAAATGGAACCTTTAAAGACGAACTGGAGAATTGGGTTCAGCACCTTAGTCACTCTAGCATGGGCGCTGATTTGGCTGATATTAACAACGACGGCTATCCTGACCTCTTCGTTACTGAGATGCTTCCTGATAATGATTTTCGCTTAAAAACGACTACCTCTTTTGAAAACATCGATGTTCAACAACTGAAAGTTAAAACAGGGTTTTACTACCAGTTCATGCAAAACGTATTGCAAGTAAACGATAGAAACGGCAAGTTTAAAGAAACAGCCTTCTATGGTGGTGTAGCAGCCTCCGATTGGAGCTGGGGTGGGCTTATCTTCGATGCCGATAATGATGGTCTCTCCGACCTTTTTGTTTGCAATGGTATCTACAATGACGTAACCAACCAAGACTTCATCGACTTCTTTGCTAACGACGTAGTTCAAAAAATGGTGATGACAGGGCAGAAGGAACAATTCGATGAAATTATCAAGAAAATGCCTTCAGTGCCCATTCCAAATAAGGCCTTTCATAATATTGGTCATATGAAATTTAAAGACGAAGCTGAAAATTGGGGCTTCGCTACACCTTCGTTTTCTAACGGCGCAGCATATGGGGATTTAGACAATGATGGAGATCTGGATATGGTGATCAATAATGTAAACATGGAGAGTTTTGTGTATCAAAACAAAGCCAATGAATTGCAAAAGAATAACTTTATTGGCGTAAGCCTAAAAGGAAAGGATAAAAACACCTTTGCTATTGGTTCAAAAGTTAAGATATTCAAAGGAAAAGAGATCATCTATAAAGAGTTGATCCCAAGCAGAGGCTTTCAAAGTTCTGTAGACTACAAAATAATTGCAGGGCTGGGAAAAGAAAAAGCAGATTCGATTGTAGTGGAATGGCCCGATAACAAAATATCGGTGATGCGTACTCCCGAATTGAACAAAGTACACTCTTTTAGCTGGGAGCAGGCTGTTGCAGGAAACACCGGAGGTACCGCGGCGCCTACCCCTGTTTTAAGTTTTCAAGACAGTGCTTTTGTGAAACATCAGGAAGATGGGTTCATTGATTCATATTACGATCGCAACATTCCGCTATTTGTTTCTCATGAAGGTCCGAAAGCAGCCAAAGGGGATGTAAACGGAGATGGGTTGGAAGATCTCTATGTTGGGGGCGCTAGTCGTCAGGCCGGTCAACTGTATCTTCAATTGTCTAATGGTCGTTTTCAACAAAAGCTTAACCCTGAATTTGAAAGATTTGCCGAGTCAGAAGATATGGGAGTGCTATTCTTTGATGCAGATGGTGATAAGGATTTAGACTTGTTTGTAGGTTCGGCCGGCAACAACCGGGATCCGGACAGCAAAGAGTTGAATAACCGTCTATTTAAGAACGATGGCAAAGGAAATTTCAAATTCGACAGTACTGCATTGCCTTCAAGTAGCACCAACAATGCTTTTGTAGTGGCGCTTGATTTCGATAGCGATGGCGATTTGGATCTTTTTGTTGGAAGTAGAAGCATTTCGTTGAATTACGGTCCAACGCCAACTTCTTTTCTTCTTGAAAACAATGGCAAGGGAGTGTTTACAGATGTAACACCACAGAGAGCAACTGGGTTAGAAAAACTTGGACTACTAACGGGAGCAGTATGGGTAAATATCAATCAAAGTCCGGAAAAAGAATTGGTGGTGGCAGGTGAGTGGATGCAGCCCAAGGCTTTTAGTTTTAGTGGCGGCTCTGCTAAAGAAATAGAAATTGGATTGTCGAAAGAAAATGGATGGTGGCAATCAATTGCTGCTGGAGATTTAGATGGTGATGGAGACGAGGATTTGATTCTGGGAAACATCGGAGAAAACTTTTACTTGCAACCTTCTACTCATGCTCCTGTAAAAATGTGGATCAATGATTATGATAAAAACGGATCTGTAGAAAAAATAATTACGAGAACGATCAATGGGAAGGATGTGCCTGTTTTCTTGAAGCGAGAATTAACTGATCAAGTGGTGTCGATCAAGAAGCAGAATTTGAAATACGAAGAGTTTGGAAAGAAATCGATTCAAGAACTGTTCTCTGCCGACGTGCTGAAATCTTGTGAAGTAAAAACATTTACCAACGGAAGCACGATGGTGGCATATAACGATGGAAAAGGCCAATTCAGTTTGGTGCGACTGCCCGATGAAGTTCAGTGGAGTTCTGTGAATGCAATAACTGTGGAGGATATTAATGGCGACGGCAAGCCCGAGATCATTGCCGGAGGTAATCGATTCAATATGTTGCCACAGTTCTGCAGATTGGACGCGAGCTTCGGGCAAGTATTAATTTCCGATGCGGCAAAGAATTGGAGACTGCTGTCATCCCAAGAATCAGGGTTGATGATTACGGGCCAAATCAGAGACATCATTCAATTGAATTCAGGAAAAACGAAAAGACTATTGTTCCTGATCAATGATGAAAAACCGAGAATCTATAAAGTGAATTCCAAATAGAAGAAATGAATCAGTTGTTGGTATATAAAACCTTTCGGTTGTTTTTAGGATTGTTGATGAGTGCCTTTTTAATGGTGGCATGCACATCAAAATCAGATGTGCCCGCTTTGTTCGAGGTAGTGAAAGAAAACGAATCCGGAATCAATTTTACAAATAAGTTGACTCCCACAGCCAGCTTCAATATGTTTAAATACATGTACTTCTACAATGGGGCGGGAGTAGGTGCAGGCGATTTTAATAATGATGGTTCTATTGATTTGTTTTTTTCAGGAAATCAGGTTCAAAACAAATTATATCTCAACCGTGGAAAGTTGAAATTCGAAGATGTTTCTGAGAAAGCTGCGATCCCAAATGATGGAGGATGGTCTACCGGTGTATCGGTTGTAGACATCAATCACGACGGAATGCTCGATATCTACATTTGCAGGGTTGGTAACTTTGAGACTTTGAAGAGCAAGAATCAGTTTTTGATCTGTCAGTCCATTTCAAAAGAAGGTATACCCCTGTATAAGGATATGGCAACTGAAATGGGGTTAGCCTTTTCCGGATTCTCTACGCAAGCGGCTTTTTTCGACTACGATTTGGATGGTGATTTAGACATGTACCTGATGAACCATTCGCTTCGATTCAATGGAACTTTTTCAGAAAGAAAAACATACGAGAACACCTACGATAGTTTAGCAGGTGATCGCTTTTACAAAAACGAAGGCGGTCGATTCACAGAAATCACTCGAACGGTTGGCATCAATAGTTCCATCATCGGATATGGTTTGGGAATAGCAACAAGTGACATCAACAACGACGGCTATCCTGATCTTTATATAGGGAATGATTTTCATGAAAATGATTATCTCTATATCAATCAAAAGAATGGAACTTTTAAAGAAGTGTTGAGAGATCAGATTCTGCACACCAGTCAATTCTCGATGGGAGTAGATGTTGCCGATGCCAACAACGATGGTGCACCGGAGATCATATCAATGGACATGCTTCCTTCCGACTCCTATATTTTACGCAGGTCATTAGGCGAAGATTCTTATAATTTATTCAACTACAAAATTGGGTTTGGCTACAACCATCAATACACTCGGAATAATTTACAATGGAATCAAGGAAATGGACAATTTAGCGAGGTGGGATTGTATTCAGGCGTGTATGCCACTGATTGGAGTTGGGCCCCATTATGGATGGATTTTGATAATGATGGATGGAAGGATTTGTTCATTTCGAACGGCATTCCAAAACGACTTAACGACATCGACTATGTTAGTTTTGTTTCAAACGAAGAACTGCAAGCGAAGATTCGCGAGAATACACTCGAGGATAAGGACATGGCCTTGCTAAAGAAATTCCCTGAGATCAAACTTCCCAACCGTTTCTTCCTCAATAAAAAAAATTTGCAGTTTGAAGACCTTACAGGACGAATCAAAGGGGACCAGCCAACTTTTTCTAATGGCTCTGTATATGCCGATCTTGATAATGATGGTGATCTCGATATCGTGGTGAACAATGTTGACGATCCTGTGCTCATTTATAAGAACACTACCAATGATAAAAAGGAGCACCCCTCTATTACGCTCTCACTAAAAGGCGACTCCTTAAATCTCAAGGCAATTGGTGCAAGGGTACTGGTGTATCAAAAGGAATTGTTGAAGTCGTTTGAGAAGTTTCCGGTGAAAGGCTTTCGGAGCTCGATGGAAGTTCCGATGACCATAGCAGTTGGGCCTGAAAAAATAGATTCCGCTTTTCTGATTTGGCCCAATAATACCTATCAAAAATTGGATTTGACTAAAGGAGAAATGATCAACCTTTCGTTTGCAAAAGATTTGCCTGTTTTTGACTATGCCGGTCATTTTAATGTGCAACTTCCTTTGGAGGTTACTGATATTACAGCTAGGGCCGGATTGGCAATTAAGCATGAAGAGAATCTTTTTAATGAGTTTGATAGAGAGCCATTGATTCCTCAGATGATTTCTAGAGAGGGCCCGGCGCTGGCAGTGAAAGATATTAATGGAGACGGCTTAGAAGACTTCTTTATTGGCGCCTCCAAAACTTACCAGCCCGGAGTATACCTTCAAACAATAGATGGTAAGTTTAAACGACTACCTCAACCAGCCTTAGAAGCGGATACCATGTTTGAAGAAGCCATGGCTGTTTGGGCTGACATTAACAAAGATGGAACGCAGGACCTTATTTTGGGTGACGCTGGAAATGAGTTTTATGGCAACGATGTTCATCAAAGCCCTCGAGCTTTTGCAAACGATGGGAAAGGGATGTTAACGGAAATTGCAAATGCATTCAACAACGTTTATACTACTCCGGGAGCTTTAGTACTGAACGATTTCGATGGAGATGGCGCTATAGATATTTTCATTGGTGGAAGAACTGTACCCTTCGATTACGGGGATCGTCCACTTTCTTATTTGCTTAAGAACGATGGAACCGGTCATTTCACAGATGTTACAACTAAATGGAATGCTGAGTTACAAGACGTTGGGATGGTTACCGATGCAGAATGGGTGGATTTAGATAAAGACGGTAAAACAGATTTACTGCTCTCGCTTGAATGGGGTAACGTATTATGGTTTAAGAAAACAAACAATGGATTTGAAAGGAAACTAGTGGGCGAGGAGAAGGGCTGGTGGTACAAGGTAAAATCTGCGGATATAGACAATGACGGAGATCTTGATATTGTGGCCGGAAATCTTGGGTTGAACAGTAGGTTAAAAGCAACCAAGAAAGAGCCAGTAAGGATGTATTTTCAAGATTTCGATGGCAATGGTAAGAAAGAACAAATTCTAACCTATTATCTTGGAGGCGAAGAAGTTCCTTTTGCGAATAAAGAAGAATTGCAGAAACAATTGCCACTTATAAAGAAGAAGTTTTTGTATGCAGAAGATTTCGCGAAGGCGAAGTTGGATGAGATGTTTGAGCCGGCAAAGTTGAACAGTGCTTTGATACGTACAGCGAATTTTTTCGAATCGGTTGTGTATGTAAACGATGGGAAAGGAAATTTTAAAGCACAAGCATTGCCTTGGATGGCTCAATTGTCGCCCATACGGAATATATTGGCAGAAGATTTTGATAAAGACGGGAAACTTGATTTGTTGCTGACGGGCAATTTCTATCATGCCAATATTCAGATGGGGAGGTACGACGCCAACTATGGAACCGTATTATTGAATAAGAACAACAATCAATGGCTTCCCTTTATGTTAAAAGGCAGGGCCTTGAGTGGTGAAGTGCGTCAGTTAACTCCAATAAAAGTGGCACAACTGAATTCGTTTTTAGTAGCAAAGAATAACGACAGCGTTCGGTTGATTCAATTGAAACCTACCATTTCAATTAAAAAATAGGGTAGTATATTCTTGTTATCCATTTACTGGTATCCGGTTCAGCAGATCTGTCTGTTACCAGCATTTCGAAGGGAATAGCTGGAGGCGTTTTTTTGTAGTCCCGAATATAAACTTCCGCTTGTTTAAGCGCTTGTTTTGTTGTGTACGGTCCACCTTTTACTTCCCCTTCTAGAATGTTTCCAAGAATCAATCGCTTGAGAAATATAGTTTTTGTATCTGGGAGTATTTTGTTTGTTGGAATTCCAATCATTGTTTCAATTGTATTGTTGCCCATATCAGAAAAATGCAACATTGGATAATTGGTTTCTTTAGCTCCATTTTTGGCAATATAGGATCGAATTGTATTTATGTTTTTGTAAATAGTTGCAACATCGGGATATCCAATAGTTTCAAATTTTGTAGCCATTAAAACGGTGTCTTTCACTTTAGCCTCTCTGATTTCGTAACCATAAATATTCGATTTCTTCTCAACAAACTGTTTGAGAGAATCAAGAACCTGATTCATCGTATTCAGCAGCTTGGTGGCCTTTTTGTATTCAGTATATCTAACCCAGGGATTGTAGCCGATGTTCCAAGAGCATTCCCAGCCAATTGAAACAGAATCTGCATCAATAGAAACCACCTGCATTTGACTTCCAATCATTGGTTTGCTTGGATCTGTTTTGATCATTACTTCTTGACTATTGTATGAGGGCGTGCCAAATGCAAACTGGAATTCGCCGGAGCTTGATGGGAACCAATTCTTCCAATTCTGTTCTGATGATATCATTCGAAACACTGCAAATTGATTTGCATTAGCGGGTACTTCGGTAGAAACCTTAAGGGTGGTAGGAATAAATATATAGGTGCATGCAATGGCAATGAGTAGGATTCCAAGAGTTGCCAAGAAGATCTTTTTCATATTCAAATCAATTGACGTAAAGGTACATAACAATGACAAAGGATGCTTGCTTCCGGCCTGTCATTTTACGGAGGCTTGATGAGTTAAAATAAATTCTATATACGTTTCAATAGGAGCATTCGTACTAGCAATGGCTTCTTGAATTTCCTCTCTATTTACTTGTGCGGCAAAGGAGGCTGTTTTTAGTTTCTTCAATACGCTCTTTACGTCCATCCCTTCGTAACGGGTGGGGCGAATAAGAGCTGCGGCATGTATGAAACCGGAGAGTTCGTCGAATACATAGATCATTTTGTCCATTACTGAAACGGGCTGTACGCCAAAATGACGAGGGCCGTGCGAAGCGATGCATTGTATGATATCGGGATCAATATTGCGTGCTTCTAGTTCTTCGATGATGATACGGCAATGATCGTTGGGGTATTTTTCCCAATCGGCATCGTGCAATAAGCCGGCTAGTTCCCATTTACGAGCGGTGATTTCATCGGCGCCTTCTTTTTCGAGAGCCCAAGCTTTCATAACGGCGGCCACTTGTTTCATGTGCAGTCGCAGGCGTTCATTGGGCACCCATTCTTCCAGAAGGGCATTGGCTTCATCGAGGGTCAGCAAATTTCCTTTGTTTTCGGGTTTACCGAAGCTTGTTCTTCCGAGGTGTAATGACATAAGAATGAAATGAGCAGCAATTTAAGCGAAAGGGCGGCAAAAATAACCATTTTACTGTTGTTTCTAACACATTGATAATCAGCCTCTATTTGATATGATATTTATTATGTTACAAAATATTTATTGATAATCAATAAGATATGAAGGCTGCTGTAAAAATAGGTTCCGGAAATTTAGGTTGAGAGAATGGAGATGGTTATCTTTGCGTCCCTTTAGGCTATGAAAATAGGGTTAAAGGGGGCAGAAAAGCGGGATGGCGCGTCTGTTCTATTTTTTAAACGCATCGGTGAATACCGGTAAAAAGTTATTAAAATGAGTAAACTACATTTCACTACCAAACATGCGAATGCGGCTACCGTACAACGTAATTGGTATGTTGTTGACGGTACCAATCAAACCGTGGGACGCATGTGTGCTAGAATTGCTTCAGTTCTTCGTGGTAAGAACAAGGCATATTATACGCCACATGTTGATTGCGGAGATTATGTGATTATTATCAATGCAGACAAGGTTAAGTTCACAGGAAACAAAATGGAAGAGAAAGAGTACATCACTTTCTCGGGTTATCCTGGTGGTCAAAAAATTGAGATCGCTAAAGATTTGTTGAAACGTCGTCCTGAAGCTTTGTTGGAAAGAGCGGTACGCGGTATGTTACCAAAGAACCGTTTGGGTCGTAAGATGATCAAGAAGTTATTTGTGTATGCCGGCGCTGAGCATCAGCATGGAGCACAACAACCCAAAGAGTTGAAGTTCTAATTTAAACGAAACTAAAACATCTCATCAGTTGTGCGCCGAAAAGGCAAACGACATAAAGCTTAAATAAAAATGGAAAAGCAAAAAAATGGTGTAGGTCGTCGTAAAGAAGCTGTAACCCGCGTATTTATTTCAAAGGGTAGCGGTAACATTACTGTGAACGATAAAAACTACAAAGAATATTTCTCTTTAGTATACCTTCAAAATCAGGTTGAGTTGCCTTTGAAAGTGGCTCAGCTTTCTGATAAATTAGATGTTAAGATCAATGCTGCCGGTGGTGGTATCAAAGGTCAGGCAGAAGCTGCTAAATTAGGTATTGGTCGTGCTTTGGTTGAAATGAACCCAGAGTTACGTCCTGCTTTGAAAGCAGCGGGCATCCTGAAAAGAGATCCTCGTTCTGTTGAACGTAAGAAGTTCGGTCATAAGAAAGCCCGTAGAAGCTTCCAGTTCAGTAAACGTTAATATCGGTTGGGTATTCCAACTGTGTGGATGGTTCTTGCGGAACTCATCTTACATCGAAAAAAACATTGTAAACTTTTTATACAAGAAAAATGGAAAACAACACTTCTCTTCAACAACAACTTTTAGAAGCCGGTGTACACTTCGGTCACCTGCGTAAGAAGTGGAACCCTAAAATGTTGCCTTATATCTTCGCTGAGAAGAAAGGTATTCATATCATCGATCTTAACAAAACCACTGAAAGCTTGCAAGAAGCTGCTGCTGCTATGAAACAAATGGCACGTAGTGGAAAGAAGATCATGTTTGTTGGTACTAAAAAACAAGCTAAAGAGATCGTTACAGAATGTGCTAGAAAAGTAAACATGCCGTACGCAACAGAACGTTGGTTAGGTGGTATGTTAACTAACTTCAATACCGTTCGTAAGAGTGTAAAGAAAATGCAGAGCATCGATAAAATGTTGAACGACGGTAGCGCTGAAAGCCTTACTAAAAAAGAGCGTTTGACCTTGGGTCGTGACCGCGATAAAATGGATAAAGTATTGGGTGGTATCGCTCAATTAGGACGTGTTCCTGCTGCTTTGTTCATTATCGATATTGGCCACGAGCACATCGCTTTGGCTGAAGCAAAGCGCCTTGGTATCACTACCTTCGGAATGGTAGATACGAACTGCGATCCTAACAAAGTTGATTTCGCTATTCCTGCGAACGACGATGCTACTAAATCAATCGCTATCATTACTCAGTACATCACTGCTGCAATTGCAGAAGGATTGGCTGAAAGACAAGCTGCTAAAGATGAAGAAGTAGAAGAATCAAGTGATGACGAAAAAGAAAAGAAAGCAGCACGTTTACAAGCTGAAGCAGAAGCAGAAGGTGGCCGTGGTGGTCGCGGTGGTGGTAACAGAGGCGGTCAAAAACGCCGTGTTCCCGGTGGTGCAAGCCGTCGCCCAGCTGGTAAATAAGCGAATGGTATTTTATCAATAAACATTTAATATAAAAGATATGTCAACTGTAACTATATCTGCAGCCGATATCAATAAACTCCGTCAAGCTACCGGTGCCGGTATGATGGATTGTCGTAAAGCGCTTACAGAATCAAACGGTGATTTTGAAGCAGCGATCGACTGGTTGCGTAAGAAAGGTGCTAAAGTTGCTGCATTAAGAGGTGATCGTGAAGCGAAAGAAGGTGTGGTGTTGGCGAAAACTACTGCAGACAACAAAACCGGTATCACTCTTTGTGTGAGCTGTGAAACAGACTTCGTTAGTAAAAATGCTGACTTCGTTGCGTTCGCTCAATCAATTATGGATGCTGCCGTTGCAAACAATGTGAAATCATTAGATGAATTGAACGCTGTTTCAATCAACGGTGCTAAAGTTGCCGACTTAGTAAACGACAAATTGGCTTCTATCGGTGAGAAAATCGGTATTACCAAATTTGAGCGTGTAGATGCTCCATACGTAGCTTCTTACATTCACGGTGCAAACCGTTTGGGTGTATTGGTGGGAATGGATAAAGAATCTGCTGAAACAGGTAAAGACGTTGCAATGCAAATTGCTGCAATGAGCCCTGTTGCTGTTGATCCTTCAGGAGTAGATGCAAGCGTAATTGAAAGAGAGCGCGCTATCGTTACTGAGCAAATTAAGAACGATCCTAAGATGGCAGGAAAACCTGATGAAATGATCGCTAAGATCGCTGAAGGTAAATTGAATGCCTTCTTCAAAGAGAGCACTTTGTTGAGCCAAGCTTTCGTAAAAGACAGCAGCAAAACTGTAGGTGACTACTTGAAGAGCGCTGGTGATTACAAGGTAACCGAATTCAAACGTGTTGCTTTAGGATAATCTCCTTCGTTAAGAAATATGTGAGAGCCCCCGGATTTCCGGGGGCTCTTTTCGTTTGATCAGGATTTACAGGATTAAAGGATTCACAGGATTAGTGATTTAGTTGGATAGGATAGATATATTTTTCATTGGAAACGATTCAGAGCTGGAGTTAACGACGCTGTAGGCGTCGAACATTAGTAGCGGTAATGAATATCGTTAACAGGGCAACACGACCCTGTAGGGGTCGAACATTAGTAGCAGCAATGAATATCGTTAGTAGGGTAATACGACCCTGTAGGGGTCGCACATTAGTTGTTTTTGATTGGTTAATTTCCGTGATTCGAATTCATATAAAGAATTCACAAGCTCTTTCCTTCCTACCTTCACATAAAATTTATTCTCATGGCTACTGAAAGAGTTGGATTTATTGGATTGGGCAATATGGGATTGCCAATGGCGCTCAATTTAGAAAAAGCGGGTTTCGATTTGAGTGTGTACAACAGAACAGTCGGAAAAACCGATGCCTTTAAAAGTTCTACGAAGAAAGCTGCAACAATAGAGGAATTAGTAAGTCAATCCGATATTATCATCACCATGCTCACCAATGACGCTTCCGTTGAAGAAGTATATACTAAAGCACTTTCGGTAGATGTAAAAGGAAAGCTCTTTATTGATATGAGCACCATCTCTCAGCAGTTGTCTGTTTCCTTGAGTGAAAAGCTAAAAACTCATCGTGCTTCGCTCTTAGATGCACCGGTAGCAGGAAGTACGAAACCGGCTGCTGACGGCACTTTAATTATTATGGTGGGTGGTGAAACCTCCGACTTAGAAAGAGCCATGCCTTACTTTGAAAAAATGGGTCGACTGGTGAAACACCTTGGTGTAAATGGAAAAGGACTGGCTGCGAAGATTGCAATCAACTATTTTCTTTCAATTCTGTATCAAGGATTGGCGGAAGGTGTATTGGTTGCAGAAAAATTGGGAGTGGAGCGCAGCGCATTGCTCGATATCATCAATGAAAGTGCCGTGGGTAGCGGTGCTACAAAAATCAAAACTCCGCTATTGAACGCTCATGAATACCAACCTGCATTTGCCCTAGATCTGATGTTAAAAGATGTATTACTCGCTAAATCGGCTGGTGCCGTTTATCCATTGGGTGCAGTTGCCATTGAATCGTATCAAGAGGCGCAGAACAAAGGGTTGGGAGCGGAAGATGTAATTGGTATTATAAGATCACTATCTTAGTACACGCTATTGATACTTTTTCAAAACTGCAATCAACTGATCTATTTCTGTTGCACTGTTGTAGAAAGAAGGAGAGATACGTATCATGTGATCGTATACTGAAATATTGATCCCTTCTTTTTCCAGCGCAGGTTTTAGTAGTTTGCCGGCGTCTTTGAAGGCAAAGCAAACAATGGGTCCTTCCGTTTCTTTTAGTGTTAGGGGTATGAATCGACCTCCTGCAATTTCGTTTTGAAGTTTATTGATCAAAGGCTGCCTGTAGGCTGCGATATTCGAGACGCCCAGCGAATGCAACAATTGCAAGGAATAACGCAAGGCGGCAATGCCGCTATTCGCGAAAGTGCCCACTTCGAAATGCCCGCTCATGTCTTGCCTCGCTTCTGAATCAAAACTAGTGCTGCCGGGTGTGTCAAAGGGAAGTACGTGAGACACTTCATTGGTCATTTGCCTGTAACCAATTGCCATTCTCTTCATCATTGGTAACAAGTCTTTCTTTACATAAAGAAATCCTATTCCAAAATCACCCATTAACCATTTGTAGGTTGCGCAAGCGCAGAAGTCAACGTTTGTATCTTTTACATCAATCGGAATAGCGCCTGCCGCTTGAATGATATCGGCATAAACCAATGCTCCTTTTGCATGAGCCAATTTACAAACCTCTTTTAAAGAGTGTTGAAATCCGGTAGTAGCGGAAACCAGTGATAGCGCTACTAATTTAGTACTGGGTTTAATGGCTTGGTCTAATTCATTTAAGTCAATTTGATTGTTCCTGGGTTTTACCACCGTTACTTTGTTCCCGGAAGCTGCCAATTGATTGTACAAATGCAAGGAGCCGTGAAAATGAAATCCGTCTGTAACAATAGACTCGGTTGTGCCTGGTAGTGAGAGTCCATTCACTACCATGTTTTCTCCATACATAGTGCTAGGAATCCAAGCTATTTCAGAAGGGTCTGCATTGATGAGTTGGGCAAAACTTGCTGCAACTTCTGCTCTTTCAAAGGCATCATAGCCCGGTGCTTCTTTTTTGTTTTGCATTCGATCGTTTAGAAACCGATTGATTTCTGCACGACTGCCAATGCTCATAGGATGCGTATATGCTGCATTGAGGTAATTGCCTTTAATTTCAAACAATTGCTTTGCCGGGAAAGTTCCGGTGAAAGAAGGAATGGTGGATTGTACAGGAAGCTGTGTGAGCGCCGGTAAACCGGTCATTAACGACACAAATTTTCTTCTCGAGAAATCCTGATTCCCCATTCAAGTTGATTTGATTAAAGATAATAAAATCTTACGGATGCGTTCAAATTCAGGCCACTAGCAAAGTACAAGTGAAGCGGGCATGCCTGAACATATTATCGATTTCAACCTAAAACAATTTTCTTATCTTGCGCACCAAACTACCAACACATGTTACCCAAATACAAAAGGATATTATTGAAGCTATCGGGCGAAAGTTTGATGGGAGATAAGAGTTTTGGATTAGATCCTGCCGTTATTGAAAAATACGCCAGAGATATTAAGGAAATCGTTGATTTAGGTGTACAAGTGGCTGTAGTAATTGGAGGTGGTAATATCTACCGCGGTATGAATGAAGGTGAAACGGGAATTGAGCGTGCTCATGGCGATTATATGGGGATGTTGGCCACGGTAATCAACGGTATGGCCATGCAGGCAATGTTGGAAAAAGTAGGCGTTTATACACGTTTGCAGAGCGCCATTAAAATGGAACAAGTGGCTGAGCCTTATATCCGTCGCCGTGCCATCCGTCACGTAGAAAAAGGACGTGTAGTGATCTTTGGAGCAGGAACGGGCAACCCATATTTCACCACTGATACAGCCGGTTCTTTGAGAGCCATTGAGATGCAAGCGGATGTAATTTTGAAAGGAACACGTGTTGACGGTATCTATACTGCAGATCCCGAAAAAGACCCTACCGCTACCAAGTTCAATACCATTACCTTCCAGGAATGTATCTCGAAAAACTTGCGAGTTATGGACATGACGGCATTCACACTTTGTATGGAAAACAGCCTACCTATCATTGTGTTTGACATGAATAAACCTGGAAATTTACGCCGTGTGGTTAGTGGAGAGAAAGTAGGGACCCTTGTAAGAGGTTAATAACCAATACGGTAAAAAATATTTTAGAAAGCACTTGCAAATACGGCAAGTGCTTTCTAATTTTCGGACTGATTCCTATTTTGGAATCCCTCCAATTCTGATTCAAAATCCCTTGAAAGATGGTTTACCTTGTTCTTCCCGTGAAGGGCAATTAATGCTTATTTCCGAACCATTATGAACACGCTATCTATCATCCTGGGTATTCAAATCAGTCTCTTGGAGATCATCATCTTCCAAGTAGGCGCTGCTATTCTGGGATTCGCTATTCACTTCTTCATCTCTTCCAAGAAAAATATACAAATAGAAAGAAAGCCTGTTGAAGCAGGTATCAGCGATGCTGATCAATGGCGCCTGAAGTATTACGAGGAACTCGATCTTCACGAAAAACGTCAAGAAGAACTTAGAAAGAAAGTTCAAGATGCACAAGACTTAGAGGAGCAGTTTGAGGAAGAGTTGTCGGAAATGAGGAGAGAAACCAAAAGAATGATTCAAGAACAAGAGGCGGAGAAGAATAGATTAAAAGAAGAATTCGAAAAACAATTACAAGAGATAAAGGCGCAATTTGAGGAGAAAGAAAAGGAATTACAAGCCAAGCCGGCTGAGCTTCCAACTCTTGACTATTTAGATGAACTAAAGAAAACACAGACGAGTTTATTGGATCACAATCAGCGGATCAGTCGTTTGCTCGAGCAGATCGATTTTCTGAAAGACGCAGAGCAAAAGCACATGGCAAGCACTCGTTTAAATGAGCAATTGCAAGCTGAGTTGAGAGATATCAAGCGCATTTTAAATGAAAAGGAAGCCGAGCTGAAGCACGCTAAACAGCAGCAGGATCTTGCCAAGGAAATGCAGGATCGATTGAAGCAAGCTTATGGCGAATTCAGCAATTTGCAAGAGAAGATTCATAAAGTAGAAACCCATATTGTTCAACCACAGAATCGAAATTTTGAATACGAAGAATTGCAACAGTCGTATTTTAAGTTGAGTAAAGAATTTGATGAGTTGAAAACGAAGCATTTGTCGATGATGGAGGAAAACCAACGCTTGTCGCGTCTTTTGACGGATGTGGAAGACAAATTGCGAGAAGCGAATTTCAACCGTCAACAATTAGCGAAGAAGGTAAATTTCCTTGAGGAATTGAACGGCGATTTGCAACAAGTAGCTGAGCATAATAAAAAGCTGGAAAATCAATTGCGTAGAATCGGGGAAATTGAAGGATTGTTGGCGAAGATTTCAGCGATGCAAGGGGGAGAAAGTAACCCAACGATGTAGTTCACATGTCATGTTAGTTATACAGCGCGGAGCAGTACTCCGCGCTTTTTTATTTTAGGACCTCCTGATCGGATAAAAGTCAGTTTTTTAAAAACAAAAGGGCTGTAATTTTGTACCTCAATAAAAGAGAAGTGTATGGCAACAATTGCGGATATCAGGAAGGATTACAAGATGCACAGTTTATCGGAGAAAGAAGTATCAAATGATCCAATTGCTCAGTTCAGTCTATGGTGGGAAGAGGCCCAAAAAGCGGAGATTTTAGAGGTAAATGCGATGACATTGGCCACTGCATCGGTTGATGGAGTTCCATCGGCTCGAATTGTGCTTTTGAAGGATTATGATCATCGTGGGTTCGTGTTTTACACCAATTATACGAGCTATAAAGGCAAGGATTTGTTGGAGAACCCTAGAGCTTGTTTGGTCTTTTTCTGGAAGGAATTGGAGCGCCAAGTGCGAATTACAGGTATTGTAGAGAAGGTAAGTGGATCGGAAAGCGATGTATACTTCAATTCAAGACCGGAGGGAAGCAGAATAGGAGCATGGGCTTCGCCACAGAGTACGGTAATTGAAGGTCGGGAATGGTTAGAGCAGAATGAGCAGCAATGGGCGGAGCGGTTTAAAAGCGAGCCTTTGAAGCGTCCTGACCATTGGGGCGGATACCGAGTAAAGCCCGTTACAGTGGAGTTTTGGCAGGGAAGGCCTAGCAGATTGCACGACCGAATACAATACAGCTTAGAAGATAATGGGGCTTGGAAAATTGAGCGTTTGGCCCCTTAAAAGAAAAAAGGAAAATGACAATGTCGTTTTCCTTTTTTTAATTATTTGGCGTCTTTCTTAGCTACCGCTTTTTTTGTTCTTGCTGGACGGCTCTTACCGAAAGAACCTTTGAAAGTTTTGCCTTTTTTGGTTTTTTTATCACCTCTACCCATAAAATGTATTTTTTACCTGTTTTTTAGATTGCTGCAAAAATAAAACAGCTCCGGCACATAGACAAGAGCTATATACCGGAGCCGATAAAATGCTTTTTCGGGTGCAGCATTATAATTTAGCAGAAAGCTCTTTACCAGCTTTGAAGCGAGCAACTTTCTTTGCTTTGATTTTGATAACAGCACCAGTTTGAGGGTTGCGACCGTTACGTGCAGCTCTCTTTGATACGGAGAAAGTACCAAAACCTACTAAAGTTACTTTACCACCACCTTTTAAAGTTTTAGTAACTGCTTCGATGAAAGAATCCAAAGCAGCGTTTGCTTGAGTTTTTGTAACGCCAGCATCGTCAGCGATTTTGGCAATTAATTCAGCTTTGTTCATGATGTAATATTTAAATTTTATTAGCGGAGACAAATTTAACCGCTTTTCAATACCAACAAAATTTTTCTTATAAACAATCACATTTTTTTAAGTGTGTGTAAGCCGCACGGGACAAGGGTTGCACCATTTTTTGCAACAAAATGATTTCTTATAAATGAAATGTGAATGAGCTGAAACTCGCTCTGGTGGCCTGTTTCACGATATTTCGGCTGTAATCCTTGTGCGGTGCGGTTTTCAGAGGAATTTACAGTTATTTTTCAATTACCCAAATCTATTATTTTCTTATCCACACTCAGTTCACAACCTCCATTAGCGTGCGAAAAGTCATGCATCGATCGCCCCAAAGCTGTTTGCTTTCTTCACGCAAGGCAGGTGCATGCTGCTGAATATAGGTTTCGTAGTTCGCTCTGTCGGCCGCATACAATTGCAATGCATAAGTAGGGCCCTCTTCTTCGTCGATATCGAGTAGTTTTACGAATTGGTATTTCTCGAAGTAGCCGGTGTTCATGATGTCGGGAATGTGTTTTTCCTGCATCCATTTCATGTAAGCGGCTCCAATGGCCCATTCGAACTTGATGGTGATATTGTAGATAAACATAGAGATACTTGATAATTGTTTGGTGTAGTATTGTACTAGAGCAAAATTAAGTAATACCACTGATCAGGATTTACAGGATTAAAGGATTTTCAGGATGGCTGCTTTCCCTCCTCATTCCTCTTGTCCTCTTATCCTAGCTCCTCTTTTCCTCGTCTCCTCATTTCTCTCCTCATTCCGTTAACAGCTTTTTAATTCTTTGATACATGAAAGAAACGACGAGTAATAGAACACCTAATAGAATGAAAGCAATGATTTTGCCGGCCGGATTGATATTTTGGATATCGTAAGTAAACAATTTCACCAATGTAATGCCAAACAACACGAGCGCTGCAATACGCAAGGTCTTGAGCTTTTTTTGTAGGCCAATATAGATGGCAACAAAAGACACCAATGCCCATACTATAGTAAGACCTGCTTTTTGAAATAGTTGACTGTTTAAATGATACGATGCGAGGTCATTGCTTGTTAACCATACAAAAGCCAATTTTGTTTCATTGCTGAATACGAAGGTTGCAGTAAAGACGATGAACCATGTGTACGATTTTCCCAAGCTTGCTCGAAGCGACTCTTCTTTCATAAATGCTCGAATACCCACATAGAATATCCACACCATCATTGGGAAGATGAGCCAGTAGGCATTGAACCAAGATTGATATTTGCCAATGCTAAACAAATCTTCCTGGATACTATTCATATATAATCCGGAGAAGAGATAGTAAAATGCTGCAAAACCGGGCGCAATTAGTACCGCTTTGTTAATAATGGTTAGTCCTAATTTTGGAAGCACCTGCGAAACGAGAATGAGGTAAAGCATTACCCATAGTTGAAGATAGACACCATTGACACCCGCTTCCGCTAATCGATGATTGAATTGGTAATCGATTTCTGCAATTCCGGCGATGAAAAGTAGCAATATGGGTACCAGTCTTGTTACAGGTTTCCATATCAGATGTATAGTATCAGGTGCCTTCGTTTGTTTACTTTTATTGAAGAAGTATATCAATAGTTGACTTGCTACAACAAACAAGCCGGTTAAACATGCTTTGTTGACAATGATCGGAAGCGGTCCTATGTCGAATCTATAGATAGCTGTCCAATCACTAATTAAACTTACTACTGTAAACACGTAGAGAATAATAGAAGCATAACGAATGAGTGATTGCTGAGTGCGAATAAAAAACCAAGCTAGTAGCGTTGCTTCTACTGCCCAGAAAAGGGTAATGGTATACCCGCCAAATTGGATAGGTATTGCCATCGTAATCAGTCCAATTGATAAGCCGGTAAGCAATTGAACAAGGTTTCTGTCTGCGTTCATATTTGCAAATACACGTGCTGCGATAAAACTAAGTGCTGCAAGCACTGCAGAAAATAGACCTTGGTATTGCTCCCATTGACTGTATTCAAGTGTGGTATATCCGGCACCAAAATAGAGCATGTACAAGGTGAGTAGTTGAATGAACTCAATTGACTTGAAAGGTCTTTTCAATAGAATATTATACAGCACTTGTATTCCAAAGAATTCGAGGAAGAAGATGCTGTAGAATAAAAAGAGTGTTTTTGCGAGTGCCGGATCAGAGCTGATTGGAGCTGAAATATAAGAACCGCCGGTTAGCAATATGGTAAATCCAAGGGCGACTGGTGAGAGTATGGTCCAACGTTTATAGAAGCTTAGAACGAGTAATCCTCCATTTAAAATGGCGATATAAGTAAACAGTGCTTGATAGTTGTTTTGTCCATTGCTTACCAAAAGAGGTGCTATAAATCCTCCAACGGTGGCAAGAATTGCAATCTCCATTCGATCGTACCAAACAGCAAGTGCTACGCCTAATAGTGTAACGCCCACCATGCATACAAAGGCGGTGGTTTGAGAGATCAGTTCATATTCTTGGAATGCAAATGCAAAGCTGAAATAAAATACAGCTAATCCGCCGCCTACTAGTACCGATGAAAAAGAACGGTAGTTCCTTTTAAGTAGATGTGCCAATACAAGTAAAAGAAGTCCTACGAAAAGAGAAATGCCAATTCTTGTTGCTTCTCCAATCCAGTTCTTGTCGATTGCGTATTTGATAAAGAAACCGATGCCCAGCACTAATACGGCAATCCCGATTTTGTTGAACAAGTTCTCGCCTATAAATTTTTCAAGATCGGGATTGTTCTTTAACCAATTGTCCCACCAACTTCCTTCTGACTTCGAAGAAACAGGCGCTTCCTCAACGGGTTGCCATGTCGGCAAAGACGATTGTTCAATTATTTCGGGTTGGGGCTCCTCTTTAGGAGTAACCAATTCTACAGGACTTGCCTCTACAATCGTAATTTCTTTGTAAACAGGTTTGGGTGGTTCGGGTGTTACAGGTGCTTTTATTGGCGCTGAACTTTCTTCTTTTTTAATACTTGGTTTTTCTGCCGAAAGCGAATTGATCTCGTTGCGGAGTTTTTTGATTTCGGGAAGTGAGGTGTTTGAGCTGCTCATAGATCGCGTCGTATTTCGAGGAGCGCGAAAACGCAATGTAAATAATAAAAGCGGCGACAAGCAGTACAAGGACAAATTCCATGACGGTTAGGTTTCATGGAAATTAAGCATTTCTGAGGAAATGGGAGTAGTGCCGGCTATTTTAACGTATTCTTAAGCGGTATGAACGAGTCCTCATAAAAAGGTGTAATCCATTGTCTTTTAAATGGGCTGATGGTTGAATTTTCAAAGCGATGGATCTAACGATTTTCTAGAACAATTAAGCAATTTATGAGTTTCGATCATTTTTATACAATTACAATTCTGCTCATTGTGAAACCACATGCGACCCTTCCAGGGTCGAATGCATTGTTGATCATTTTTTTCTACGACCATACGACCCCTCTTGGGTCGGGGGCCAATGAAATGAATGGCTTGTTTCTTCCTTGAGGCTGCGATTCTGTTGAATATAAATGAATTGTTTCCATACTAGGGACGGGATCATAATACAAATGAATGTGTTGAGTCATTTCTTGAGTTGGGTTCATCACAAAACAAAATGCTTCCTCTCCGGAGTGGGAAGCCAAACAAAAATGTATGGATCGCCTCCTCAATCCGGCTAGGATACTAATAAAAGCGAACAGATTGGCTGCCCTCTATATTCCAATTGCAACAAACGGATTGGACCCATTGATATTAGGAAAAGCACAAAATGGCACTGCTAGTCTTTTAACTCCAAATAAACTGGACAATGATCAGAATGCTTTACATCGGGATAAATCTCTGCGTCTACAATTTTATTCTTTAACGGTGTTGTTACATTGATATAATCAATTCTCCAGCCTTTGTTTTGCAGTCGTACACTTGGAAAGCGTTGGCTCCACCAACTGTAGCGATGTGGTTCCGGATGTATTTCACGGAAACTGTCAATCCATCCTTTCGCGAAAAACTCATCCATCCAAGTTCTTTCTTCAGGCAAGAAGCCGGAAGATTTTTTGTTTCCTTTGGGATCGTGAATGTCTAATTCAGTATGTGCAATATTATAATCGCCGCAAAGAATGATGGATTCTTGCTGCTTCTTTACTTCTTGTAAATACTGGTCAATTTCATCAAGCCATTGGTATTTATAGGTTTGACGTTCATCGCCGCTGGTACCTGATGGAAAATAAGCGTTTATTAAACGGATCTTTCCGAATATTAGTTGGATAACGCGGCCTTCATCATCACTCATTTGATGTCCGGTACCGTAGATCACGTTGTCGGGTTTTATTTTACTGAAAACGGCTACGCCACTGTATCCTTTTTTCTGAGCGCTGTACCAATAGTCGTGAAAGCCTAGATCGGTGAATTGTTTGTAGTCAACATTATCGCGGTGTGCCTTGGTTTCTTGAATACAAATAATATCGGCCGGATCTGTTTTCAACCAATCGATCAACCCTTTGTTCATCGCCGCTCTGATACCGTTAACATTATAACTAACAATGCGCATGAGATTATTTATTAAATTGAAAGGCAATTTACAATATTACTATGGATACAAATACAGACAAATTAGCCGTTCCTCCCATAATTCCACCCAAAGAACATATCTATTTAGACGGTCCTCGCAAAAGAACCTTTGAATTGAGTTTTGCCTTTCGCGTTTTTCAACAGTTTATCAAAGGATTTCGCGCTTTGCATTTTGTGGGCCCCTGTATTACTGTTTTTGGCAGCGCTCGGTTCAAGGAAGATCATCCCTACTATATTGCTTCTCGAAAATTTGGAGCAGCCATTGCGCAAGCCGGCTTTACTACTTTAACCGGTGGTGGTCCGGGCGTAATGGAAGCAGCCAATAGGGGAGCTCATGAAGCAGGAGGGAGTTCAGTGGGTTGCAACATCCGATTGCCCTTTGAGCAAGTGCCCAATCCCTATACCGACGTATCCATTACAATTGATTATTTCTTCGTTAGAAAGGTTTTGCTAGTGAAATACTCCTATGCCTTTATTATCATGCCCGGTGGTTTTGGCACTATGGATGAGTTTTATGAGACCCTAACTCTTGTTCAAACCAAAACAATTGAACAATTTCCGATTGTTTTATACGGAAAAGAGTACTACCAAGAACTCTGGGATTACATGAAGGTGATGGCCAAGCAAGGAACCATTGATCAAAACGACTTAAAACTGGTATTGCTCACCGATGATATTGATGAAGCCATGCAACATATCAGAACCTATATTAAATCTAACTATGAAGTAAAGCCGAGGAAGAGACTGTGGTGGTTGTTTGAGAAGAAATGAGTTGAGTTATAAGTTTAGAGTTTTAAGTTTTGTGTCGAAAGAATAAGTTAGTCGAAATAAGATTGGTTCCTTAAACGTCTTTTTTAAATGACGTGTTCTATACAAGCAAAAATGAAGGAAATGCCTTACGCAAGATCCTTCATTTCTGTTATCTTTTGTGATTAAGTTTCTGTTTCGAAGCAACTACTCATAACTTACAACTCACTACTCCACTAAAACGCAAACCCCAAACTCAAGATCGCTTCTGCTGTTCCAAAAGCCTGCTTCGCATGACCTTTGTAGATCTTCAGGTTCGAATAGCGCGCGTAGTCTAATTTGCCGGAGAATTCGAGGTATACGTGTTTGTAGAAGGTGGAACGAACTACTGCTTCGGCACCCATGTTCCAACCGCCTAATTGAAATAAAGGATCGTTTTTCTGACCAAAGAAACTGTTCTCTACGTGGGGAATCACAGGACCAACACCTATTTTTCCAAAGTAATCGATCTTAATGGTCTTCGCTTTGTTCTCCACGCCTTGCCAACGCTTCACCAAGTTGAAAAGAAGAAAATTAGCGCCATTGTTCAGGAAGTAAAAGAACCCATTGGCTTCATTGAATACAATGTTGGAATCGATAGGTGCATTGTTTCTTCTACCGGTAACATGGATGGTTTGTCCATCAGTAATGATGTACTTGGTGTGGTCGAAATTGATTTCAACTCCAAGGTCTTTTTTATTATTGAACATATAACCAATCCGGTAATTGTACTGTGGAATGGTCAATGCTTTTGTGAAAAGCGCATCGTTCCAGCCCGGACGGTTGTGAGCTTTAACGTTGTTGAGTTTGTAGTAGTTGCCTAAAGAAGGCTGACTTACCGTTACCGTACTTCTAGTGTAGGCTTCAGCATTGTAGCCCCATGAAAAATAGAAAGTACCTTTTTGTTTCTTCTTGTCTTTTGTTTGAGCAATTACACTTGTGTGAGCCAATAATAGGATACCGGCCACTAACATCATGATTCTTTTCTGCATAAAGATTCGTTGTTTGGATTTGCGCCGCAAATCTAGCACGTAAAAATGTTTTTCGTTTGTTATTCCAAAATGGGTCTGAGCCATTTTGTCATTATTTCAGTGGTGCTCTCTTTTCTTACAGTATAGTCGTTGAGTTGGTCCTGCTGAATCTTTCCAACACCGAAGTATTGGCTTTGAGGATGACTGAAATACCATCCGCAAACAGAAGATGCAGGGTACATGGCAAGTGATTCTGTTAGTTGAATATTGGTGGTGGCTTCGCCGCCTAAAAGATCAAACAATTTGTATTTTTCAGTATGGTCCGGACAAGCTGGGTAACCCGGTGCCGGACGAATACCTACGTATTTTTCTTTGATCAGTTCTTCGTTGCTCAGTTTTTCTTCTTTCACATAACCCCACCATTTGGTTCTTACTTGAGCATGCAAGTATTCAGCAAAGGCTTCAGCTAAACGATCGGCCAAAGCTTGCAACATGATTTTATTATAATCGTCATGTGCCGCCTCAAATTTCTTAATAGGAGCATCAATACCATGAATGGTGACGCTGAAAGCTCCGATATGGTCTTTCTTGCCTTCTGATTCAGGACAAATAAAGTCTGCTAATGATAAATTCGGCTGACCTGCGGCTTTCTTTATCTGTTGACGTAAGAATTCAAGATTTACTTTTTTAGCTCCATCTTTTACAACCACTGTATCGGCACCATTGCTATTAGCTTCCCAGAAGCCAATTACACCAGTAGCGTCCAACCAGTTTTCTTTGATCACTGTATCGAGGAGTGCATTCGCATCGTTGAACAATTTCGTAGCTTCTTTGCCTACTACACCATCGGCTAAGATGGCAGGATATTTTCCATGCAATTCCCAAGCGATGAAGAAGGGCGTCCAGTCAATATAGGGACGCAATTCAGCAATTGGAACAGACTTGAATTGTTTGATTCCGGTGAATTGTGGAGTAGATGGTTGGAACTCATTCCAGTTGATCGCCGTTTTTTGTGTGCGGGCCGTTTCCAAAGGAATGTACTCTTTCACCGTTCTTCTATTGAAGAAATCTTCTGCAAGCGTCGTGTATTCTGTTTTGATCGTATCCAGAAAATCGGTCTTTTGTTCTTTGCTCAACAAAGAACCGGCAACAGTTACGCTTCTGGAAGCATCCAATACATGCACCACACCCTCATTGTATTCGGGGGCAATTTTAACAGCCGTGTGCATTCTGGAAGTAGTAGCACCTCCAATAAGTAGGGGCTGCTTCATGCCTCTGCGTTTCATTTCGTGCGCAACGTTTACCATTTCATCGAGCGAAGGGGTAATTAATCCGCTCAAGCCAATGATGTCAACGTTTTCTTTTTGCGCAGTATCTAAGATTTTATCGGTAGGAACCATTACACCCAAGTCGATAATATTATAGCCATTACAGCCCAATACAACTCCTACGATGTTTTTCCCGATATCGTGTACATCGCCTTTTACGGTTGCCAACAAGATAGTAGGTGCATTCGAAGCTTCTTGTTTTTCAGCCTCAATATAAGGGGTAAGCCAAGCCACACTTTTCTTCATTACACGCGCACTCTTTACCACTTGAGGTAAGAACATCTTACCCGCGCCAAACAGATCACCCACTACATTCATGCCTGCCATTAAAGGGCCTTCAATTACTTCGAGCGGTTTTGAATATTTTACGCGCGCTTCTTCCGTGTCTACGTCAATGTATTCGGTGATACCATTTACCAACGCATGTTTTATGCGTTCTTCTACACTGGTATGTCTCCAAGCATCGTCTTTCTTTTCTTCTTTCCCTTTTGCCTTAACTGTTTCAGCAAAAGCGATGAGTTTTTCGGTTGCTTGGTTATTGTCGTTGTTTCTATTTAAGATCACATCTTCGCACAGGTTCCTTAACTCGGGTTCAATTTCATCGTATACCACCAATTGTCCGGCGTTAACAATGCCCATTCCCATTCCCGCTTTGATGGCATGAAATAAGAATACGCTGTGCATCGCTTCACGAACGTGATCGTTTCCTCTGAATGAGAAAGAAAGGTTACTCACGCCACCACTTACTTTGGTGAGCGGCATTAAGCGCATGATCTCTCTGGTAGCTTCAATAAAATCTACACCGTAATTATTGTGTTCTTCCAATCCTGTTGCAACAGCAAAAATGTTTGGGTCGAAGATGATGTCTTGAGGATCGAAACCAACCTGTTCAGTTAAGATTTTATAGGCTCTGTGACAGATTTCAATTTTACGTTCTTTGGTATCAGCCTGTCCTTTCTCATCAAAAGCCATTACGATAACGGCTGCACCATAAGCTTGACAAATAGTAGCTTGTTCAATGAACTTGGCTTCTCCTTCTTTCATGGAGATGGAGTTCACGATACATTTTCCTTGCACGCATTTCAGCCCGGCTTCAATGATCTCGAATTTCGAAGAGTCGATCATGATGGGAATACGCGCAATATCGGGTTCGCTCTGTAATAGATTTAAGAAAGTAGTCATGGCTTGAACACCGTCGAGAAGAGCATCGTCCATGTTTACATCCAACACTTGAGCGCCGTTTTCTACTTGTTGGCGGGCTACACTCAAGGCTTCTTCATAATTTCCTTCCTTAATAAGTCGCGCGAATTTTTTCGAACCGGTTACATTCGTTCTTTCACCCACGTTCACAAAATTGGTTTCCGGGCGAATAACCAGGGGTCCTAATCCACTTAATCGTAAAAAGGGTTTTATTACAGTAGCAGTTGACATAATGGTTAGTTCAGTTCTGTTTCAACAATAGGTAATGGACGAGGTTTGATCGTTTTTACGTGATCAGCAATGTGTTTGATATGATCGGGGGTAGTGCCACAGCAGCCACCAACAATATTTACAAATCCTTCTTGAGCCCAATCTTCAAGGTAGTGACCGGTGTCTTCCGGACGTTCGTCGTATTCGCCCATTGCGTTGGGCAAACCGGCGTTGGGGTAAGCTGATACAAAGCAAGAAGCGATCTGAGACAATTCAGCGATGTGTGGGCGCATTTCTTTTGCACCCAAGGCACAGTTCAAACCTACACTGAGTGGGCGCGCGTGTGCTACCGAAGTGTAGAAGGCTTCCAGGGTTTGACCACTCAAGGTTCTTCCCGATGCATCGGTAATGGTACCGGAGATCATAATGGGAAGTTCTTTTTTACCTGTTTCGCGGAAATATTTTTTAGCGGCGAAGATGGCTCCTTTGGCGTTCAAGGTATCGAAGATGGTTTCGATGAGAAGAATGTCTGCTCCACCATCTACCAATCCGCTTATTTGTTCGTAATAAGCTGCCACTACTTCATCGAATGTAACCGCACGAAATCCGGGGTTGTTTACGTCCGGACTCAAGGAAAGGGTTTTATTCAAAGGGCCAATGGCACCTGCCACGAACTTGGGCTTGGTATCTTCGGGGTGTTGTTCTTTGTATTGCGCAATGGCGTCTTTGGCGCATTTCACTGCGGCAACGTTTAATTCGTAGGCAAGTGATTGCATGTCGTAGTCGGCCATGGCAATCACCGTGCTGCTGAAAGTATTGGTTTCAATAATATCAGCTCCTGCTTCGAGGTATTGTTTGTGAATGGCAGTGATGATATCAGGACGTGTAATGTTCAACAAATCGTTGTTGCCTTTTACATCGGAATGCCAATCTTTGAAACGATCGCCACGGTAGTCTTCTTCCTGCAATTTGTAGCGTTGGATCATGGTACCCATTGCGCCATCGATCACTAGAATTCTTTGTTCCAGTTCTTTTCTAATATCCATTCATAAAGGATTTAGTGTACAATAGTTGAGCGGATGCCGGACGGCTAAAAACGTGAAGAAATTCGGAAATAGATTTTAACACGTTTATTAGTTCCGTTTCTGGCCGAACAATAAACAGATCCGCCTGCGCAAAGGTACAACAGTTTGAATTGATAACAAACTACCTATTGGCCACATAGTTCTCAATGGGCATGCGGTTTTGAAGGCTTCTTCCAAGGGTAAGCTCATCGGCATACTCTAATTCGCCGCCAAAAGCTACCCCTCTGGCAATCGTCGTGATTTTTACACCCAAGGGCTGGAGTTTCTTTTGAATGTAGTAGATGGTAGTATCTCCTTGAATAGTAGGGTTTAAGGCAAAAACAATTTCTTCGGTCCCCTCTTTTTGTACGCGGTTAGCGAGCGACTCAATATTCAATTGGTCGGGCCCAATTCCGTCGAGTGGAGAAATAATGCCCCCCAACACATGGTAGGTTCCATTGAATTGTTGGGTGTTTTCGAGCGCAATCACGTCTTTAATGCTTTCCACAACGCAGATAATGTTTTGCTTTCTCATCGGATTCGAGCAAAGCAAACAAATGTCGTTATCAGATACATTGTGACAACGGGTGCAGAATTTGATGTTCGTCCGCATTTTAATAATGGCCTCTCCAAAAGCACTTACTTTTTCAGTGTCTTGCTTTAAAAGGTGTAACACCAATCTTAATGCTGTTTTCTTCCCAATGCCCGGAAGTTTGGAGAATTCATTCACCGCGTTTTCTAACAATGTACTCGAGAGTTGCATGGGGCAAAGATAGGATATAAGGAGGGGGGGAAATTAAGAATTAAGAATTAATAATTAATAATGAAACAGCCGGAGTACAGGAGGGAGGAGGGAAGATGGAGGAGAGAGGAAATACAGAAAAGGAAGAGGGGGAGGAACAGGGGGGTAATTAACAATTAATAATTAATAATGAAACAGCCGGAGTGCAGGAGGGAGGAGGGAAGATGGAGGAGAGAGGAAATACAGAAAAGGAAGAGGGGGAGGAACAGGGGCGGTAATTAAGAATTAACAATTAATAATTAATAATGAAACAGCCGGAGTACAGGAGGGAGGAGGGAAGATGGAGGAGGTAGACTATCCATCCTGAAAATCCTTTAATCCTTGAATCCTGATCACAGGTCCAAATCAATTTCATTCTCCCAATTAGCCTTGATCGTAATTTTTCGCTTTATGGGAATGGCGATTTCAGGTTGTTTGCGATTGGGGTAATATTGACCGGCATCCCATTTGCCATTTTTGTTGTCGTCGTAAAGAATTCGAAGATCATAGTCGCCTGGCACGAAAAGCTGACTGGTAAAGGTTTTGTCGGTGAATACATGAGAATACACTACTGCATCAGACTGTACAAATTGCAATACCGGGTTTTTACTGAGGTCTAAGTTTGTAAAGCGCAAACGAACAATGCCGTATGCCGATTTCTTCTTAGACTTGAAACTCAGTGTATCGGTTTTCGATAATTGGCGTCCCAAAGTGTCGACTGCAAAATCCTTGTCAACAATGATCACATATTTTGTGTCTTCTTCCCAATTGTATTTCAACGAGAGTTTTGAATTGGTGCTGTCTGAAACCAATGTATAGTTTTTGATTGGCTGCATGGAGTCTTTGAAAAAGCGCAACTTCGTACTGTCGTAAGTTCTAAGCGGAGTAGTTTTGAAGGAGATTTCCAGCGGCTTCAACAAATCCTGTTCACCGGCATTGACATTGGTTTCGTAACGGAGTTTCTTGTCTGCTGCATTTTTTGCTGCCGGACCTTTTGTAGATGCAATAGGCTTTACCGGTTCTTCTTCTTCAGCATAAGCATACAAAGTTAAAGGAGCTGTTTTCCCAATGATAACCGGTTCATTCGAAAAAGCAAACAGTTGTCGATTGCTGGTATAGGTACGTGTACCACTTTCGTCTTTAAAGGCAAATAAGTAGTACGTTCCTGCGGCTACATTTTTGAATTCAAATTTACCTTCCTTATCCAATCGGGTGATGTAACGAGGCTTTTGTTTTGAAACGGTAGAATCATCGTTCTTACGGTGCAGTACAGCAATTAAGGTGCTGTCTGTTTTACCGGTTTCAGCCATTATTACATTGCCGTTGTAGGTATTGTTGTCGATAGAATCGCCGGTTGCAAATACATAGCGGAAATTCTTCAAAACATTGTTCTCGTTTACGTCTCTGATACCGTTGCCAAAATCAAATGTATAGGTGGTATTAGGCTCTAATGTGTCTTTGATGGTAATGGTCACCACTTTTAATTTTGACTCAACTATCGGATTGATTTTAGGCGTAGGGCTTACAATCAGGTTTTGGGTGATATTGTCGAGATTCACGTACTCATCAAAAACCAGGTTGATTTTTTTCTGGGTTACATTGGTGGCGTTTGCTCCGGGTTTAGCGGCCATCAAAACCGGCGGTAAACTATCTTTCGGCCCACCCAAGGGAGGTGCCATATTTGCACAACCCGATTGGCTTACCCAAAATGGAATGCTCAAAAAATAGATTGCAAGAGATGTCAGTACCGACCAGCTAAATTTCTTCATAACAGAGGCGTAAAATTACAGTCTTTCCCAAGAACTAATTGTCAAGATTTCCATAAACATTAAGAAAGATCTTCTTCTCCGTCGGCGCTGAGCTCGTGAAGCGCTACCGCCATATTATTGGTTTTCACAAATTCACACCAATGGCAGTCGGCTTTCCCGCATCCCGTATAGAAGTCCCGAGCCTGAATTTTCTCCCAAACCTCCACAATTTGCTGCTTAACGGTGGTTACATCGGCAGCAGTGATATCCACTTTTGCGCGCTCCGATTTCTTATCGTTGGTTGGTTCAATAAAGTCGAATTCAGTACTCACTACTTTCCAATCTTTCTGTTCATAATGATCAATCAAGATCTTATAAAACACCGCCTGACGCCAATAATCTCCTCCATTGGGGTCTTTGTCGTTCGGCCTTTTCAGCTTTTTATCCGCTTTTTCAGGATCCCCCGTTTTATAATCTACTACATTCACTTCTTTTCCATTGAATTCCAGTTTATCGAGTTTTCCTTTCAATGGAACGCCGTTCACTACCACATTACGGATGTTGCGCTCAATGGCAACTATTTTGTTGAAGCGACTGATATTGTTGTCATAGTAAGTGGAAAGTATTTCATGACCATACTCCATTCTTCTATTGAACTGCTCTTGGGTAAAACTTTCGCGATGGCGATGCATGTACCAATCAAAATCCCTTGTAAATTGGTCCTTACCCGGAAACTCATTGGCGGGGTGTTCTTGCATTCCTTTGAAGAGCTTTTCCAAAGCAAAGTGCACAGCAGATCCAAATTCAGTGCTTTCGTTTTTTGGTGAAGGAATGCGAACCAGGTTGTTGAAATAGAAATTGAGCGGACAGTTCAAATAATTGTTCAAAGCCGTTACGTTCATCGTAAACTTCTCCAATATTCGATCGATAAAGTCGGCTTCTATTTTTTCAATTTCAGGTGCAATGATGGTGTTGAAAGGAATACTCTGGTATTCCATGATCGTTTCCGGATCTATCACCCTCGATTCAATGGCAGTGCCATTGCTGTCTATGATCTCCGCAATGAAGCGAGTTGGCTCCAAAGCTTTTCCTTTTTCATTGTTTTTTGAATAAGTAATGATCAACTCCTTTTCGGCCCGTGTGATGGCCACATAGAACAAGCGTCGGAGTTCTTCTTCCGAAGCATTGCCCGCCATAGTGCTAAACACAGTATCGGGTAGCTTGAAGCCTTTGCTTCTGTTGGCTTTTTTCTCCCAAGATTTTGCATCGCAACCGGCTACAATTACATGTTCAAATTCCAATCCCTTAGAGCCATGGTTGGTGAGTAAATTCACCCCTTTCTCTGAACCGCTGGTTTCCATCAAAGGCAACTCAATACCTTCTCTCTCCATGATATCAATTACGCCTACAAATTCTTTTAAATGCAAAGAAGGATTACGATGGGTTTCATCTTTTACAAAATTAAATAGAGAAGTGAGCGCTTCTAAATCATGGTGCTTGTTAGGGCTTTGCATAATGCTGCTCAAAATCCCTGTTTCTCTTATGATCGATTCAAACAATTGTTGTAAGGTGACATTGTAAGCATCGCCAATGAATTTTTCAGCCAGCGTGATGGCCTTTTTTAGACCCGGATGAATACCGGTGGCAAAAAGATCACGTGGCGCTTCCGTGGCTTTGTCGAATAGATATTTGCGCAAACTGCTGCCGTCTTCACTGTATCTTTTTTCTGCTACCGTAGAAGTGATCTTGGCAATTTCGATAGGGGGTATGCCGTACCAATTGGCGTGTAATAACTCGAACAACATCTCGTCTCCACCATAAGGTGTATCCAATTCTGCATTGATGTATCGAAGATGCAACAGTATTTTATTGATCAATGGAATTCCGAACAAATTGAATCTTCGCTTGCTGTAAAAAGGAATGTTTTTGAGTTTGAGATAGTCTTGCAACTCCGAGCCAAAAGCATTTTCACGATACAGTACAGCGATAGAAGCCGGGTTTACACCATTTTGAATCCATTTACTAATTTGATCTGTAATTCCAATCAGTTCTACTCTCTTGTTTTCAAACTCTACAATTCTAGGTTCAGGAAAACTGCCCTGCCATTTCGGATTGGAAGCGATCAATTCTTTTGTAAGATTCGGAATTTTCTGTACCAATCGTTCATTGTTTCGATCGATCAATGATTTTGCAATATTGAGAATGGGTTGCGTTGAACGATAGTTATTCGACAATACAATGGTCTTAATCTGGGCTTTGTATTGATCGGCGATTTCTACCATGTTTTCCAAATTGGCTCCTTGGAAACGATAAATACTTTGATCGTCATCGCCCACTACAAATATGTTCGGCTGCTCCCAATAATTGATCAATAGGGACACTAACATGTTTTGAGTACCGCTCGAATCTTGGTATTCGTCTACCAATATGAATTGATATTTTTCTTGGTATTCGAGCAATAGGGATTGGTTTTCTTTGAATGCTTGTATCACCCAATTGATCATGTCGTCGAAATCATATCGATTTCTTTTTCGCATGGCCTCTTGAAATCGTTCGAATTCATTGACGGCCGCTCTCAGCTTTTCAACTTTCTTTACTTCGATTTCAACTCTATCGGTTCTTACATCTCCTTTTTTGAAATTGCCCACGGCCTTTTTGGCGATGTTTTCGTCTCTGAAAGGAAGATCATTAATATACCGGTCGATGGCGTCATTGAGGAACTGGGGAGTCCATCCCTCTTTTTTCATGGTAGAGAAAAGGCTGAGGAGGGATTTGGTTTCGAAATACACATCGCCACGGTATCTTTTCAAAGGATTGCCTTTTTTAAAACCGTCGATGAGTTCTTTCATGAGTTCGATTTGTTCTAGCTCAGAGATGGGGTCGAGATAGGTCTTATCGAACAGTGATAGGTTGTCTTGAATAATTTCATTGCAGAAGGAGTGATAAGTATTGATGTTCACCTTGTAGGCATCGGGTCCAATGAATTGCAGCAAGCGCTTTCTCATGGCTATTACACCGGCATCGGTGAATGTAAGGCAAAGGATGTTTTCAGGGTTTACATCTGTTTTCAAAAGGATGTTTCCGATGCGGCAGGCAAGAATCTGCGTTTTTCCGGTACCGGGTCCGGCAATTACCATTACGGGCCCTTCTATGGCGTCAACGGCAGTTTTTTGCTGATCGTTCAATCGTTCGTATTCGGCATTGAATTTTTCTACTAGTTTTTCTCTGATAAAGCTCATGTTTCAAAGATAGGAATTCGTGTTTCAATGGCTGTTAGCAAGCAGTAAATCACTACTTCGGCTCCCATAAGTGGAAACCTTTATCCTTTGATAATTAATAACTTATGAAGCTGAAATAAAGTTGTTGCAAGGATCGGGAAACTGTCTTTTTTTGGGAATAAATCAATCCGACCCTTCGTTAAGAAGGTTGCGCAATAATCCAATATGAAGAACACGCATAACCTTAAAATTTTTATTCTTGAAGATGATACCTGGTATGGGTCCATGCTTCAACATTACCTTTCCTTGAACCCCGATTTTGAAGTAAAGCGATTCGAAAGTGCGAAGGAGTTCTTTTCTAAATTACACGAACTGCCTGATGTAGTAACGCTTGATTATTCCATGCCGGATATGGATGGAGATTTGGTTTTGAAGAAGATCAAAGACTCATATCCTAATATTCAGGTAATCATTATTTCCGGGCAGGAAGATGTGGGTACTGCCATCAACTTACTAAAGAGCGGTGCGTTTGACTATATTGTTAAAGACGAGGACACAAAAGACCATGTGTGGAAGAGCCTGATGCACTTGAGTGAGATCAATGGTTTAAAACAACAGGTGGAACAATTGAAAGAACAAGTTGGAAAGAAATATGATTTTTCGAAGTTTTTAATTGGTAAGAGTGACCCCATACAAAAGGTATTTGCACTCATCGAAAAAGCTTCTAAGAGTAATATTACGGTTTCCGTTACAGGTGAAACCGGTACCGGTAAAGAAATGGTTGCGAAAGCCATTCATTATAATTCCGATAAGTCGAACAAACCCTTTGTTGCCGTAAATGTGGCTGCTATTCCAAAAGATCTGATTGAAAGTGAATTGTTTGGTCACGAAAAAGGTGCGTTTACAGGAGCCGTTACTAGAAGAATTGGAAAATTTGAAGAAGCCAATAATGGTACACTTTTCTTAGACGAAATTGGCGAATTAGATATCAACTTGCAAGCTAAGTTGTTAAGAGCATTGCAAGAAAGAGAGATCACAAGGGTAGGGGGAAATGAAGTGGTGCAGATTAACGCACGCATCATTGTAGCTACTCACCGGAATTTATTGGATGAAGTGGCAGCGAAACGATTTCGGGAAGACTTGTATTATCGCTTGATCGGTTTACCTATTTCTTTGCCTGCCTTAAGGGAAAGGGGAACAGATATTCTGCTTTTGGCAAAACATTTTGTGGACCAGTTCTGCAAGGAGAACCAAATGGAGAAAAAATCGTTAAGTGAAGAATCGCAACAAAAGTTACTCAATTATCCATTTCCCGGAAACGTGCGTGAGTTGAAGTCAGTGATGGAATTGTCGGTGGTTTTAAGTGATGCAGAGACCATTCAACCCGAAAACATTAGTGTTCAAAACAGCAATAGCATTAATAATATCATGGCGAAAGAAAAGTCGCTGAAAGAGTATGAAGTGGATATTATTCAATACTTTTTAGATAAGTACGATCGCGATGTATTATTGGTTGCGAAAAAATTAGATGTTGGGAAATCGACTTTGTACCGGATGATTCAAGCCGGCGAACTAGTAACAAAATAGCAAGCATATGAAAGGAATGGTATTCACGGGTTTTCTGGAAATGGTTGAGAATCAGTTTGGATTTGTAACAGCCAGTAAGATCGTAAACGAATCGAACTTGCAGTCAAAAGGTGTATATACTTCGGTAGGTACGTATGATCATAAGGAGATCGTGAACTTGGTGGTATCCTTAAGTAATAATACCGGTATTCCCATTCCCGACCTGTTAGAAGCATTTGGAAAGTATTTGTTTGCTATGTTGGCAAAATCGTATCCTCAAATGATCAATCGAGATGCCGGACTGTTCGCCTTCCTTTCAAAAATTGATAATTACATTCATCCGGAGGTGTTGAAATTGTATCCGGATGCTGAGTTGCCAAGGTTTTCAGTGATCAACTACACAGAATCGGAATTAGTGCTCACTTACCATTCTGCAAGAAAAATGGAGCATTTAGCACTAGGATTGTTTAAAGGCAGTATCGATCATTTTAGCGAAACTGCCACTGTTGATATGGAGCCATTAAGCACAGGAGATACAAAATTTATTTTAAGAAAGTAGTTGATGCAGGTAGACTTGACCCATGAAATTGCTGCTTTAAAGGAAATCTTAGAGCGGGAGCGACAGGCACGGAAAGCCGTTGAACTGATTTTAGAACAAAAATCTTCAGAGCTCTACGCTATTAACCAGAAGTTAGAAGAAAAAGTAAAAGAACGTACCGAGGTTCTTACCAATAAAAACGAGGAGTTACTGGCAACCAGCACCAGAATGATGTTATTGGTGCAAAACCTGCAGAATGCTGTATGGATGGAAGACGAATTTGGCAATACAGTACTCGTTAATCAGCAATTCTGCGATTTGTTTCACTTGCCGTTTGCGCCAGCCGATTTAGTGGGTTGCGAGTCGAAAGTAATACTCAATCGTATTGCAGGAAGTTTTAAAGAACAAGGGATATTTGATGTTATCCACGGTAATTATTGGGCAGAACGTGCACCGGTTGGAGCAACCGAAGTTCATTTGCAATACGATCGAATTGTTCTCGTTGAGTTTATTCCAATATGGGCAAATGGTATTTATAAAGGGAATTTGTGGGTACTGAAAGACGTAACTCAGCAACGAATTGCTGATCAAAAACTTAAAGATCAGAAAGCTTTCTATGAAGACATCTTGAACAATGTTCCGGCAGACTTAGCGGTAATAGACAAGGATCAACGCTATATGTTTGTAAACCCTAAAGCGATCCGAAATCCTGAAGTAAGAGAATGGATTATTGGGAAAACGGATGCAGATTACTGCAGGATGAGAGGTAAAAACATGGAGATCGCAAAGAAGCGACAGGAACGATACGATTTAATTAAGAAGTTTAAGAAAGAACAACAGTGGGAAGAACAATCTGTTAAACCGGATGGTTCCATGGAATATATTTTTAGACACCTGGCGCCGATTCTAGATGAGAAAGGGGAAATCAGGATGTTTATTGGTTATGCAACTGATATTACAGCCCGAAAAATGGTGGAGAAACGTGCCAGTAGTCTTTGGTTTTCTTTGGAAAGGCTTGGAGACAATGTATGGGAACATGATTTCCAAACCAATGAAACATTTTTCTCGAAGCAAGAGTTTGAGATGTTGGGTACAAAAGAAGAGCCAATTGAAAGCAATGCGAAGCTCTGGTGGGATCGTGTACATCCGGAAGACCGAAACATTTTAAAAAAGAATGATGAACTGTATAAAGCAGGATTGATTGATCATCATAGTTTGGAATACCGCATTTATCACAATGATGGCTCTATTCATTGGGTGTTGGATAGGGGAATGGTCACCGAAAAAAGCACCAATGGGCTGCCTTTGAAGATCTTAGGTACGCATACTGATATCACATTTATTAAAAACATTCAAAAGGAAGGGATCAAATCGGCTGAGCGTTATCAATCATTGATTGAAAATAGCTTGGCACTTATTTGCACACATGATTTGAAAGGACTCTTTCAATCGGTAAATCCCGCCATCTTAAACGCGTTCAATTACACGTCTGAAGAAATGATCGGAAAGCCGGTTTCAGATTTTATGCCGGAAGATCAGAGGGCCTTGTTCCAAGAATTGTATCTCGATAACATCAGAAAATATAAAAAAGCCGAAGGTGTTTTTTCCGTATTAGCAAAAGATGGAAGAAAAATTTACCTGTTGTATCATAACTTTTTGATGGAACAAGAGGATGAAGAGCCTTATGTAATTGGGTTCTCTTTGGATATCACAGAAAGGATCAAAGCAGAAAAAGAACTGAAAATAGCAAAGAAGGCTACTGAAGAGATTGCAAAGGCAAAAGAAGCCTTTTTGGCAAATATGAGTCATGAGATTCGTACACCAATGAATGGAGTAATGGGGATCGCCGGATTATTGGCCAAAACGGCACTCAATCCACAACAACAACAATACTTGAAACTGATTCAAGAATCTTCGAAGAATCTGTTAATGATCGTAAACGATGTATTGGATTTGGAAAAGATTGTAATGGGGAAGCTTCAATTCGAAAATGTACCTTTTCGATTGGCCGAAAGAGTGGAAATGTGTATCCAGGGATTTACTTTCAAGGCTGAAGAAAAAGACATTGTTCTCGCATTTGACAACAAGCTTAAAGACAATTTGGTTGTAACGGGTGACCCTTACCGATTGAGCCAAGTTTTAAATAACTTAATTAGCAATGCCCTCAAATTTACAGAGAAGGGAAGTGTTCGAGTAGTGTTGACGGAACTTAGTGCAGAAGGAACGCGTCATCAAATAGAAGTAAGAATTGAAGACACCGGCATAGGAATACCGGCCGACAAGCTAAAAGAGATTTTTGAACCTTTTGTTCAAGCCAGTAGTTCGGTTTCGAGGATGTATGGTGGAACAGGGCTAGGACTTAGTATCTGCAAAGAAATTGTATCGATGATGGGTGGCTACTTTGATGTGAAAAGTGATTCCGGAAAAGGGTCGGTTTTTACATTCATTGTTCCGTTTGAGGAGAGCACGGTAATTCCGGATTCAGAGAAAACAACCACTGAAATTAATTTTCAAAGTTTAGGTTCTAGAAGAGTGTTGGTGGCTGAAGATGTAGAATTAAATCAATATCTTGTAAAGCATATTTTGCAATCCTGGGGCTTCGAAGTGTGTTTGGTTAACAATGGGGCAGAGGCTTTATCGAAAGTACAAGAAGAACCTTTTGATCTGGTTCTAATGGACATTCAAATGCCCATACTAGATGGAATGGAGGCTACCCGACAAATTAGAAAACTAAGCAATCCATCCGTTGCTTCTATTCCAATTATCGCCCTAACCGCGAATGCATTAAAAGGAGATAGTGAGAAGTATTTGGGTGCGGGAATGAATGATTATCTTGCCAAGCCTTTTGATGAAACAAAATTATTTATCGCAATTTCAAATATCTTACAACCCCAGAACATGGGTAGCATGAGCCTGGCTCACAAAAATTCTAAAATGGAAACATTCGACAAACTCTACGACCTAAGTATGGTGGAAACAATCTCCGGTGGCGATCAAGGATTCGTTAAGAAAATGGTGCAATTATTCGTAGATACGATGCCGGCAACCTTATCTGATTTACAACAAAATGCCGCGGCAGGGAATTGGGAGCAAACAGGAAAAGTGGCGCACAAGCTAAAAAGTACCATCGATTCTATGGGTATTACTTCTCTCAAAGAAGATATTAGAACCGTAGAGTCAAATGGAAAAACTGCTACCAATACTGATGCCATTCAACCTTTGGTAGAAAAAGTAGTGAAGATCGTAAATGCATGCATCGATCAAATAAAGACTGAATTCGGACTCTAATTTTGAATCGAACAATTTTACCGCTGAAGGGTTATTAGTATACACAATCATTAATATGTCTGTATACTCACTGAAACGGGTTCAATGGATGCCCATTACACTTGAAAAAGCTTGGGATTTTTTTTCCAGCCCGGCAAACCTTCAAACCATCACTCCCAAAGAGATGGGGTTTGAAATCATCTCCAGTTTTCACGGGTCAAAAATGTATGCCGGACAACTGATTGAATATCATGTTCGTCCTGTTCTCGGTATAAAAATGTATTGGATGACTGAGATTACTCATGTGGAAGACAAGAAATTCTTCGTCGATGAGCAACGATTTGGCCCCTATGTAATGTGGCATCACCAACATCATTTTGTTGAAAAAGACGGAGGCGTTGAAATGACAGATATCGTTCATTATAAGATTCCGGGATGGTTTATTGGTGATATTGCTAATAGCTTGTTCATTAAGAAGAAATTGGCTTCCATTTTCGACTATCGTTTCGACAAAGTGAAAGAACTTTTTGGTTAACAACTCTTGCTTAATTGTTATAAACGAAAAGGCCTGCAGTTCTACTTGCAGGCCTTTTTATTTTGATTAGAACTCAAAGCTTATCCCGGAATACGGTTGATGTATTTTTCAATCTCTTTGATTTGCTTCACAATTTCAGGACTAGTAGGTTTTAATGCTTTTGTTTTTCTAAAGAATTCCTTTGCTGCTCTGAATTCTCTCTTGTTCATCATAATAGTACTCATTTGCAAATAGGCTGCTGCTTCGTTTTCTTTATCAGGCAATCCCTCGCGAATGGCTTGACGGATATAGCTTTCGCCTTGTTTCATATTGCCCTTTTGAAGAGAGATCATACCCATTTGAAGCATGCTGGCTCCCTTTACTTCTTTCATTGGTGAGCCCAAGTCCAATCCTTTCTTCATCATTTGTTCAGCACCATCAAAGTCTTGGCGCATCATCGCCATTTGACCTTTAACTGTATAATAAGCTGAACGAATGGGTTTGTATAACAAATTAGGGAAACGAATGCTATTCAATACTTGTTCGGCGCCTTCCATATCACCGGCTTCCAAATACTCTTGAATGATGCGTAAGGGTCCAATAAAAAAGTGACCGGCGATCAAAATTACGCCTACAAAATGTGCGGGGAAGCCTGGCCAGAAACCGGCGTTCAAGTTCACTACTACACCCAATGCAATCAACGCCAAACCAATATAAAGGCGGTAACGAATAATAATATTATAGAATTTCATAAAAAAGCCCCTGTTACGAAAAGACGCATCAGGGGCACAAAACTACATAATTTAACGGTATTGGAAACTGCTTTCTAACTACTTAATTATCAATGGGAATCTTCAAAACTGTAAACGAGTAAGGAGGGCACTCATAAGGGAGGCTATTCCCTTTACTGTTTATTATGATCTGTTCAGGAGTTACGGCCGTTGGTTTCGCAAATGTGTTGTAAAGGTCAATATTGTTTTTTAGGACCTGACCTTTAATCAATGCTTTTGCAGAAACCGTGCCTTTAATCATGAATTGAATCGGCTGCGCTTTTGGTAATGTATTTACAATTTTAATGATCAATTCTTTGCTGGCAGTGTCTACCACGGCGCTGGCATACAAACTGTCTTTTCCTGCAAGCGGCTGATTGTTTTCAAGAATCTTTACGCCATGAGTTCCTCGATTGGTTGAATACATTTGTTGTACAAAGTAATTGGCAGTAGGAATACTCCATAAACTATTGAACCAAATTAAGTCGGGGCTCCATTGCCACGCATCGGCGTGTGCCAGTAGTGGCGCATAAGAGGCCATTCTTACCACATCGGCATTCCGTTCTAATCCCGTCATGAAGGCCGCTTCACTCATGGCGGCAAACCAAGTGCTTCTTGCCATGCCATCTGTATTGGGTATATGAGAAGCGTATTCTCCTGCAAAAATTTTGGGACCATTGCGGTCATAGTTATCATACCTGCTAGCCGATCTGAAAAAGAAAGAAGGCGGAGCGTAGTAGTGTTCGTCTAATATGTCGGCCCCTAATTTTCTCAAACGGGGGTTAAGGTAATTAAACAAATCACCACCTGAAAAGGGGCCAACACTTGATACCAATTGGATCTCGGGATATTTTTTGTGAATGGCATCTGCAAATACAGTGTAACGCTCTAAGTATTGTTCGCCCCATTGTTCGTTTCCAACTCCCATAAATTTCAACTCAAAAGGAGCAGGATGTCCCATTTGTGCTCGCAAACTTCCCCATTTCGATTTTGCGTCTCCTTTTGCAAATTCAATCAGGTCAAGCGCATCTTGAATATAGGGTTGCAAGTCGTCTATCTGAACCAATTCGGCAGTGTTGAATTGACAGGCCATTCCACAGTTTAAGATCGGTAATGGACTGGCGCCAATATCTTCAGCCAACAAGAAGTATTCATAAAATCCCAATCCGTAACTCTGAAAATAGTCTGGAGCATCGCGGTATTTGAATTCAGTATTCCATCTGTTGATTTGCGGAACACGATCGCGCAATGCGCCAACTGTTTGTTTCCATTGATAACGGTTGCTTAAGTCACGTCCTTCTACAATACAACCTCCGGGGAACCGGATAAAGCCCGGTTTTAAATTCGCCAATAATTGAACCAAATCTCTTCTTAATCCACCGGGTCTGTTTTTCCAGGTATCTGTTGGAAACAGTGAAATCATATCAACGTCAACATTCCCTGCTTTTGAAAAGTGAAGCAACAAACTGCCTTTCGGATTGGTTGCACTGCTTTTGATTGTGGCGGTATAAGTTTTCCACTGATTCCCTTCAATTTTAATGCTGGCTTTTCCGATTGTCTTTTTATTCGAATCTAAAAGACATACTGTTAAGTCCGTTGCTTTTAGTTCTTTCAATCTTGCGTCTATGCTAAACTGATAGCTTTGCCCCTCCTTAAATCCCATGCCTCTAAATCCTTCGTTGCTAAAGGCAAAGCCTGAACTATCATTAGAAATTCGAAGTTGAGCGTAGCGACTGTTGGCACCTGCCTGATTCATAATTAAGATGATGCCGTTTCTATTGTTCTTTTCGTCAATATCCCAGCCCATCAAGGGTTCATTGAATTGAAAGGAACGGTTTTTCACCATTTCGGCATAGATACCACCATCCGCAGCAAAGTTGATGTCTTCAAAAAAGATCCCCCACATATTGGGGGATATATCGAATGACTTGGCGGTGGCGTCTACCTGCACCAGATGAGGTGTTTGAGCAATTCCTACATAGTAAAGGAAGCTTGCCAACAAAACTGTTAGGAGTCTTTTCATAGTTCTTATTTCAAAGTCAAAACAACAACGCTTAGTTTCGGAAGCGTCACTACCAATTCATTTCCTTCTTTTTTAAAGCCAGAGAATCCAGTAATCGAAACTTGATTTGGTTTTTCAAAACTATTTACGGAGTTGAAAGCCGGTGCAGTAAGAATTTCACCAGTGGCTCCATTCCATTTTAAGTCGTTTAAAGAAAGGCGAATGGTTTGAGCTTTGTTAGCATCGATGTTTACAAAACTAATATGGATCGCGCCGGTTGAATCTTGCGAGGCAGAGGCATTCACTGCCGGAATTTTTTGAGTACCACTTTGGTAGTCGGGGCTGGTGAAATTCAACTCCAAAAGAGTAGCGTCTTGATGTACTTTGAATAAATCGAATACATGATAAGTAGGAGTGAGAATCATTTCTCTTCCCTTGGTCAAGATCAGCGCTTGTAAAACATTGATTGCTTGCGCTAAGTTTGCTAAACGAACGCGATCGGCGTGTTTGTTGAAAATGTTTAAGGTGCTGGCTGCAATCAATGCATCGCGCATACTGTTTTGTTGATACAAAAATGCAGGATTAGTGCCGGGTTCTACATCCGTCCAAATGCCCCACTCATCAACGCAAAGCGCCACTTTTTTGTTAGGATCGTAACGATCCATGATTGTACTGTGTTTTGTAATCAGTTCATCCATGCGCAATGCTTTTTGCATGGTTGTAAAGTAGATTGGTTCGTCAAATACAGTAGCCGAGCCTTTTTTATTCCAATCGAACGGTAAAGTGTAGTAGTGTAATGAAACGCCCCACATCATATCGAGTGGAATCTTTTTCATAAGTGTTTCAGTCCAATTGAAATTCCAATCACTGGCGCCAGAAGCAATTTTTTTCAATGTGGCATCTGGGTAATCTCTGCAATAAGTAGCATACCTGCGGTATTGGTCAGCATAGAAATCAGCAGTCATTGATCCGCCGCAGCCCCAGCTTTCATTTCCAACTCCCCAAAACTGAACATTCCAAGGTTTATCTTGACCGTTTTGTTTTCTTAATTGCGCCACAGAACTGCTGCTTGGTGAGTTAACATATTCCACCCATTTATTCATTTCTTCTACTGTACCGCTTCCTACGTTGGCAGATAAGTAGGGTTCTGTTCCAATAAGCGTGCAAAGTTCAAGAAACTCATGTGTTCCGAAGCTATTGTCTTCCGTTACATTTCCCCAATTGGTGTTAACCATTCTGGGGCGTTTATCGCGAGGGCCAATTCCATCTCTCCAATGGTATTCGTCGGCAAAACAACCACCCGGCCAGCGGAGGTTAGGTATCTTAATTTTTTTCAATGCCTCCACAATGTCTAATCGAATACGGTCTTTTTTAGGTACGCCCAAAGTATCGCTCACCCAGAAGCCATCGTATATACAACGACCTAAGTGTTCTGAAAAATGGCCATAAATATGACGGCTGATTTGAGGTGCATCGGCTTTTTTGTACATGGTCATTTTAGTTTGTGACCATACATTGGAAACCAGCGATACCAAAAGAGCGGCAACTACGATTTTCTTGTTCATGTGTTTGTTTTATTATAACCAAGTAAAAGGATCTTTTGAAGCAATATGAGTTACTTTCAGTTCCGGTACTTTCTTCTGCAACCATTCACTTACCCATTCCATACCCGGTTCTTCGCTTACCGAGTGCCCCAGCACAACTAAGGCAGTTTTATGTTGCAAGGCCAACCCGTCTCTGATGTATTCAATAGTTTCCCATTCAATGCCTTCGCCAATAATCAATACGTCAGGTTGTTCTTTTTCAATAGTACTCATATGAGCCGCTGAGCCCCAAGCCCCTGGCATAATTGCAATCTTAGTGCAGGCATGGGCATCGGAACCAATGTAGCGCAGCATTTTTAGGGAAAGACTTTTCTTGCAGTGTTTCGCTAGTTGTTTCAATTCCATTGTTGGAATGTCGAATACAAACTTTCCATTCTTATAATATTCAAGCCAACCTAATTTTCTGAGCAAACCATAGGTAATTGCATCCGGATTAATTCTATGGCAATAGTCGTGGTATCTGAAAATGGTGATGCCCTCTTTTTCCATTAACGCATCTTTGTCACTTATAACTGAGTTATTAGCGATCAAATTTTTCTTGTCGTCGCCATTGAAATAAGTGGGCTCGTGAACTACAATTAAATTGGCTTTTAAAGAAGCTGCTTGTTTTATAACTTCTACAGTCGGAAACATGGTGGTTACAATTCCTGTTACCGGCGCGTCTGCTTTACCAAATTTTATTGTGTCTACAGTTGTGGGCAAACGAACGCCTTTCGCTTCGGCAATTAGGATATTTATAATATCCTGAACCGTGTAGTTTTTTTGATGGAGGGCCAAAGCTTGATCGTGAAGCAGCAAAGCTCCCGCGCTCAAAATAGATGCGTTTTTGAGAAAGTGTTTCCGATTCATATAGAAGCTTTCGTTTTTAGTTCGATGTTGATCGCGCAATAGCGATTTCCATTCCACGTATCTCTGCCAAACCTCTCAATCTACCAATAGCAGTATAACCCGGATTGGTTTTCTTTTTCAAGTCGTCGAGCATTTGATGTCCATGGTCCGGACGAACAGGAATGCTGATACCTCTTTCTTGTTGAATGGCGTAAACGCGCTTAATGATTTCATAAAAGTCGGCATCTCCTTCTAAATGGTTGTCTTCATAAAAATCACCCCATTCGTTTCTCTTGGTATTTCGCAAATGGAGGAAGTGGATGCGCTCTCCAAATTGGGTTACCATTGAAGGTAGATCATTATCGGCTCTTACCCCATAGCTACCCGTACAAAAACATAATCCATTAGTGATATCAGGAATAGCTTTGATCAGATAGTCAATATCGGAAGCTGTGCTCACTACTCGAGGAAGACCAAGGATGGGGAAGGGGGGATCGTCGGGGTGAATGGCCAATACCACGCCACATTCTTTTGCCACAGGCACAATTGCTTTTAGGAAATGTACCAGATGCTTTCTCAAAGTATCGGCATCAATTTCTTTATAAGGCTCCAATGCTTTTTGGAATTGATCGAGGGTGAATGATTCTTCACTGCCCGGTAGCCCTGCAATTATGTTTTTTTGAAGGAGAGTTTTCTCGTCTTCGGTCATGCTCTCCCACTTTTCTTGTGCTCGAATCAATTGGTCATTGGTATAAGAGGCTGCCGCCAACGGACGCTGTAACATGAAACAATCAAACGCTATGAATGCTGCCATTTCAAAACGCAATGCCTTACTGCCATCTTCTACTTCAAAAGACAAATCGGTCCTGGTCCAATCTAACACTGGCATGAAATTATAGGTAACTATTTTCACGCCACAGGCAGCTAAATTCCGAATCGATTCTTGGTAGTTGAGAATGTATTGTTCGAAACCGGTTGTTTGTGTTTTGATGGCCTCATGAACCGGAATGCTCTCTACTACGCTCCATTTTAGTCCGGCCGCTTCTATGATTTCTTTTCTTTTTTGAATTTCTTCGATAGACCAAACTACTCCGTTAGGAATGTGATGTAGTGCGGTAACTACCCCCGTGCAACCTGCCTGTTTAATATCTGCTAAACTAACCGTATCATTCGGGCCGAACCAGCGCATGGTTTGCTCCATTAAAATTCCGGCATTTTTATATGTTGGCGCATTCGTTATCATACCTCAGAATTGTCCTTAAAAATAAGAAAACTTCTTTTTATTTGAAGCATTCTTCAGAAAAAGTGTAAAAATGACAATTATTTTAATATCGGATGCTTATACTCGGATAATTTGAATGGTGGTTTGAATTAAAATATAAGTTGTTGTGTGAGTAGTTGGTTGGCTGAAAATGGCAGTATCAAATTGTGCTCGTTAGCCTAACTGTTGTTCTGAAGTTCAGTTCACTCACATTTCCAGCAGGTCCCAATTATTAATTCTTAATTATTAATTAAAAAAGGCCCGAAGGCCTTTTTTATAAGTGTGTGTCTACAAAATTCTTGCAATACTCTTTGATTTGGGCTCGTACGGACGCAAAGGCCGCCGTAATTTCAGCTTCTGTTCCTGTGGCTTTTGCCGGGTCAGGAAAATTGTAATGAAATTTTTGAGCTTTACTTGGGAATACCGGACAGCGTTCTTTTGCATTGTCGCAAACGGTAATGATGTAATCAAAATCAATTCCGGTGTATTCAAGCACATTATTTGAAGTATGCCCACTAATGTCGATGCCATCTTCTTTCATGGTGGCAATGGCTTTCGGATTTACTCCGTGGGTTTCTACTCCGGCACTGTATACAGTGGCTCTGTTCCCTGCAAAATATTGCAAATAACCATGTGCAATTTGACTTCTACAACTATTTCCTGTACAAAGAATAAGAATGTTCATATGAAAGTTTTGTGTTTAATTAGCAACAACCCGGAGCACAACAAGCTTTTTCCTCCTTGGTTGGTTTTTCGGCATATACGGTAATGCTAAAAATACCAAACTGACCTGATTTTACTTCCTGAATTTGCGCTTCAGTTAAATATTTTGAAAGAATGTCGTCCGGTATGATGATTGGCTTTGATTTTTGAACTTGGATGTTTTTAAAGCCATTTGACTCAATTAATTCAAGGTATACTTGTTTCTGAATGGCACCCGATACACAGCCGGCATACATTTCAGCTTCGTTGCGCAATCCATCAGGGAGCTTGCCTTCAAGTACTACATCTGAAATGGAGAAGTGAGCGCCTGGTTTCAGTACACGATAGATCTCTTTGATCACACCATCTTTATTTGGAACCAAATTCAATACGCAATTGCTCACAATTACATCGGCTACATTAGAAGTGATGGGCATTTGCTCTATATCGCCCTGACGAAATTCTACATTGTTATAACCAAGTTTGTCGGCATTGGCTCTCGCCTTTTCAATCATGGCCGGGGTAAAATCGATTCCAATTACTTTACCTGTTTCGCCTGTTTCAGCTCTGGCAATAAAGCAATCGTTTCCTGCTCCGCTTCCTAAGTCCACTACTACATCTCCTTTTTTAATACCTGCGTATTGAGTAGGCAAACCACATCCTAGTCCGAGATCTGCGTCGGCAGTATAACCTTCCAGTCCGGTGTAGTCGTCTGTCATAATATTATACACTTCTGTAGAGCAGCATCCGCTTCCGCAGCAGGAAGAGGCATTTGTTTCTTTCGATTGTTGAGCGATCTCGGTATATTTTTCTCTTACCAGATCTTTCAATTCTTGATCCGTTGTCATCTTTTTAATTTTTTAATGTTATCGTAATATTGCGATTGATTTGGCCAAAAAAAATCAACCGCAGTTGTTGCAAGGTTTTTCGTAGCTATCGAAAAACTCATTTAGCATGGCTTGTGCGCTCGCCCAATTGGTTTCATCAATGCAATAACAAATGCTTGTGCCGTCGATATTTCCTTTGATGATGCCCGCTTCTTTCAATTCTTTTAAATGTTGTGAAACGGTACTTTGCGATAAGGGGAGCTCGTCTACTATATCACCACAAATGCACGCTTTTTTGCTGATCAGCAAGCGAACAATTGCTACCCGAGCCGGATGTGACAAGGCTTTGGCGATTTTCGCCACGCGATTGTCTTTTACTGAAAATTCATCTGCTTTAGTTGCGCCCATATTCAAATTTATATCGCAATATTACGATGATGTTTGGAAACTCCAAATTTTTTCTTTCTTTTTTCGAAAAATTGTACAACCTTTTTTCTCCTATCTTGTTTATAGGCTTCACAGAATACCTTACCATGAATTCACGAAATGTCTTTGTTCTTGCTTGTTTTCTATTTATATTTCAATTAGTTACGCTTACTGCTCAATCACAGAGTTCAGGGCGCATTTCCGGAAAAGTGACTAATAAAGTGACAGGAGTAGCCCTTTCGGGAATTTCGATAATTGTTCAACCCGGGGGAAGGGGATTGGTAACCGATTCCCTCGGTGCCTTCCGAATTTCGGGGTTGAATTACGGGGCTTATTCTATTTCAGCCAGCTCAATTGGTTATAAACCAACCACCCTTTACAATCTTAACCTTACTTCCGGTAATGAACTCACCCTTTCAATAGAATTGGAGCCGGAAGCAACCGAACTGAAAGAAGTGGTGGTAAAAACAACCAAACGTACCGCTCGGGTAGCCACTCTGGAAACACCTTTGAGTGTTCAAAAACTCACTACAGAAGAAATTAAAGCGAATCCGGGAGGAAATTTCGATATCAGTAAAGTAATCCAAACCCTTCCCGGTGTGGGCGGTGGTGTAGGTGGCGGAGGTTTTAGAAACGATATCATTATTCGCGGTGGCGCACCAAATGAAAATGTTTTCTATTTGGATGGAATTGAAATTCCGGTGATCAACCACTTCCAAACACAGGGCAGCGCAGGTGGGCCACAGGGCATTTTGAATGTTTCGTTTATTGAAGAAGTGAAACTCAGTACTTCTGCTTTTGATGCTCGATACGATAACGCGGCGAGTTCAGTATTCCAGTTCAAACAAAAAAACGGTAATCCCACCAGAATTCAAGGTAACATACGTTTAAGTGCAACCGAATTAGCGGCCACTTTAGAAGGGCCGCTCTCTAAAAACAAGAAAACAACTTTCTTGGCTTCGGCCCGTCGCTCATATTTACAATTACTTTTCACGGCTTTGGATCTTCCCATTCGACCCAACTATTGGGACTTTCAAACGAAGGTTACGCATCAATTCAATAAGAAAACAAGTCTTTCGGTTCTCGCCATTGGTGCTATTGATGAATTCAGTTTTGCAGTTCCAAAAGAAGCAAGCCCAGAAAAAGTATACATATTGAATTCTAACCCTCTTATCAATCAATGGAACTATACTGTAGGTATTACATTGAAGAAACTAGTGAACAGAGGCTATTGGAACCTGGCTTTGAGCAATAACAATTTCGATAATAAGATTGATCGTTATGAAGACAATCAGTTGAAGGATCCAAACCAACAAACCTTGAGATACCGTTCTCAAGAGAAAGAATGGAAACTGCGTTGGGATATCAATCAATCAAAAAATGGCTGGCGTTGGAGCTACGGTGCCATGGCTCAATTGGCCGATTTTACTAACAATACCTACAGCGTGATTCGCAAACAGGTTACCGATGCAAACGGTGCAGTGCTTCAACCTGCTGTGATTGTAAATTTCAATAGCCCTTTGGGAAATTTTTTTAAATACGGAGCCTTTGCGCAAGTATCGAAGCGTTTACTGAACAATCGTTTGGGTTGGAGTGCCGGCATTCGTACTGACATGAATAGTTTTACAACCAACGGCGCTGATGGTTTGAGAACACTTTCTCCAAGAATGAGTTTAAGTTATGTGTTGAGTGATCGTTGGACTGCCAATGCTTCTATTGGACGCTATTATAAAATTGCACCGTATACCATTCTTGGGTATGCAGATAATAACAACAACTTGGTAAATAAAAATGCCGACTATTTGCAGAGTGACCATTTTGCAGCGGGGCTTGAATTCTTACCAAACGATGGCTTACGTTTCACATTGGAAGGCTTCTACAAGAAATATGGCAACGTACCTGTTTCGGTTAGAAACGGAATTTCTTTGTCGAATTTGGGCAGTGATTTTAATGTATTGGGAAATGAGGCTGTTACCACCAATGGAAAAGGCCGGGCTTATGGCTTTGAATTTTTTGCGCAAAAGAAATTAACGGAACGCTTCTTTGGAATTGTTTCCTATACTTTTTATAGAAGTGAATACACCGGCAATTCAGGCATCTACATTCCAAGCAGTTGGGACAATCGTCATTTGCTGAGCATCACAGGAGGCTATAAATTCAAAAAGAACTGGGAGTTAGGTTTGAAATTCCGTTATCAAGGGGGGGCTCCCATTACACCATATGATTTGGCTGCTTCTCAACTCAACTATCTTAGTTTAGGTCAAGGAGTATTGAATTATGCTTTGTTAAATACGCAACGGTTGGGCGCATTCAATTCCAGTGATATACGCATCGATAAAAAATGGAACTTGAAAAGAACAACTCTTGATCTGTTTTTAGACATCACCAATTGGTATGGTGCGCGCACCAGTGAACAAGATAGCTATAGCTTTACAAGAACAGCAGATGGTAAGAATTTCGTTACTACAGACGGTCAAGCGATAAAGGCAGATGGTTCCAACGCCATTCCAACTTTCATCAATAATAGCAGCGTGCAAGTAACGCCCACCATCGGGTTTATTGTTGAGTTTTAGAAGTTCATTCGGGTACAAGGCTATAACAATCAATTCGCTAGTGAACAATATTGAATTCTTGAGGGTTAATTCTTAATTTGATCTGTATCTTTGTAACCTCAAATCAATTTTTTACATGAAAACAGCTCGAATTCTGGTGATGATTCTTTTGGTGGGAATGCTGCTTTCTATCTCTGTTGACGTGGCTGCCCAATGTTCTATATGTACAAAAACAGCCTCTCAATTGGGCGAAAAGCCCGCTAAAGCGCTGAACGGTGCCATTGTTTACTTGGCTGCAGCTCCTATTTTGATCATGAGTTTTATTGGCTACCGCTGGTGGAAACACAATCGATAGTGAATTATGCTTAGGTTAGTTTTCAGTAACTTAGGCAAAATTCACTGTATATGTTCAGAACACTGCTTCTCCTATTACTTCCCCTGTCTCTTTGGTCGCAAACCCTTCCTACTATTGAGGAAAAGACGAAAAATTTTACAAAAACTGATGGATTTTTCCCTATTTATTGGGATGAACCTTCCGGAAAGTTATATGTAGAAATTCCTCAAATGAATACCCAATACCTGTATGCCATGTCGCTGCCGGCCGGTTTGGGGTCAAATGATATTGGTTTAGATAGAGGCCTAATGGGCGGAGGTAGAGTAGTGGTTTTCTCTAAAATCGGAAGAAAAGTGCTGATGATCCAGCCCAATTTCGATTACCGAGCTACCAGTTCCGACCCGGCAGAAAAAAGAGCCGTAGATCAGTCTTTTGCCCAATCGGCTCTGGCTGGATTTGCAGTTGAAGCCCAATCGGGCGATCGTACGTTGGTAGACATGACTGATTTCTTATTGCGCGACGGAATGCAAGTTTCGAATCGCTTGAGAAGAATGCAACAAGGAAACTATTCACTCGATAAATCACGTTCCGCGCTGTATTGGCCTCGTACTAAAAATTTCCCTTTAAACACAGAAATTGAAGTAACACTTACCTATGCCAGTGCTGATGGTTCTGCCGGCAATTATGTTCAAGAAGTGGCGCCTTCCACCGAAGCCATCACGCTTCGAATGCATCATTCATTTGTACAGCTGCCCGATGCCAATTACAAACCACGCCTATTTGATGCGCGTTCTTCTTTTATCAACACCAGTTATTTCGATTACAGCACACCGGTATACGAACCTATCGCGAAATACTTCGCTATTCGTCACCGCCTTCAGAAGAAAGACCCAAAAGCGAAAGTTAGTGAAGCAGTAAAGCCGATTGTATATTATCTCGACAATGGCACGCCTGAGCCCATTCGCTCTGCTTTGTTAAAAGGAGCACAATGGTGGAATCAAGCCTTTGAGGCAGCGGGATATAAAGATGCATTTCAAGTTCAAATATTGCCGGATTCAGCAGACCCTATGGATATTCGTTATAATATGATCAATTGGGTACATCGTTCTACCCGTGGATGGAGTTATGGTGCTTCTGTAGTAGATCCTAGAACGGGTGAAATCATCAAAGGTCAAGTGAGCTTGGGTTCGTTGAGAGTGCGTCAAGACTATTTGATCGCGCAAGGCCTGCTGGCGCCTTTCGAGAAAGGATTGCCCAAAGATGATCCTATGTTGAAAATGGCCTTAGAGCGTTTGGAACAATTGGCAGCACATGAAGTAGGACATACATTAGGATTGATGCACAACTATGCTTCCAGCGTTAACAATAGAGCCAGTGTGATGGACTATCCTCACCCATTGATCAAACTAAAACGTAATGGCGATATTGATCTTACAGATGCATACGATCACAAGATTGGGGATTGGGACAAGGTTGCCATCACATGGGGATATCAAGATTTTGCAGAAGGTTCAGATGAGGCAAAGGAATTGAATAAGATATTAACCGATGCTACCAAAAAAGGATTGCAGTTTATCAGCGATCGCGATGCACGCGCACCCGGTGGTGCTCATCCGCAAGCCCATTTATGGGATAATAATACGAGTGCTGTAGATGGATTGAAAGAAGTGGTAGCGGTAAGAGGGAAAGCACTCTCGAAGTTTGGAATCAATTCCATTCGTCCCGGTCAACCTATGGCCTTTTTGGAAGATGCCTTGGTTCCCGTATACCTCTATCACCGCTATCAAGTTGAAGCGGTTACTAAAATTGTGGGTGGCTTGAATTATACCTATGCATTAAGAGGCGATGGTCAACTGATAACTGGTGCTATTCCCAAAGAAAAGCAATTGGAGGCCTTAAATGCGACTTTGGAAACTCTTCAACCCGAGTTTTTGGAATTGCCTGAATCAATTGTGAATTTGATCCCTCCGCGTCCGGCAGGATATGATTTCACGCGCGAATTGTTTAAAAAGAGAACCGGATTAGTATTTGATCCTTTGGCGGCTGCTGAAACCGCGGCTGATTTGCCTTTGAGCTTCTTGTTTAACAGCGAACGCTTAAGCAGATTGGTTCAATTCGAAATGAAAGGAGGGTTAGGGTTAAACGATATGCTGCAAAAAACATTGGACGCTACTTGGAGAGCACCTAGGGTTAGTGGTACCAAACAATTGATTCAACAACAAACAGAACAGTTGGTGCTAACGTACTTGTTGGCTTCCAGCATCGATGAAAATGCGAGCTTCTCTGCACGTGCAGTGGTAAAGAAAGTGCTTGAAGATCTGAAGACCTATATAGAAGAAAAAAAGAAAGCGCCGGGGAATGATAGTTATGCGGCGCATTTAGTGCTGGCGCTCGACAGAATGAAAGCACCGGAAAAAGCAAAGCCTACCATTCATGCGGCCATTCCTCCGGGAGCGCCTATTGGATGTGAAGAATAAAAAATAGAATGAAAGTATTGAGAAGGGAAGCAATTGCTTCCCTTCTTATTTTGAATAGCCTTAATTTCGCAGCATGCTCTCAGTAGTGATCATCACATTTAACGAAGAAAAGAACATTGAACGCTGTCTGGCTTCTGTAAAGGGCTGGGTAGACGAGATCATAGTGTTGGATTCATTTTCTACTGACGCAACAGTGTCAATAGCCACCGAAATGGGAGCAAAAATCAGTCAACAGAAATTTGCAGGGTATATTGAGCAAAAAAACGATGCGCTGAATTTGGCTACCGGTGACTGGGTGCTTTGTTTGGATGCTGACGAGGCTATTGATGAACAATTGAAAGCTTCCATTTTGCAAGCGATTCAACAAGAAAAGGTTCTGGCTTTTAAAATGAATCGTTGCACCAATTACTGCGGCAAGTTTATCAAACATGGTTCTTGGTATCCCGATCGCAAGCTTCGATTGTTTAAACGAGAACTTGGGAAATGGGGAGGCATCAATCCGCACGATGAAATTATAATGAGCAATGCCGAAGCGCCCTCCTTACTGCAAGGGGCTATTCTTCATTATTCTTACAATACACTTGAAGAACATATTCAGCAGAACAACAAGTTCAGTACCATATCTGCTCTTGCTTATTACAATCGAGGCAAAAAGGCGAGTTGGTTTAAAATGATCGTTAACCCATGTTGGGCCTTTTTACATGGATATATTTTCAAAGCCGGCTTTTTAGACGGGTTTGAAGGATATGTAATTGCTAAAAATGTAGCGCATCTCACGTTCTTGAAATACTATAAATTATACGCCCTGCACAAAGGCATTCCGGTAAAATAAAAGCAACTCAATACAGCCTAACAAAGCGTAAGTTTGCAACATCATGAAGATCTCAGGATTTACTATAATAAAGAACGCTGTAAAGAATGACTATCCGATAGTGGAAGCCATTACTTCTATCCTCCCGGTTGTAGATGAGATGATTGTTTCCATTGGTGATTCGGAAGACGATACCGAGGGATTGATTCGTTCTATCAATTCTCCCAAAATTAAGATCGTACACTCGGTATGGGATCCTTCCATTCGTTCAGGTGGAACCATTTTAGCAGTAGAAACCAATAAAGCGTTCGAGCATATTTCACCGGATAGCGACTGGGCTTTTTATATTCAAGCCGATGAAGTGGTGCATGAGAAATACCATACGGCTATTAAAGAAGCGGCTCTTCGATACAAAGATGATCTGCGTGTAGAAGGATTGTTGTTTCACTATACCCATTTTTACGGCACTTACGATTATGTAGGTGACAGCCGTCGCTGGTATCATAAAGAGGTTCGCATTATTCGCAACGATCGGAAAATTCAAAGCTTTCGAGATGCACAAGGTTTTCGAGTGGGTAACCGAAAGTTAAATGTTAAACAGATCGATGCATACATCTATCATTATGGTTGGGTGAAAAGCCCCCAACAAATGTTGCAGAAGCAGAAGAATACAGTGGGATTCTGGAGTGATCAGGAAGATGTAAACAGACGTATTCAAGAACAACAAGTATTTGAATTCTCCGATTTTGATTCCTTGGCTTTGTTCGAAGGCACGCACCCTGCAGTTATGCAACAAAGAGTAAAAGAGAAAAATTGGGACATTCGTATTGATATTTCGAAGAAGAAATTTTCTTTTAAGAATAGAGTGTTGTATTGGTTTGAAAAACAAACAGGCCTTCGTTTGTTTGATTTTAAAAATTACAAGATCATTTAGGGAATTCATGTCGGCAGCCATTATTCAACATGTAAAATCCGGTGACATCAAAGCACTAGCGCGTTCTATTTCGATGATCGAAAATGAAGCGCCCGGCTATGAAGAGTTGTTGCTGGAGTCGGCCGCTACCGCGGTGCCTATTATTGGCATTACCGGTCCTCCGGGTGCCGGTAAGAGCACTTTGGTGGATGGTTTGATCAAGCAGATTGTTGAAGCCGGAAAAAGGGTTGCTGTATTGTGTGTAGATCCTTCTTCTCCCTTTAATTTGGGAGCATTGTTGGGCGATCGAATTAGAATGAGCAATTGGTACACACATCCCAATGTATACATTCGCTCTTTGGCTTCTAGAGGCGCATTGGGTGGATTGCATCCTAAAATTGTGGAGATCACCGAGTGGCTCAAAGCTGCTCCTTTCGATTACATAATCACAGAAACGGTGGGCGTAGGTCAAAGTGAAGTGGAGATCACCGGTTTGGCCGATCTAACAGTAGTAGTGGTAGTTCCGGAGGCAGGTGATGAAGTACAAACCATGAAGTCGGGCATAATGGAAATCGCCGATTTGTTTGTAGTGAACAAGGCAGATCGTCCGGAAGCAGATCAATTCGTTCGAAATCTTAGGTTAATGTTGGCTCCTGCTTTTCATCGTTCCCAAATAGAAATACCCGTTGTAAAAACCATTGCTTCTACCGGTGAGGGGCTTGGTGAATTGTGGGCTGCCATTCTAAAGCAATTGAGCTTGCAGTCATTTAATGAACACAAGTCTTGGTTGTTGGCTGAAAGAGCCTTTCAATTGATTCAAGCCCGACGCATGAAAGGCGTGCATAAAGAAGTCATCAAAGAAATGATAGCAAAAGAGTTGAAGGAAGGGTCCTTTAATCTCTATCAATTTGTAAGCAAGATGGATAATTGAGTGTTATTTATAGTAAATTAATAGTTCTATTAGTGGCGTATGACGAATTTCATTCCTATTTTTCCTTTAGGCATTGTAGTGTATCCCGGAGAGAAACTCCATTTACACATTTTTGAACCCAGGTATAAACAATTGATTCGTGAATGCCATGCCAGTGGCAAAACATTTGGTATTCCATCTGTTGTTGGCGATCGATTGCAAGAATATGGTACTTCGGTAAAACTGGTTGAAATTGTAAAAGAGTATGAAAACGGAGAGATGGATATTAGAACGGAAGGACTTCAAGTATTCCGAATTTTAGAAGTGGTGAAAGCAATTCCTGATAAGCTTTACAGTGGTGCTATTGTGAATTATCCCAATAATGCCACGTATTACAGCGATCGCACCATGATTCAAAAAATTGTTGCAGGTATCAAAGAATTGCATCGTTTGCTGCAAGTGTCGAAGGATTTTAAGAAACCGGAGCAGGAATTAGGAGCATATGATATAGCGCATCATATGGGATTGTCACTAGAAGAAGAATACGAAGTGTTGGGGCTGTTTGAAGAAAAGCAACGTCAAGAGTACCTTCGCCGACATCTGCAAAAAGTATTACCAATGTTAGCAGAAATGGAAAAGTTGAAGGAGAAGGTAAAATTGAACGGCCATTTCCGAAATCTCTCACCTTTCGATTTAAACCTCTAGTTTTACGAAAATTTTTCAAATTGTCGACCTGCACTATTTGCTTTGATTTTGGAAATACTCGAAAGAAATGCGCGGTATTTCAAGACAGAGAATTGACGGAAGTGATTGTTCTTCCCGATGATTCCAATGAAACCATTCAGGGGTTATTAGGCCGCGTGAAGCCTCAAAAAACCTTGCTATCATCGGTGGTGAATCACAATCCGGAATTAGAAACCATCTTAGCCTCTCAAACCCGTTTTCATAAACTCAATCATCTATCTAAAATCCCGATTACCACTCCGGTAGGTAAACCCGAAACCATTGGTGCCGACCGGTTGGGGCTGGTGGTAGCTGCCCGAGACCTCTTTCCTAATAGCAATAACTTGGTAATTGGCCTCGGATCGGCCATTACCTATAATTTCATCAATAAGAATCATGAGTTCTTAGGAGGGGGTATTTCCCCTGGTATGGAGATGAGATTCAAGAGTTTACATCAATTAACGGCACTTCTTCCTTTGGTTGAAAAAGACTGGAATTTCCCCCTGGTAGGATACGATACCCGTACCAATATTTTAAGTGGAGTCATCCTTGGAATGGCCAAGGAAATAGACGGTATGATAGACGCTTACAAGGAAAAATATGATAACTTTAACGTCCTCATAACCGGGGGCGATGCGGCCTATTTTGTCTATCACTTGAAAAACAAGATATTTGCGGACTCTAACTTAATCTTTAAAGGCCTATATGCAATCAGTGAGTTTAACAATGACTAAGAGAATCAATGTGTTAGCACTTATTTGCTTCGGATTGATCTCTGGGGTAAAGGCGCAAACACTTAACTCCCCCTATTCCCGATATGGTATAGGCAACACCTTGAGCAATCAAAACATCCTAACCCGTGCAATGGGAGGGGTGGCTTCAGCTTATGGCGACTATCAAACCATCAATTTCTACAATCCGGCATCTTATGGCAATCTTCAAACCGTTACCTACGATGTTGGATTAGAATTGGAAAACTTGACAATCCGTTCTTTCAATCCTGTTCAGAAATTCTCAAATGCCAGTCCTATCATTTCAAATGTGAATTTGGGCATTCCATTAAAAAAGAATGGTGGCTGGGGCTTGGTTTTTGGTTTACGCCCCAACAGCAGAATTGGATACAAAGTATTAAAAAGCGAGCGTCTCAATTTTGGCTCCGGTGCTACCGACAGCGTTTCAACTTTGTTTGAAGGCAATGGAGGAACACAACAGGTATTCTTAGGAACCGGTTTTAGAATCAAGCGTTTTACATTTGGAGCGAACTTGGGATATATGTTTGGAAGCAAAGATCACAGCACACGCCGCATTTTTATTAATGACAGTTTGTTGTATGCCAAATCAAACAGCGAAACAAAGTCTAACTTTTATGGCTTTGTGGTAAATGCAGGAGCGCAATACAATGCGAAGCTGAATAATAAATATGTTCTTCGCATGGGTGCTCAAGCAACCTTGCAGCAGAATTTAAAAGCGACCCGTGATGTAGTGCGTGAAACATACAATTACGATGCAAATGGCGCTGAACTTCGAATTGATAGTGTGTATGCAGTAGCCGGTCAAACAGGAAGAGTGCAATTGCCTTTAAGTTATAGTGCCGGTTTTATTTTGGATAAAAGTGGTCAATGGCAAATTGGAGTTGAATACGCTGCAGCTAAATGGTCGAAGTATCGTTATTTCGGCGAAACTGATCAAGTTCAAGATAGTTGGGAAATCAGAACAGGTGGACAGTTGATTCCTAAAGCAGGTAAATCTTACTGGGGAAGTGTTGCCTACCGCGCAGGGTTTAACTACGGTGTTGACTACATTGCTGCTGACGGCGATCTTAAAAAATTCTCCTTTACTTTCGGCGCCGGTTTGCCAATGCGACGTGTAACCTATACAAATCAATTTAGCATTATCAATACGTCTCTAGAATTCGGACAAAGAGGCACCAATGCCAGCTTGGTAAAAGAAAACTTTGTTCGTTTTTCAGTTGCTTTCTCAATGAGCGATATTTGGTTCATTAAGCGTAAGTACGATTAACAAATGCAAGTAACGAAGTCAAATACTTTCAAATTAGTAAAAGCAGCTTTATTGGTAAGCTGCTTTTTTATGTTTTCCTGTGAGAATGATCAGAAGCAGGTGGACGAAATGTTTAGCAAAAAAACAGCGGTGGAAGAAGCTGCAGGTGTTGAGAGTTATCTGAGTCAAGGCGGAAAAGTTAAAGCGAAACTAACGGCGCCTTACATGCTTCGCTATTTGATTGATTCACCTTATCTAGAATTCAATCGAACCCTCCATGTAGATTTTTACAACGATTCTAATCAAGTTGAAAGCATCCTTGATGCACATTACGCTAAACATAAAGAATTTCAGAGAACTGTTTTATTGCGCGACAGTGTTGTGATCATAAACAAAGTAAACGGCGATACCCTTAAAACCGATGAACTTTGGTGGGATCAAAACAAACAAGAATTTTATACCGATAAAGTGGTTCATATCTATCAAAGAACCGGCTATACCATCGGGAAATTCGGACTTCGCGCCAAACAGGATTTCAGCGAATGGTGGATCCTAGGGTCTTCCGGTCAGCGAATGGTGAGTGACGATGGCATTCCACAGTAAGGCCATTTCAACCTGATGATCCAAAAGGCAGTTCACTGCCCTTTCAAATCTCTTTGCCACTTCTTAACAATTAATTCTTCCTGTGTTAGAACCCAACAAGGGTTAAATTTGTAATTCACTAATCAACAAATCCTCAAATCAACTAATTAATATATGGAATACCGTAGAATGGGCCGTTCCGGCCTCCAATTAAGTGTGCTGAGCTTTGGTAGCTGGGTAACCTTCCACAAACAAATTGAAGATGGAACCGCAGATACATTGATGGGAATGGCTTATGATGCCGGCATCAATTTTTTCGATAATGCCGAAGCCTATGCCTTGGGCGAAAGTGAGAAAATGATGGGCCGCGTATTGAAACAAAAAAATTGGGACAGAACTTCCTATACCCTCTCTTCAAAAGTATTTTTCGGTTGGAGGGGAAAAGCAAACAAGCCCAATCAAACAGGGTTGAGCAGAAAGCACATTGTAGAGGCTTGTCACGAAGCCCTCGGTCGCTTGCAAACCGACTATCTTGATATCTTTTTCTGTCATCGTCCCGACCCTACTGTTCCCATTGAAGAAGTAGTGTGGACGATGCACAACCTTATTCAACAAGGGAAAGTTTTGTATTGGGGAACCAGTATGTGGAGCGGCGCTGAAATTATGGAGGCACACCGAGTTGCACAGCAATATCATTTAATTTGTCCGGTTGTAGAACAACCTCAATACAATATGTTCGAGCGTTTTAAAATGGAGCAGGATTATGTGCCGGTTTTTAGAAATGTTGGATTGGGAACTACTATTTGGAGCCCATTAGCAAGTGGATTCTTGACTGGAAAATACCTCGATAAAGTTTCTGAAGATTCAAGATTGAACATGCCCGGATTCGAGTGGTTAAAAGAGCGTTGGGTACAAGAAGAAAAGATTGAAAAGGTGAAAAAACTATCGGTTTTGGCGAAAGAACTAAATGTAAGCTTGGCTTCTCTTTCTATTGCTTGGACTATCAAGAATCCGGATGTAACAACGGCTATTTTAGGTGCTACCAAACCGGAACAATTGACAGAGAACTTAAAAGCATTGGAGGTGCTACCCCTGCTTACTCAAGAAATAATGGATAAAATTGAAGCCATTCTTCAAAACAAACCGATTCTAGTATTGGTATAACAATCGATTGATAGTACTTAGATATTCCGCAGGTCTAGAAACTTACCTGCGGAATTTTTTTTAATTCAAGGCTCTTAGTACCTTTTTGGAAATTTTGGGTTCATGCGATTCCTACTACTGCTGTTGCTCCTACCATACACCGTTTTTACACAATCGAATTATTTCTCCCTTGAAGTCAATAAAACCGTGTATTATTTCAATGCGAATCAAACAAAACAGGCGGGGCTTTCCTTAACAGTTATCATTCCGGATACCGCGGGATTGCGTTACTATAATTTAACCAACACTTCGAATGATACGATCGTTATTCGAAACATGGTGCCTAGTGGAGTAAGTGCAGGCAATGTTTATATTACCGGAATGGGTGAGCATGGACTTAGTAGGTCACATCTTTTTATTCCCGGAAAAAAGCCTGTAAATGTAGTGTTGCCCGATAATGCATGGGAGTTGGGCTTCAGTTGCTCAGCAAATTATGTAGAATCGGGTAAGGCTCTTTTAGTTAGAAGAGATCGTGCTAGTATCACAAATGGCCAAAGGCGAAGATTCGAAACCATTCTTTATCCCGGAGGCTCGGTTCGATACATCGAACACGAAGAGGTTTACTCCGGCAACTGGCAGGATGCCCTTCGAATTGTTTTTCAATACAGAAAACTCTATGATATTGGGCATTTCGATAATGCGCTCTTTGAACGAAAAGATTTGTCGTGGATGCGTCATAGCTATGTTATTCATTTAATTCAAGCTTGGGATAAATTCTACTACGATATCAGTGATAAGAAATTTCATTTGAATGAATTTGAGGCAAAAGCGAAATCATTGTATGGAGGCAATGAGGTAATTGGCATTTGGCCAACCTGGCCTTCTTTAGGACTGGATCAAAGAAACCAATTTGACCTTTTTCGTGATTTACCCGGAGGAACGGCAGGCTTGAAAAAGCAAGCGAAAGAACTTCGTGCCGTGGGAACTCGATTTTTTGTTTGCTACAATCCATGGGATGAAAGTACAAGAGCAGAAGGACATTTAGCCGGTATAGGTAAGTTAATTGAAACCACTGATGCCGATGGAGTGGTGTTGGATACAAAAGGAGAATCGAGTAAAGAATTGCAAGAAGCAGCCGATAAAGTGAAACCGGGTGTAATTATGTACAGTGAAGGAATGGCTGTTCCGAAAGATATGCCAGGCATTGTTTCAGGTAGAGTACACAATGCACTGTACTATGTACCCATGTTGAATTTGTGTAAATTCATAAAACCCGATTTTGCCATTTTTCGGGTAGCTGAACTTTACAAAGAACCGATCAAACGAGAATTTGCAACTTCTTTTTTCAATGGATATGGAACAGAGCTCAATATTTTCGCTCCTGGGCAACCTGAATGGGTAGACGAACAATACCGGTATCTAGGAGCCACTTCAAGAATTTTACGCGAGAATACCAAAAACTTTACTGAAGGAACTTATACACCGTTGCTGCCAACTTCACACGATCAAATTTGGGTGAATGAATGGGCCGGCGCTTCCAAAACATTGTATACAATCTATTCTTTGATTCCGGAAGGCTTTACCGGAGATTTGTTTGAAGTAGAAGAAAAACCGGGATATCATTTTGTAGACCTCTGGCATCATGAATTATTGAAGCCGAGTTATAAAGCCGGGAAAACCTTTATTCCTGCAAAAACAACCGCATTCAATGCCTCTTATTTAGGAACCAATAATGAAGGTGAAGTAGATGCCATTGCACAACTACCTCAATTGATTCAATCAGCACTTCGAGGCGATCAATTGATCATTAAAGTTCCAAAAGGATACGAGTTTCAGTTGTGGACTACTACAACTTCTTACAGTCAAAAGCCTTTAAGCTGGAACTCTTGCGATACTGCCATTTCCCTGTACAAATCAATTGGAAGGTTTGAAGGAAAATTGATTCTCCGATTGTTAAAAAACAATGATTTAATTGACGAAACCATTCAAACGATACAGCCCGGAAGATCCAGAAAAATAAGCGATGTTCCTGTTGTTGGTGGTGCTGCAAAGAGTTTGAATACGATGGCATTGATTCCGGCAGGAAGTTTTGTGTTTAAAACAAGTCATGGCGACGACTTCATTCCCTATCCAACAGAGAATGAAGGTGAACAAGTGCAACTGCCTTCATTCTACATGGATCGTTTTCCGGTGACGAATGCGGAGTACTATGCTTTCGTTAAAGCCTCGCGTTACATTCCATCTGATACCAATCGTTATTTAAAACATTGGGTAAAGGGAAAGTACAAACCTGAAGAAGCGAATTATCCGGTTGTTTACGTTAGTTACGAAGATGCCAAAGCCTATGCGATATGGGCCGGGAAACGCTTGCCAACTGAAATAGAATGGCAATATGCAGCTCAAACTCCTGCCATGAACGAATGGCCTTGGAAGCAAACAAACCCTGTTTCAAGAAAGGAAACACCTGTTACCGAAACCTTGACTACCATTTCAATTGAAGGCATCGACAGTACCTATTGTAATTTAGGTGATGGAAAACTTTATAGTGTTGGCTCCTATCCGAAAGGCGCAAATCCATATGGATTGCAAGATCTTACCGGATCGGTGTGGCAGTTAACGAACGACGAGTACATCAATGGAAGTTATCGCTATATTATCATGAAAGGAAGCTCCTATTTTAAGCCTTCAGGAAGTTGGTGGTATGTACAGAGCGGTCCTCGTGAATTGCACTATCGACAGTATTTGTTGCGTATTGATCAGGGTTTTGAGAGAAATGCAACAGTTGGATTTCGATGCATGAGACCCTATTAGTTGTTTCTTCGAACAATGGTTTTCGCTGGCAATGTTACCATACCTTTCTTAGTTTTCATTTGAATAAAATAGACGCCTTCGGGTAGGTCTGTTACATTAAACGCCCAAAGATTGGTTCCGGGTTGAAGCCTGTTCTGATGTGTTTTCACTATTTGTCCGGTTACTGTTACAAATTCGATGAGTACTTCCTCTGAAATAGAATGATGATCATATTCAATTCGAACAAGATTGTTGGCCGGATTAGGGCTCACTAGTAATTCTGAACTGCTTCTGTTCGATACAAGGTAAATGTGGGAAGAGTATACATAAGACCCTGCTTTTGTTTTAATGATGATCCGATAATATCCGGATCGATTAAGCGGGCTGATCCAAAAGTAGTCTTGCTGGCCGATACCTTTTGATGACAAACTATCCATCGGAATAAAGGTTGTACCATTTTGAGACCATTCAATTGTGTATTGCTGAATAAGTTCCCCTGATGGGCTTGACCAATTCAAGTAAATATTGTTGTTCTTAAGTGTCCCTTGGAAGCTTGTTAATAATTCGGGTAGAATATAACCGTTACAGTCAAGAATATTAAAATATACAATTTGGTCACTGCACCCGCTAGCCGGTGTCATTTGTAGGCGATACCTGCCCGGTTGCATGCCACTTACATTTACATTTGGAGAAGAATTATCGGTACCTGTTGTATAAGAGTCTGTTAATTCAAATACATTGTCGTTATCTGTGTCGTAGGCTAGTATATAGCTTACAGGAAACAACGTACCGGATCCGCTCAATAATACACTGACGGCGCCATTATTCGTACAACCATTGGGTTGAGTAATGCTCAGTGTAGCGGTTACAGAGGCCACATCGCCCGTAGTATTGTTCGAGGCGCCACCGCTTTGTTGAGTATCTTTCACCCAGCCACAATCACCATCTAAAATTCGAGCGAAACTATTACCCCTACCGGTAGATTGTCCAATGGTTTCATATGTAATTGAATAAGAAGTCAAGTTGAATGTTTGTGCGCTACAACCGCTGATGCTAGCGGTTGTAATGGAGCTAGAAGATTCAGCCGGCAAAGCTCTAACCACCGCATCAATAACTTGCATTGATGAGTTTAGCAACACTACTTGTTCATTAGCCGACCCGCCATCTGTAAAGAATCCATCTCCGGTAGTTGGTATGGTTCCACTAGTACAGCCGCAGGTGGTCCAGTTCAGGTCTACCGTAACGGCATTGTTGATATTTGCACAGCCCGAGGCAATGGTGTTTTGTCCGGATATTACATAGAACTGCCCTGGTTGTAAAATGGTATTGGCCGGAATGGTAACGCTGAAGTCTCCGTCGGTTAAAACGTAACATCCAATGTTAATGGGTCCAGGCCCCATATTGGTAAGTTCAACAAATTCGGAAGTAACGCCACATGAGTTGTTCGGCCATGGTAGGTATTCGTTGATTACTACGCGACCTTGCGAATACGCTAATACGGGGAATATTAGGCAAAGAAGAAGACCATATAGTTTTCCAAAAGGCACGGTAGGATTTTGAGTAAAATACGGCGAGCAAAGCCGCACTGCAAGTGGATCCTAAAAATTTTTAGGCTACTAATGGTTTTCTTTGAGGTATAGAAACAAAAAAACCTGAAGTGGAAAATCTTCAGGCTTTTTAAAAACGTTTTGTACGAAACCTTAACGGCTATTCATAGGTACAAATTTACGTTTTTCAGAGTTACTTGGATCGCGAACGGAATCTTGGATTTTAAACGGTCTCTTGAACGATGTTCGAACTGGTTTTTCTTTTTGGACTTTTGGACTTTACTGTGTTTTTCTTAGGACTAATTGGATATTGGTCTTTCTTGGACTTTGGATTGGTTCTTCTTGGATTTTGGATCGTCCGTGTTCATCATTCAATCAACAATACAAAGATACCTCGCAGTTCAAATCTATTCAAGAGCAGTATTGCTCGTTTTTTGAACTATCATTTTTACCAAAGAACTCGGAAAAATACGATACGGGATTGGGTAGTTTTTCTAAATATTCCCCCTAAACGACTGTTTTTTCGTGTTTTAGCTTAATTTCAGCTATTAAATGAGTTGCTATGCAGTTTGAAAATAAAGTGGTTTTAATAACAGGCGGAAGTCGTGGAATCGGTAAAGCCATCGCGCTTAAGTTGGCAAGCGAAGGTGCGCACACGGTTATTGTAGGCAAAACAGCTGAGCCGCATCCAAAACTTGACGGGACCATTCACACCGCTGCAGAAGAAATTGCAAAAGCTGGTCCGGGAAACGTACTACCCATACAAGGCGATATTCGTTATGAAGAAAGCATTCAGCATATTGTAAAAACTACCATTGACACCTTCGGGCGCATCGATATTTTGGTGAACAACGCTTCCGCAATTAGCTTAACGCCTACACCGCAAACAGAATTCAAGCGTTGGGATTTGATGCATCAGATCAATGTTCGCGGAACATTCTTTATGTCGAAAGAATGCATTCCTCACTTAGCAAAGGCGCACAACCCGCATATTCTCAATCTTTCACCGCCTCTGAACCTGGATCCCAATTGGTTTGGAAAGCATCTCGCCTATACCATGAGCAAATATGGAATGAGCATGGTAGTGTTGGGTTTGGCAGAAGAATTAAAAGAACACCGTATTGGTGTAAATGCCTTGTGGCCTAAAACAACCATTGCCACAGCTGCAGTTCAAAACCTTCTTGGTGGTGATTTCTTAATTCAACGCAGCAGAACTACCGATATCGTAGCCGATGCCGCCATTGAAATTCTTCAACGCCCTTCATTTGAATGCACGGGTAATTTCTTCATTGATGAAGATATACTACGTGAAAAGGGAGTAACTGATTTCACCAAGTATGCAGTGAATCCGGAGCAGAAGTTGATGCAGGATTTGTTTGTGTGAGAGCAGGAAACGAGGAGTCGAGGAGACGAGGAAACAAAGAAAGAACAAGAGCAGGAACAGGGGGGATAATTAATAATTAATAATTAAACAGCCAGCAGTCAGGCTGATTGAAGATCGGAGGCTAATCTGTGAGAATCTCTTGTAATCTGGGGTATCTGTGGTAAAAAAAGAGGGAGGAAGGTGGATAGAGGACGGAGGAAATACAACGATACTGCCAACGCTGCGTTACAGCTGCGCACGCTGCGCTGGTTCCTGAGCGGGCCGAAGGCACAGTCGAAGGACGCTGCGGTAAAAAACATGAAGATGAAGAAACCTTTGCGATCTCTCTGCGCCCTTTGTGACGAAAATTAGCTTGAAGATGAATTCAGTACCTCAATAACCCAAAGCTTTGTTGATTACAATGACCACTCCATTCGAGTTTAAGTGATTCATCGCCTCCAGCCTTGGGCGAGAATTGCGCTCTTTTTCTTACATTTAACGATCAGTATTTATTCTTTCCAATAAAACATCGTTACACATGAGAAAAATTGCAATGAGCCTGCTTTTACTGAGCAGCTTATCGGTTATGGCACAAAAGAAAAAGCCTGCTGCAGATCCCGCTGAAAAAATTAAGACACAAGCTACACAAGACATTCAGTCTGGTTACGATAACTATAAATCAGTAGCACTTCAAATCTGGAACTATGCTGAAGTAGGATACAAAGAAGTAAAAAGCTCTGCCCTCTTGCAAGAAACACTGAAAAATAATGGCTTCACTGTTCAATCAGGTGTGGCTGAAATTCCAACTGCGTTTGTTGCAACCTATGGCAGTGGAAAGCCGGTGATTGGTATCTTGGCTGAATTTGATGCCCTACCGGGTTTGGCCCAAACCAACAGTCCCGAGAAAACACCCATAGCCGGCAAAGAAGCAGGTCATGGTTGCGGACATCACTTATTCGGAACAGCATCAGTAGCTGCCGGAATTGAAATCAAAAAATTAATAGAAGAGAAAAAGTTTACCGGTACCATTAAAGTATTTGGTTGTCCGGCCGAAGAAGGTGGAAGCGGTAAAGTATATATGGTGCGTGCCGGATTGTTCAATGACGTAGACGTGGCCATTCACTGGCATCCCGGCGCTGAAAACGGAGTTACACTTACCAGCGCATTAGCGAATAAATCTGCAAAGTTTCGTTTCAAAGGAATTTCAGCGCATGCAGCAGCATCACCTGAGAGAGGTCGTTCTTCTTTGGATGCAGTAGAAGCAATGGACAATATGGTTAACATGATGCGCGAACATGTTCCCCAAGAAACCCGCATTCATTATGTGATCACTAATGGCGGCAAAGCCCCCAATGTTATTCCTGATTTTGCTGAAGTGTATTATTATGTACGTCATCCAAAGCGCGATCAAGTAAAAGCAATTTTTGACCGCGTAGCGAAAGCTGCAGAAGGTGCGGCCTTAGGTACGGAAACTAAAATGGAATTCGAAATCATCGGAGGTACACATGATCTGTTGTTAAACCGTTCTCTTGCAGATGTAATGCAGAAGAACTTAGAAAAAGTAGGCGGGGTAAAGTACACTCCCGAAGAAATTGAATTTGCAAAGAAAATTCAATCTACTTTCGGATACAAAGCGCCCGATATCAGCAATGCAGATAGTATTAAAGCGCTAAAAGTTGTGAACGATGCAGGTGGAGGTTCAACCGATGTAGGAGATGTGAGCTATGCGGTTCCTACAGTAGGAATGAGCGCCGCAACTTGGGTTCCCGGAACAGCAGCGCATAGCTGGCAGGCTGTTGCTTGTGGTGGTACTGAAATTGGCATCAAAGGATTGATGGTTGCAGCTAAAACAATGACATTAACCGCAATTGATCTCTACCTCAATCCAGCACTTGTTGAAAAAGCAAAGGCGGAATACCAGGCTGCTCTTGGCGACTATAAATATGAAGCCTTGTTGGGTAATAGAAAGCCTGCGTTGAATTACAGAGATTAGTTGGTTGATTTGTGAATTTGATGATTCGGTAATTAGTGTGATTACTTCAAATAATCGTAACGAGTAGGAGTGAGAGCATCTTGCCAACAAAGTTTAGCATTTGAATGCTTTGGTTGGTTTTTATGTTGCGAACTTGACGCAGAAGGGGTCACACAATACGTTTAAGTGGATAAATGATTTTTTAAAGAAAATAAAAAATCCCGCCTTGGCGGGATTTTTCTATTAACAAGTTAGTGAACTAACCAATGAACAAATTCACCAATTAACCAATTGACTCCGGTCTCATTTGTGGGAAGAACAACACATCCTGAATGCTTGGTTGGTTAGTCATCAACATACACAAACGATCGATGCCGATACCAATACCCGAAGTAGGTGGCATACCATATTCCAATGCGCGCAAGAAATCGTAATCGATGTACATCGCTTCGTCATCTCCACGTTCCATTAATTTCACCTGATCTTCGAAACGTTCACGTTGATCGATAGGATCGTTCAACTCACTGTACGCGTTTGCAATTTCTTTACCGTTCGCCATTAACTCGAAACGCTCTACAAGCCCGGGTTTATCGCGGTGCTTTTTAGTGAGCGGACTCATTTCTACCGGGTAATCAATGATAAAGGTTGGTTGAATGTATTTTCCTTCAGCTTTGCCTCCGAAAATTTCATCGATCAGTTTTCCTTTACCCATGCTCTTATCGGTATGGATGCCCAATTTTGAACACACTTCTCTCAGTCCGTCTTCATCCATTTCACTCACGTCAAATCCGGTATGCTCTTTAATGGCATCGTAGATCGTAACGCGTTTATAAGGAGCTTTGAAATCGAGTTGTTTGTCGCCCACTTGAACAACAGTAGTACCGTGAAGGGCGATGGCAATGCGCTCCATCAAATTCTCGGTAATCTCCATCATCCAATAGTAGTCTTTATAGGCGGTGTACCATTCCAATACGGTAAACTCCGGATTGTGCGTACGATCCATTCCTTCGTTGCGGAAGTTGCGACTGAATTCATACACCCAATCAAACCCTCCAACTATCAAACGCTTCAAATACAATTCATTGGCGATACGCATGTAGAAAGGAACATCCAATGCATTGTGATGTGTTGCAAATGGACGAGCTGCTGCGCCACCGGGTATTGATTGTAGTACAGGGGTGTCAACTTCTAAAGCACCCAATCCGTTCAAATATTCACGAATGGTATTTACCAATTTCGTGCGTTTAACAAACGTATCTTTTACTTGAGGATTGATGATCAAATCAGCATAACGCTGGCGGTACTTAAACTCAGGATCAGTTACTGCATCAAAGGTTTCACCCTCTTTTTCTTTTACAATTGGAAGCGGTTTCAAACTCTTTGTGAGTAGTGTTAGTTCTGTTACGTGAATAGAAGTTTCACCTGTTTTGGTAGTGAACACAAAACCCTTCACACCAATGATATCACCGATATCGATCAAGTGCTTCCATACTTTATCGTACAAGTTCTTGTCTTCGCCCGGGCAAATATCATCTCTGCGGATATAAGCCTGAATTTTTCCTGAACCATCTTGGAGTACAGCAAAGCTTGCCTTACCCATGTCACGAACACTCATAACACGGCCAGCCAAACATACATTCGCGAAGTCGGCCTTATTCTCCTCACCCTTATAATCACGCTTTATAGCAACAGCGGTTTGATTTACGGGGTATAATGGAGCAGGGTAGGGGTCGATCCCCAGTTCCTGTAAGGCTTTGAGCTTCTCTCTTCTAATCAGCTCTTGTTCAGATAATTGAGACATATTCTATTGATTGTTAAAAATAAGTTTCCCATTTTCAGGGCCTGCAAAATTAGGACGAAACAACGGCTGTACCAAGTTTGCCTTTCTAGCCCTCAGTGGAGGTGAGCAGCACCTGCCACGCATCCTTAACCCTTCCTTCGTCGAGCAGTTTTTTGGCCAACAAATGGCATTCTTTTTCCATCTCAGCTGGACTTACACTGTAGTATTGAATGATTTGCTTTAGTTCCGACAATTCAAAACTGGGATCTATTACGGGATAGTCGTGTACATTTCCGAGTTGTCCTAAATTATTACCCGTTAACACGGTACTGTTTCTAATGGCTGCCGGCAGTTGATCAACTCCAATGCCGAGTTGAGTATTTGGCTTTTCCACTTGAAACAAATTCGATTCGTTTACTACACAATACCAATCGCCTCCAAGTCGAGCAACATGATTGATCTTTCGCTGGTCAACTTTTTTATTTTCATCTAAAAGCGAATCATCAATGTGCATGCACAAAACTTCACATATCACTAAATTTCCTGCTCCGCCTCCTGTTCCTAAAGCTTTTACTTCAAGAACTTTGCATTCCATTTTAATCAAGCTCTCTTTTACCATAGAAGGTTTTACAAGTGTTGCTTTTTCTTCTGTAAAGCCTGCTTTGATAAACTCGTTTACACCTTTTGGAAATTCACAACTACTCAAGCTCATTTGTTGCACCATATCGTAGGTAACCACATGTATTACTACCTCAGGTACGGAAAGTACATTTTGAAGCGTGTGTTTCGAGCTGTTATCGCGCACCCGTAAACTTGGTGAAAACACCAATATGGGTGGATTCGATGAAAAAAGATTGAAAAAACTAAAAGGACTTAGATTCATATTGCCCTCTTGATCAATCGAACTTACAAACCCGATTGGGCGAGGCGCTACCGCATGTTGCAAGTAGTACTGTTTCTCTGCAGGTTTCAGTTGGTCAAATGCTAGCGTCATGTCTTTTTATTTTTTACGGGCAAGAATACTAAAGTCGGAGTCTTCCGCTACAATGGTATTTTCGAGTTTACCCAAACCTTCAATCTCCATCACTACACGGTCGCCATCTTGCAACCACTGTTCTTGGTAATTCGGATCGTTGCGTTTGCCGGTTCCATTCAATTCAAGAAAGCAACCGGTACCAACAGTACCACTACCTATAACATCGCCTGCATATAGGTTCACACCGTAAGATGCGCGTTCAATAATTTCTGCAAAAGTCCAATCCATATCACCTACATTTCCTTCACTTACTTGCACATCGTTCACCCAGCACTTCATTGATAGGCTCCAGTTTTTTCCTACATGACCCGGTTTGGGTTCTTTTTCAAATGCTGCTAACTCATCGAGCGTTACCAACATTGGCCCAATAACTGTCGAAAAATCTTTTCCCTTTGCAGGTCCTAAGTTCAATAACATTTCTTCCATCTGAAGTGTTCGAGCACTCATATCGTTCATGATCATTAAACCGGCAATATAATCGTCTGCTTCTTCTGCTTTAATATTTCTGCCGTGTTTGCTAATTACAATGGCGGCTTCCAACTCAAAATCCAGTTTGTTGAAATGATCGGGCATGCACAAAACGGGACCGGGTCCTTGAATACTATGATGGTTGGTGAAATAGAAAATGGGGTATTGATCGAATTCGGGAATCATAGGCGCGTTTCTATTTCTGCGCGCTGATTCCACATGTTGACGAAAAGCGTAGCCATCTCTACAACTAGGAGGGAAGGGTACGGGTGCAATGATTTCCACTTCGCCGGGATTTTTTCCTTTTGAGGAAGAAATCTTTCCTTCTTTTACTAAAATTTCACCGCCTTGAGCCATGGGCAAATAATCGTCCCAATAGTTCAGGAACATACCCATGCTGTGAGGCAAATCGGGGTGCAATACTTCCATGTCGTACAAAAGCCCATTTATAAGCGCAGCTAAACGGTCTTGTCCTTCTTCTAAATACGATACAAATTTCATAGCAATAACATTAGGCCTGCAAGTTAGCACAATCCGCTGCTCAAAAATGGTTTCAATAGGCCGTTTTTTGATTGTAACTTAATGCCATGAAGCGAATACTTTCCATTGCCTTGGTGTTTATAATGATGGGTTCTTTTAAAACGCGTCTTTACAACCCCTCATGGATTCGAATCAATTTGGTTGGATACCGAACACAGGCTCCCAAAGTGGCCGTTTGGTGCAGTAAAGAAAATGAGCAAATTCAGCAGTTCCAAATTGTTGATATCCTCAGTGGAAAGCCTGTTTACACAGGTAAGAAAGTGGAAAGTTTTGGAGCTTATGGTCCTTTTAAAGCAGTAACAAGACTCGATTTTTCCGATTATACAATTGAAGGACGCTATGTAATTGTGGCCGGAGGTGTCAGTTCTCCGGAGTTTACCATTGCATCCGACGTTTACCGAAAAGGAGCTGATTTCTGCTTACGCTACATGCGTCAGCAGAGAAGTGGATTCAACCCATTTCTGAAAGACAGTTGCCATACCAAAGACGGCTATGTGCTCTACGGCAGTTCAAAAGGGATTAAAGATAGCTCTTATGTTTATGTGAGTGGTGGATGGCACGATGCCAGCGACTATTTGCAATACGCCACTACATCGGCCAATGCAACCTATCACTTATTGATGGCCTATCGTGATTTTCCCGATGTGTTCAATGATATCTATCAGGCCAACGGATTGGCGGGTTCCAATAAAATACCTGATGTATTAGACGAAGCCAAATGGGGTCTTGATTGGCTCTTAAAGATGCATCCTAGAAAAGATTGGATGTTCAATCAGGTTGGAGACGATCGCGATCATGCCGGAATGCGCATACCCAAGGAAGATAGTTTTTATGGAAAAGGAATTCAACGCCCCGTCTATTTCATCAATGGCAAACCACAACAAAGAGGGAAGTTTTTAAATCAAACTACCGGCGGTGCCTCTACCGCAGGAAAATTTGCAAGTGCCTTTGCTTTGGGAGAGCGCCAGTTCAAAGCCATTGCTCCGTCTTTTGCAAAAATGCTTCGCGAAAAATCGTTGACGGCGGTTCAATTTGGTGAAGCGATGCCCGGCGTAGCTCAAACTGTTTCCGTAAAGTCGCCCTATATCTATGCAGAAGGAAATTGGATGGATGATATGGAATTGGCTTATGCCGCGCTGTATGCGCGTGATAAAGATCCGCAACAACTTGCAAAAGGAATGAAATTGGCGTCGAAGGAACCACTTACTCCTTGGATGGAGAAAGATACAGCAGCCCACTACCAGTGGTATCCCTTTATCAATATTGGTCATTATGAATGGATGCGACAATTGAAGGGAGAAGCGAAGAAGAAATTGCTGAGTTATTATAAGAAAGGGATTGAACAGGTTTGGTCTCGGGCACAAAAAAACGGCTTCTATCGCGGTGTGCCATTCATTTGGTGCAGCAATAATTTGACGGTTTCCTTTGCCATTCAATGCTTTTGGTACAGAATAGAATCGGGCGATACCAAATACCAACCTTTAGAGCAAGCCTGTATTGATTGGTTGTTTGGTGTAAATCCATGGGGAACTTCCATGGTCTATGGCTATCCGGCTTGGGGCGACACGCCGATAGACCCGCACAGCGCTTTCACGCAACTCAAAAAATATCATATTGATGGTGGACTAGTTGACGGTCCGGTGTACACGAATATCTATAACAACCTCATTGGGATCAAATTGTACAATTCCGATTCATATGCAGCTTTTCAAAGTAATTTGGCTGTTTATCATGATGATTTTGGCGATTACAGCACCAATGAACCAACAATGGATGGAACGGCCTCATTAATTTATTTACTCGCTGCATTGGCAAAATAATGCATTGTATCTTTGTACCATGATCCATTCTATAGAACCACTTAAGCGTATTTTTTTTATTGGCGTAGCCGGAACCGGCATGAGCGCACTAGCGCAGTATTTGAAGGGAATTGGAAAAGAAGTGACGGGAAGCGATCGCTACTTTCAGCCCAATACATTTAATGATACAAAATCGAAACTTGAAGCCGAAGGCATTCAGTGTTTTGTGCAAGACGGATCCGGCATAACAGCGGAAACCGATGTCGTGATCGTGTCTACTGCAGTTGAAGACACCGTTCCGGAAGTAATCAAAGCAAAATCGCTCAATATTCCCATACTCAAACGTTCTGAATTATTGGCCTTGATTGCAGCCAGTAAAAAAACGATCGCGGTTGGAGGCACCTCAGGAAAATCAACCACAAGCGGCATGTTGTTTCAGATATTGGAAGAAGCCGGTTTGCAACCTAGCATTATAAGTGGTGCCGGTTTGGTTAGCATTATTCAGGAAGGGAAAATAGGCAATGCGAAAGTAGGGCAGGGAGAATGGCTGGTAATTGAAGCCGATGAAAGCGATGGCTCCATTGTTCAATACCATCCTGAAATTGGTTTGCTGCTCAATATTGATAAAGACCATAAAGAGATTGACGTTCTGCTCGATATCTTCCAAACGTTTAAATCTAATTCCAACACCTTTATTGTAAACCGTTCGCATCCATTAGCAGCACCTTTATCTGCCAATGCCGCGTTCGACTTTGCCACTACACCGAATACAGGAGCAGGTTTTGAAGCGAAGGATTTTAAACAAGAAGGATTTGTATGCAAGTTTACCGTCAAAGATCAAGAGATCACTTTGAACACGGTGGGAAGGCACAATATGGAAAATGCACTAGCCGCTTTAACTGTGGCAGCTTCTATTGGAGTTCCATTGGCTACTGCTGCAAAGGCCTTGTACAAATACGAAGGCATTTATCGCAGACATCAAATTGTTGGTAAGGTGCGAGGAGCTTGGTTAATTGACGACTATGCGCACAATCCGGCAAAATGCGCCGCCTCAATTGCAGCCTGTCAGCCGCTCGCCAAAAAAGTAATTGCTTGGTTCCAACCACATGGATATGGACCCACCCGTTTCCTTCGGAATGATTTTGTGCACGAAATAGCCGAAGTATTGCGTCCCGAAGATGAAATATGGATGAGTGAGATTTTTTATGCCGGTGGAACCGCTGTGAAAGATATTTCTGCTAACGACTTAATAGAAGACCTAAAAGCATTAGGCAAACCGGCTTTCTTTGAAGAAGACCGAAACAAATGGCCGGAAAGAATCAAAGAAAGCTTGGGAGACGATGTGGTGGTTTTGTTAATGGGAGCTCGCGACCCAAGCTTAGAGACTTATGCTCAACAAGTTATGGATGCATTTAAACGTTAGTAATTCATTCACATTTTCCTTTCTAATTTTGCATTGGCAAAAAGAAAGTGTATGAAGTTTGAAAAAATCCACAACAGAGGACAGGCACAACTTTTTGAGAATCCTTACCTGGAAATGCTTACTAAAACCAATCCTATTGTTATTTGGTCGATGTACATTCCGATTCTCAGTTTTATTTTGTACACCGCACATTCCAAATTTCATTTTTCAACCGGAAGCATGATTGGAATTTTTATTGCGGGCGTTTTTTTCTGGACATTTTTTGAATACCTAGCACATCGCTACATTTTTCACATGATCAGTGAAAGCAAGCGTATGCAGCGATTTGCTTACATCCTGCACGGGAATCATCATCACTACCCAAGAGATCGCGAGCGCCTATTCATGCCGCCCGTTCCCAGTTTGATCATTTCTTCTACCATTCTAGGAATTATGTATCTAATCATGGGAGTAAAAGCATTTTTGTTTTTTCCCGGTTTTATGGTCGGATACTTGATGTATGGAACCATGCATTATGCCATTCATGCATTTAACCCTCCGTTTAAATGGATGAAACCTTTGTGGAGAAACCATCATTTGCATCATTACAAAGACGAACACCATGGATTTGGAGTGAGCTCCACCTTATGGGATCATGTTTTTGGAACCATGTTCGATCTGAAAGCAGAGAAAGAAGATCAAGCCAAAGTAAATGAACTGAGGTTTGAGAAAAAGAAGATAGCTTAGCAGCATGGAATTGGAAAAGTTGATACAAGCTCCCGATCTCAGTGAGAAAGCAGTTGAACTGGAGGCGGCAGTAAATCATTTGATCAATACCGACTTCAATCGGCTCATCCAGGTATTGTATAGAATTGATATCAACGAATCGTTGTTAAAATATACCTTGAAAACAAATGCAGAAACAGATGCGGCAAAATTGATCACAAAGTTGATCATTGACCGTCAGATTGAAAAAGCAAGAACCAGGGGTGCTTCAGGTGCTTCTGAATGGAAGGATGTATAAAAAGAGGATGTTGTATTTTTGAGCTATGGATCGATCGGAGTTAAAAGAGTTTTTGGATTTTAAGGTGGAACAATACAACAAGCCTTCCTTCATAGAAGCCGATCCCATTGCGGTTCCGCATCGCTATACTTTTAAGCAAGACATTGAGATTTCCGGATTTTTAGTAGCCACTATTTCATGGGGCAATCGTAAATCAATCGTTGCCAACGGACATCGGTTGGCTGATTTATTGGGCAATTCTCCTTACGATTTCGTCATGAATCATAAGAGAAAGGATTTGATAAAACTGGAGTCTTTTGTTCACAGAACTTTTAATGGGGAAGATTTGATACATGCCGTGCAATCATTGCAGCATTTGTATAAGAGCTACGATGATATGGAAGCTGTGTATGCGCGCTATCAAACCAAGGAAAGTCTGCAACCTGCCATTACTGCATTTCGCGAAGCATTCTATTCAACCCCTGTTCCATATCGCACTCAAAAGCATGTTTCCGATCCTTCATCGGGATCAGCTGCCAAGCGCATCAATATGTTTTTAAGATGGATGGTTAGAGAGGATGCAAAGGGGGTTGATTTTGGCATCTGGAAATCGATCTCTCCCTCCAAACTTTCTTGTCCCTTAGACGTTCATTCCGGCAACACCGCCCGCGCCCTAGGCTTGCTCAAGCGTCCGCAAAGCGATGCCAAATCTGTTGAAGAACTGGACCAGTCGCTCCGATTGCTCGACGCCACTGATCCTGTTAAATATGATTTTGCGTTGTTTGGATTGGGGGTGATGGAGAAGTTTGCGAGTTGAGGGGCACAGTAGTACATACAACTAATCATCACACCATCACATTGACAAATCTTTATTCTATCCAATCGCCTTCGCCAAATCCTCTATCAAATCTTCCGCATCTTCAATTCCCACGCTCAAACGAATCAAGGAATCGCTGAGTCCGTTTTTGATGCGCTCTTCTCTGGGAATAGAAGCATGGGTCATAGAGGCGGGGTGATTGATCAAACTTTCAACGCCACCCAAGCTTTCTGCTAAGGAGAACACATGAGTGCTTGATAGCACTTTACGAGCAGCTTCTACACTATCGTCCTTCAATTCAAAACTGATCATGCCGCCAAAGTCTTTCATTTGTTTTTTGGCGATTTCGTAACCGATATTGCTTTCGAAACCCGGCCAATATACTTTTCCAACTTTGGGATGTTTCGCCAACCAATGCGCAATGATCTTTCCATTCTCACAGTGCTGCTTCATGCGTACTCCCAATGTTTTGATGCCTCTTAACACTAAAAAGCAATCCATTGGACCGGGAACCGCACCACAACTCTTCTGAATAAAGTACAACTGCTCACGTAATGCCGGATCATTCATCATCAAACAACCTTGAATTACGTCGCTGTGTCCACCTAAATACTTAGTAGCACTGTGCATTACGATATCCGCGCCTAAGTCCAATGGGTTTTGGAGATAGGGAGAAGCAAAAGTATTGTCCACTACCAAGATCAAGTTCTTAGGCTTTGTAATGGCTGCAATTGCTTCGATATCTGTAATGTTCATCAGCGGATTAGTAGGTGTTTCCAGCCAAACCATTTTAGTAGCAGGACTAATTGCCGCTGCAACATTTGCTGCAATGGTCGTATCTACGTAAGTGAATTTAATTCCGAACTTTTCAAACACTTTCGTGAAGAGACGGTACGTACCTCCATACATATCATTTGCACAAATAACTTCATCACCGGGAGCTAATAATTTGATGACTGCATCGGTAGCCGCAACACCGCTGCTAAATGCCAATCCAAACTTTCCGTTTTCTATAATTGCGAAAGCTTCTTCCAATGCTTTGCGGGTTGGGTTCTGACTTCTCGCATATTCAAATCCTTTGTGATCGCCGGGTGCTGCTTGAACAAAGGTGCTGGTTTGATAAATTGGCGTCATAATAGCGCCGGTAGAAGGATCCGGATGCGCTCCGGCATGTATAAACTTTGTAGCTGGTTTCATATTCGTAGTTATTGACTGCAAAGATGCAACTTTTGCTGCAGTGAATCCATGCTTATTCCCCTGTTTTTAGCGCCTGAGTTTTCATACAAGTAGTTTAACAGCACTTTAACCCGATTGCTGCAATTTGTTGTAACATTTTTCAAATGCTTTACGGTACTGCGTTCTGTTCCATAAAATTCATTACGCAAATTTCTAATAAGTACGAATAAATTCGTTGATTCGGTTTTCTTTAACACCACACTTACCAATTAGCTTGACTTCAGCGACTTACTAGGGTAGATTTGAATCCTGTTTCATTTGTTCACATCACTAAATACAAAGCCATGAAAAAAATTTCTTTAATGATCGTAGCGGCCATTTGCGCCGTGAATGCTTGGGCCTTTAACCCCAATAGCAAAGTATTGAAAGCTTTTAATGAACGCTTCTCTAAAGCACAGCAGGTAAAATGGGAAGATGATGAGGATCGCTATTATGTGAGTTTTGTGATGTCGGGTGTTCGATCTCGCGTGTTTTATAACAAAGATGGTGAAATTGTTCGGGCGATCCGCTACTACCAGCCGGAGAATTTACCCGTAGGAATTCAAAATCGACTGTTGAAAGAATATTCAGATTACAAACAGTTTGGAGTAGTTGAACTTACGGAAGGAGATACCGTGAATTATATCGTTAAGCTTTATGATGACAAGCATTGGTTGACAGTGAAAGTTGACGAGTTTGGAAATTCAGAAGTAACGGAAAAATTGATCAAGGGTTAAGGATCCTATATATTCCCTATAGGAAGGCACCGGCGCATAAGAGTTTCCAGTCGGTGTTAACAGCCGCATAGGAAGGGTGCGGCTGTATTTTTTTATCTAGTATTGAAGCATTAAGAATGCGTTCACGCACAAGTTTTTCTTTCGAATCAATGATTCTTTCTTGAACAGCTTTAAGTTGCATCCATTTTTCTTGCGGCGGTTCAAATCCAATCTTTTTGCGATTCCATACAATTGCCTCCGGTAAATGAGGAGCCATTAATTTCCGGAGAATCCATTTAGAGCATCCTTGTTTGAATTTGTAGTGGGCCGGAACGGACAAACAGAATTGAATGAGTTCAAATTCCAAGAAGGGTAATCGAACTTCTATTCCATGTGCCATGCTGTTTCTATCGGCATAACGCAACAATTCTTCCAATCCACCATTAAAGCAACTGTCTACCAATGCTTCTTGTAAGGTTTTTATCTGCGGCTTATTGATAAAGGTTTTCGATTCTAAGCTGTTCAGCCATTCGATATTGAAATCCAATTCTTTTCTTGCTTTCTTTTCGGCCAACTGAACCAATACCTTGTTTGCTAAATTGGGAGCTAGTGAAGCGGCATAATTTTTCCAGCCCCATCTGGGATCGTATTTTTTTTCTGCGTTAACGGTAGTCCAGTCACCCTTCCGAATACATTCCTGTAAAAACCAATGACGGTATTTATCATATCCCCCTAATAATTCATCGGCTCCTTGCCCATCGAGCAGCACTTTTATGCCTTCTTCCTTTGCCTTTCTGAATACATAGTATTGAGCAAAACTACTGGCACTACTGATGGGCTCATCGTGGAGCTCCAGTAAATGTGCGAGATTACGTTCTATCTCAGTACTGCTGATTTCAATGAAATACTGTTGAAGATTGAACTGCTTTCCAATGGTTCTTGCTGCCATTGTCTCATCTTGAGCGAAGCCAGGAAAGGAGGCAGTGAGACTTTTGTGTTGATAGCTGGATGGCAGCTCTAGATGTCCGGCAATCAGTGCTGCAATAGATCCGCTGTCTAGTCCGCCACTCAAGCTAGTGCCACTGGCTACATCGCTTCGGAGCCTACGGGAAATACTTCGTTCCAAGAGGTCTTTAAATTGCGCTAAGATCTTTTCTTCTGAAAGATCAGTTATATCCATTGGACGAAAGCTCCAATATTTTCGAACTGCTACTTCAATGGTTTCATTTTTCAATTTCACAGTAGCAAAATGTGCTGCCGGCAATTTCTTTATATATCTATAAAAGGTAGAATAATGATTGGGAACATTGTGTAGATGACCAATACTGAGGTATTGCGCCATTAATTCGGGTTCAATTTCTTTCGAAAATCCGGCCGCGAACAGGGCTTTTATTTCTGAGGCAAAGATCCATTGACTGGCATCTTGGCTAAAAGCAAAATAAAGAGGTTTTTCTCCCATCCGATCTCTGGCAACGAATAGCTCTTGTTGCACTTCATCCCAAATAGCCAGCGCAAACATGCCATCAAACCGATTCAAACAATCAGCACCAAAGCGGTCATAACTTGCTAGGATAACTTCAGTATCGGAGGCCGTTCTGAATTGATAACCTTGCTGCTCAAGATCTGATTTCAGCTCTTTATAGTTATACAATTCGCCATTGTAGGTGATGGTAAATCGATTGTTGAAATGCATGGGTTGTGCGGCTGCAGGGGAGAGGTCGATGATGGAGAGCCTGTTATGTCCTAACCAGATATTGCCGCTGGGGTTTTGCCAGGAACCCATTCCGTCGGGGCCTCTGTGTTGAAGGGCGTCCAACATCATAGCGCCCGTTTCAAGGCTTATCGAGGCTGTTTTTGATACAATTCCGGCAATGCCACACATTTATTAAAATTACAATACTTGAATGAATTGCGAAGATTGAAATGATGGTACTTCGTAGAATCTAGGTTGTAACTAGTTCCAAATTCTCGCACGGGGAAGGTTTTTTAAGCATTTAGTAGCCATTTACTACCACACTCCAAATTCACGAATTAGCTAATCCCCTCATCTCCTCCTTTTCTCACCAACTAAACGGCAACTTCGCAACCACGTCGTCCCATCCAATCACCAATTGGCAACCGGTGCCCAATTTTTCGAAGGCCATAGAGAAAGCCTCAATATTTTCAGTAGATTTTTCAGGTTTTATGTCAACTCTTAATACATCTTTTTTTGCGTCGTATTGAAAAGCACCCCAGATATCCGTTTCTTTATTAAATATGATGGTCCACTTGTCTACTGTAGGAATAGCATATACAGTGTAACGACCTTTCTTCAATTTATTGGTACCAATTTTCACATCACGGAACAATTCAATTTCTGTTGCCTCGTTGGCTCCTAAACGCCATACTTTTCCAAATTCAACCAATTCTCCAAAAACGGTACGACCATTTTTTTGTGGACGACTATAACAAACACGCATGATCAACGGATCAGTGGCCTTATTTTGAATTTTTAGAACAGGATAATTAATGGGGAAATAAATCATATCCATCGGCGATTTGTCGATGGCAGGAAATCGGTTCTGAGCCGAGGCGGATATCCAAAAACAACAAATTGTAATTACTAACAATTGGATTTTCTTCATTCTTCATGGTTTAGGAACAAAAATATATAATTATATAGTTATATGCCTCATTTATAAATGAGATGCAATATAATTACGTGAAAGGCTTTCCACTTCCGGAATAAACTCCTCATAATAGCCTTTTAACTGCTCGTAATGCAATTTGAATATGTTAAAAGCTGTGTTCGACTCAGTTATATATTTCGCTCTGCGAACCAACCCTGCAAAACTATTTGCGATACCCCAGGTACTATTATAATGATAAAGCCAGTTTTGTTCTTTCATGAACGGCAACATTCTTTTGAAGCGTTCGGGAAGAACTTCTTGCCTTTCTTCTAAACTTGTATACACTTCTTGCGCAAAAGCCTTTAATGTGGCATCTGGGAGCCTGGTTTCGTCTTTTGCAAGAAAGTGATCGTAAACAATGTCGATAAAGGCCCCACTATAAAGTCGATAATCTTCTCTAAAAAGTTGTTTTGCTTCGGAAGTGACTTTGTGCGAATCGGTAAACTCATCGATCAACCGATGCAAGCGTATTCCAACCTGAATATCAGCGGGCAAGTCATATTGTTTGTTTCCCTTGATAAAATCACTGGTCATATTACCAATGAGAATACCCGAATGATGAAACGATAGATATGCGTGCGCCAAATAGTTCATAAATGGAAGTTACAACATTGCTTTTGTTCGTATTGCTCAAATTTAAAATTATGTGCAATACATTCTAATGTGAGTAAGGATCATTTTCTTAAAAGCGTGTTTTAAAACAAGAAAAATTCAAAATTGGTTAGTAGGCTTCCTATCGGTTAAGTGGGTAGTTTTTCTTTTGTACTATTACTTAACGTTCACTTAACAGCGCATTAGCAATTTGTTAAGACTCTCTTCAAAACTTTGCGGGCATTGAATTATAGCCGACTGTAGTAAAGTATCGATACGCTTACTCTTGTTTTATATCCCTCATTTCATCGCTGAATTCAACAATTCATTTTAAAATAATGCAACCCGCTGTAACAAAAGTTTCCAGTGCACGTCATATTGATGTGACACGATTTGAGTATCACTTATTAAAAACACTATAAATAAATTAACCATGAAAAAAGTAATCTTAACCGCGATTTTATTCGCAACTGTATTCACTAGTTCTGTATTTGCAACTGAATCCTATTCAGTAAGTAAGAAAGTACAAAAATCTTTTGAGCAAACTTTTGTTAATGCAAAATCTGTTGCGTGGGAAAAAGTAAGTGCTGAAGGTATCTATCATGCTTCTTTCATCATGGATCAACAAGAGTACCATGCTTACTTCAGTGCAGACGGCGAATTGGTTGCAACAGGCCGCAGCATCAGCACCTCTTCTTTGCCAATCATTGTAAGTCAATCACTTGGAGAGCGTTTCGGTTCTTTTGCTTACAAGTCTGCAATTGAATTATTGAAGGACGGAAGTACGAGTTACATCGTTTCTTTGGAAACAACGAAGCACAACTTAAGTGTTCAAGTGCATTCAGATGGAGATGTTAATATTGTTAAAAAAGAAAAAAAATAAGCCGGGACTGTAACATTTTAATTCAATGCTCGTCCTATTATCGGAATCCTTTTAAAGAATAAAGAATACCTAAATAAAATGAAACGTTTATTACAAGTTGCACTAATGGTTACCATGTTTGTAACAAGTGCATTCGCTAACAACACTGATAAAGTAAATCAGAAATTGAATCAATCCCTTACACGTGATTTTGCAAATGCAAAAGATGTAAAGTGGGAGCAATCAAAAGAATTTTCAAAAGCAACTTTCACTTTGAACGGACAAGTATTGTTCGCTTTCTATAACGCAGAAGGAGAGTTGATGGCTACTACTCGTAACATTGTATCGGGTCAATTGCCAATCAACTTGCAAACAGAATTGAAGAAAGAGTACGGTACAATGTGGATCACTGATTTGTTCGAAATGGCAGCCAATAATGTTACTACTTACTATGTAACGCTTGAGTGTGCTGATTACACAATCGTTTTGAAATCAGATGATGCAAGCAGCTGGTCTGTTTATAAAAAAGACAAAAAGTTCGCAGAATAAAAGAGTGTTTTCTCAAGTTGGTTTTAGTTGGAAAGTAAGCCTTCGTGTTAATAGCACGGAGGTTTATTGTTTTGAGAGGGAACAGCCGGAACGCAAAGGAATGGTGGTTGGAGGTTGTAGAGTGTTTTGTGAATTTAAGTTTTTTGCAGCTCGAAATTCGAAGAAGCTGTACTTAAGTACGCAAAGGCCGCTTCGCGGGAATACAGAACCACGGGGGCTCGGAGGCACGGAGGTGAACTGGTTTCGGTGGAAGAATGGATTTGACGCTGCGATTCAAAATGAAACTTTGCGACACCTTCGCGGACTTTGCGCACGTTGCGGTGAATGTATTTTTAAACGTAAAGGTTTTGGGGTTGAAGGTTGGAGAGTTTGTGGTTAGTTAAGTTTTAGATAGTTCGATATTTGAAGAGTCGTTTCCTTAAGAACGCAAAGGCCGCTTCGCGGGGAATACAGAACCACGGGGGCTCGGAGGCACGGAGGGTATCTGCCCTGGGCGCAAGAATGGATTTGACGCTGCGATTCAAAATGATACTTTGCGACACCTTCGCGGACTTTGCGCACGTTGCGGTGAATGTATTTTTAAACGCAAAGGTTTTGAGGTTGGAGGTTGGAGTGGTTGTGGTTGCTTTAAGTTTTTGGCTACTTGAAATTCGTAGAGTCGTTTACTTAAGAACGCAAAGGCCGCTGCGCGGGGCAATACAGAACCACGGGGGCTCGGAGGTTATCTGGCTTCATCGGAAGAATGGATTTGCCGCTGCGATTCCGCTGCGATCGCTGCGCCGCTGCGGTAAAAAAACTCGCGACTGCTGAACTCGAAACATCTAAACCTTTGTGTTAAAATGGTACTCTCCTCCTAACCGCCCCCTTTTATTGCTCTTAATTCTCAATTATTAATTAATTTTGCGTCTTTCCCGCAGCGTCTCAATGCACCCGATGTGAATTGATCTGAAGGCGGATCACTTTATAATTGGAAATCAATGAACAAAGGTCCTGTTTCAAATTTTATTCAACACCATTACCGCCATTTTAATGCTGCAGCTTTAATGGATGCTGCCAAAGGGTACGAGCAACATTTATTAGAAGGCGGAAAAATGATGATCACACTTGCAGGTGCCATGAGTACCGCTGAATTAGGTATTTCGTTGGCGGAAATGATTCGTCAAGGTAAAGTTGACATCATCAGTTGTACCGGTGCCAATCTGGAAGAAGATGTTATGAACCTGGTAGCACACTCTCACTACAAACGCGTTCCTAATTACCGCGATTTAACTCCTCAGGAAGAGTGGGATCTTCTGGAGAATCATTACAACCGCGTTACCGATACCTGTATCCCCGAAGAAGAAGCTTTCCGTCGTTTGCAAAAACACCTGGTAAAACAATGGAAAGATGCAGAAGCAAAAGGGGAACGTTATTTCCCTCATGAATTTTTATACAAAACCGTTCTCAGTGGCGAGTTGGAACAATACTATGAAATTGACCCTAAAGACAGTTGGATCGTAGCCGCTGCTCAAAAGAACATTCCTATTGTTGTTCCGGGTTGGGAAGATAGCACCACAGGTAACATCTTCGCGAGCTACGTAATCAAAAATGAATTGAAAGCTACCACAGTAAAAAGTGGTATTGAATACATGGTTTGGTTGGCCGACTGGTACCGTCAAAACTCTGGAGGTAAGGGCGTTGGCTTCTTCCAAATTGGTGGTGGTATTGCAGGTGATTTCCCTATTTGTGTAGTTCCCATGATGTACCAAGATCTGGAATGGCACGATGTTCCTTTCTGGAGTTATTTCTGCCAAATCAGTGATTCTACAACCTCTTATGGTTCTTATTCAGGCGCAGTTCCTAACGAAAAAATCACTTGGGGTAAACTCGATATCACGACGCCAAAATTCATCGTAGAGAGTGATGCAACCATCGTTGCCCCTTTGATGTTCGCATGGATTCTAGGTTGGTAATCGATCGAATTATTACATTAATAAAGTTTCTATATGGCAATTTTGTCGCCTTTTAAGCTTTTAAGCAAAAAAAACAGGTTCACGCCTGTTTTTTTGCTGTTAGCCATTGTTGTAAGCATCTCATTTCTTACTCGATTGGCCCTTCTTATTAAAACAGGTTCAGGTTTCGAGTTCTCAATTAGCAACCTACTCGGGGTATTTTTTATTGGTTTAGGATATGACTTGGCTGTAGCTTCTTATATCATCATACCAATGGTATTGTACCTCTGGTTTATGGACGATATAGCGTATACTAATCCGCGTTATACAATTATTGCATCAATTCTTACCGCATTTGTGCTGGTACTCTTATTCTCCGACTTAATTCCCAAAGACTACAACGCCGATCTTCGCAAAGGAGCAATTGGATATGTAGTGTTCCGTCTCTTGGTTTTTGTATGGATGAAATTTAAGTCAACTGAATTCAGAGTGAAATGGCGTTTGGGAGTGCTTACATTCGATTTTATCTTCTTAAGCTTCTTACTCATCTTTAACGCGATCTCTGAATGGTTTTTCTGGGACGAATTCAGCAATCGATACAATTTCATTGCAGTAGACTATTTGGTATATACCAATGAAGTATTGGGAAACATTAAAGAAAGCTATCCGGTTGAATGGATCATTGCAGCAGTATTGCTGATAGCCGTTGGCCTTACTATTTGGATTCGCCCTCAATTGAGAGCTGCACTTCAAGCAGAAACTCCCTCTTTCCTTAAGAGAACATCGTATGCTTTAGCCTTTTTGATTGTTCCTGCCATTGTTTATTTCAGTTTAGACAATCATTGGCGAAAATTCAGCAAAAACGAATATGCCAATGAGTTGGCAGGAAACGGGATGTTCGAATTTGGAACCGCTTTCTGGAACAATGAATTAGACTTCTTCAAGTTTTACAAAGCACTACCCGATAAAGAAGCGTTTGAGATCATTCGCCAACAACTAGCATTACCTAATGCAAAATTTGTAAGCAATGATCCCTTCAATTTAGAGCGAGACATAACTTATTCGGAGCCTGAACAGAAAATGAATGTGGTACTTATTAGTGTAGAAAGTTTAAGTGCCGATTTCATGGAAGCGTTTGGAAGTACAAAAAACATCACGCCTTTTCTCGATTCTCTTTCAAAGGAAAGTTTGTTTTTTACCAATTTGTATGCTTCGGGTACTCGCACCGTGCGTGGCTTGGAGGCGCTCTCACTGGCTATCCCGCCTACTCCCGGACAAAGCATTGTAAAGCGCCCTGATAATGGCAATCTATTTTCCATCGGCTCGGTATTGGCGTCAAAAGGATACATTACTCAGTATATGTACGGTGGATACAGTTACTTCGATAATATGGGAACCTTCTTTGGCGGAAACGGTTATCAAGTAATTGATAGAACGGCAATAGACCCTGCCAAAATTCATTTTGCCAATATTTGGGGTGTTGCCGATGAAGACATGTTCGATAAAGCAATTGAGCAATTAGATCAAAACCATCAATCGGGTAAACCCTTTTTCACTCATATTATGACTGTGAGTAATCATCGTCCTTTTACTTATCCGGCCAACCGTATTGATATTGCACCTGAAAAACAAATGCGCGAAGGAGCGGTAAAATATACAGACTACTCAATTGGTAAATTCATTCGCGATGCCAAACAAAAACCTTGGTTTAACAATACCTTGTTTGTTATTGTATCGGATCATTGCGCCGGAAGCGCCGGCAGTGTTGCACTCCCTGTAACCGGTTATCACATACCATTGATCTTTTATTGTCCTTCCAAATTGAAACCCGCTAAGTTTGAACGCCTCACGGCTCAAATCGACATAGCCCCCTCAATTCTAGGCTTTATGAAAATGAGCTATCGATCCAAGTTCTTAGGACGCGATCAGTTTTCGGCTCCCGAAGGGGCTGAACGGGCATTTATTAGTACCTATCAAGGATTGGGGTATTTGAGGGACGGAAAGCTGGTAATTCAGTCGCCGGTAAAAAATATCAAAGAATTTAAGCCCGATTTTTCGACAGGTAAGGCAGAACAATCGCCCCTCACCGATAGTCTTGTAAAACAAGCAGTTGCGTATTATCAAGTGGCCAGTTGGCTATTGAAAAATAAACGCTATGGCTCCAAATAGTTAAAATTTTTATAAGGGGTTGTTTAAACTCGAACGGTCAATGCGGGTCTATGTATACGTACCAGCAATTAAAAACCGTTATTTATGAAACAAAACAGCACCATGAAATTTTTAATGTTAAGTCTTGGTCTTACCGCTTTCACTTTCGCCGCTAATGCGCAAACAGCTAGTGATAAAAAAGACCGCGTAGAAAACAAAATTGATCGTAGAGAAAATCGCAAAGACCGTCGCGAAGATGTGCGTGATAAAAAAGAAGATGTTCGCGATAAGAAAGAGGATCGTCGCGACAAGCGCGAAGATGTTCGTGATAAACGCGAAGACGTTCGCGATGCAAAACACGATGGTGGTAAACGCGATAAAATAGAAGATCGTAGAGACAAACGCGAAGATGTTCGTGACGCTAAAGAAGACAAGCGCGATAAAAAAGAAGATGTTCGTGACAAAAAAGAAGATCGTAAAGATAGAAAGGAAAATGTTCGCGATCGTCGTGAGAACAGAAGAGACAGAAGAAATTAATAATGAATAATTAATAATTAAGAATGAGCCGCCTTAGGCGGGGAGTTAATTAAATATATTCAAACAGAGAGGGCCGCACTTGTGCGGCCCTCTCTGTTATTCAGCAATTACTTCCTAATTCTACGAGTTTGAAATCCAAACACAGGATTGATTGTATTGATTCCCTCTTCTACACTAATTACCACATTCACCAATTCTCAAATTCTGATTTAGCTACAACTAATCTTATTTACCCTATTCTGATGTCTACCACCTTCGAATGCAGTTGTGATAAAAATATCTACCATTTCTTTTGCTAGATCTACACTTACAAAGCGAGCAGGTATGCAAATGATATTTGCGTCGTTGTGCTGACGGATCAAACTCGCTACTTCAGCATTCCAGCTCAAGCCCGCGCGAATACCCTGATGCTTGTTAGCAGTCATGGCTACGCCATTTGCGCTGCCGCAAATCAAGATTCCAAATGCAGCCATTCCGGACTCAACTAAGTCTGCTACAGGATGCGCGTAGTCAGGATAGTCTACCGAAACATTTTCAAACAAGCCTTTATCTACCACCTCATAACCTTTTTCTTTCAAATATTCGATCAAGGTTTTTTTCAAATCGAAACCGGCATGGTCTCCACCAATTACAATCGGTTTGCTTAGATCTAAATTCGCAGCCATAATATGTTGAATTCGTTTAAAGTTCGTTATCTATTACCACTCATTCATTTTCTTTTGTTCAGCCTTGTACACTCTCGCTGAAATAATCACCCCAATTTCAAACAACAAAGCCAATGGCACGAATACCAACATTTGACTGGTCCAATCAGGAGATGGGGTAATAACGGCGGCAATCACAAGAATTGCTACCAGTGCATATTTGCGATAAGTGCGTAAAAAGTTAGGAGTAATCAATCCTATTTTGGTAAGCACATAACTGATGATTGGTAATTGGAATGCGATCCCGGCCCCTAAAATAATGTCGACCATGTTTTCTGTATAGTCGTCCAAAGTAGGGATGGTGGTTACAAATCCGGTTTTACCCATCGTATAGTTGGCCAAGAAGCTAAACGTAAAAGGAGCCAACAAAAAATAACCAAAAGCTGCTCCGGTGAAAAAGAAGAAAGAGACCCAGAAAATACCGCCTCTGGCAGCTTTCAATTCTTTTTGATTTAAGGCAGGGCGAATGAATTTCCAAAATTCCCAGAATACATAAGGAAAGGCAACTATGAATCCACCTACAAAGGCAATGGTGATGCTCGACATGAACTGCGTACTGAAGTTCATAGCCTGTAATTTCACATTCGGAGCCGGCATACAAAGGGCGTCGCCTAATTTGGCCCAATGACTGAAATTGCACAAACCGGTATAGGTGATAAAGTTTGGGCGCATGGGTCCCATGATCACATAATCAAAGATCTCGTCGATGTATATGAAAATGGTAATTGCAAAAACCAAAATCACTAGTATAGATCGGGTTATATGTCCGCGGAGCTCTTCCAGATGATCCACGAACGACATCTCCTGATTATCCTTGTTCCTCTTATTAAAAAATGGTAATGCCATAGCGAAAAGTGGAGCAAATTTAAGGGTATTCGGTCGGGTCGCCAATCGAAAACAGTGGATTAACTTTCAGTTTTACTGTAATCGTTTCAATTTCACCGACTCAATTCGAGTATCAGTTACTTGGAGCACCTCGAATTCATAGTCCCCAATTACAATCCGCTCCTTTTGTCGGGGTATTTTCTCGTGTTGATGGATAATATAGCCGGATAGTGTTTCAGACTCGTTTTCCGGAAATTCCAAGCCATAATGCTCGTTGAGATAGTCGAGTTCCAAGCGGCCTGAAAAAATGAATTCGTTTTCATTGATGCGCTTTTCCTCCAATTCTTCTACATCGAATTCGTCTTTTATTTCTCCAAAAATCTCTTCCAGTAAGTCTTCCATGGTTACAATGCCCGCTGTTCCTCCAAATTCATCTACAACCCAAGCTATGGATTTGCGCTCTTTGGTGAAGCGGCTTATCAAATCACTTACACTCATGCTTTCCGGAACGGCCGGTATGGGAAGCAAAATGTCTTTTACCGAAGCAGGGCTTTTGAAAAGGTCTAATTGGTGCACATAACCCAGAATCTGATCAATATTTTGATCGTACACTACCAATTTGCTCAATTTGGTGGCAATCATTTTTTGACGCATTTCCTCGATGCTAGCCGTTAACGGAATGGCTTCAATTTCCTTTCTGGGAATCAAGGACTCACGAATTTTTACCTTCGGTAAAGTTAATGCTGCTTTGAAGAGGGCAGCATTCATGTTCTGATTTTCATCGTTGATAGGGCCTGTTTGTTGGATCAAGTAATCCAGATCAGCCCTTGAAAACGATTCTTTGCGTTTGTCTACACGAACGTTAAAAATGATATCGAGAATCCAATTAGAAATATTGATAAAGGGTTTTGCAATCCACCAAAACGCAAAATCACTGGCTCTTAGCAAACCGCTTCTGGCTCCGAAATTCAGCATGGAGTCGGCTTTGGCGCGGAAGATGGCTCTGGGAATGATATCGCTTATTAGTACTACCACTATCAACGACAAAACAATTTCAATGAAAATCCGCATCCAGGTTTTGCCACTGTCGTTGAAGTATTTGTTGATGAAAGGGCTCAGGTCGAGCAATACTTTCCAGAAAGTACTCACTAATAAAATGAAGCATACCAAGAAGAAATTATATGCAACAATGGTAACGCCTATAAACCGAGAGGGGTGTTCAAAAAATTTCGAAAGTAAAATGCCGCTTTCCGATCCTTGCTTTTTCTTGAGTTCAACATTCAATCTGTTGGCCGCCGCAAAAGCCACTTCAATGCCCGAATAAAAGGCCATTAAAAGCACGATCAGAATCACTATTATCAGGACTATTGTGGTATTCATAGTAGCTACAAATGTATAAAACAAGGCAGGATTGTCCTATCCTTTCGCCATAAACTCCTCTATAATCGTGCAAGCTTCCGCTTGAGCTTTGCTAAGTTCTTCATTTACAATTACTTGGTCGAAATGATCTTTGAAAGAGATCTCATAACTGGCCTTGTTTACCCGGTCGGCTAGGGTTTGTTCGGTTTCGGTGCCTCTGCTCATCAATCTTCTTCTCAATTCTTCTACAGAAGGGGGTTCTATGAAAATAGAAAGGCTGGAATCGGGGTATTGCGATTGAACATGGATGGCTCCTTTAACGTCAATATCCAGCACCGGAACTCTGTTTTGGCCCCAAATACGCTCGAGTTCCATTTTTAGGGTTCCATAGTACTTCCCTTCATACACCATTTCCCACTCTACAAACTCTTGATTTTGAATTTTTTGTCGAAAATCTTCTACCGACATAAAGTAGTAATCGATTCCGTTTTTTTCATGTGCTCTCTGCTCACGAGTTGCTGCTGATATGGAAAACGACAACTGAGGGTATTTCTCCAATAAGTATTTGGTGATGGAGGTTTTGCCCGCACCCGACGGGGCTGTAATGATAATGATGGGATGCTGAACCATGCGCAAAGATAGGGCTTAAAAACGCATCTGTTAAGTGCTTCGCTTCAAAATAAAATTGACCAAGTTGTACAAAGCAATGACCCCAATCACCCATCCATTTGCCCGGGTTCGCTTGCCAAAAATAGGGATCGACCGGCCCGTGTTGGTGGTTTTGGTGGCAAAGCAGAGAGTATACCAAATAAATGGCCCAACGAAAACGATAAAACTTAGCACATAACTTAAGATAATTAACGGTATACTAAGTTCTGTTGAAATGGTGGCGCCTTTATCTATACTGCTATCAGGGGAATTGAGTATTAGTGAAGCCATCTTACGATCGTACACATTCCAACTGTCTGTTTCATATAAGATCGCCTTCAACTCCTCCGGTTCCATTTGCTTCAAATATTCAGGGATCTCTTGCTGTTCAAAATCTGAACTGGCTTTCATTTCCAAGGCTTGATCTGCCTTCACGGTGGCCGAGGGACGGATTTTTACAACAAACATTGGTTCTATGGGACGACCGAAATAGATAGGGTCTACCATTTCCTTTTCCTGTTCTACCAAGTAAGCGATACCCGCTTTGTCGAAAATAGCGAGTAAGGCACTCATAGAAGCTTCATCAAAAAAACGATTATAGTCTCTCCATTGCTCCATGTTCATGAATAGGCACCGAATATAATCATTTCAATGATGAGAACTTCCTGTTAATTAAGTGATCATCGTTTTGTTGTCGATCTGTTTATACAATCAGTCAACTTTTCTTTTGGCTCATCGAGCGGGACGGTAATACAACACATGCGTACTGTCTTTAGAAACAATCATCCATTGTGAACCAAGCCGCTGCATCATAACATCAGCTTCATAAATAGTGTAAGGTTGAACCTCTTTTCGTTGTTTAAACCAAACAGGTTTCTCTCCAAATAAAGGGTATTCTTCCACTGAACAGCTTAAGGTGTCCATATCAATTTTGTGGAACCGATCGCGCTTTAACAAATAGGAAAGTTCTGTGGGGCTCACTTCAAATTCTAGCCAAACACAACTGTCGTTTCTGCTGAACAACTTGTCTTTTCCATTCAAAACTTTAGAGCCGGGTTTGAAATCGTCGATATAGAAGGTGAAGAGTCGTTCCGGACTTCGCCCCTGAAGTTTGGTGCCGTCGATCACTTCTAGGTCGAGCAACCATTTTTGTTTTTCAAAAACATAGAAAGTAAAACTCACTACGCCAATTCCGGCTAAAACAAACATGCTAAGAAAAATGATCTTGATCCAATGATAATTATTGATCAGTTCAAAAATCATTAAAAAGGCACCAAGAATACACACGGTAAAGCACACGAAATAAATGGATACAAATATCATAGTTTGAAATTTTTTCGATTAATCATGATAGTTGTGTAAAGCTAGGGGAAAAAAGTTGTGAAACACGCTATGGTACTGCGTTTGGAGGAAAATACTTTTTTTGATGGTAGATTACATCAAGAAGTTTTGAGGAAAAAAACATGAAGTGGTGAGGAATTCAACATGGGGGATTAATTAATAATTAAGAATTAATAATTAATAATGGAACAGCCGAAAATAGGAACGAGGATAGAGGAGACGAGGATAGAGGAAATACAGAGAAAGAACAAGAGGAGGAACAAGGGGAATACAGGAACGAGGATGAGAGAAAATACAGAGAAAGAACAAGGGGGAGGAACAGGGGGAGTTAAGAATTAAGAATGAAACAACCAGGGAGATAATTGGTGAATTTGGGAGTTTGTGAATGTGGGAATGAAATATTAGTCCGCTTTTCACGTGATGAACTATACGGGACAGGCAACGCTGTTGTTGGAAGGTAGGAAAGGCGGAGAGACCGCTAGCGCTGCGAAAACGCTGCGATCGCTGCGGTAAAAGAAGAAGTATACAAGACTGATATAATTTCAGCTCTAATCTGAGAGAATATGTTTCAATTTGTGTGTTCTGTGGTCAAAAAAGCCTAGCCCTAAAGCCCAATGCCTAATACACTGAACTCAATAACACAAAACTTGTTCCGAAGGATAGGAGTGATGAAAAATTAAGAAGGAGGAAATCTCTGCGAAACCTTCGCGTTCTTTGCGCTCGTTGCGGTGAACAACTACCGCGGTGAAGTAATCTATATCGACTTCCTCGAAATTTCTGCTCCAATATTTTTCAAACGCTCATCAATATATTGGTATCCGCGATCAATTTGTTCGATGTTTTGAATGATGCTTTTTCCCTCCGCACTTAAGGCTGCAATCAACAAGCTTACACCCGCTCTGATGTCGGGACTACTCATAGTAATGCCTCTTAATTTCTGTTCTCTTTCTAAACCAATTACAACCGCACGGTGTGGATCACACAAAATGATTTGAGCGCCCATGTCAATGAGTTTGTCTACAAAGAACAAGCGGCTTTCAAACATCTTCTGATGAATCAACACGCTTCCCTTTGCTTGGATCGCTGTTACCAAAACAATACTCAATAAATCGGGAGTGAAACCAGGCCAAGGATGATCATAAATAGTTAGTACGCCACCATCGAGATAGCGTTGTATTTCATAGATCTCTTGTTCGGGTATATGAATATCGTCGCCCTTGAATTCCATCTGAATGCCCAGTTGACGGAATTTTTCAGGAATGATTCCAAGGTGTTCTATGCCGGCATTCTTAATAGTAATATCACTTTGTATCATTGCAGCCAATCCAATGAAAGAGCCGATCTCAATCATATCAGGTAGCATGCGGTGTTGCGTGCCACCCAGATAGCTCACGCCTTCAATAACCAACAAATTACTTCCAACGCCACTGATTTTCGCACCCATGCGAATCAGCATCTTACTGAGTTGCTGTATATAGGGCTCACAGGCAGCATTGTAAATAGTGGTCGTTCCTTTTGCCATTACCGCCGCCATAATAATATTGGCCGTACCGGTAACAGAAGGCTCATCGAGCAATAAAGTAGTGCCGGTTAAATTTGGAGCTTCCAAATGGAAAAAACCATCTTCAGGATGGTAGTTGAATTCTGCACCTAACTTTTCAAATCCAATGATATGGGTATCTAACCTGCGACGACCAATTTTATCACCGCCCGGTTTAGGAATGAATGCTTTTCTAAAGCGCGACAACATGGGGCCGGCCAACATTACCGAGCCACGCAGTCTCCCACTTTTCTTTTTGAAAGCTTCGCTGTGTAAATAATCGATGTTTACATTATCGGCTTTAAAGATGCAGGTATCTCTGCTGGGTCTTTCAATCCCAACGTTCATTTCGCCCAATAATTCAATCAATAAATTTACGTCCAGAATGTCTGGAATATTGGTGATGGTTACCGGCTCTGGAGTTAACAAAACGGCGCTGATAATTTGCAAGGCCTCGTTTTTAGCACCTTGCGGAACAATATCGCCTTTGAGTCGTTTGCCGCCGGTTACTTCAAATACATTCATGCAGCGAAGTAATAAAGGGTTAAACTAGTTAGTGTTGTTTGGCTCGAAGGATAGCGGTTTAGTAGCGTTTCTTTTTGAACTTGCCACCATTGTTATTACGGTCATTACGATCGTTGCGGTCGTTTCTGTCATTTCTATTATTGCTTCCGCCTCCACCTCTTTGTTGATGGCCAAATTTCTGATTGCGTTTGTTACGGTAATCGAAATTGCCGCGGTCTCTGTCGCGGTTATCGCCACCCGGACGAGGAGTTCTCACAAACGGTGTATTCGTAAATGTAAGTTGACCTTCGGTAATGTTCGATAGTTCACTTTGAATGGCATCGTCGTGAACGGTCTCTTTGTGCCAGTTACTGTAAGCCAACTTCATATAATATGCCACAGCATTCGCGAAACCCTGACGTTTTTCAGGATTTTCTTCCTTCAACGCTTTGTCAATTACCAACTCCATGTTTTTACCCAAGTGATAATGTCTTGGATAACGCTTTGGATAAGGTAAAGGCTGAGGTCTGGCTTTTAATGTTTCGCGCGTAGGGATGGGATACGGAGAGTCAACGTCTAATTTGAAATCGGAGATCAAAAACAAATGATCCCATAATTTATGACGGAAGTCTTCCACATTTTTTAAGTGAGGGTTTAAGAATCCCATTAGTTCGATCACAGCGTAGGCATTGCGCTGACGCGTTTCTCTGTCCTCTAAGGTTAACAGGTATTCAACCATGCGTTGAATATGCCTGCCATATTCCTTCATAATGAGATGGTTTCTCGTAGTATTATATTCCATTAAACTAATTTGATAATAAACAAAAGTAAGAAAGTAATATCAGAATGAAAAAAGGCCCTCCGACAGGGCCTTTAGTATAAAAACGCAGGGAATAAGTTCTTATTTTGTAATCGACACTTTAGAGCTGTAAACCGCACCTGTTCTTACTTCTTTCGCTCTCAAGATATACACTCCTGCAGGTGGCTGGCTGTTCAATTCCAGGTTAATTACATTGCTTTGTTGAACACTCATGGTTCTGTTGTACATCACCTGACCGCTCATATTTACCAATTCTACAGCATAATCACCGGTGATTGGCTGCTCAAACATCATTTGGAATTTCGCACGAGCCGGGTTAGGGAATACAGAGATTCCACCTACCGTTGTTCCATCAAAAGAAACACCTTTGATAGCGGTAGCGGCCCATTTACCACTGCTTTGTACTTGCTTTACTCTGAAATAAAGTTTTCCGGCAGTTTGGTTCGCCTTATAGTTGAACTCGTATTTAGAAGCGGTACTTCCTACAACCGTGCGGGCATCCACCGTTCCGGCCGATTGGAAATCTCTTCCATTTGTAGAATATTCAATTAAGTATTTGTTGGCGGCGCTTTCATTGTTGGTGGTCCAAGTCAATAAAACATCTTCTTTCGACTTTTTAGCAACATTGAAATCTGCCATACCACTAGCTAATAAGGCAGTTATACAGTAATTGTATTCAACTCCCACGGTTACGAAGTCTTGTGAACTTACCGAGAAAATATAGTTCACACCACCCGTTACGGTTGTTTTACCTGTTAACTTGTAATAGTAAGTAAGTGTGCCATTTCCAAGAAAAGGAACCACATTTGAACTGATTGTACGACTGAGGTATTGATTTTTCAATACACTGTCAGGACCAATAAAAATGTAATCGGGTCCTGAGAAGGTATTACCATCACTTTCTGCAAGAGTATATGGACCATAGTTCTTTGAAAAGTTGGCAGAAATTGTAGGGGATAAACCCGGACCTAGAATTTGGTCGGTACGCGTATAAGAGATACGATAGTTCAGAGGATAGATCTCATCGTTCTCCAAACGCATTCTCACTACTGAAGTAAGATAAGAATAGACGTTCACGCACACCAATTCACCGATTGCTGGGTCAAACTGACTTAAATTGAAGTCGGTAGAGTCATCGATTGGACGAATCAAACGGGTTTGCTGATAAGAAACGGTGCTTGGATTACTACCATCGGTACATAAGCATTGTGCTCTTATGGGTAAGGGTAAGTAGAGGATAAGGGTTAAGCAGGTCAATAATATTGACACTTTTGAGTATCGTTGTTTCATAGGTACTGATTTTACTTTGGGTATTACGGATTGCTGTAACAAAGCTAGATAACGTAAAATTGGGATGCAAAGTGTAACTACTTATTTTTTTTACACCGTAAAATCCGAACCTTTAGCGCAGTTTTTCCTCGGTAACATAACTATATTAATACATAAGTTATTCAATTTCAATTTACATTAAAACTATTTTATATCTATAAAGTGCGCAGTTATTTTTGGGTATCAAAAGCCATTTAAGATTGGTAATTTTGCATTCAATTGATAGCGAATCACTAAGAAGAATTACTTATGCAAAAATCAACCATAACAATTGAAGTTGGATTGGACGAAAAGAGAGTTCCCGAATCCATTCAATGGAAAGCAACCGACAGTACCGCAGAAAAACCAAGAGATGCGAAAGCCTTTATGGTGTCTTTTTGGGATGGTGCCGACAATGCAGCCCTTCGAATGGACCTTTGGACCAAAGAAATGAGGGTAGATGAAATGGCAGATTTCTATTATCAAACCCTGATGACCATGGCTGACTCATTCGACAGAGCCACGCACCAGCAGGAGTTGGTTAACAAAATGAAGCAATTCGCTCATGATTTTTATAAGCGTTTTGCCGAATTACAAGAAAAAGAGAACAAGATTCAATAATCTAAAGTGTTGATTATGAGTTTAGAACAAAAAATTACGGCTTCCTTGAAAACGGCTATGTTGGCTAAAGATGAGAAGGCGTTGAGAAGTTTACGTGCGATAAAAGCAGCTTTATTGTTGGCGAAAACAGCTGAAGGGGCTTCGGGAGAAGTTTCCGAAGCTGAAGAAACCAAACTCTTGCAAAAACTGGTAAAGCAAAGAAAGGATTCATTGGAGATTTACCAGCAGCAGAACCGTCCCGATCTGGCTCAAAAAGAGATCGAGGAGATCGAAATCATTGAGCTGTTTTTACCCAAGCAATTATCGGCCGATGAATTAAAGCCTTTGATCAGTGCTATTATTTCCAAAGTAGGGGCTGCTGGTCCTCAAGACATGGGGAAAGTGATGGGCGCGGCTACGAAAGAATTAGCCGGTCAAGCCGATGGTAAAACCATCAGCGCTTTGGTAAAAGAACTGTTGGCGAAGTAATCTGAAGTGTCAATCGACTTATTATATATGATTGTGGTGGCCATAGCCATCATTAAAGGATTGAAAAAGGGCCTCATTGTTGCGCTGTTTTCTTTCTTCGCCATTTTCATTGGATTGGCAGCAGCTACAAAACTTTCGGTAGTGGTAGCAGCGCATTTTCGGGGCGATGATAAGGAGGTAAGTGTTTGGTTGCCGATGTTGAGTTTTGTGGGTGTATTGGTTGCCGTGGTGCTAGTAGTTCGATTGATCGCAAAGTTTATCGAAACATCCATGGAATTAGCCTTTGTAGGCTGGGTAAATAAACTTGGGGGTGCTATTTTATATACAGTGTTATACACCACTATATTCAGTATCCTTCTATTTTATTTGGTGAAAGGCAAAATTATTCAACCAAGCACTGTACAAGAATCGGTTGTTTATCCGGTTATTGGTGATTGGGGTCCTGGCTTGTTAAACGGTTTGGGTGCTGTTATTCCTTGGTTCAAAAATATGTTTCAACAGTTGGAATATTTCTTCGGAAATGTTGCTGAAAAAATCCAAGAAAACTAAGAAGTGTACATATTTGCGGTAAAACAGTTATTTTAGCGATTATTTGAATAGAACTCTTAAGAACAAAAGATGCAATACGAGATCAAAGAAGTTGACAAGTTTAAATACATTGAGGTAGGGGAGGGAGAGCCGCTGATGCTACTGCATGGCTTGTTCGGAGCATTGAGTAACTTCGAATACTTAATTGAGTACTTCCGTCATCATTACAAAGTAGTGGTGCCAATGCTTCCTTTGTTTGATCTGGATCTATTGCATACTTCCGTGGGTGGATTACAGAAATACGTTCATAAATTCATTGAGAACCGCAATTATACCGGCATTAACCTTTTAGGTAATTCTTTGGGAGGTCACGTGGCTTTAGTGCACACGCTTAAACACCCCGAGAAAATTAAATCACTCATTTTAACGGGCAGTTCAGGCCTATTCGAAAGTGGAATGGGTGATACCTACCCCAAGCGCGGCGATTATGAATACATTCGTAAGAAAACGGAAGTGACCTTTTACGATCCCGCGGTAGCTACCAAAGAACTGGTTGACGAAGTGTACAATACCGTTAACAATAGAATTAAAGCCATCAAAATCATTGCACTGGCAAAAAGTGCCATCCGCAATAATTTGGGGGAAGAGTTGAACCAAATTAAACAACCAACCCTTCTTATCTGGGGAAATAACGACGCAGTAACACCTCCTTTTGTGGGCCGAGAATTCCACAAATTGATTCCCAATAGTGAACTCCATTTCATCGATAAATGCGGTCATGCGCCTATGATGGAAGTGCCTCAGGAGTTCAATCAAATTCTTCATAAATTTTTGACAAAATTGAGTCAACCGGCAGCGGTAAACCCTTAATTGTCGTCTTACTAAATAAAAAGGCTCTTTCTACGTTCTAATCTTAGTTCTGAGAGTCCCTTTTTAACCTCTAAATCATATTCAAAAGATGTTGAATAAAAACATCCTATCTAGCTCTATACCTTCGCTTCGTTTAACAGACGATGTGCGTCATGCATTGGATATGATGGAGGAGAACCATTGTTCTGAATTGGCGGTGGTGAATGGTGATTTATTTGAAGGGTTGGTTTTAGAGTCCGATTTGCTTTCTGTTGATGAGGGAGAGGAAATTCAAGTCATCCAAAGTAGGTTCTCTAAGCTTGCAGCACAGGCTAATTCACATGTATTCGAAGCCGTACAATTGGCCAACGAATACCATCTTACGGTGGTGCCGGTGGTAGACAAAGAAGGCCATTATTTGGGAGTGATTTCCAATGCAGATCTTTTGTTACAATTGGGCACTATTAATGGCGTAAAAACAGCCGGCGCTATTATCGTGTTAGAAATGGAAAACAAAGCTTTTTCTTTTTCTGAAATCAGCAAATTGGTAGAAACCAACGACGCTCAAATTACTCAACTTAATACGCATTGGGATCCCGCCACTGAATCTTTTCTTGTTACTCTGAAAATTAATAAATTCGAAGTGAGTGATATACTTGCTACCTTTCAACGCTATGAGTATTCTGTTCGTCACTTTTTTGGTGAAGAACAATATGAAAATGAGTTGAAAAGCAATTTTGATCATCTCATGAATTATCTGAATATTTAAAGCAGTGGATTCCTGAAAGGGACGCTACCCGCTTTAGTACATGCACCAACAACTTAAATTATATTACTGTGGGTTAGTTTTACTCCTGCTGACCGGTTTTTGTGCCCAAGCTCAAGTAGCTTCGAGCCCAAACCTTAACTTATTACAAATATTAGAAGACCACGATTCCACTGGCGCCCGCTCTTCCTCTAGTTCTAATCACTTTATTATCGGTGATATCACTGTTGAAGGAAATTACAAAACCAAAGATTACATTGTAAAGCGTGAATTACCTTTCAGTACAGGCGATTCTATTTATCTGCCCGACCTCGTAAAAGGTTTTGAAATTGGCAGGCAACAGCTTATGAACACAAAGTTGTTCAACGAGGCAATCATATCTGTTAAGTCGTTCAGAGGCTACGTGGTTGATATTAGAGTAGAAGTGAAAGAACGGTGGTACATCTTTCCCATTCCTTATGCGAAGGCTGTAGATAGAAATATCAATGAGTTTTTCCGTCAGGGTGTTGGTATCCAACGTATCAACTATGGCTTCAAATTTCAATACAACAACTTCACCGGTAGAAATGATAAATTAAAAATTTGGTTGATCACCGGGTATACGCAACAGTTGCAGTTTGAATACGAACAACCCTATGCCGATCGAACCTTGAAGCACGGCTATAAATTAGGGATGACCTATAGCTTTAACCGAGAGATCAATTACGCAACCATCAACAACCAACAACAATTCAGTGATTCTTTTGGAGGAACCAGACGTTGGTATGCACACGTAGACTATACCTATCGCCCCGGCTTACGAACTTTCAATAGTGTGCGACTGGCTTTGGTGCGACAAGACATCGATTCGGCTGTCATCAATGCCAATCCAAAATATTTCTTTGGTGGAAAAACATCCATCGTTTTTCCTGAGCTGTCGTACAACTTGAACTATTATAAAGTAGACTATATTCCTTATCCATTGAAAGGGTGGATGGGGGAAGTATCGTTTTTAAAACGAGGGTTTTCAAGTGAAATGAACATGTGGCAATTCGGAGGAAAGCTCATGAATAACTGGGATTTGAAAAAGAAATGGTATTTCTCCACACAAACACAAGCCGTTATTCGGTTGCCATTCGAGCAGCCCTTTGTAAATCAGCGCATGTTTGGTTTTGGCGACATGTACTTGCGTGGTTTGGAGCGATACGTTGTAGATGGCGTGGCTGCCTTTTTATCGAGATCAACTTTAAGAAAAGAAATCATACGATTCAAAGTGCCCACACATTTGAAATCGAAATCGCATAGCGAAGTTCCTTTCCAGTTTTATGCAAGGGTGTTTGGTGATTGGGGCTCAGTGTACAATAAAGTAAATCCGGAAAATTCGCTCACCAACAAACTTCTCTATACTTATGGGGTGGGCTTAGACATGGTGAGTTTTTATGATTTCGTGGTACGGTTCGATTATAGTTTTAATCAATTAGGACAAAACGGGGTATTTTTACACATCAAGAGTGATTTCTAGGCCTGATACAACAATTAATATGCATTCATGAAAATAGCAATCTATAGTAGGGTAGTGGAGCAGGAGCATTTGCCTGCTGTGCAGCAATTGATGGATGAATTGAACAAAGAACAGATTGAGGCGGTTATCTATGAGCCTTATTTTGAGAAAATAAAGCCCGCTGTTCATCTGCCCAATCATTACTCTCTCTTTTCTTCTTCTGCTGACTTAGATGATACGATCGAATGCATGATAAGCTTAGGTGGTGATGGCACCCTACTTGATACGGTTACCTATGTAAGAGACAAGAATATCCCTGTTCTAGGAATCAATTTTGGAAGATTGGGCTTTTTGGCTTCGCTAGGTAGAGAAGAGATCCACAGTGCGGTACAAGCCATAGTTACCAGAACCATGATCATTGATCGTCGTAGTTTGATTCACTTGGATGCTGAACAACCCCTTTTTGGAGAAGTTCCCTATGCTCTTAATGAATTCGCGATTCATAAAACCGACACCTCTCCCATGATCAAGGTACATACTTACTTGAATGGTGAGTTTTTAAATACCTATTGGTCGGATGGACTTATTGTTGCAACACCCACAGGATCAACAGGCTATTCCTTAAGCTGTAGTGGTCCGATCATTTTCCCCGATTCTTCCAGTTTTGTAATTACCCCGGTGGCACCGCATAACCTCAATGTGCGCCCCATTGTGGTACCCGATAACAACGTCATTTCTTTTGAAATTGAAGGGAGAACCGATCATTTTATTTGTGCCTTAGACTCTCGTAGACAATTGGTTAACAAGAAAGTACAATTGGCCGTACGAAAAGAACGCTTCGATATTGGGCTGATTCGATTGAATGAAAACAACTTCCTACAAACACTTCGAAACAAACTTTCTTGGGGGCTGGATACCCGCAATTAACAGCATATTATAGGGATAAACCTTTATCAACTGCCGCATTTTATTATATTGCAGCTATGAAATTAAAGATCTTAGCTGCTGGGATATTGGTGGCAAGCTTTATAAGCTTTAAAGCCAATGCTCAATATGAAAGTACTGTTCAAGAAGGTGAGTTGGGATTCAGTATTGGTGCCGCTCATTACTTTGGTGACTTAAATACGCGTGCGCAACTCAATCGCCCGAAATTGGCGGTTGGCGCATTCTTCAGAAAACAATTCGGAAATTACATTGGACTTCGAATAGCTGCCCACTATGCGAAATTGGGTTATTCGGATGTGTACAATACGCATAACGAATACATGTATCGCAGAAATCTCAGTTTCAATACCAATATTTTTGAATTGGGATTGCAAGGCGATTTCAACTTCTTCAAGTTTGTACCCGGAGATCCTTACCATCGATTTACACCTTATGTTACTTTAGGAGTAGGATTGTTCAACTATGATCCCTATGCGTTTTTGGGAGGTCAAAAATATTTCCTTCGTCCGTTAGGCACCGAAGGTCAAGGAACCAATGCATATCCCGATCGCAAGCCTTATAGCACCATGGCTTTCGCCTTTCCTTTAGGAGTGGGTGTAAAATTCAACTTGAATGAAAAAATAAACATCGGATTTGAAGTTGCCAATCGATTCACCACTACCGATTATCTGGATGACGTAAGCACAACCTATGTTGGTGCAGATAAATTTCCTTTATTGCCCGATGGTTCTAAATCTCCTGCCGGCTTATTACAAGACAGAAGCTACGAGCGTGGCGATATTATTGGTATTGAAGGCAGACAAAGAGGAAATCCCAAACAAAAAGACCAGTATGTGTTTGCAGAGTTTACCATCTCATTCAACTTAACATCGTATCGCTGTCCAACAGCCAACTAATAAAAAAAGGCCACCATTTGGTGGCCTTTTTCATTACGCTCTCATTTTCATTTCAGGTTCCTGAAATTCCATGCTGATAACGTCTTTTTTCTTGAACAACTCACCTACTTTGGTCAGTTCTTCAATATTGCTTTCCAATGCAGATAAGATCTGGGGCAGTCGCCCTTTTCGAATCCACAGGGAGTTTTCAATTTTCGAATAAGCTTGTTGCGTGATCCCCATCTTTTTTGCGATGGCGGTCTGCTTCATGTCTTTGGTTAATCGTAGGCGTTTGATCCAAATTCCTGGTGTCATAGTGAGTGTTTTCAAGTTCTAGAATTACTGCAATGGCAGTTGGGTTAACGATTCGAAATTAACTCGACCTATTGTGCTGCACATGTGAGCTTTCACAGAATACAACGGGAGAAAAACGAGGGAATGGAGAGGAAAAAAGAATCAATAATTAATAAGTAATAATTAATAATTGAACAGCCGGAATACAGGAACGAGGAGAAGAGGAAGCGAGGAAGGAGGAAATACAGCAATGCTTTGCGAATTTGTTGCGGACTTAGCGGTCGCTGCGGTGAAGCTACTCCAATTACAGAGGCTAATCTGTGGTGAAAAATAGGAGGGATGAGGGAGGAGGGAAGATGGAGGAAATTTGGAAAGACTGCTAACGCTGCGTAGACGCTGCGATCGCCGCGCCGCTGCGGTGAATCAAACAAGCCCTTCATAATATATTCACAATCAATTTAATACAACCCTTTCAAATTCTTCTTTCTCTCAAAACCCCAATCTGCCCGCTCGGGTACGAATTTTCTAGCGAAACGGGGCTTTTTCATTAACTTTGTGCGCCTTAAAAAACAGCATGAGCAGCCTTAAAGAACAAATTGATACCGAACGCCTCCCTCGGCATATCGCCATTATCATGGATGGTAATGGAAGATGGGCGCAAGAAAAGGGGAAGGATCGCCTCTACGGCCATTTTCATGGCGTAGAAAGCGTGCGCGATATCGTGGAAGGTTGTGCTGAATTGGGGGTAGGCTATCTAACGCTTTACGCATTTAGCACCGAGAACTGGGATCGACCCGCTTATGAAGTAACCGGTTTGATGGAACTATTGGTTGAAACCATTCGTAAAGAAACAGCCACACTCAATAAAAACAATATCAAACTCCATGTAATTGGCGATCATAGCATGCTTCCGGAAAACGCCAAACAGGCGCTGAAAGAAAGTCTGGACATGACTTCCACCAATACCGGCCTCCATTTGATCATGGCTTTGAGCTACAGCAGTCGCTGGGAATTAGTGAATGCAGTTCAAAGAATTGCTTCCGATGTTGAGCTCGGCACCATCAAAGCAGCTGATGTGAATCAGGATACCCTGCAGCGCTATTTGAGCACCAGCGAATTTCCCGATCCTGAATTGATGATTCGCACCAGCGGAGAATACCGCATCAGTAATTTCTTATTGTATCAATTAGCATATGCAGAACTGTATTTCACGCCGGTTCGTTGGCCCGATTTCAGAAAAGAAAACCTCTACGAAGCCATTTTGGATTTCCAAGGAAGAGAACGCCGCTTCGGTAAAACCAGTGCTCAAGTAAAAAGCGAAACAAACCTGAACAGTTAACTGCCAAAAAAGCGAAAAAAAGCTTATTCTGAGCGATTTTCAGCGACTATTTAACAAACCATTTCAACTAAATCACTTTAATTTGCCCCAGCTTAAACAACCCGGAATGCAGCGTACGTTTACCTATTCATTCATCTTTTTTTGTTTTTTGGTGGGCATCGCCAATTTTGCCACTGCTCAGACCTCAAAAGATACTGTTCCCGACTCAATAGACCCCGATCTTTTGAACATTATGAACTCTCGGGTTCCTAAGGAATATACAATTGCAGGAATTAAAGTGGTAGGTACCAAACGTTACGACGAGCAATTGTTGATTTCAATCTCCGGATTAAATGTGGGTGATAAAGTATTACTTCCGGGAGCAGATAATTTCTCTAAAGCTATTACTAACTTGTGGAAGCAGAACCTGTTTTCAAACGTACAAGTTTACTTTACCAAGTTGGAAAACATGAATCTGTTTCTTGAAATTCGAGTTTCTGAACGCCCGGCCCTGTCGAAATACTTTTTGAAAGGCATTAAGAAATCTGACGACGAGGAATTGAGAGGTAAAACTGGATTAGTAGTAGGTAGAGTGGTTACAGAGAACGTGAAGATGAGCGCCATCCAAAACATTCAAAAATACTACACTGAAAAAGGGTACCAGAGCGCTAAAGTAAAAATTGAAGAAAAACCTGATCCCGCACTTCCCAACACCATCATTCTTACTTTCGATATCGTTAAGGGCGTAAAAGTTCGTATCAACGACGTAAAGACTTTCGGAAACATCTTTGTTTCTACTGCGAAAATCAAAAAGCAGATGAAGGGTACGAAAGAAATGAGTCGCCTCACCCTTTATCCTAGCAAAGATTCCAGCACCTACGGTCAATCTAAAAAATATACCACAGCAGAATATTTAAGCGATGCAGGGTTCCTGTCTCCTACCAAAACAAAGGAGTTCATGGATCCTTATTTCCGTTTTAAACTCTTCAGTTCTGCAAAATTCAACGATAAGAAATACGAGGAAGACAAAGAGAAAGTGATCGATTATTACAACTCTTTGGGCTATCGTGATGCGGTGATCGTAAAAGACACCCAATACTTTAACGACAAGGGTAACATGAACATCGATATCAAAATTGATGAAGGCCGTCGTTATTATTTCGGAAATATCAACTGGAAAGGAAATACCAAATACTCTGATTCCATTCTAACCTTCATTCTCGGAATCAAAAAAGGAGATATTTATAATCTCGAAACCTTGAACAGAAAACTGGGTAAGCAACTTTCTCAAGAAGGTGGCGATATCAGTGGTTTGTATATGGACGATGGTTATCTGTTCTTCCGAGTTGATCCGGTAGAAACAGCGGTATATAATGATACCATCGATTTTGAAATTCGCATGGTAGAAGGTCCGCAAGCTACTATCAAAAACATCACGATCTCCGGTAACGAAAAAACCAAAGAGTATGTGGTTCGTCGTGAGATCAGAACTTTGCCCGGTGAGAAGTTCAGCCGTACCGATTTGATCCGTACGCAACGTGAATTATCACAATTGGGTTATTTTAACCAAGAAAAAATTGGTATCAATCCCGTTCCTAATCCTGAGGATGGAACAGTGGACATTCAATATACATTGGAAGAAAAATCGAGTGACCAATTGGAATTGAGTGCCGGTTGGGGTGGTGGTATCGGTTTAACCGGTACAGTAGGGGTATCGTTCAATAACTTCTCGATCAAGAATATCTTCAATAGAAAATCATGGGATCCTTTACCAACCGGCGATGGACAAAAATTAAGTTTGCGTATTCAATCGAATGGTAAGGCCTTCCAAACCTATAACTTCTCGTTCACCGAGCCTTGGCTGGGTGGAAAGAAGAGAAACTCTTTGACTATTGCCTTGTACAAGAGTGTGTTCCGTCAGAGTGGTTATAACTATGCTACCAATCGTTACGTATTCAGCGATACTTCTTCATTGAAGAACTTTGGTGCGAGTATTTCATTGGGTAAGCAATTGAAATGGCCTGATGACTTCTTTACCTTGGTATACTCCTTGAACTATACTCAGTACAAACTGCGTAAGTATCCTTACATCTTTGCGAACATCTCGGATGGTACTTCACACAACGTAAACTTTAAAGTGGCGTTGGCACGTAACTCAGCGGGTCCAAACCCGATCTTCCCAACAAGTGGATCGAACTTCTTGTTGAGTGCTCAGTTTACGCCTCCTTATTCTTTGTTCAAATCGCAAGGAACTGTTACCAAAGAAGACGGTTACCGTTTGCCGGAGTTCCACAAATGGAATATGACTGCAGAATGGTTCATTCCTATCGGTCGCGCTTTGGGAGCAGACAAGAGCCGTCAATTCGTGATCCGTGCTGCTGCGAAATATGGATTCATGGGCAGATACAATCCGAAATTGGATTTCTCTCCGTTTGAGCGTTTCCAAGTGGGTGATGCCGGTTTGGCGAATGGTAACTTCATCTTAGGATACGATATCATCGCTCATCGTGGTTATCCGGTTTACGACAACTCAGATCCTAAAGTGAACCCTGATAAGCAAACCGCTTCTCAGTTCTTCACCATGTTCAATAAATACACTGTTGAATTGCGTTTCCCATTCACGTTGAACCCTAGCAGTACTATTTATGGTATGGCTTGGTTTGAAGCGGCCAACGGTTGGTACGATTATAAGAGTTACAATCCTTTCCGTTTGAGAAGAAGTGCCGGTGTGGGAGCTCGTTTCTACCTGCCGATGTTTGGTTTATTAGGATTTGACTATGGTGTAGGGTTTGACCGTTTGAGACCCGGTACCAGCTTTAAAGATGCCGGTAGATTTACCTTTATGTTAGGATTTGAGCCGCAATAAGAAGCAGCCAAATGGAGAAAATACGCGTCTTATTTGTTATTAAGGCAAGTGTGACGTAATTTTCTCGATAATCGTTTCATTGTCAGTACCAATAAATATAACCTGTATGAAAAAAATCCTTTTTCTGGCCATGGCCCTGTTCATGGGTTTTGCCGGTTTGAAAGCGCAACGATATGCAATTGTTGACACGAAGTACATCCTCGACAAAATGCCTGAGTACAAAGATGCTCAGAAGAAATTAGACGAGTTTAGCATTCAGTGGCAACGTGAAATTGACGAGCGTCAGCGCACTTTGGACAAAATGTACAAGGATTTTGAAGCGGAGCAGGTAATGCTGAGCGATGAATTGAAGAAAAAGCGTGAAGATGAGTTGTTTATGAAGGAGAAGGAATTGCGCGATTTGCAGCGCAAGCGTTTTGGATTTGAGGGCGATCTGTTCAAAAAAAGACAAGAACTGGTAAAACCTGTTCAAGATAAAGTATACAATGCCATCCAAAAGATAGCACAGGCAAGGGCTTACGATTTTATTTTGGATAAAAGTGAAGGAATTACCGTTATCTTTGCCGACCCCAAGTTAGACAAGAGTGAAGATGTTTTGAGAGAATTGGGGGTTAAATAAGTTCCAAAGAATCTGTTAAAGAAGCGGAGGGACGCAACGACTCAAGTAAGTTTTTCAACTTAGAATATACACTCGGACTTGTCCGAAGCTTGAATTTTAAAACACAACGCAAACATGAAAAGAATTTTTACCGTAGCAGTATTGGCTCTAGGTTTATTAGCCGCTTCATCAGCCAGTGCCCAAACAAAGATTGGTTATATCAGTTCTCAGGAATTGATTTCTCTGATGCCAGAAACTAAAAAAGCAGATTCTTCTTTACAACAATTAAGAGCAGCTTTGATTCAAAATGCTCAAGACAAAGAAGCTAAGTTGAATGCTGATATTGAGCAGTTCAATAGAGACAGTGCAAAATATTCTGAGGCAGTAAAAACTGTAAAGCGTGCTGAATTACAAAAAGCATATCAGGAATTAGCCGGTGAAGAGCAAAGAATTCAAGAGCAATTGCAAAATGAACAACAACGTTTGTTGGCGCCTATTCAGAAGAAAGCTAATGATGCAGTTCAGTCGGCAGCTAAAGAAAACGGATTCTCTTATGTATTTGAAAGAGAAGTGTTGATTGTAGCTCCTCCTGCAGAAGATTTATTGCCATTGGTGGCTAAAAAATTGGGCATCAAGTTGCCGAGTCAAACTCCGGCCAACAATCCAACGCCAACCGCTCCTAACGGTGGTGCTGCGAAGCCTCAAACAAAACAATAAGCATCTCGCTTAATGATAGTAGAAAGTCCCGCCAAATGGCGGGATTTTTGTTTTAATTTAAGCGCATACCCTAGCCGATTCTATGAGTTGGAATTTGGATAAATTTGGTTAGATTTTGTTTGTGTTGTTTTTCTTTTGCACTCCTGCTTTCAATGCAAATATTTGGGAGGCCTGGTTTTGGGACACTACAATAAATTGATAGTTATGCGCACGATTCTGACTCTTGTGCTGCTGGTAGCCATTTTATCAAAGCATGTTTTATCAAGCAAATAATCTCTACATATAAACTTGGGCAGTGTGTTAAGTTGTATTTTCTGATTTACTTCTCGCCTATTCGATATTTTTTGATAAATTCATTAGGTAATGGATAGTGTTAATGTAGGTACATACACTTATGTTTTTAATAAAAGTAAAAATTTTTGTTGCGCAAAAAGCTTTTATATCAAAATAAAAAGTAAATTCATATCGAGAAATTGAACTGACGCCTTTTTTAAACCTTTTTGTTCATCCTTTTAAAGTACTCTTTTGCGATACATTGTTTGTATAGCATTAGCTTTCTTTGTGTTTATGAACCTTAACCGAGCTCAAACTGCTGGCCAACACTTCCGTATAGTGAATTCGGCCGATACGCTCTCCCAGCTTGGTTCCGGTGGATTCTTCTCTATCCCCATCTTGTCATCTTGTAAGAACTTTTCATCACTGAGATATATTATTGTAAATGAACCACAAGCTAGTCCCATTCAAGGGGATACTAGTATTTTACCCAATCTGACTTTTTCTCGTCATAATATACTAACGTTAACAGGGTACATTAGTTACACAAATAATTATCAGGCTTTTATTGATACCCCTGTTTCTGAGAGAAATCTTATGCAGCAGACTGTTCAGGGCCGTTTACAGGGCGTGTTTAAGAAGCGATATCCATTTAATATCAATTTTAGCTATCGCTTTAATAATTCATCGCTTTTTAAAGATTATTTTGACCTGGGCTTAAATTACAATGCCGAAGATTTTAAAAGGCTTTTACTCAGGGCTTTTCGCGATCAGGTGAATACTAGATTGAGTGATTATCAAAGAGAACTTGATTCTCTATTAGCTCTTGTAAAGCCACTTACTCCCGATCTTACGGAAAAGTACATGAGTCTTTCAATGCCGAATGCTCCCCAGGTTGAAACAGAGCGAAATGAAAGGCTTTTTCTCCAGCAACAAGAGACGAAATATGATTTGTACGAAGACTCGCTGCGTGCATTGAGTGGTCGTCGTGAAAAAAAGGGAATGATTTTTTTTAAGTCATTTCAGCATAAGGGTGATTCTTCAGTAAGTAGCATACAGTCAAAAATTCCCTCTCCAAAATTTGATACTGCTTCTCGGTTACGTGGAATGGTTGATACCAACAAGGAAAAGTACGATTCGCTGATCAACAAAATTGAAAAGCTGAAAAAGAAAATAGGAGCAGCGAGGGATTCTATACAATCCTATAAAAATTTAGATTATTCTAAATTGGCGGAGGAGAATGTGTTTGACACTAGTAATATAAGAAATGCAAGACTGGCAAGAATCTACAAGATTTTGTTGTCAGTGAAAACAGTTTCACTGGGTAGAACGGTTGTGAATTATTCCGATTTAACTGTTCGTCAGTTGAGCCTGAATGGAATCAATTTGGAGGTTAACCCAGGCTACTATTTTGCGGTAACGGCCGGAAAGATTGATTTCAGGTTCAGAGACTATATTGTTCGAAATGCCTCGGTAAAGGGTCAAAAATTCGCGATGATTCGCGTGGGTAAAGGATTCATAGATAAAGATCATGTTGTATTGAGTTATTTCTATGGGCAACGACAAAGTTTTAACTCTATTCTGAATACTCAAAGCAATCAATTAATACAGCCGGGGAATAATTTAGCCGGTATTAGCTTAGAAGCAGCCAAACGAATTGGTTCTAATGGTTTGCTGACAATGGAAATAGCTAAATCTTCAGCTCCCTATTATGTTTTGGATACACTGAATGGGGTGAAATGGATGCGCGGTATTTCGAATTTTTCTGAACGCCATAACGAAGCGTACTCATTGAAATACGTTCAGGGTTTTAAGAAAATTGATCTTACTGTTCAAGCCGGTGTAAAATATTTGGGCGCTAAATATCAATCCTTTTCTGTCATCAATACTGGAAGCTATCAAATTGGATGGCATTTCAAGGTGAAACAAAGCTTTCTGAAGAAGCAGATTCAGTTTCAAGGATCAATACAGCAAAACGAGTATTCCAATCCTTTTTCCATTCTAACATATCGTTCTACAAACATTGTGGCATCGGCATTTGCTAGTTTCAGATTTAAAAAGCTGCCGTTTTTTTCCATTGGATACTATCCAACACAGCAGGTGTTAAAACTTTCAGACAACAGCCTGAGCATCCATCAATACTGGACTTTAATGGCTACTGCTGTTAAGAACTTTAAAATTGGGAAGCAGTTTGGGACGAGTATGCTGATGTTTAATCAGTTTAAAGGAAGCTCGAAAGATAGTGGTTCTTATCTGAATGATTTTTCAAGTGTTCAATGGTCAAATTCTGTTGTTTTAAAGAAGGTAATGGTGGGGTTGAACCTGAGTTCACAAGTGTCAAATAGAACAGCATTTAACACAGTTGAAACCGAATGTAGTTATTCTCCTTTTCAGTGGCTGAGTTTAAGTTCTAATCTAAAGTTAAGCGTTCTGCAAGGGAGTAAGAGTTTGTACAAGGGGTATGGAGGGAGCATAAATTTCAAAGTTGGGATTTTGGGTGATGTTTCTGTTTCATTTGATAGGACCTATGTGCCTTATATGTTGAATTCAATTGTGAAAAACGAATATGGTCGATTAACATACTATAAAACATTCTAGAAATGAGAAAAATACAGTTGGTAATACTTAGTCTGTTGTTGGTTTATGGGGCCTATTCTCAAGTGACCATCGTTGCTCCTGAGATCCCGGGAGGGCTGGTAACCAAGCATCAGCTGTGGAGCATAACACTCATGAATGCAGGTGCGGCTGATCAAAAAATCGCCGTGGGTGTAAGCGTCTACAGTATCAATGAGAATCAACTGCTGTTTGCGTCCGTTTCAAAACCGATTACATTAGGACGCGGAGGCAAGGCAATCCGGTTTTCTGATGCTGAGCCCGTTCAATATCAGTCGGTGTCTCCTCGATTTAATTTAAATGGATTTTTACAGGGCTTTTTACCATTGGGGTCTTACAAGGTTTGTTATACGATTTTTAATAATCCCGGTTACTTGGAGAGTTATTCTGCCGAAGAGTGCGTGCAAGTAACAGTAGATGCGTTGACCAGACCGCAATTGATATATCCAGCTGACAGTGCGAGTTTGGTTGAATCCAAACCATTGTTTTCGTGGATACCTCCCGCGCCGCTTCAGCTTTTTCAAGACTTGAACTATGATCTTGTGTTAACTGAAGTGTTTCCCAATCAATCTCCTTTAGAAGCCATACAAAATAATATGCCAGTGCTTTTTCAAAGAAGAGTGATGCAGAGTAATCTTCAGTTTCCGACAACGCAACGGCAATTAGATACTGGGAAAGTCTATGCATGGCGGGTTTATGCCAAAAACGGATTGAATCCCGCGATGGAAAGTGAAGTTTGGACTTTCTCCTTATCGGGGAAGGATAGAGAGGCGCCAATTGTAAAAGGTATAACTTACTTTGAATTAAAGCAGAGTACAGAAGCTGCAAGTCATTTTAGTCTTAAATCAACTGATTTGAGCGTATTGTTTTACTCATATCTCAAAACTTATAAAGGGCTGATCGTAGTTCGTGATTCGAAGGGTAAGTTGATATGGTCAAAAGAGCAAGAAGTGTTTTATGGAGGGAATTACTTAACGGCGGCTTTAAAAGGTAAAATTCGTTCGGGACAAGATTACACTGTTCAGGTGTTAAATGGTGACGAAATAGTATTCAAAGGAAATTTTAATTACACAAAGAAATAAGCGATCTCCCATGGTACAGAATTTAAGTATTCATTCTAAGAAAGTTGCTGCTTTATTGTTTTGGATCTTATACGGGTCATTGATTGGCGAAGCATGGGCAGGGGTTCGATCTGAGCCTGCTACTTTCATTAAAAGTAGTTCCAGTTTTAGAAATAGTAAGGCTGATAGTATTGCGAAGAAAGGACTTGTGATAACACCCGAGAAAGTCGGTGAATATCCTAAGTTCGATGTAGCCCCTGAAGCAGAAAACAAGGTGTATATCGGAGGACCTTCTCAACCCGAGATGAGTTCATTCAAATCTGTTGGTGTAGATAATATGGTAAATACATTTACCGGGGACTTCAGCTATAACATTCCGCTCTTGGATGTTGGTGGATATCCTGTAAATATTTACTATACTGCTGGAATTGATCCAGAGCAGGAAGCGAGTTGGGTCGGGCTTGGCTGGAATATCAACCCTGGAAATATCAATAGAAGCATGCGTGGGGTACCTGATGATTTTGATGGTAGCGATACGTTGGTTCAACAGCAAAATGTAAGAGAGAATAGAACTTTTGGCGCTAAGATAGGTCTCGATTTTGAATTCGCAGGTAATAAGCCTATTGAGAAGTTGATGCCAACTATTTCTCTCGGTTTTACTTTGAACAATAAACTTGGCCCATCAGTTGAAGGGGGAGCGAGTTGGAATTTTAATATTTCACAGAATCTCTTGCGAAATAACTCCACAGGACATTCAACTAAGCAGGATACTTCAGCTACATTAGGGTTGAACCTAGGAATGAATTTTAATACAAGCTCTCGGTCTGGAGCAAGTTTAGGACTGCGTGCATCTTTGAGTTTTTCTTATTCTGAAAATGATGACAATATGAGTCAAGGGATTGGTGTTGCAACCTCATATAGTTCACGAGCTGGCTTAAGAGAGATGTCACTCTTTGAACAACGCTCTTACAGTAAAACAAAGGAAAAGGACAATGCGGAGAAAAAATCCAATGTAGGGTTTAGCAACATGGCATCTTCCTCGATCAGCTTTTTAAAGCCGAGCTATATTCCTGCTTTGAGGCCTGTACTCACCAATAAGTCTTGGGCTGGTAGATTCGAAATAGGTCCTGGTCCAGGAACTGGATTTCGATTAGGTGCTTCAACAGAGCTATTTGGCCAGACTTCAACAATTGAGCCTGAAGATCAAGTGCAAAAAAAAGCAATGGTGGGATATATATATAGCGAAAAGGCTGTTGGAAACCCAAATGTTGTAATGGATTTTAATCGATTAAATGATAAAGAAGTTACGGCTCATACGCCCATTGTTTCAGCACCGCAATATTCTTATGATGTGTTTTCAATTCAAGGTGAAGGTACGGGAGGAAGTTTTAGGGCCTATAGAAACGACTACGGCTACATGCGAGATAAAAGAACAACTTCGAAAGATAAAAGTATTTCTGCTGGTATTGATATTGGGCCGTGGGCACATTTTGGGGGTAGTTTCTCTCAAATTTCTACTCCAACTGTTTGGGGAGATTGGGAAAAGGGCAATGATATCAAGACCTCATTTAACTTTTTAAGCAGTGATTCCACGTTTGAAAGAGTTTACTTTAGAAACCCTGGGGAATCAAGTTTTTTGGATTCAGAGAGAATTTCAAAAATCGGTGGAGTAGATCTAGTTAGGTTTCAAATTGGGGGTAGTGAAACCCAACCTCAGATTGTACCAACATTGAATCAGTATAATAAGTACAATCAACTTATTAAGTCGAATCCAATTGCGGGGTCAAGAATTTCCGAGAAGAGAAATAAGCGGAGTCAAGTGATTAGTTTCTTAACTGCAAAAGAAGCATCGGAGATTGGAATGGATCGGAAGATTCGGAGTTATGATTTGAAGAAGCGGTTAGACTCTTTAACAAAAAATCTTCGGTATACTGAATTTGAGAGAATTGATGGTTATAGAAAAAGCAATCATATTTCTCAGATAAATGTGACTGAGGCTGATGGTAAGCGCTATATATATGGCATCCCTGTTTACAATCTTACTCAAAAGGATTTTACATTTTCTGTCGATAATTCCTATACAACAGTTCCTTCTCGAGTGCTGATCAATCAAACTCAAATGAGCTTGAGTTCACCGCTATTAACAGAAAGTACGAGCGCGAATCGAGACGGATCGGTAACAATAACTCAAACTCCGGCGTATGCGCACAGTTTTTTATTGACAGGACTTGTATCAAGTGATTATGTTGATGTGACCAATAATGGTATTACTGAAGATGATTTGGGAACAGCTGTTAGGTTTAACTATTCAAAACTTTTAGCTGGTGATGGTGTTTCGCCTCTAGTCCACAAATGGAGAACGCCGCTTACTGCGGGTGATAGTGCGAACTTCATGCCTGGGAGCAAGACTGAGGTAAAGGACGATCAGGCATTTGTGTCTTATGGAGAACGAGAGAGTTGGTATCTCCATTCTATTGAGTCAAAAAGCATGATTGCCTTTTTTTATCTTTCGAACAGGGATGATTCAAAAGGACCATTAAATCAATATGGACAAATAGATGCGAGTGATAGCAGCTCTCAAAAATTGGATAGTATTGCACTGTTTAATAAAGCCGATTTGAAGAAAAATGGCTTGACAGGGGCGAGACCCATTAAAACGGTTCATTTTAGATACTCATATAAGCTATGCAACAATACACCGGATCATGCAACAGCGACGGACGGTAAGAAGGGAAAGCTCACACTAGACTCCTTATTTTTTACCTATAATGGTGTTAGAAAGTCTTTTATAAATAAGTATAGTTTCAAATATACCTATAACGATACTTCTGATGTAACATCCAACCCTGATTACAGTCCTAATACTTCAGATCGCTGGGGTGTTTATAAAGCATCAAGTCTTAATCCGGCATCCCTTCCAAATGCGGACTTTCCATACACGCCCCAAGATAAGTCGAAAAAACAGCAACTTGATGCAAATGCGGGTGCATGGTGTTTAAAACGAATTACCATTCCTTCAGGTGGAGAGATTACGGTAAATTATGAAGCTGATGAGTATTCATTTGTGCAAAATAAGCGGGCACAATACATGGTTAACGTTCTTGGTTTTGGTTCTTCCAGTGCCGGATATGATAATAGTTTATATGGCTTTAATGGAGGTCTCGAACGTGATTATGTATTCGTTAAACTTCCAACTGCAGTTTCAAGTGTAACGGATTTGTTTAATCGGTATTTATCAGGAATAGAGCAATTGGCTTTTCGAATTACGGTAACTATGCCTAAAGGCAAGGAGACAATCCCTTGTTACGCCACTTTTAGCAGTGGAAGTTATGGATTGGTTAGTGGAAAGGACAACGTGGCTTGGATAAAGTTGGACAAAGTTGGAGGCTATAATCCGATCTCTCTTCAAATTATGGAGCACTTGATTGAAAACCTACCGGGTCAGGCATATCCGGGTTATGATGTTTCTAATACAAGTGGCATGCAACAAATAGGTGTTATGATGAACGCTGCATTAACGAATCTATTCAATCTGGGAGTAAAGCCATACACGGTTTTGCGTGGAGACGGAAAGGCGAGATTGATAGACACCTCTAGTTCATTTGTACGATTGAATGTGCCGGACATGATCAAATATGGAGGCGGGCATAGAGTAAAGTCTATTACAATAAGCGACCAATGGAATAAATTAACAAGTCAATATACTAGCGTTTATGGACAGAACTATGACTACTCTACAATAGAGAGTACGGATTTCGGTACTGCCAAAATTAGTAGTGGTGTAGCTTCCTATGAACCTAGTATTGGAGGTGATGAGAACCCATGGCAGACTATGTTAAAAGTTGAAAATAGAGTCCCACTTGGCCCGACGAACTTCGATGCAATAGAGATGCCAATATTAGATGCACTGTTTCAGTCTCCTTTAGTTGGTTATAGGAAGGTTTCTGTTACATCTCTTAAAAAAACGATGACCAATAAGAAATCTCGATCTGGTGTAGGTAAACAGGTTTCTGAGTATTACACTGCGAAAGATTTTCCTGTTTTTACTCAGTACAGTAAACTAGATCCGGATGCAAATAAAGAAGCACACGACAATGGCTTGAATTTTTCCTTCCTTCACAAAATAACATTTGATTATAGGGCTATTTCTCAGGGCTTTTTGGTGGTATTAAATGATATGCACGGTAAATTGAAGAGTCAATCCTCTTATGCTGAGAATGATACTGCTACGAGAATTAGCTATACTCAAAATTTCTACACTAATACGGGGAAGAATGGATTAAACGATAAAGTGAATTTTATTCTGTCGGACAGCAGTGGTAAAATGGTACAGGGAAATATGGGTGTTGATGTAGAGCTAATGACCGACGCCAGAGAGTTCAAGATGAACAGTAAAACCGTTGAAGCACAAGCAAATGTTGACTTTATAGGCTGGATTTTTCCATTGATTACAGTATGGCCTACTATTGGCAAGTCAGAGTCTATATATAGGGCCATTACTACAACTAAAGTAGTTAACTATCATTCGATATTGGATAGTATAATTGTTGAAGACAAAGGTAGTGTTGTTTCTACTAAAAATTTGGCTTATGACTTTTACACCGGAGATGTGATTGTTTCCAGAACCAATAATGAGTTCAAAAAGCCAATATACAATACAAGTTATCCTGCATATTGGGCGTATAGTGGAATGGGACTAGCCTACAAGAATATTGATTTAGTCTATAAAGATGTTGACTTTCAGGACGGTAAAATTATTTCAGGATTTGTCAATCTTAGCAATTTTGAAAGCGGTGATGAGATTTACATTATGGGTGTTGGTAGTAATAATGTTTCTGAATGTTTTTTCTATCTTTCTACACCACAATCAACCAAGATGATGTGGGTTGTTGATAAGAATAAGAATAGTTCTTCTTTAACAAATAGTACACGCGACTTGTATTTTATTGATGAACGTGGCCAGTTTATTACACTGAACAAGGTTACATTTAGAGTAGTAAGAAGTGGGAAACGTAATTTACTTGGCGACAGAGCGGCCTCTGTAGTTTCTGCTGTTAACCCAACTGAATTAGGTAAGTTGACAATAAATTCCAATAGCAAAGTGATAAATACTTCAGCTGTTGAGTATAAAGAAAAATGGTTGTCAGAAGCAGATGTATTTCCGAAGGTGAAATTGGTTTTTGATACAAGCCAATGTAAATTAGTGTGGATTGAAGATGAAAACGGAAGCTTGGAAAAGAGCATTAATCCCTATTTAAAAGGAATACTTGGGAATTTTAAACAGTACAGATCTTTGGTGTTTTACAACAATCGTAAGGAAAAAGATACTATTTCTCAAACTAATATCTCATCGTACGGCTATTTGGATAGCATGAAATTGTACTGGGATTTTAATGCCATGAACAACCTCATTCCTGATACAACTAACAAGAGTTGGGTTTGGAATAGTAAGATCGCTCATATAAATTCGAAAAATCTTGAAGTTGAGACGGTAGATCCACTTGGAATTTACACAGGTGCCCAATATGGATACAATAAGACTTTGCCAGTTGCTATCGCAAATAACTCAAGATATTATGAGTTTTTTGTTGAAGGTTTCGAAGATTATCAATACTCGGAATCAATTAACAAAACAACTTTTAATAAAACGGTAAGGCACATTGATTTCTCCCGAGCAACAAATGCATCAATCGTAGATACTGATACCTTAGGCTTTAGAGCACATACCGGGAAATATGCGCTTTCTGTGTCTGGGACATCAATATTAAATATTCCTGTTCAAGTTCCTAAAGAGGAATTTCGTCTAAACACAGTATCAAGACCACTTCCGACTTTGGTAAAGGGGACGCTTGGAGGGGTAATTCAATCAACATCATCAAGTGTAACATGGCAGGTTAGTGGTTCTAATCCGGGTAGTGCTTCTCTTCAATTTACAAACGCAAATACCGTTTATAATACGGGAAGTAATGTAGGTGGTGTAGAGTATACAATAGAGCCTTTCATATCCAGTTCAAACTACACCTCTGGAAGCATGCCTTCAGTAAATTATTCGTACACTGTAACGACCAAACAATATATCGAAGTAAGAAACGAAGGAACTTTTAAGTTTAACTTTCGAACAACAAACCCTTTTATTGCACCGAGTTCTAGCACGCAGTTCCCTCAAATAAACACTGTAACAATAGTAGACACAGTCAATAATATAAGTTATCCAGGGACATTTCTTTATAGTACAGTTTCTGGTACAAGCTATATCAAAACTCGACAGTATTGTCTACCGAAAGGAGTATACGTAATGACGATGCAGTTTTTGGTTGGCGGAAGGAACTATTCGTGTTCGTCAGGAAGCTCATGTAATTTTGGAGCAGGTGGGCTTTATTTGATGCAGGATAAGTTTGCTGTGACTGATGATAGCTATCCTTCTTCAAATTCCATTCAGTTTTTCCGCACGTATTCTACGGTCGTTAATTGTAGTTATACAGAACCGTTTAATGCTTCTGATAGTATGTTTAAGATTGTATACAGCCCAACTGTAGAGAAGAAAATGGTTCTAAGTGCTTGGGTACGTGAAAATTGTGGAAATCTGTCAACAAATATTCCGTGTAAGCAAGCAGTATATACGAATAATCAAATTCAATTAAAGTTTTTGGGGACTTCTAACTCCACGATAAACTTTCTCCCAACAGGGCCTATTATTGACGGCTGGCAACGATATGAAGCAGTATTTACAGTTCCTTTTGGTACTACAAATATTGAATTAAGCTTTATGAATACTGGCTCAGGATCTGTTTACTTTGATGATATACGTGTGCATCCATTCAATTCGAATGTTAAGGGATATGTTTATGATCCGGTCAATCTAAGGCTGACGTCAGAGATTGATGCGAATAACTATGCCAGTTTTTATGAGTACGATCCCGAAGGGACGTTGGTTCGGACTAAAGTAGAAACTAAGGAGGGTATTAAAACGATTAACGAAACTAGAAGTGCTTTGCAAAAAATTATTAAATAGAAATAATTATGAGTTTTTACAGTAGAGTTATATTAATAAGTATGATTACTCTTTTTGCAAAAGGTGTTTTGGCGCAAAAGAAAAATAGAGTTTCATCAAAAGACAAATGGGCTGTTTTGCTTGCGGTTATTCAAAAGTTGAGTAATGAAGAATCAATGCTAGATTTTGAAGTAACTAAAAAGGAAAGTGTTGGAAGGCTTTCAGAAACATCTCCAACAGTTAGGTTTAAGACGATAAAAATGGGAGATGCGACCTATTTAACCAGTGGAGCTGTAGAGCAATTTGTTAATGATTCGCTGATTGTTCTAGTTAACAATGATAATCGGCAAGTAATTGCAACTAAGAAGGAGACCTCTAAAGCAGAAACGAATGCCCCTTTTTTTCTAATGAAATCGGATTCTTTGATAAAGCAATTGAGAAAGGATTGGGAAATAAAAGAGGAAATCACTAGGGAGGATTCAATTGAGTATGTTATTGTTAAGAAAAAGACTAGTAAAGAAGACATGAGTGAGTCTGTTTTTCGAATTGTGTTTGTAGCTAAGACCTTTGATTTTATAAGTTGCGTTCAAGAAGAAACTGAACTTGACTTGGTTGATAAGACAAAAACATCATCTTATAAAGAACAATTTGGAGAAGAAGCAATAGTAGAACAAAGTGAGGTTGTAGCCTTAAAGAAAACAAGTGTTATGAATATTAGATTATATCAAAGAGAAAAAGTATCTAATGACTTAACTCCTTTTAAAATGAATAATGTTATTGGGAAAGTTAATGCTGAGTACAAACTTACTGATCAGTATGCATACTATAAGTTGATATTTATTGATTAAATGCTTTATTATGAAAAATTGTTTGTTAATAATTGTTTTGGTTCTATCGTCATTTATTTCCTTTTCACAAGTTCAGATTTCGGGGCCTGATTGTGTTGAAGTAGCAAGCGTGGGTCAATATCAATTGAGTTTTAGACAGAGTAGAACCGATAGTGTAATGATAAAAGTGACAGGTGGGCATTTTGAATCAGGTGACTCTGTGAAATATCTAAAGTATCCTGGTGCGGTGTTGGTTGTGTGGGATTCATTAGGTATCAATAAGATTGAAGCAAGTTTCGGTGGTAATTCTTCTTCGGTCTATATTAATACCATTACTGGTTTGGTAAGCGGAGAGGTTCTACCAACCGAACGAATTCAGTATTGGAGTTCTAATGTTCTTAGTTACGTATTTCATTGTGCGGACCCAATCGGTGGTGCCTGTCAACCTACATATTCATTTCAATGGCAAAGTTCTACGGATGGTATTACGTTTACAAATATTCCGGGTGCTATTGGTCGTGACCTTACATTTAGTCAGTCTATAACTTCGACGATTATATTTCGGAGAATTACTAAAGAGTCGCAATCAAATACGAGTGCAATGTCTGAAGAATCTCGGTTGGTTAAGCAATAGTAATTATAACTAGTTGAAACATTGATTATAGTTCAAAAAAATTGATATGAAATTTCTTTCTTGTATTTTTCTGTTTTTGACGATTTGTATAGGTAGTCAAGCTCAGTTCACAGCTCAAAAGCAAGGCGACGATCGTGCTTTCAGTGTACGTCCCAGCTCGGAATCTACGGATCGTCTGTTCATTTGGTGGGATTCAAATTATGAGAAAGAAAATAATATTGGTAAATTATCGATAAGCCCTGTTGAATCGGTTGATTTAAGTGAGGATTGGGCAAACACGGATATTGCGGCGTATATCCCTTATCTGCCCGGTGGGTTGGTAGGACAATCGCTTTCTCCTAGTACTCAAAATATCAATTACGGAGGTTACCCTTCAACGATTTCAGGTACTAGTGCAACGGGCGGAACCACTCCCTACACTTATTTATGGCAGTCAGCACCTTCTAGCACAGGTCCATGGACTGATATTAGTGGAACAAATAGTACTTCGTATACTCCAAATGCGTTGACATCTTCAACTTATTATAGAAGAAAGGTTACAGATGCAGCAGGGGCTTTTGCGTATTCGTCAAATACCGGTTTTGTAAATGTATATCCTCAGTTGACTGTTACAATTGATCCTACTACTCAAACAATAACTAGTGGTGGTCAACCTACAACACTGTATTCGGAAGTTTTTGGTGGGAGCGGTACTTATACTTTTCAATGGCAGCGTTTGGATGGGAGTACATGGACAAATGTGGCCACTACGGCAAACTTCACGCCACCTACACTTACTGCAACAACTTCTTATCGAGTTATCGTTACTAGCAATGGAGCATCGGTAACCAGCAGTGCTTCTGTTGTGAATGTGACGTCTGCGCCAACGGCAAGTTTGGCTGTAACTAATACAACTCCAAGTGGAAACGGCTCAATCAATACCTTGACGTGTACTGCAGGAGCTGGAAACGGAACTTATTCTTATGCGTGGTATTATTCAACAGATAATGGAGCCACCTATCAAGCCATTTCCAATACCACGTCAAGTTATACTACAGGTGTAGTTACCGCAACAACAAAGTACTATGTTTCTGTTACATCCAATGGACAAACAACAAGTAGCAATATCGTTACATTGGATATGCCAACAACACCAACAATTTCAGCTGCAACTTCAACTACGCTTTGTAATGGGGCGAGTGTTGTTTTAACTGCATCTGGATATTCAGGTACTATTCAATGGTATAATGGTAGTAATACATTAGTAGGAACTGGCACAAGTTTTTCATCCAGTACTTCGAATTCATACTATGCCGTAGGAGTTTCAACTTATGGACGGTCAGCCAACAGTAATAGTATTACAACTACCGCACTGACAACTCCAACAGGCGGAACCATTCAAGGAAGTACACAGTTAATTTTAGGTTCTACCAATCAACTAACCAATACGTCCTTAGGCGGAAACTGGTCGACCTCAAATAGCAGTATTATTTCGATCAATAGTTTCGGTACAATGACGGGTAAGGCTATTGGTACAGCGAGCCTGAGCTACACCCAAACAAATGCCTGTGGTACAGGAGTGAGTACAATGGCGGTTTCTGTTGTGCCCATCACCCAGCTTAATCAAACTTTAGGCGTTCCTGTTTACGATAATACGAGCTCCGAAGTGATACCTTTGACAGTTAATGCAATCAGTACCAGAGAGTATGTACAAGATGGGTCAAATTCAAGGGCGCACTTTCTTACTAATATTATTGCATTAAGTGTTATTGAGGAAACTAGTTTGTTTATTCCCGGCGATTTTACGGCGAGCGTAACGTTTCAAGTTCAATATGGGCATACCTCAAACGACCTGAGCGCAGCCGAAACATATACTTTGGATATTAGCTATACCAAAAACGGCACTCAAAAATACAAGGCTAAAAACTATATTTCGTTCAAAAACGCCGAGTATGTGAAGGTAACAGTTATTGGTGTAACAGCTCCTACAACTGTTAACGGATTGAGTTTTGATACAAAGCAAGTATTGCGTTTAGAAAACATCATGGATGCGTCTAGGTCATATGAATTGGCTGACAATAAGGTTCCAACGCTTGCAGTATTGGATCCCGCAACTATCAATGAGATTGATTCGGTGAAAGTAAAGTGGACACTAGCACCACAAACAAATGGAAATGCTGTTCAATTGGAATGGACCTGGGTGGATAGTACGATGGAAGCCTTTTACAGTCAATCCGGCAGCTTGAACACAGAATTGTTGTTTAGAAACAATTCTACAAGAATCGATTTGCCTATTAGTCGGTACGATAGTAGCTATTCCATACCGTTGTTTTATGATGGGGGAGGAAAGTTGTATACACGTGTTCGTGCAGTGAATTTTCAGCAATCGGGAACTAGAAGCGATGGACCTTGGTCTACTCCTGTGTTCTATGCATTTAAAGGCCACTCACCTTCATTAAACTGGCAGTCAACTACAAGCTTTGCCGAAGAAGGTAAACGTAAAACGGTGATTCAATACTATGATGGATCTTTACGCAGCAGGCAAACGGTTACCAAGGACAATACTTCTTCAACAGTTGTGGCAGCTGAAACTTTGTATGATGGAGCGGGGAGACCTGCAATACAGATATTGCCAGCACCTACCATGAACAGTGTGCTGAAATATTACATAGGATTGAATAAGTTCAATGGTCAGTCATCTAGTGCCGACGATATGACGCAGTTTTTCGATTTTAGTTCCAATGCTGCGGACTTTGCAGTGAACAAACTTGATACAACGGTTGGTACAGGGAACTACTATAGTACGCTAAATCCTTTGGTTAGTCAGGGTATTAATAAAAATATTCCCCTTGCAAACGGGTATGCTTATACAGTTACAAGGTATACTCCTGATGCTACCGGCCGAATTATGCGTCAAAGTGGTGTGGGTGAGTCCATGGCGATGGGTGGGGATCATGACACACGTTATTACTATGGAACGGTATCGCAAGAGGAATTGGATGGCCTGTTTGGAACTGAAGCCGGCTATGCATCTCACTATTTTAAGAATATGGTTAGGGATGCAAATGGTCAAATGAGCATTAGTTATCTTGACATGAGAGGAAAGACGGTTGCAACCGCTCTTACCGGACCAACTCCAACCGGAATGCAAGATGGAAGGCTTTTGGATAGCACAAAATATCCCAATCAAAATACTCGCTCAATAACGAGAAATCTATTAGACAAGCACACTAACACTGTTAAGGGAAATACAGTTGAAGCAACGAATACTATTCTAGTCGGGAAATCCGGCATGTATAACCTTAGTTATGTTCAGCCTAAAAAAACCTTGGTTCTTCCAAAATGTGGTGGAGGTACGGTCTCGTTTAATTGCTACTACGACTTACAAGTTTCGATCTTTGAAGAATCAAGTGATACGGCATTTAGAGTGAAAACCTATCTAGCTAAGGATTCGATTAACTACAAAGACAGTTTCAATTTGGTTCCTGGTTCCTATACTATTCGAAAAACACTGACCATCAACCAAGATTCTTTAAAAGCATTCATGGCGTATTACAATACAGTGGGGATTGGTATTTGTAAATCGTTCGAGCAACTTACTGATTCGATTGTGGCAGTTGACTCTTTGAAAAGCAATTGTTCGATTGCTGTTTCTCCTGTTTCTGCTCAAGCATGTCAAGACAGTCTGGGAACTTATGCCTCTTTTCTAGCAAAAAAGGCCGCCCAGTTAGGAACTGTAGTTGACAGTTTGAAGCCCGACTTAGTTATCGAATTACGGAGTCAATATGTAGAAGATTCGACTGCGTGTTTGATCTTTAACCCAAATCGTTCTTCTTATTTGGATCAAATTAAGGAGATGATGTTGGCTGATATGGCACCTTATAGTGGTCAGTATGCCAAGAAAACGGTGGACAACGATTTAGATAAACAGTTTAATATTTTCTCAACTTTTTATGCTACCGGTTCCAACCGAAAACCTTACTATAAGTATCCTAAAAACAATGGCGCGGTTGATTTTAAGTATAAAGACTACAAGGGGCTTAATGAGAAGATAGACAGTGCGGCACTTAGCACCATGACTCAAGATCAGTTTGAAGATGCTTTTTATAATTCATGGTCTAATTCCTTGATCGAATACCATCCTGAGTACCAACGTTTAAAATATGCGCAGGATAATTTGAAAGCGACCTTTAATTTTCATGATAGTGTTAACAATTTAAAATCTGCTTTCAACCCATTTCCTTCTGATCCATTTTTTACCAACATCGCATCTTCAACAGATGCAACTACCATGAGCAATTACGTTTCAAGTAATTGGAAGAATGGTTGGAGTATGTGGCAAGTAGCATATGGAAATGCGGTTGGTTGCGCTGTAAAGAAAGACACTGCTTCAAGAGGTCTCTGCTATCGAAATATGCCTAAAACGATGGCCACCGTGGGAACTAGTTTAACGATTGCTTCCGGTGTTACGGTGCTACTTACAAATACGTTGCAGGAAGAAGCTTGGGGTAATTTTAAGAGTTCGTATTTAGAAGAGAGATTAAACCTGATCAACAAAAAGATCAGCGAAACCAAGCCTATTTCGGCTACAGATTCTCTTATTAATTTACAGTACCGAGTATATTTTGTCAATAATAGACAGCAGTCTTTTAATTTAATTGATAAGGCTAATCCTGGTTATTCCATTGGCTCTTGGGCAACCATTACCAGCCCTGCTGGCATTCCGAGTTCAGTTACAACTGCTGCAAATGATTTAACTAATAAATGTGCCAGTTATATTGACATGTGGAGAACAGCACTATTGCAATGCCCCGCTTTAGCATCCTATGATCAAACGAAGAAGGAAGCTGTTTTGAATAGTATTACAGCGAAGTTGTTGGATGTATGTCAACGTGGAACTGATGCTTCCAACCCGAATGGAGCTTCTACTGTAGCACCTTCTAAAACAGCAGGCGCAACCTATTTAAGTTTTGAAAAAGCTGTCGACTTTGTTTTTGATAGCCTTGGACTTGGTTCTTCACGTTTTGTTTGTAACCCTTACAATATCGGATTCCCAAGACCTCACGGCGTCAACAGAAGTGTTGCCCCGGTATTGGTTTCTAGTATCGACTCATGTAATTGCGGACGTTTTGCTGCCTTGAAATTAGAAATGATTGCAGCGAATAGACCCACATCCGACACAGCAAATTTGTATAAAATAAATCGATACCTTGATTCGCTATACAGAGACACCATTTCAGTAGCTTTATATCAAACCCTTCAGCAGTGTGGTTCCTACTATATGAAGATTGGTAGTTCAGGAAATCTTGAGTCTTCCTATTCGATACCGGTAGATACTTTGTTTACACTGCCCATTCCGTTAGTCTGCGGATTTGATAGCTTGAGTCGTAAATGCTATACCTGTACCGAATTTAAAGCACTTGAGGATAGCTTCTATTTACGTGTATCAAAGCGGCCAAATTTTTATTCCGAAAATTTATCAGACTCTCTTATTGCGATCAATGTATTGTTTGAGAAGTATGTGAATTTTAAGACAGGACTAGAGACTACATGGCAAGACATGGCAAATTTGAGGACCAGTAGTAACAATCCTTGCGACGTAGGCAGATTCGATCTACTCGGAACACAAGTGACAGCTAATACCAATGCTCCACCTGTGATTCCAACAAAGATCTGCTTTACATCTACCAAACTTTATGACTCGGCCTATATTCCAAAAGTTTCTAAATGCGCAGTTACTAGGGAGAAAGCAGGCGCTACAGCAGGGTTATTGTTTGATGTAATCAAGCAGCAAACCTTAGATAATTTCTTCGATTCTTATATGTCAACAGCTACGAGTGTATCTGAGACGATGGAATTGAAGGAGTCGATGTTTGACTACCACTTCACCCTTTACTACTACGATCAGGCAGGTAATCTTATAAAAACTGTTCCGCCTAAAGGGGTAAATCCGGATTATTCTACTACTTTCTTGAACAACGTTAAAACAGCCCGTGCGAATGGTACGGTGTTGGTGCCTGCTCACAGTTTGGTGACGCGCTATAATTACAATAGCTTAAACCAAGTAGTGCTTCAAAAAACACCTGATGGTGGTATGAGTGAGTTCTGGTACGATGCCTTGGGAAGACTGGTGGTGAGTCAGAATGCCAAACAAAAGGCTATAGGGGGCACCAATGTGTACAGTTATACGCTCTACGATAGCTTGGGTAGAATTAGTGAGGTAGGACAGCTTTCTGCTTCCACTGTAATGGTCAATGGTACGAGTAAGAGCCCCTCTTCTCTTAATACTTGGGTGGTAAATGCCAGCAGTACGAAGTCTCAAATTACCAAGACTACCTATGATGTAGCTAATCCGAACTTAAGTAAGTATGTGGTGGTTCAAAAGAACCTACGCAACCGAGTGAGCTATACCGAGATCTATGATACGGCTCAACAGTTGACCAATATGACTCCGGCGGCTGCCTCTTATTATACTTATGATATTCATGGTAATGTTGATACCTTGGTGCAAGATTTTGGAAGCACCAGTGCTGTGAAAAATATCATGAACAATAAGAACAATCGCTTCAAAAAGATTGCTTATTTCTATGATTTGGTGAGTGGCAAGGTGAATCAAGTGACGTATCAGCCCGATTATTATGACTCTGTTCTAGCGAAGTGGATTACTCCGGTTGATCAATACCACCACCGCTATAAGTACGATGCGGAGAATAAGCTAATAGAAGTAGTCAGTGGCCGCGACTCGGTGATGCTGGCTATTTTCCCGGAACGAGAGGCCGCTTACAATTACTACAAGCACGGGCCGTTGGCAAGAACGGAATTGGGTAAACTGCGTGTACAAGGCTTGGATTTTGTGTATACACTGCAGGGTTGGATCAAAGCGGTAAACCCTGTAAAATCAGGAACCTTTACCAATGGAACGGATTCTACAGAGGCTTTCCCCGTGGCACAGGATGTGTTTGGATATAGCTTGAACTATTACGAAGGCGACTATAGAGCCATTGGCTATGCACCTGCAGCCGGTTCCATCATCAGCAAATTGGGCGCTAGTGCGGCACCTTTGTACAATGGAAATATTGCGGCCATGTCGGTGAATATTCCGGTACTAGGGGGAGGAGCGAAGGTGTACAATTACAAGTACGATCAACTGAACAGAATTGTATCGATGGACCTATTCGATGGGTTGGCCATTGGAAACACAAACTACGCCCTAACCCAGCAAGAAGCGTATAAGGAGCGGGTGAGTTACGATCCGAATGGTAATATCTTGACCTATTTGAGAAACGGTGCACCGGGTGCCACTACCATGGACAACATGACCTATAGCTATACGGCAGGTACCAATAAGCTGCACAAGGTGGTAGACGCTGCTGCGAACAATGCAGCCTATAGCGATATTAAGACGGGGCAGAATGACAATAACTATCAATATGACGCCATTGGTAATTTGATAGCGGATGGTTCTGAGAACATTACCAATATCAGTTGGAATGTATACGGCAAGATCAGTACGATTACAAAGGGCGGAGCAACGATCTCGTACAAATACGATGCATCGGGCAACCGTATATTGAAAATGACGGCCGCGGATACGACGGCTTATGTAAGGGATGCCAGTGGGAATGTAATGGCGGTATATGTGAGAACGGTGGGTACAGATACGACGTTGAAGCTCATGGAAACCCATTTGTACGGAAGTAGCAGACTGGGCATGGTTACCCGACATAATGACATAGATTCTGTGGTGAAGGTGAATTCAAATGAATTTGGTAACTTTATAAAACGCTATTTTACTAGAGGAGAAAAGCTCTTTGAATTAAGCAATCATTTAGGAAATGTGCTGGTTACGATCACCGATCGCAGACAGCAGGTAAGCGCCGGAGGTTCAACCGTAGACTCGTATCTAGCGGATATCAACAGTGCCAGCGACTATTATCCGTTCGGGATGTTGATGCCAAACCGCTCCTATACCGCTGGAAGCCA